>JBMOPC010000045.1:0-107686 GCA_049323915.1 Bacillota bacterium
TCTGATGATCATTATACCGCTTCCTCCGGCCATGCTGGATATATTTCTGGCATTGAGCATAAGCCTGGGGCTGGTCATTTTACTTATTACCATGTTTACCACCGAGCCCCTTCAGTTTTCTGTTTTTCCGGCTCTTTTACTGGTGACCACCCTTTACCGACTGGCGCTCAATATTTCCTCCACCAGGCTGATACTGGGGCAGGCCGAAGCCGGAGAGGTGATCGAGGCATTCGGCACATTTGTGGTGGGAGACAATTTTCTTGTCGGCTTTATTGTATTTATAATCATAACACTGATACAATTTGTGGTTATAACCAGCGGCTCGGGCAGGGTGGCCGAGGTGGCGGCAAGGTTCACCCTGGACGCCATGCCGGGAAAACAGATGAGCATAGACGCCGATTTTAACTCCGGGCTTATAAGCGAGTCCGAGGCGCGGGAAAGAAGGAAAAAACTCCAGCGTGAGGCGGATTTTTTCGGGGCCATGGACGGCGCCAGCAAGTTTGTGCGGGGAGACGCCATAGCCGGTATACTGATAACCATGATTAATATTGTCGGGGGCATCCTTATCGGTGTCCTGCAGATGGACATGCCGGCCACCGAAGCCCTTCAGGTATATACCATACTTACCATAGGAGACGGACTGGTGGCCCAGATACCCGCGCTGCTGATTTCCACGTCGGCGGGCATTCTGGTCACCAGGGCCACCTCGGAAAGCAGTTTCGGCACCGATATTGCCGGTCAGTTTTCAAGATTCCCCAAGATTATCTTCCTGGTGGCCGGGATTTTATTTGTGCTGGGGCTGATCCCGGCTATGCCCAATATACTTTTTCTGACCATGGCGGCCGGGGCGGGTTACCTGGCCTACAGGCTGACCTGGAACAATATCAAAAAGGAAGAGGAAATAAAGGCGGCTTCCGCCATTGAAATAACGCAGAAGAAAAAAGAGCCGGAAAGCGTAACCACATACTTCCATATTGACCCCCTGCAGATAGAAATAGGATATAATCTTATCCCCCTGACCGATGAAAGCCAGGGGGGTGACCTGTTGGGCAGGCTTTCTGCGGTAAGGAGGCAGTGTGCCGCCGAACTGGGTATTTACGTGCGGCCCATCAGAATTAGGGACAACCTGCAGCTCTCAGCCAACGGGTATGTTTTTAAGCTGAAGGGGGAAGAGTGCGCATCGGGCGAACTCATGCCAGGCTACTATCTGGCCATGGACCCTGCCGGCGGGGATGCCAGCATTGACGGAATACCCACAAGGGAACCCACTTTCGGACTTTCGGCGATGTGGATCAGCCCGTCCGAAAAAGACCGGGCGGAGCTTTTGGGATATACCGTGGTTGACTGCTCAACAGTACTGGTTACCCATCTTACTGAGTTCATCAAAAATAACGCCCACGAGCTGTTAGGCCGGCAGGAAGTCAAAGATCTGCTGGAGGTTGTGAAGGAAAAAGATCCGGCTGTTCTTGACGACCTGTCACCGGATGTTATTTCACTCGGGGATATACAAAAGGTGCTGCAGAATTTGCTGCGTGAAAAGGTGTCGGTCAGGGATCTGGCAACCATACTGGAGTCCGTTGCCGACGCGGTTCGAATGAACAGGGATATCGATTTTATTACTGAACACGTAAGGCAGTCCATCTCCAGGACAATATCCAGGCAATTCGTCAACAGGGAAAACAAGCTGGAGGTCATAACACTTCACCCGAAGGTTGAGCAGACTGTGTCCGACTCCGTGCAGCCAACGCAGCTGGGGTCATACCCGGTCATGGAGCCCGGGCTTGCCAGGCAGCTGCTGGAGGCCATAAGGGAGACCACGGACAAGGTTGCCATGAGGGGTCTTACGCCTGTAGTGCTGTGCTCGCCCAGGGTCAGGCTTCCTTTGAGGCGTTTTACCGAGAGGTACATTCCGGGAATAGCAATACTATCCCTGAACGAAATCTCCGCCAGCGTCGAGGTGGAGGTGGTGGGGACGGTGGTCCTTAGTTGAAAATAAAAAAATACATCGTAAAAGATATGCATGAGGCGCTGAAGCTTATCAGGGAGGAACTGGGGCCCGATGCCGTAATAATCAGCAACTACAGGTTGCCGCGCAAGAGCCTTTTTGACTTTTTTTCTCCCAGGATGATTGAAGTCACTGCCGCTCTGGACGATAACAAAAAGACAATATTTACCAATCAAAAGAGATTAATAGACGACAGCAGCCAGAGCGCCGGCAAACTTTTACAAATGCTCAGGGAGTTCGACTCCCGGGGACTGAGAAGGGGGTTTCCCGGGGAAACCAGGCATGGACCCGGCAGTCTGCACAGGGGCGGAGTTTCTTCCCAGGGCGGAAATGTTGAAGTTCCTTTCGACATGATATTGAAAAATGAAGGTAATTGTCTGATTAACAGAGAAATAGATCAGCATTGGAAAAAAATACTTACCAGCCTCGAAATACAAGAAAGCATAGCTGAAAACCTTATTAGCGGCATCAGGGGGGCCATGGACCGGCCGGAGGATATATATGGCAGTTTAGACAGGTTGGACAGATTTGAAGCTTTCGAATCATACCTGGCTTTTCTCAAAAACAGGATTGCAAAATTGCTTGAGCCTGCCTACAGGAATTCCCAGCCGAATAAAATATGTACTTTTGTGGGGCCCGCCGGTGTCGGCAAGACCCTGACACTGGCCAAACTGGCCACTCATTTTAAAATTTACCAGGACAAAAAGGTGGCTATAGTATCGTCATTTGAAAACGGCCACAGGCCGGGCCACTACGAACTGCTGAAGTATTACGGAAACCTAGCGGGCGCCCCCGTTGAGCGGGCCGGCAGCGCCGATGAACTGATAGGCGCCGTGAACAGGCATAATGACAAAGACATGATATTTGTGGATACCATGGGAGTCAACTCCAGGAATACAGGGATGATGCTTAGGCTGAGCAACATGCTGCAGTCACTGGGAGGTCTTCAGGAAATATTTCTGGTGCTGAGTTCCACCACGAAGAGCGCTGATTTATTGAGAATTGCAGCAGACTTCCGGAAAGTCGGATATTCAAAGCTGGTTTTTACCAGGCTTGATGAAACCGATACCTGCGGATCAATACTTAACGTTGTATTAAGGATGGGAGTTCCGGTGGCGTTTGTGTCGTACGGGCAGAACGTGCCCGATGACATATCGGCCGTCAATCCCAAAAAACTGGCCGGCCTTTTGCTGGGAGGAGTTGACCGGTATGTGGAACAAGGCCTCCAGATCCGTGTCTAAAATAATTAAGGCCCCGGATCAACAAAGTATATTCACGCCTGATAACAGTAAGGATAAAAATTGCGGCGGAGCCAGGGTTATCGCTGTATCCAGCGGAAAGGGCGGAGTGGGGAAAACCAGTCTGGTGGTCAACCTCGCCATTACCCTGGCCAGCATGGGGCAGAGGGTTGTCATCTTTGATGCCGACCTCGGGCTGGCCAACGCCGAGGTCCTGATGGGCATTACTCCGCCCAATACATTATTTGACTGTTTATACGGCGATAAAGAGATCGAGGATATAATCATTCCGGGCCCGTGCGGGGTAAAGCTTGTATCGGGAGGATCAGGCTTCATGGAGCTGGCCAATCTGGACAGCTCCAGGCGCCAGCAGCTTATTGAATCACTGTCCTATTTTGACAGGGAAGCCGACTTTTTGATTATCGACACCGGGGCAGGGATCTCAAAAAACGTGCTTGGGTTTGTGGCCGCCGCCAGCGAGGTTATTGTGGTGATTACCCCGGAGCCCACGTCTCTGACTGACGCTTACAGCCTTATCAAGGTGTTGGCGATGTTCAAGGTGCACTCGGAGGTAATGCTGGTTATAAACCGGGCCGGTGACGAGAGGGAAGCCAGGAGAACCGCCCAGAGGATGGAAAACGTGGTCAATCAGTTTCTGCAGATAAGGGTGAACAGCATTGGCTGGATTGTGGAGGACCGGGGGGTAAGCCAGGCGGTAAAGAACCAGGAGCCTTTCAGCATGTTTTACCCCAACAGCCCTCCGTCCCAGAGTATATCGATGATTGCCAGATACCTTATTACAGGGCAGCAGGCCGAGGGGTCCCTGCCCGGCGCCGGCGCCGGGGGATTTATCAGGAGGCTGGCGAGGCTTTTTGGTTAACTGAAGCGGAGAACAGCCGAAGGGGCTGATACAAAGATGGCCATGGCCGTTGACGACATCTGGAAAGAGTACAAGCGGACCAAGAGCGAAATCATAAGAAACCAGCTGATAATGCGCTATCTCTGGATGATAAAGCACCTGGCGGGAAGGCTGGCCATCCGGCTTCCCTCTTTCATGACCCAGGAGGACCTGGAAAGCTGCGGAGTTTTTGGACTGCTGGAGGCAGTGCAGAAATTCGACCCGGACATGGGCATCGAATTTGAGGCCTACGCTTACCGCCGCATCAGGGGATCAATGATAGACGAAATACGCAAGGCCAACTGGATGCCCCGCAGCACCTGGCAGAAACTTCAGGAGCTAAGGTCGGTAAAAGACAGGCTTGAAAGCGAGGGCGGCTGCACCGAGGAAAAACTGGCCGCGGAAATGGGAATAACGGCAGGCGAGCTCAGAAAATTGGAATCCCAGTATCACCGCGCTTTTGCCATGTCTTTGGATGAAAATGCAAGCACACCTGACGGAGATATAAAGGTGGGGCAAATGGTCCAGGACCCTGCCAGCCCTGACCCCTTTGAAATGGTGGCTGAGGAGGAAGGTAAAATAATACTGGCGGAGGCCGTCAAATCCCTGCCGGAGAAAGAGCAGCTTGTACTGGCCTTATACTACCAGGAAGGGCTGACACTCAAAGAAATAGGCCTTGTGCTGGAGGTCTCGGAATCAAGGGTCTGCCAGCTGCACGGCCGGGCTGTGGGAAAGTTGAGGAAGATTTTATACGAAAAGTTTAGATGAATGGGGACACACATCAGAGGAATGGGGACACACCCCCTCAGGGAATGTCCCCGAAAAAATGATAAAAAGTCGGGGGGGCAACAATATGTTGAGGGGAATTTTTACTGCAGCCTCTGGGATGGGGGTATTGCAGACAAGGATGGACACCACTTCCAACAACCTGGCCAATGTTTCCACCACCGGCTTTAAACAGGTCAGGGTACAGCAGGCGGCATTCCCTGACATGATGCTTCAGGAAAAGGTGCGGGTGAATGTGGCCGGGCGGCTGTTCGGAAACTGGTCTCCGGTGGGTGTTACCAACCAGGGGATTGCCATTTCCGGGCTGGTTACGGATTATGTCGCGGGGATGATCCGGGAAACCGGCAGGGAGACAGACCTGGCGCTTTCCGGGGAGGGCTTTTTTACCTTTGAGGCCGTGGTAGGCGGGGAAACAAGGACTCTTTACTCCAGGGACGGAGAACTCCACCGGGACGGAGAAGGTTATCTGGTCAACTCAAGGGGCGACAGGATAATTGGGGAGAACGGCCCTGTCATGGTGGCCGGAGGCAGTTTTAAAGTTGATCCGGACGGGCTTGTCAGGACAGCCGAGAATGAAGAGTTCAGGCTGGCCATTGTGGACTTCCCGGATAAAAGCAAAATGATAAAAGAGGGAAACAACTATTTCAGCGCTCCGGCCGGGGAGGAAACGGCTTCGGCCAACCCGGGTGTTTCCCAGGGTTTTCTTGAGAGATCCAATGTGGACGTTACCAGTGAAGTGGTAAACATGGTAGAAATAATGAGAGCTTACGAGGCCAGCCAGAAACTGGTGCAGGCCCAGGACGACCTTCTGGAATCAGCCATAAATAGCGTTGGGAGAGTGAAGTAACGTGATTAGGTCACTTCAAAACAGCGCTTCAGGCATAAATGCGCAGCAGGCCCGCATGGACACCGCCGCCGGCAACCTGTCAGGTGTAAATACCGATGGGTATAAAGGCCAGAGGACTTCTTTCGCCGATCTTTTGTATTCCAAGCTGTCTGAGTCCGGAAAGCCGGTGCTGCCCCAGGCGGACAGGCCCGATGTCGGGTCCGGAACCCGGGAAATACTGACTGTCAGAAATTTTGAACAGGGTGATGTCCGTGAGACCGGAAGGGAGACCGACCTTGCCATAAGCGGGAAGGGATTCTTTAAAATAAATTTGCCGGACGGGCGGCAGGCCTTCACAAGGTGCGGCATCTTCAAAATCGATGCCGAAAGGGCGCTGGTGACCGAAGACGGCTACAGGATCCAACCGGAGATCATACTGCCCGAAGGCAGCCAGGAGCTGCTGGTGGGCAGGGACGGAAAGGTCAGGGTCAGGGATGCCGGTGGAAATATAACTGAACTGGCAGAAATAACTCTTAGCAGTTTTGTAAACCCCAATGGTCTGGAATTTATAGGCAGCAACCTGTATGCCGCCACCGGGGCGGCCGGGCAGGAGGAGGAAGGCGTCCCGGGCCAGGAAGGGTTCGGTGAAATAATTCAAAAGAGCCTGGAATCCTCCAATGTCGACATAACCGAAGAAATGACCTCTGTGGTCGAGTCCCAGAGGAATTACCAGCTAAACGCCAGGGCCCTCAGGATGGCCGACGAGATGTGGGGCCTTGTCAATAACCTCCGCAAGTAACTCTCTTTAAGGGGGCAAAGAATGGAACCGGCGATAAGGGAAAATTCTGAAGTACAGGTGGGGATAGCTGATTACAAAATTGCCTGGGAACCTACCCGCCTGATTACGCTGGGGTTGGGTTCCTGTGTCGGGGTAAGCCTGTATGATCCTGTCAGAAGGCTGGGAGGATTGCTCCACGTGATGCTGCCGGACAGCACACAGTTCAGCAATGTTACCAAGCCGGCCAAGTTTGTAGACCTGGGGATACCTATGATAATAAAGGAAATGCAGTCAATGGGCGCCAGTGTAAACAGGATGCAGGCAAAACTTGTGGGAGGCGCGCAGATGTTTTCCGGGCTGGATGATAAAATGACGCTTAACATAGGCCAAAGGAACACCGAAAAGTCCAGGGAAGTGCTGAAAAAGCTTGGGATACCGGTTTTATGCGAGGAAGTGGGCGGGAACCGCGGGCGAACCATGATTCTGGACACCCAGACGGGACATGTCACAATCCGGACTCTGGGCAATAAGTTGAAGGTGATTTGATATTGGAATTCGACGAATTTAAGAGAAGGATGCTGGTCAGTTTCAGGCTGGACCTTAACAGCTACAAGGAAACCCAGTTGAAGAGACGGCTTGACGGGCTGCTGGCGAGGCAAAGAATCAAGGACTATGGAGAGCTTTTTCATTTTCTTGCCAGTGACCGGATGGCTTACCAGACATTTCTTGATCACCTTACCATAAATGTTTCTGAGTTTTTCAGAGACCCTCACAGGTGGGCCGAGCTGGAAAAAAAGATATTTTTTGAGTTGTTCAAATCACGCAGCGCTTTGAAAATATGGAGCGCCGCCTGCTCCATTGGGGCGGAACCCTACTCGCTGGCGATACTGCTGGACGAGCTGGCGCCCGGGAGACAGTACAGGATTGACGCCACCGATATTGACAGGACCATACTGGATATGGCAATGGCCGGCAAATACAGCCCCGACGCCGTAAGAAACGTCAGCAGGGATAGGCTGGCAAAGTATTTTAAGACATCAGGCAGCTATTACCTGATTAACGAAAATATAAAAAAGATGGTGTCATACACCCGGCATGACCTTTTAACCGACAGTTACCAGCAGGGATACGATCTCATAGTTTGCAGGAATGTTACAATTTATTTTACAAGGGAGGCCCAGGACAAGATCAACAAGGGTTTCTCACAGTCACTGCATCCCGGCGGCTTTCTGTTTATCGGCGGCAGTGAAATGATTTTTAACTACCAGGAACTGGGGATGGAGAAAATATCACCTTGCTTTTACAGGAAGAAAAGATAAGATAAGAAGATATAGAAAGGATGATGATAATGTCTAATTACCCGGAGTTGTCCTCAACGCACATGGACGCTCTACGGGAAATAAGTAACATAGGCATGGGCAACGCCCTGACGTCGCTGGCACAGCTGGTCAACAGAAGAATAAATATGAATGTTCCGGTGGCGACATTTATGCCCTTTGAGAAAACAATAGAACTGGTGGGGGGGCAGGAGGAGCTGGTGTCCTGCGTCAGTATCAGGATATCAGGTGATGTGCCGGGAATTGTAATGTTTGTTTTTAATTCCGAAAGCACCCTTAAGCTGGTTGACATGCTGATGGGCCAGGAGTTGGGCACAACTGCAGAGTTGGATGAAATAGGACAGTCGGCGGTAATGGAAGTGGGCAATGTGCTGACGGGATCTTTTGTAAGCGCAATATACGGCCTGACTTCGCTGGAAATGAAATCATCCGTGCCGCTGTTCGCCTACGATATGCTGGGCGCCGTTTTGACGTCGCTTATGATGGCCAGCGGAAGGGTGGAGGATAAGGTCCTTGTAATAGAAGCAAGGTTGTTCCAGGAACAGGCGGAGGCTAAAATAAGCGGCCATTTCTTTATGCTCACCGAGCCTGGCTCAATAGAAAAATTGTTCGACGCTCTCGGTTTTTCTATGTCCTGACAAGCAAATAAGTCTGGGGGGTAATAGTGTGGGAAAACGTATCATGATAGTTGACGACGCGGCTTTTATGAGAATGATGATTAAAAACATTTTGCTAAAGAACGGTTATGAAGTGGCTGGGGAAGCAGAGAACGGCAAAATGGCCGTCAACATGTACTCCGAGACCAGGCCCGATCTTGTTACCATGGATATAACCATGCCGGAAATGGATGGGATTGATGCGGTAAAAGCCATCAGGTCCATGGACTCTTCCGCCAGCATTATAATGTGCAGCGCCATGGGGCAGCAGTCCATGGTTATGGACGCTATCCAGGCAGGGGCAAAGGATTTTATTGTCAAGCCCTTCCAGCAGGACAGGCTGCTGCAGGCCATAGAAAGGGTTCTTTCCAGAAAGTAAGCCGGCGGTTCTCCAAATAAACCTTCAGGAGTGCATGTGGTTGCAGGAAATATTATCGCAGAACGAAATAGACTCGCTTCTCGAAGCACTTACTACGGGAACACTGGATGTTGAAGAGATAAAACACACCTCTGCTCCTACACCCAGCAAGCCTTATGATTTCAGGCGGCCCAACAAATTTTCCAAGGAGCACCTGCGAAGTCTGGAAATGCTGCACCAGAACTTTGCCCGGCTCCTTTCCAGCTTTCTTTCGGGCTATCTGAGGTCAGCCATAAATGTAGAAGTTGCTTCGGTGGGACAGATGATTTACGAGGAATTCATGAGGTCCATACCCAGTCCCACAGTTCTTACCATTTTTCAGTGCAGGCCCCTTGAGGGAGCGGCTATTATGGAGACCAACAGCCAGGTGGTATTTCCGCTTATCGACCTGATGTTCGGAGGCCCCGGAACGGCCACGGACAAATCCAGGGAGCTGACGGATATCGAGGAAACAGTTGTTAAAAGGCTGTACCAGAGGGTGCTGGAGAACCTTGCTGTGGCGTGGCATGACCTTTATGAAATTGAGCCCTCCATAGAATCAATTGAGTCCAACCCGAGAATGCAGCAGCTGTATTCCCCAAACGAAGTGGTGGCACTTCTGACATTCTCGGTATCCATCGAGGAAGAGCCAAGGGGCCTGATGAATCTGTGCATTCCCTATATCGTTCTGGAGCCGGCGGTGTCCAGGCTGTCGGTGAGGCAGCAGTTTATCAGGCAGACCGGCGGCCCCAAAGAAGAGGAAGCAAGGTGGATTAAGCACTGGCTGGGTTTTTCCGGCATAGACCTGGAAGTAATACTGGGTGAAACCGATATTACTGTTCAGGACTTTTTGAATCTGCAGGTTAACGACGTTTTGACCCTTTCCAGAAAAATTGATCATGATCTTGAATTGTACGTGGAAAACGAATTAAAATTCGGAGTTCAGGCCGGCAGATTGAATAGAAATCTGGCTGTTCAGGTGGTGGCCCTGATAGAGGGGGACAGGGAAAATGGCTGATAACAAAATGCTTAGCCAGGAAGAGATAGATGCCCTGCTCAAGACCTCTTCAGGCGACTTAACCGAGGAGCCGGCACAGGAAGAACTGGCGGCGTCCCGGGAGGAGTTTGCAGCTGAGGCCGAATCCGGAATCATTCTGGACCAGGGAGAAATTGACGCTCTGGGGGAAATAGGCAACATTTCCATGGGGTCGGCAGCCACAACACTGTCGGAGCTTCTGCGTCAGAAAGTCAAAATTACAAGCCCAAAGGTAAAGCTGGTTTCCCAGAGGGACATGTTCGATGCCTTCCAGGTGCCCTACATTATCATTCAGGTGGAATTCAAGGCCGGTCTTGACGGCTATAACATTCTTGTTATAAAGCTGAAGGACGCCATGATAATGTCCAACCTTATGATGGGCGGAGACGGGGTGGTGGAAACCGAGGAAATCAGCGATCTTGAGATTAGCGCCGCATCCGAGGCCATGAACCAGATGATAGGCACCGCATCAACGTCCCTTGCCACCCTTTTTGGGAAGACGGTTAACATTTCGCCGCCCGTCACAACCGTCTGGAGCAGCGAAGAGAATGCCAATTTCAGGCTCCCCATCGGGGAAACAGTGGTGATAGTATCATTCGAAATGAAAATTGGTGACCTGCTGGATACTGAAATAATGCAGGTTTTGAGTATAAATACCGCAAAGCGGGAGGCTGCCCTTTTATGGCATAATCTTATGGGAACACCCCTGCCGGAGGGGGAGGAGGCGGAACAACCCCCTTATGCCGGGGCAGAGGCGGTGGAAAAAGAAGAGCCCTGGCTTTCAGAGGATATCTGGCAGGAGGACCACCCGGCAGCCGCCCCGCCAGTCCAGGATGTACAGCACGCCCCGGACGCCAAGCGCCCGGCGCCCGGCATGGGCCAGCCCGGGGGCATGGATTTCGGCAGCCAGTATACAAATACCGCGCCGGCCGAGGCCCAGAGTGTCACGTTCCCCGGCCTTAACCCCTTGGAACAGAAGAAGCTGGAACTTCTACTGGATGTGCCGCTAAAGGTCAGTGTGGTACTGGGCCGCACCAAGAGGCCTATCAAGGAGGTTCTCAGCCTGACGCCGGGAGCCATTGTGGAGCTTGATTCACTGGTTGACGAGCCGGTGGAGGTGCTGGTCAACGGCACACTGGTGGCCAGGGGTGAGGTTGTGGTGGTTAACGAAAACTTTGGAGTCAGGATCACCAACATTTTAAGCCCGGAGGACAGGCTGAAAAAGTTGAAGGAATAAGGGCCGCGGGGCGGCCCTGAAAATACTTATTCTGATTATATTATTCTGCAGGAATCCAGAATCCAGGAGACAGAATCCAGAATAAAAAAACTGCGGGGCGTTGAGCTGGCGCAGTTTTTTCTATATAGTGAAAGCACAAATGGACAGTTCATGTTATATTCCGTGAAGCAGGGCTTTGCCTGGATCTTCTGACTGCTGACTGCTGAATTCTGACCCTGTGGTAGTGCCTATAAGCTATTGACGACCAGCCCGGTAATAAGCTTTGGATAAAAGTAAGTGCTTTTCTGCGGCATCTTTTCTCCGTTGCCGGCGACATTGGTGACCTCTTCCACCAGGGTGGGGTTTAAGAAAAATGCGGCCTGGTACTCTCCCCTGTCCACAGCTGCAAGGGCTCCTTCCTCCTCCCGGGTGTAAGTTATGTGTTCCCCCCGGGCCCTCAGCTCTTCGTCAATACCAAGGTGCTTTTCAAGTATAAGGCTGTGCAGAACGGAAACATCCAGCCCCTGCCAGGCCGGCGACTTGCCTTGCTGCATCAGTCTTTCAAGATCGTTTTCATTTCTTAGGGAGGCCAAATAAAGCCTTCCTCCGAGGTAAATGCCGAACACGTGCCTGTGCAGGCTCCGGCCCGAAGGGTCCTGGCCCCGCTTTGCCAGTTCAGCCAGAAATTTTTTAAAATCTTCTTTCCCCGAAGCTGAAGTAAACTCTTCTAGCAAAAAGTGGTCCTGGATCCGTGCCGGAAGGGTGGCTATATCGCTTTCCCCCACATTATTCACCAGCCTGTGGGTGGGAAGCACAACCAGTCCGGGGTCGTATAGATTCACCAGTGTCATCATGACGTAATTATAGGCCGGATCGATACCGGAGGGGGACGGGCCGGCTTTTTCTTTTTCACGCTCGGCGCGGTGGTTCAAGGCGGTCTCGTAGCGGTGGTGGCCATCGGCGATAAATATCCGCCTGTCAGCCATCAGCTGCCTTACCCGGCCTATGGCGGCTGTGTCCATGATAACCCAGAGACGGTGCGTTTCACTGTTTTCATCGGTAAAGGAGGCATCCGGGTGCCTTTGAGAAGCCTCTCTCAGTGCCGTGATTACTGCTGACTCCGGATCGGAGTAAAGGCTGAATATAGGGCTGAAATTGGCCCTACAGGCCCTCATAAGGGAAAGCCGGTCGGCCTTGTGCTTTGGCATTGTTTCCTCGTGGGGCAGAACAATCCCCTTTTCGTACGGCTCAAGCTTTACAGCGCAGATAAAGCCGGTGCGGATCCTCTTTACCCCGTCTACGGTGAATTCTTGCTCGTACAGGTACAGCGCCGGATCTTTTTCCGGAACAAGCACCTTTTCGGCCTTCCACATATGAAAGTCGGCGGCGGCCCTGGTGTAGCGGCTGTTGTTTTCGCTGTCACCGGGGTATGCCTTGCCGTACTCGAGGCGGATTATATTATACGGGTGTTTTTGGTAGTAACGGTCCTGGGCTGCCTGGTCTATAACATCATAAGGGGGGGTTACCACATCGGCAAGGTTATTTACATATTCATCATTGAAGCGGAGCCCTTTAAACGGAATGATTGTGGCCATGATTAACTGCCTCCTGTAATTAGATGTGAGATGTAAGATGTTGGAGGTCTCCAACTCTTACATCTCATCTTATCACTTCTCACTTCTCAATTTCCAGCGGTTGCTGTCACGGTAGCGGTATTTTGCCATAACCCTCTTGAAGGCGTCCTCCAAGTCTATATTAAGAGAATTGGCGTAGCATATAACTATAAAGAGAATGTCGGCAAGCTCCAGGGCCAGATCGCCCATGGGCTCATCAGGCTTCTTGGTCTTTTCTCCAAACTGGTGGTTTATTTCTCTGGCCAGCTCCCCCACTTCCTCTATCAGACGGGCCATCATACTCAGGGGGGTCCAGTATCCCTCCTCAAACTGGCCTATCCAGGCGTCGACCTCTTTCTGCATCTCCTTAATCTCCATAATTTTCCCTCCGAAAGATACTTTTGTCAGCTGCAAAATGTCAAGTCACGTTTAATTTTACCCTTTTTTGCCACCTGTCCGCAAGGGTCACAAGCAAAAGAGGCTATTACATAAGTTACCATGACATAATTAATATTCACTTAAAGTATATATTTGGTATATGGGAACGGGGGTGTTGTAAGATGATGTGGCCGCGGTGGTACGTGTTGAACCGCAGGCGCCTTTTGCCCGCCGCCGTTGCGGCGGTGGCGCTGCTTATATTTTTGTGGTGGGTGGCGTCATTCTTCAGCGGCTTCACCGGGTCTGAAAAGGACCTTTTTGATAAGTCCCTGGCCAACACCATGAATTGCTCCAGCTACCGCTACAGCGTGGAGGTAAAGCAGGGGGGCAGGGAAACCATCACACTGGTTGAGGGGGCAAGGGTAAAGCCAAACAGGGTGCATATAAAAGGGTCTATGCAGAAATCCCAGATGGAATTCATACAGATTGACGACAGCACCTATATGAAGGACCCGTGGTCGGACAGGTGGTTCACACTCAAAGGTAACCTGGTTGCGCAGTCCGAGCTGTTTGTAACAGAGTTCAACCCCCTGGGGCTCTTAAATTTTAAAGATGTGCCCATTATAAAAAAGACAGGGACTGAAAGGGTGGACGGGGTAAAGGCAGTGGTGCTTGAATTGAGGCCCAACGTGGCAAACCCGTTCCTGGAGCTTAAATATACAGATTTTAAATTCAGGGTCTGGGTGGACCCTGATGAAAAGCTTATCAGGAGGGCATACATGCAGGCATACATGCCGGGAGGGGCAGAGGGGCTGGTGGTTGATACCAGGTTCTGGGACTTCAATGAGAATATAAAAATAAGCCCGCCCCAGAAGTGAGTCAGGGGACGGTTCTCTGACTCAGTCCCCTGACTCAATATATTTTTTTGTTGTATAATGGCTCAATTTTTATTATGTTATATAGTAAACAAAGATCGGGCGCGGATCGACTCATAAATACCGGAGGTGTGTGACTTGCATTCCGACTTGAGGGAAATACTGCTGACCGAAGAAGAGATAACGGCCAAGGTAAAAGAACTGGCCGCAAGGATTTCCGAGGACTACCGGGGACAGGGAATATTGGTGATCGGCATACTTAAAGGGGCGGTTATTTTTCTGGCCGACCTCGTAAGGAATATCACGGTGCCTGTGAATATCGATTTTATGGCCGTGTCAAGCTACGGGAAAGCCAGTGAATCTTCCGGCGTGGTACAGATAATAAAGGACCTGGACCAGAACATAGAGGGCAGGAATGTCATTGTGGTGGAAGACATTGTGGACAGCGGACTGACGCTGAAATACCTTCTGGAAAACCTGAGCACCAGGAGGCCGGCCAGCCTTAAAATCTGCACCCTGCTGGACAAGCCCAGCCGCAGGAAAACCGATGTGACCCCGGATTATAACGGGTTTACCATACCGGACGAGTTTGTGGTGGGGTACGGTCTGGACTATGCTGAGAAATACAGGAATTTGAAAAATATAGGGGTTTTGAAAAAGGAAATATATTCAAACGGTTGACCGGAGGTAAAAGCAAGTGGGTGAAATAAGACAGGAAATGGTTGTTGTGCTTGATTTCGGGGGCCAGTACAGCCAGCTGATCGCAAGGAGGATAAGGGAGCTCAAAGTATTCTGCGAGATGCTCCCCTATACCACGGCGCTGGAAGAAATAGCCGCCAAAAAGCCCAGGGGAATAGTGTTTTCGGGCGGGCCTTCCAGCGTGTACCAGGACGGCGCCCCGTCATGCGACCCGGGAATTTACGACCTTGGAATACCGATACTGGGGATATGTTACGGAATGCAGCTTATGGCCCAGCAGTTGGGCGGGATTGTGGCCAGGGCCCATTTGAGGGAGTACGGTAAAACAGATCTTGCCGTCATTGAAGGGGACGACCTGCTTTGCTGCCTCGACAGCCGGGAGCAGTGCTGGATGAGCCACGGTGACAGGGTTGACTCCCCTCCCCCCGGATTTGCGGTGACAGCCCGCACTGAGCTGTCACCGGTTGCGGCTATGGCACACTATGGCAGAAAGCTTTTTGCGGTGCAGTTTCACCCCGAGGTGGTGCACACACCCAAGGGGCAGGATGTGCTGAGGCAGTTTCTCTACCAGATATGCGGCTGCTCCGGTAACTGGAGCATGGAGTCTTTCATAGGGCATTCAGTGGCTGAGATAAGGGAAAGGGTTGGAGACGGCCAGGTATTATGCGGCTTAAGCGGAGGGGTGGACTCCTCGGTGGCGGCGGTGCTGGTAAACCGGGCTGTGGGAGAAAAGCTGACCTGTGTGTTTGTTAACCACGGTCTTCTCCGGAAGGGAGAGGCTGAAAAGGTGGTTGAGACCTTCCGGGAGAAGTTCAATATAAGGCTTGTTTATGCAGACGCCTCCCGCCGGTTCCTTGGAAAGCTGGCCGGGGTCACTGACCCGGAAAGGAAAAGGAAGATTATAGGCGAGGAATTTATAAGGGTATTCGAGGAAGAGGCGGCCAGGCTGGGTAAAATAGACTATCTTGTGCAGGGCACCCTCTACCCCGATGTGGTGGAAAGCGGCACCAAAACTGCAGCGGTGATTAAGTCCCACCATAACGTGGGGGGGCTACCTGAGAAAATGCAGTTCGCCCTGGTGGAACCTCTGCGGTGGCTTTTCAAAGATGAGGTCAGGGTTCTGGGCAAAGAGTTGGGTATGCCCGAAGAGGTGGTCTGGAGGCAGCCGTTCCCGGGGCCGGGGCTGGCAGTCCGCATCATTGGGGAAATTACCGAGGAGAAGCTGGCCGTGCTGCGGGAAGCCGACCACATAGTAACCACCGAGATTGAAAGGGCCGGCCTCGGCAGGGAGATATGGCAGTATTTCGCTGTTTTGACCGGCCTCAGGAGCGTCGGGGTGATGGGTGACGAGAGGACTTACTGGCATACCGCTGCTGTAAGGGCGGTGCTGAGCCACGACGGAATGACCGCCGACTGGGCCCGCATACCCCACGAGGTGCTGGAGAGGATTTCAAACCGCATAGTAAACGAAGTCAAGGGCATCAACAGGGTGGTATACGATATAACCTCCAAGCCTCCCTCCACCATTGAGTGGGAGTAAAATAGCTCATGGGCCGGAGCATGCCTATTATATATTCTCAATCTGAAACCATATTGGATATTCCCAGGGCCTCCAGCACTTCGGCAAACACCCCGTTTCCCAGCGTTATTTTCAGGCGTTCCCTTCCTTCGGCTGTGGTGACCCTGTGGAGGTCTTTTGCGCTTATGCTGCCGAATGTAAGGGCCTGGTACGCAGCCAGCTGGGCGGGAAGGTCAATTCCCATTGTTGTCTGGAACATGTAAAACTCCCCGGACTGGGTTTTCAGTATGCCGAAACCGCACTTTCTGGCATTTTTGAAGTCCACCCCGCCGCTGAACTGGTAGGCAAAATCCCCCACTATTTCATCATCCAGGAAAAGGGCGTTGTTAGTGTGTTTTTTTATGAATTTTTCCCTCTTTTCAGGATCCTGTATATTTTCACCGGCATAACCTGCCAAGTATTCCTCGAATTCCTCGTCACTGAGGAATTCTTTTTTGGGTAGCCCGGCAGACATAACTATGTTGGTAATGACTATGTGCAGAGGCAGGTCCCTTACGGCGGCCTTTTTAAAGGGCGCATCGCCAACGGGTATGGTTAGCTCCGGATTTTCCGGCCAGTATTCCGTCGATTCCCCTATACAGTCCTTGTCAGGAATTTGCAGTCTGTTTTTATAGCTGTATTCCATCTGTGCCTCCCAGGATTACATACCATTTCTGAGGTCTCATGGATCATCGCTCCATTGCCGGCAGGGCAATCATTATAATTTAATATTTTAAATTATACCGTGCAGGCCGCAATAAGGGTAGAGATATTTGTTTTATGACAACAATATATTGACACCCGGAGGCTCAATTGTTATGATACAATTGTTCAGAGAAAGTGTGCCTCAGGGTTCCGCGCCCGCCGGGAGGTATGCGTACGGCAGGCGGCAAGGTCCGAGCGGCACAGGCTCCTTCTGTGATGAAGGTGTTACACCGGCAGGGATAAAAGCCCAGGCGGCAGGTTTCTCTCTTATGAGTAAACCTGTACGCCTGGTTTTTTCATTTTGCTGCCGCATGAATCGGCTAAGACTGTTTATAATAGCTGGCAAATCCAATTAAAACTGCTTGGAGGGAAGAAAATGAAAAAAGTGTTGGTGGGGATAGTGATGGGAAGCGATTCGGACCTTCCGGTTATGCGGGAGGCCGCCGCTGTGCTCGATGAGCTGGGAGTGCCCAGCGAGGTGGTTATTTCCTCTGCCCACAGGGCTCCGGACAAAACCGCGGAATACGCGCGCAGCGCTGCGGAGAGGGGGCTACTGGCAATAATTGCGGGGGCCGGCGGGGCGGCTCACCTGCCGGGTGTTATTGCTTCTTTCACCACCCTTCCCGTAATCGGGGTGCCAATAAAGACAGGAGCGATGAGCGGGGTGGACGCATTGTATGCCATAGTTCAGATGCCGGCCGGAATACCGGTGGCCACAGTGGCTATAAACGGCGCCAAAAACGCCGGGATACTGGCTGCACAGATTGTGGGCATAAAAGATGAAGAAGTAAGCCGGAGGCTTAAAGAGTACAAGGCCGGCCTGGCTTCGCAGGTGGAGGAAAAGGACGCCCGGCTGAGGGCGCTGGGTGTTGAAAAATACCTGGCCGGAAAGTAAGGGCGGAGGAAAATAAAGTCACCACAGTCTGTATCGATAAGGGGGTGTAAGATTTCAAATGATTGACCGTTATACCCTGCCGGAGATGAAAAAAATATGGTCACAGGAAAACAAGTACCGTAAATGGCTGGATGTGGAGATTTACGCCTGCGAGGCAATGGCGGCTCTGGGGCTGGTGCCCCGGGATGCGCTGAAAAACATTAAGGATAAGGCAGACTTCACCGTTGATCGTGTGGACGAAATAGAGTCAGTAACCAATCATGACGTGATCGCCTTTCTGACATGCGTTGCCGAGTATGTGGGCGAGGACTCAAAATACATACATATGGGGCTGACCTCGTCTGACGTGCTTGACACCGCACTGGCGGCCCAGATGAAGGAGGCCGGGGAGATTATACTCTCAAGGCTGAAGGAACTGAGAGGGGTCCTTCTGGAAAGGGCCGCCGAACACAGGAATACAATAATGATCGGCAGGACCCACGGCGTCCACGCGGAGCCAATCACTTTCGGGCTGAAAATGCTGCTGTGGACTTCAGAAACCGACCGCAACATCGAAAGAATGGAAAAGGCCATAGAGGCGGTCAGCGTTGGTAAGATATCGGGCGCGGTGGGCACATACGCCAATATAGACCCGGCGGTGGAGGCCCATGTATGCAGGAGAATGGGATTAAAGCCTGCCGCAATATCCACCCAGGTGGTGCAGAGGGACCGCCATGCAGAGTTTATGTCTGCAATTGCCATAATCGGAAGCTCTCTGGAAAAATTCGCCACCGAGATACGCAGCCTTCAGAGGACGGAAATTCTTGAGGTTGAGGAGTATTTCGCCAAGGGCCAGAAAGGTTCTTCGGCCATGCCGCACAAGCGCAACCCCATTACAGCAGAAAGAATAACCGGGATGGCGCGCATATTAAGGGGCAACGCCCTGGCGGCCATGGAAAATGTGGCGCTGTGGAATGAAAGGGATATTTCCCACTCGTCGGTGGAGAGGGTCATAATACCGGACAGCACCACCATTCTGGACTACATGTTGTACAAGTTCACCGCCATGATGAAAAACCTGATCATATACCCTGAAAATATGGACAAAAACTTAAACCTCACCGGGGGCCTGCTCTTTTCCCAGAGAGTGCTGCTGGCACTTGTCAACAAGGGCCTAACCAGGGAAAGGGCTTATGAGCTGGTCCAGAGAAACGCCATGGAGTCATGGCGGACCCGCAGGAATTTCCGGGAGCTGCTCTACGGTGACCCGGAAGTTTCATCAGTTCTCAGCGGTGGGGAGATAGACGGGCTGTTTGACTACAGCTACCACCTGGGCAGGGTTGATGAAATATACAATAGATTCGGGCTGTAAAATCATTATTAAATACGGAGGGGATTGGCCATGGAAAAGAAGGAAATGCTGTACGAGGGAAAGGCCAAGAGGGTGTTCAGGACCGAAGACGCCGGGAAATACCTTGTGGAGTTTAAAAATGACGCCACCGCCTTTGACGGCAAGAAAAAGGGGACAATTGAGAACAAAGGCATGCTGAATAACAAGATATCCTCGTTATTTTTCAGGCTTCTGGAGGAGAAGGGAATAAGCACCCACTTTATAGAAGAGGTCAGCGATAACGAAATGCTGGTGAAGCCGCTGGAAATTATTCTGGTTGAAGTTGTGGTTAGAAACATTGCCGCAGGGAGCCTGGCAAAAAGGATCGGTATGGAGGAGGGGACGCCCCTTCCCGCCCCTGTGGTGGAGTATTATTATAAAAGGGACGACCTGGGGGACCCGCTGATCAATGGATCTCATATAGCGGTGCTGGGCCTGGCCACCCCGGATCAGATGGAGTATATTAAAGAAACCGCTCTCAGGGTGAACGAAGTTTTGAAGGAATTCCTGTCCGGAAAGAAAATCGAGCTGGTGGACTTCAAGCTGGAGTTTGGCAGGCACGGTGACGAGGTGCTGCTGGGCGACGAGATCTCCCCTGACACCTGCAGGTTCTGGGACAGCGAGACCAGAGAAAAGCTGGACAAGGACCGCTTCCGCAGGGATATGGGCAATGTTGAAGGGGCTTACCAGGAGGTATACAGGAGAATTCATTCGTAAGTATTTGGAGGGGAAGACATGAAAACCAGCGGAGGGTGTTCCCCGGAGAAGGTCCAAAAAAGAATACAGAGCCCCGACAAGCCCAGGGAGGAGTGCGGTATTTTCGGTGTATACGGCAGCAGCATGGACGTGTCGAGGATAACATATTACGGCCTGTATGCCCTCCAGCACAGGGGGCAGGAGAGCGCCGGCATAGCCGTGTCCGACGGAAAGAGGGTTGTTCTGCACAAGGACATGGGTCTTGTGCCCGAGGTTTTCACCCCGGAAAAGCTGGACAGCATGAAGGGGCACATTGCCATCGGGCATGTCCGCTATTCTACAACCGGGTCCAGCCAGCCAATAAACGCCCAGCCCCTTGTGTTCAGGTATGCCCGGGGCACACTGGGACTTGCCCATAACGGAAATGTCACCAATATCTGGGAGCTGCGTTCGCAGCTTACTTCCACCGGGTCTGTATTTCAGACAACCACCGACAGCGAAGTGATAGTGAACCTTATCGCCAGGTACGGCCAGAATACGCTGGAAGAGGCCCTGGCCAAATGCATGATCGATGTAAAGGGCGCCTATTCCTTTCTGATTATAACTGAAAACAGCCTTATAGCCGTAAGGGACCCTTACGGCTTCAGGCCTTTGTCCCTGGGCAGGCTGGGTGACGGATATGTTGTGGCCTCAGAGTCATGTGCCCTGGACACTGTTGGCGCAACCAAGCTGAGGGATGTTGAGCCGGGAGAGACCATAATTATAGACGCGGACGGCGTAAGATCGCTGCGTGCGCTTTCCCCCCGGAAAAAGGCCCACTGCATTTTCGAGTATATTTATTTTGCCAGGCCGGACAGTGAGATGGACGGATTCCAGGTCGGCAGGGTGAGAAGGGAAATGGGCAGGCAGCTGGCCAGGGAATATTCTGTGGACGCGGATATTGTCATTCCCGTCCCGGACTCGGGCACAACGGCGGCCAGGGGGTTCGCCGAGGAATCCGGGATACCCTTCGAGGAGGGACTGATGAAAAACAGGTATATCGGACGCACCTTCATCCAGCCCACCCAGGACATAAGGGACATGGGCGTCAGGCTGAAGCTCAACCCGATGAGACATGCGCTGGAGGGCAAAAGGGTGCTTATGGTGGACGACTCCATTGTAAGGGGCACCACTAGTACAAAAATAGTAAAGATGCTAAGGGGCTGCGGGGCCAGTGAGGTATATCTCTGCCTCAGCTCCCCGCCGGTGAAAAAGTCCTGCTATTACGGCATAGACACATCAAACGAGGATGAGCTGGTTGCATCCCGGATGACTGTTGAACAGATAGGAGGTATGATAGGTGTGGACGGGCTGTACTACCTGAGCATTGAAGGGTTGCTTAATATTTTCGGTGATTACCGGGAAAATTTCTGCACGGCCTGTTTTAACGGCAACTACCCGGTAGAGATAACTAAATGCAGGGAATCGAGCAAGTTCGTTCTGGAATGAAATATATACAAACGGGGTTATATAGCGTATGGAAGGCAAAGAAAGGCTTACCTATGCCGCAGCCGGTGTTGATATAGACGCCGGCAACAGGGCTGTGGAACTGATGCGGAGATCGGTTAAAAGCACATTCCGGCCTGGTGTCCTGACTGATATAGGAGGGTTCGGGGGGCTGTTCGCCCTTGATGTCTCCCGCTACCGGGAGCCGGTGCTTGTCTCAGGCACTGACGGGGTCGGCACCAAGCTCCGGGTGGCAATGATGATGGACAGGCACGACACCATTGGAATCGACGCGGTGGCAATGTGCGCCAACGACATACTGGTGCAGGGGGCGGAACCGCTTTTTTTCCTGGACTACCTTGCTGTTGGCAAACTGGTTCCCGAGAAGGTGGCCATGATAGTGGAAGGTGTGGCCGAGGGCTGCAGGAGGGCCGGGTGCGCCCTTATAGGCGGCGAGACGGCCGAGATGCCGGGATTTTACGGTGCGGAAGAGTACGATATAGCCGGGTTTGTGGTGGGTGTGGTGGAGAAATCCCTTATTATAGACGGGAGGGGTATCCAACCGGGCGATGTACTGGTGGGCATGCTCTCCTCGGGATTGCACAGCAACGGCTACTCCCTGGTCCGTAAGGCTTTTTTTGATATTGGCGGTTATTCCGTGGAATCCCATATTGATGATCTTGGGCGAACGGTGGGGGAGGAACTGCTTGAGCCCACCACCATATATGTAAGACAGGTGCTGCCTCTTATAAGGCGGTACAATATAAAGGGAATGGCCCACATCACCGGCGGAGGCCTTACAGAAAACATTCCAAGGATATTGCCGGGAGGCTGCGCCGTGGTTATAGACAGAAAAGCGTGGCGGGTTCCGACGGTTTTTGGAATTATTCAGAGGCTTGGAAATATAGACCACAGCGAGATGCTTAAAACTTTCAACATGGGTATAGGGCTGGTGCTGGTTGCTCCCGGTGAAGATGCCGACGGGCTGATACGGGACCTCCGGGGCCGGGGTGGTCAGGCTCTGGTTATAGGCGAGGTGGTGGGTTCCCCGGATAAAAAAGTTATTTACATGTAGTTTTGGGGTGAAGTAGAAGTGAAAAAGCTGAGAGTGGGAGTGCTGGCTTCCGGGAGGGGATCCAACCTTCAGGCCATTATTGACGCCTGTGAAAGGGAAGATATTCCGGCGGTTGTGGCGGTGGTTGCAAGTGACAAGGCGGATGCCTTTGCCTTGGAAAGGGCGAGGAATCACGGCATACCGGCGGTGCACATAAATCCGGGGTATTACCCGGACAGGGGTGAATACGAGCGCAGAGTCATACTGGAAATGAGGGAGTACGGCGTTGAACTGATCTGCCTGGCGGGGTACATGCTGCTGGTGGGCAGGGTGCTGCTGGAGGAATTCGCCGGCAGGATGATGAACATACACCCGGCGCTGCTGCCGTCTTTCAAGGGGGTGCATGCCCAGAGGCAGGCTGTGGAATACGGGGTGAGATTCAGCGGCTGCACCGTGCACTTTGTTGACGAGGGGATGGATACCGGGCCAATAATTCTTCAGGCGGTGGTGCCGGTATACCCGGAGGACGGGGAAGACCAGCTTTCTGCCAGAATACTGGAGCAGGAGCACAGAATTTATCCCGAGGCGGTGGGGCTTTTCGCCGAAGGCAGGCTTAGGATCGACGGCAGGAAGGTTATTATCTTGCGGGATGAGAAATGATTGTCAGAATTCAGTTTATTAAGAATAGAATTGCTGGTGAGGTGAGTCATGGTGAAGAGGGCATTAATAAGCGTTTCCGACAAGACTGGTGTGGTTGAATTTGCCGCGGGACTTGTCAAGGCAGGTTTTGAAATAATCTCCACCGGCGGGACGGCCAAAACACTCAGGG
Organism: Bacillota bacterium; assembly: GCA_049323915.1. Classification (GTDB taxonomy): domain Bacteria; phylum Bacillota; class Desulfotomaculia; order Desulfotomaculales; family Desulfocucumaceae; genus BRHc4a. The sequence goes on from JBMOPC010000045.1 coordinate 23,330, forward strand.
AGGCGGGAGTCCAGGTCACATACATAACCGGCGTTACCGGGTTTCCCGAGATACTGGACGGGCGGGTAAAAACACTGCACCCGGCGGTGCACGGGGGAATTCTGGCCAAGCGCACCCCGGATCACAGGGATCAGCTCGACAGGCAGGGAATAGGATACATCGACCTGGTGGCGGTGAACCTGTACCCGTTCAGGCAGACAATAGCAAGGCCCGGAGTGACCCTGGAGGAAGCTGTCGAGAATATAGACATAGGCGGCCCGGCCATGGTAAGGGCGGCGGCCAAGAACCACCGGTACGTTCTGGTGGTGGTAAACCCCTCAAGGTATGGCGATGTTTTGAAGGCCCTGGAAAATGGTGATGCAAGCTACGAGTTCAGGCTTTCCCTGGCCAGGGAGGCCTTCGCCCATACAGCCATTTACGACTCTGCCATAGCTTCTTACCTGGAAGGCATAGAGGGAGGCAACGGCACAACCTTCCCCGGGTTGTGGAGCAAGCCCTTTGAGCTGGTGCAGGTTCTCAGGTACGGAGAGAATCCGCACCAGAGAGCGGCTTTTTACCGCGATCCCGCCTCTTTTGGGGCATCGGTGGGTACGGCCAGGCAGCTTGCCGGGAAGGACCTTTCCTACAACAACATCCTGGATCTCAACGCCGCGCTGGAACTGGTAAGGGAATTCAGGGATCCTGCGGCGGTTATTATAAAGCACAACAACCCCTGCGGCGCGGCCTGCGCAGCGGATATAGGCGAGGCATACAGGCTTGCCTACGAGGGTGACCCGGTGTCGGCCTTTGGGGGAATTGTGGCCTGCAACCGCGAAGTTACGGCGGAGGCCGCCAGGCAGATGGCCGGGATATTCCTGGAGGCGGTGATCGCTCCGGGATATACAGCTGAGGCCCTGGAAATACTGAGCCGCCGGTCCGGCCTGCGGGTGCTGGAGACCGGAAGCCTTGAAGGGCAGGCTGTCGCCGATCTTGAGTTGAGAAAGGTTAACGGGGGGCTTTTGCTGCAGGAAACCGACAATAAGCTTTTGGAGCGGGACCGCCTGGATATGGTTACATCGGACCGGCCCGGCCCGGATGATATAGAGGAACTGATATTTGCCATGACTGTGGTCAAGCACGTAAAGTCGAATGCCATAGTTGTCACCAAGAACCGCCAGCTTATAGGCGTGGGGGCGGGGCAGATGAACCGTGTGGGATCGGCCGGGATTGCGCTTAATCAGGCCGGGGACAGGGCCAGGGGGGCGTTCCTGGCATCGGATGCATTCTTCCCCTTTGCCGACACCGTTGAGCTGGCTGCAAAATATGGCATCAGGGCCATTATTCAGCCCGGCGGATCGGTGCGGGACGAGGAATCGGTAAAATCGGCCGAAAAGTATGGTATGATAATGGTAATTACAGGGTACAGGCATTTTAAGCACTAATTTAAAAAAGGGGTTAAGGTTAGGGATTAGCAACTAGCAACTATAGCAGCTAGCAGCTATTTATACCGATCTGCAATCCATCCTTACGGAGGTTTTCAGAGAATGAAGGTTCTGGTGGTAGGAGGGGGCGGACGCGAGCATGCCCTGTGCTGGAAATTAAGCCAAAGCCCCAGGGTTTCAAAGATATACTGCGCTCCGGGTAACGCCGGAATAGCGGGTATAGCCGAATGTGCAGACATTCAGGCGTCGGACATTGAGGGGCTGGTGGGTTTTGCCCTTGACCGGGGTATCGACCTTACTGTGGTGGGGCCGGAGGAGCCACTTACCAGGGGGCTGGTTGACGCCATGGAAGGGAAGGGCCTGAATGTTTTCGGCCCCAGGGCAGGTGCGGCGGCCATAGAGGGAAGCAAGGCGCTGGCAAAGGAAATTATGGCAAAATACGGAATACCCACGGCCAGGTACGCCTCCTTCGACAGCAAAGAGGAAGCGGAAATGTACATAAGGAAACTTAATTCGCCGTGCGTGGTGAAGGCTGACGGGCTGGCCGCCGGTAAAGGTGTGATAGTGGCGCAAAATGAGGGGGAAGCCCTGGAGGCAGTAAGGCTGATAATGGGTGAAAGGGCCTTCGGCAGCGCCGGCGACCGGTTAATAGTTGAAGAACTGCTGACCGGGGAAGAGCTGAGCATACTGGCTTTTACCGACGGGGAAACCGTGGTGCCGATGCTTCCAGCCCAGGACCACAAGCAGGTTTTTGACGGCGACAGGGGGCCGAACACCGGAGGTATGGGTGCATACGCCCCGGCCCCGGTGTGCACCGGGGAAATATACAAATACGTTCTTGATGAGATTCTGTATCCCACGGTCAGGGCTATGGCGGCCGAGGGAAGGCTTTACAGGGGAGTTATTTACGCCGGGCTTATGATAACGGACCAGGGCCCAAAGGTGCTGGAATTCAACGCCCGGTTCGGCGATCCCGAAGCCCAGCCGGTTCTCATGATGCTGGAAACCGACCTTATAGATATAATAGAAGCCGTAATGGAAAAAAGGCTTTCCCGTATCAAGGTGGATTGGAAGCAGGGCGCCTCTGTCTGTGTGGTGACGGCGTCCGGGGGTTATCCCGGGCCATATCAAAAAGGGATTGAGATTCACGGGCTGGACAGGGTGCCGGGAGGGGTTACTGTTTTCCACGCGGGAACCGCCCTTAAGGACGACAGGACAGTTACCGCCGGAGGCCGGGTGCTGGGTGTGACCGCAACAGGCGAAGACATAACTTCGGCCATCGCGCTGGCTTACAGGGGAGTAGAGGCCATAAATTATGAGGGGATGCATTACCGCAGGGATATAGGCCAAAAGGCAGTAATGCGGTAGATTATGAAAAACCAGGGGTGAAGTCCCTGGGTTATTTTTCTTGAGTATTAATTCTTTTGATAAAGCTTCATCAAATTGTACAGCATCACTGCCACCTCGTAACGGGTTGCCGGGGAGTCACCCCTGAACAGCCCATCGGATCCCCCGCGGATTACACCGGCATTTTTAAGGGCCGCTACGGCCCTGGCCGCCCAGTGAACGGAAGGCACGTCGGGAAAGGGGCCGGGCGGTATATCGAATTGATAGAGCCGGTGTTCTTCAATAATCCTTATGAGCTTGGAGGAATATTCGGGATCCGTGGCGTATCCAAGGTCCTGCAGTCTTCTGGCGGCCTCGCGGTAATCCGCGGCCTGGCGGACCGGGAGATACCTGTCAGAAAGAAGGTAAAGACTGTGGTCCTCTATACTTTCGGCCCATTTGTGGTAGGCCCGGAACCGGGCCTCAACCATAACAGGCTTTCCGTCAATTATTTCCACGGTGTCATGCAATACATATCCCGCCGGGCCCTCCCCCTTAATGCCGAACAGGTTAAAGCTTTTTTTTCCGGTGTGCTTGTCAACCGGTACAAATCTTCCCCATCCGCTTTCAAGGGCGGCCTGGGCTATTATAACGCTGGCAAGTATTCCGTATTTGTTCTGAGATGCCTGGGACGGCTGTGAAATTGCTTTTATAAAATCTTCCGTACTCACTCTATCACCCCGTTATTTATGAGTACCGTCAACTGCGGCCTGGTTAGTCCAGTATATGGGTATAAAACCAAAAAAGTGACGATTGCCTCAGGGTTAAAGTATATTCACCGGGCCGCTGTTGTGGTTGTTTATGATAATATATTTATAGCTTTGGGGCTTAGCATGGTATAAAAGAACGGAAGTAATCGGGGGGGTATTTTGGTGCTGGACGGTGTTGTTAGGGTAAATATGAATTCATTGCAAGTCAGAGTTGACAAGCTGCCGGAGAAATACCGGATGTTGTCGGGAAGGGCGCTAACGTCCAGGGTGATATGCGACGAGGTTGACCCCGCGGAAGATCCCCTGGGGCCGGGAAACAGGCTGATACTGGCATGCGGGCTTCTTGCAGGAACCGCCCTTTCCAGCGCCAGCAGGCTTTCCGCCGGCGCAAAAAGCCCTTTGACGGGATGTATAAAGGAGAGCAATGCGGGGGGCATGGCGGCCTTCCGGATGGCCAGGCTGGGTTTGCGGGCCATAATAGTGGAAGGTGCGCCCCCGGGAGACCGGAAATATGTTCTGGTGGTTGACAGTAAGGGGCCCCGCCTTGAGGATGGGGCGGAGATCTCAATGGCCGGGGTTTATGAAAAGGCCTCCGGCATATATAAAAAATACGGTGAAAGAGTGGCCGCCGCCATGATAGGCCCTGCCGGAGAGAGGCTGCAGCTGTCGGCCGGCATAGCGGTGAACGACCCCGGCGGCAACCCCGGGAGGTACTGCGGCAGGGGAGGCCTGGGCGCCGTAATGGGCTCCAAGGGGCTTTTGGCGGTAATACTGGACGACTCCGGGGTGAATGCCGAAAAGCCTGTCAGGCCCGGGGACTTTCATTCAAGGGTAAATGAAATTGCCCGCTGGATAAAGGAAAATCCTCTGACCGCCGAAGTATACAGCAAGTATGGCACCGCTGCCATGCTGAACAACACAAATGAACTGGGGGCGCTGCCTACCAATAATTTCTCCAGGGGTAAGTTCGAGGGCGCCGGCAAGATAGACGGGTACGCTGTTTACAACACAATTGTATCCAGGGGAGGTATGGGCACACCCACACATGCCTGCATGCCGGGGTGCCTTATCAGGTGTTCCAATATCTTCCCGGACAGAGACGGCGGCATGCTGGTCTCGCCCCTGGAGTACGAAACAATAGCCATGGTGGGTTCAAACTGCGGCATAGACGACCTGGACGTAATAGCCCGGATAAATTATCTATGCAATGATTACGGGATTGACACCATCGAGGTGGGGTGCGCCCTGGCTGTTGTCATGGAGTCGGGATTAATGCCCTTTGGTGATGCCGAAGCAGCCGTCAGGGCAGTGGAGGAAGCAGGGGGGGACAGCCTGCTGGGAAGGATAATCGCATCCGGTGCTGTATCGGCAGGGCGTGTGCTCGGTGTCAAAAGGGTTCCGGCAGTAAAGGGCCAGGGGATCCCAGGCTATGACCCCAGGGTGATCAAGGGAACAGGGGTGACCTACATAACTTCGCCGATGGGGGCGGACCATACCGCCGGAAGCACCGCCAGGGCTAATGTGAAGCATCATGTAAAGGACGGACAGGTGGAGCTTTCAAAAATGGCGCAGACCTGGTGCTCATTGCTGGATTACCTGGGAATTTGCATTTTTATGGGAACCGCCATAAAGGACAGGGGGATACTGGCCGAACTGGTCTCGCACCGGTTCGGGCGGGATGTCACCCTGGAGTCGCTGTTGGAAACCGCCGGGCAAACAATTGAAATAGAGAGGGAATTCAACCATAAAGCAGGCTTTACTCCGGCGCATGACCGGCTGCCCCGGTTTTTTTACAACGAGCCGAACCCGGATACCGGTTCGGTATTTGACATACATCAGGGAGAACTGCAAAAATGATTACCGTCACAGTAAATTTAAAAATTCCCTGGATGCCGTGTGAACAAAGGCAAATGATGCTGGAAGAAGGGGCCACGCTAAGGGATATGCTGAGGAAGGCAGGCATTGATCAAAATCAGTGGTCTGAGCTGCTGTTGGTGGCAAACGGTAAAAACCGGCTACCGGAAGATGATTTGGCCGACGGAGACAGTATTGTTGTCCTGCCGCTGCTGTGCGGAGGCTGACACGGCTGCGGTTGTATTGTTTATACAATGAGGAGTGCCGGAAATCGGGGAATGAGTTCCGCAATTATGGCCTATATTAAGACGGGGTGTATTACAGCCCGATAAACTGTATGCAAGAGTTGAATAAAATGCTTGAGAGTCTTTCGCTTTGGTCCGTTGTGATTTTCCTTTTTACCTATGCAGTGATAGTATCGGAGAAAATAGACCGCTCCGTGGCGGCATTCAGCGGCGCCGCAGTGGTTATGCTGGCCGGAATTCTGTCTCCCGAGGCGGCAATCCGGTATATTGACTTCAATACCATAGGGCTGCTAGTAGGTATGATGATTATAGTGGGAATAAGCCGTACCACCGGCTTATTCGAGTACATTGCCGTCCGGGCCGCTAAAATTGCCCGGGGAGAGCCCCTGCGGGTTATGGCCTCATTGTCGCTGATTACTGCGGTGTTCTCGGCCCTTTTGGACAACGTCACCACCGTAATGCTAATCGTACCTGTCACCCTGGCAATTACCAAGACACTTGGAATCAGCCCGGCGCCTTTTCTGGTGGCCGAGATTCTGGCGTCCAACATAGGCGGCACCGCCACCCTCATCGGCGACCCCCCCAACATTATGATAGGCAGCGCCACTGACCTGGGATTCATGGACTTTGTAATAAACCTCACCCCCGTGGTGGTGGTGGTCTATTCACTGACCATGTTTATTCTGGTCAGAAAATACCGCAGGGAACCCGGCGCCTCCCGGCAATCCAGAAAAATAATAATGGAAATGGATGAAAGAGGAGAAATAAAGGACACCGTACTGATGAAAAAAAGCATCGCTGTTATGGCCCTGACCACTCTGGGATTTGCCGTTCACCAGATCATTCACCTTGAGAGTTCAGTCGTCGCTCTCAGCGGCGCCGCTTTGCTGATGTTAATAAGCAAATTTGACCCTGAAAGGGCATTCAGAAGTGTTGAGTGGCCGGTTGTGTTCTTTTTTGTTGGACTGTTCGTGGTTGTAGGGGCTTTGGAGGAAACCGGGGTGATAGAGTCTATAGCGCTGTTTGTTCTGGAAAAGACGGCAGGCGCGGTCCTGCCCGCGTCGGTATTTATTTTGTGGCTGTCGGCGCTGGCTTCATCTTTTATAGACAACATACCTTTTGTTGCCACCATGATACCGCTTATAAACGACATGGGAAGGCTGGGGTTCACTGATAATATGGATGTGCTGTGGTGGTCATTGTCCCTTGGGGCATGCTTTGGGGGCAACGGAACCATCATAGGGGCGTCGGCAAACCTGGTGGCGGTGGGGATTGCCCAAAGGAGCGGTGTGAGTATAAGCTTTGTGGACTTTTTCAAAACAGGCTTTCCGCTGATGCTGATGTCGGTGATCATATCCACTTTTTACATTATAGCCTGGTATTTGCTCGACACAAGAACCGTTTTGGCCGGCACTCTGCTGATTGGGGCCGTTTTGTCGGTGGTGCTGGGCAGATTGGGCAAGCGCCGCCGCCCGCAGGGAAATGACAGTCCGGGCGGGGGGGAATACCGGGACTGATTGAGGCTGCCTTTACAAAAAAGTCGGATATAAAAGGAAAAGGGAAAAACTGATAATCAGATAAATGATCATTATATGTGATGCGGATGGTATAATATTATGAATGCTTATTAAGGGGGGGACGGATACGTGGCTCTGATACGCGAGGCGGAACTGCCCGGCCTTGGCAAAAAATTTCAATTAAATCTTGATAACGGCGAGCAGATGGTGGTTATAATCCACGATGACGGAACGAGGGAATTATACTATTTGACGGAAGAATCGGACGATCCGGTGGCCTCGGTTACACTTGCCGACAGTGAGTCCCGCCAGCTGGGATCAATTATAGGCGGGTCCTTTTATCAGCCCAAGTCACTGGACAGACTCGACACGGCCATAGCCGGACTTCGTATTGAGTGGCTGAAAGTTCGTGACAGGTCCGATATTGCCGGAAAAAGCATTGGCGAGATGGGTCTGAGGAAAAACCTCGGCATTATAATAATCGCGGTAATGGAAGACAAAGGCAAAGGAAGAATGGAAACCGTGTCCATAAATCCCGGGCCTGGCTATGTATTTAAGCCCGGACACACGGTAATAGCCGCCGGGCATTCAGATAAAATGAAGGAGTTTGAAAAAATGTTCGGGGGCTCACCATAAATGGCTTCCGATGTGATACTGAACACCGGGCTTGCCTTTGTCTTTATCAGCGCGGCCATCATGCTGGCGTCACGCATAAACTTTTCCTCCATTCCCTTCCTTATTTTCCTCGGAATGATGGTAGGCCCCCACGCGCCTGATTTTGGGATGTTCTCACTTAAAATTATCACCGGCAACGAATCGGTGCAGCTCCTCTCGCGGCTGGGGGTGCTGCTGATGCTTTTCTATCTGGGGCTTGAGTTCTCCACCGGGAAAATAGCCGAGGCAGGCAAAAAACTGTTTAAAAGCGGATCGGTGTATGTAGCCTTGAACTTCGCCAGGGGTCTGGCACTGGGCTGGGTTTTTTTCAATTCGTGGGCCGAGGCAATGGTTGTGGCCGGTATCACAGGGATTTCCAGCAGCGCCATCATCACTAAGCTTCTGGTTGACCTGAAAAGGACGGCCAACCCTGAGACCGAGCTTATACTGGGAATAATGGTGTTTGAAGACATCTTTATAGCCCTTTACCTGTCCGTGCTTTCGGGAATAATGGTGGCAGGGAGCTTCAATCCCTGGGTTTTGACGGTCAACATTCTTGCAATATTTTTGCTGATAATAGCGACAATAGTATTTGGAAGGCGGATAGGCAGGGTTCTTGAGGAAAGGCTGAAGTTCAAAAGCGCGGAACCGTTCATAGTGGCGGTATTTACACTGCTTCTGGCCACTGGAATACTGGCCGAAAAAATTCACGTGGCCGAGGCAATCGGGGCACTGCTGCTGGGGCTTGTACTGGCAGAGACATCACACAGCCACAGGATTGTTCAGATGATTACCCCCATGAGAGATCTTTTCGGGGCCATGTTCTTTTTTTCATTCGGCATGGCTATCAACTACAGGACTTTTAAAGAAGTGGTTGTAGTAGCGGCGGTGGCGGTTCTGGTTACTGTTTTCGGGAATGTTATAACCGGTTATATAGCGTCCTGGATATCGGGATACAAAAAGAGGAGGGCGGCCAATGTAGCCCTGACCATAATGGCCCGGGGAGAGTTTGCCATAATTATAGCCAGCATCGCCTACTCAAACGGGCTTGACGGCAGGTTGCCGGCATTCGCGGCCCTTTATGTCGTTATATTGGCATTTATCAGCCCGGTCCTGGCAAGGAATACCAAACCATTGCATGAATGGTTGGAAAGGGCCGGGAGTTTTTGGGCAAGGCAAAAAAGTGCCGGCAACGGTGTCGGATCGTGATTCCGCCCTAAAAAGGAGCTTAACAAAAGCTCCTTTTTAATCATTAAGGAAAGTATATGATGCTTTAACGTACTAAATCGCAAAAGCGCTTCTATGCAATCCAGACATCTTGAGGTCGCTGTTAAAGCAGGCTGTCACTTCTGAGTTCTGAGTTCCAGCCCGCCCGACAGGGCGGCTATTTTATTTAAGCCTGAAAGGTATTTCCAGGGCAATGTCGAAAATTTTCTGGACAGTTTTAACACGTTAATAAAGGAAACAATAATACCTTAGTAATCCTGAATTCTGGAATCGACCCTCAATTCCGGCCCCCTGGGCAATTTTTTAGTGTAGGAGGTACTTTATATGGAATACAGCGGAAAACTAAGGGACCACCTTCTGGACAGGCTCTTCGGGGCAATGCTGAAGCTGGAGAGCATCGACGAGTGCTACAGGTTCTTTGAGGACCTGTGCACGGTGGCCGAAATAAAATCTATGGCCCAGCGTTTCGAAGTGGCCAAGATGCTGGAGGAAAACCGTACCTACGGGGAGATAATGACCAGTACCGGGGCCAGCACCGCCACCATCAGCAGGGTGAAAAGGGCGCTCAACTACGGTGCTGACGGCTACAAACTTATTTTGGAAAGGATGAGGGAAGGGGACGATTATAAAATATATTGACTATTAATGGGAAACATATTAACATATTAATGTATTAACACTTTAACTAGGTGAAATGATAAAAGCGGGGATGAGAGGATTGATAAAGATACTAAACGCCGAAGAAGCCGGGGAAATGCTGAAAAAGAGAATTGTAAAAAGGGACAGGGATCTGGAGGAAAGGGTTGCCGGGATAGTTGAAGAGGTAATAAAAGGGGGGGACGGCGCTCTGTGCAGCCTCAGCCGCCGACTGGACGGCTGTGAGCTTGCCCCGGAAAAAATAAGGGTTTCCGAAGAAGAAATAGAACTGGCGTTAAAGGAAGCGGACCGGGATTTTCTGAGAGAGATCAAAGCGGCCCGGGATAATATAAAGGCGTATCATGAAAAACAGCTGCAAAACTCCTGGTTCGACTGTGCAAGGGAAGGAGTTGTGCTGGGGCAGTTAATCACACCCCTGGACAGGGTGGGGATTTATGTTCCGGGCGGTAAGGCCAGCTATCCTTCCTCGGTGCTGATGAACGCAGTTCCGGCAAAAGTGGCGGGAGTCAGGGAAATAGCCATGGCCACGCCCCCGGGTAAGGATGGAAGGGTAAATGTGAACACACTGGCGGCCGCCGCGGTGGCCGGGGTTGCCGAGATATACAGGATTGGCGGAGCCCAGGCGGTGGCAGCCATGGCGTACGGCACTGAAACAATCAGGCCGGTGGACAAGATTACCGGGCCGGGAAACAGGTACGTTACAGCGGCAAAGCGGCTGGTCTTCGGCACGGTGGGCATTGATATGCTGGCGGGCCCCAGTGAAATACTTGTTATCGCGGATTCTTCGGCAAATCCAGCCTTCGTTGCCGCCGACCTTCTTTCACAGGCGGAGCATGACGAAATGGCGGCAGTGGTGCTGATTACCCCGGACCGGGAGCTGGCTAAACTGGTGGGGGAGGAAATAGAAAGACAGCTGCAGATCATAGGGCGGTCAGGCATAGCGGCAAAAGCGGTGGCGGATTACGGGGCGATAGTAATTGCCGGAAGCCTGGAAGAGGCGGTGGACCTGGCCAACGGCTTTGCGCCCGAGCACCTGGAGCTGGCAGTAAGCGACCCTTTTAGCTGGCTGGGAAAAATCAGGTCGGCCGGGGCGGTATTCCTCGGGCATTTCACCCCGGAGCCGGTAGGCGACTATGTGGCCGGGCCGAATCATGTGCTGCCCACGGGAGGAACAGCCAGATTCTCCTCGCCTCTGGGGGTTGACCAGTTTGTCAGGCGCACCAGTGTGATATCATACAGCCGCAGTGCTCTCGAAAGGGAAGCCCCGGGGATTATAATGATGGCCTCGGTGGAAGGTCTGGACGCGCATGCAGCCTCGGTGGAGATAAGGATAAAAAAGGACTTGCCCGAACTTAAAAAAAGAAAAAAATACCAAAATGAAAATGAAATAAGCCTGAAGAGGTTTGATGTGATACAGGACATGATTTCGGAAAGGCCGGCGCGGGAAGACCTTCCGATGCCCGGAATGCCCGGTTTTGCAGACAGGGTACACTCCGCGGGGCCGGATAAAATGCCCCAAATAAAGCGGGGGGAAGGAGGCGGTTCTGATGGCTGAATTTGATCCCGGACTGCTGGCAAGGGAGGACCTGAAAGATATGGAGCCCTACGATGCCTATTACTCCCCGGGTATAATAAGGATGGACGCCAATGAGAACCCCCACGACTTTCCGGACGAGGTGAAGGAATATCTGTTTTCCCAGATCGGCCCTCAGTTTTTTGGCAGATACCCGGACTCCCGGGCCTACGACCTGGTGACCGACCTGGCCGGCTATTACGGGGTGAAGGCAGAAAAAATAGTAGTGGGGAACGGGTCGGATGAGCTTATACTGAATATAATGCTGGCATTTGGTGTCGGCAGGAAGGTTTTTGTGGCGTCACCAACGTTTTCCATGTACGGAATACACGCCAGGGTGGCCGGGGCACATACTGTGAATGTTCCCAGGGGAGCGGACTTTGAGGTTGACGTGGAAGGAATGATAGAGTCTGCCGGCGGTGAGCCCGGGGTTATTATAATCTGCAATCCCAACAATCCCACAGGCAACGCCACCGACCCCCGGGATATTGAAAGAATTGCCGGGTCGGTCAGCTCACTGGTGGTTGTGGACGAGGCATACATGGAATTCGGCGGTGAGTCCTGCATCCCGCTGCTTGACAGGTATCCGAACATACTGGTGATGAGGACGTTTTCCAAGGCCTTCGGGCTGGCCGGGCTCAGGGTGGGCTATCTTTTCGCCTCGCCGGAAGTGGTTTCGGAGCTAAAGAGAATAAAACAGCCGTTCAATGTGAACTCATTCTCTCAAATGGCGGCCCGGTCCGCCCTCGTATTCAGAGAGCTTTTCATGGAGAGGATTAAAAGTATTATCCGGGACAGGGAAGTGCTGGAAAGCAGGCTGAAGTCCGTTCCGGGGGTGACAGTGTACCCCAGCGTGGCAAACTTTTTATTCTTTTCCGCCGGAAAACCATCGGAGGAGGTATACCGCCGGCTGCTGGCTGAAAGGGTAATGATCAGGTTCATAAGGGTTCCCGGCAGGGGGGACTTCCTGCGTGTGTCAGTGGGGACACCGGAGGAGAATGACACATTTATCGACAGGCTTTTGTCGGTCCTTGCGGCATAGCCAAAATTTTTAAGAGCATGCAGGAAATTAATACTGCCGTGGAAAATAATGATTGTTGGGGAAAATCAAAAGGGTAACGGGGTTTTTGATTTTGGAAAAAAGAAAGTCATATTTTGAAAGAAAAACCAGTGAGACCGAAATCAGTGTGGCCCTGAACGTGGACGGAGAGGGAAAGGTTGATGCTGTAACCGGTGTGGGGTTCTTTGACCACATGATCAACCTGTTGGGCAGGCATGCCGGTTTCGACCTGGAGCTTAAAGCCAGGGGAGACCTTCAGGTTGATGCCCACCATACTGTGGAAGATGTGGCCATATGCCTGGGCCGGGCTTTAAGGAAGGCCCTGGGGGAGAAAAAAGGCATCAACCGGTACGGGCATATAATTCTGCCCATGGATGAGGCACTGGTTATGGTTGCCCTTGATTTCAGCGGCAGGGGGTACCTGGGGCTGGAGGCCGTATTCACCTCCCCCAGGGTGGGAGACATGGATACCGAACTGGTGGAGGAGTTTCTGAGGTCCTTTGCCCTGAACGGGGAGATCACATTGCATGTCAGGGTTTTAAGCGGAAGAAACGCGCACCATATCATTGAAGCCATATTCAAGGGGCTTGCCAGGGCACTGAAAATGGCCGTGGCCCGTGACGGGGGGGAGGGGGTGCCATCCACAAAGGGTGTACTGTAAGGCTGTTTGCACCTCTAAAGAAATATGTTGATTGATTTGTATTAAGGGCGAGGGTAAGGGTATTTTTTTTGTTTGTTTTATGGAGGGTACTATTTTGATCGCCATCATCGACTATGGAATGGGTAACCTTCGGAGCGTTGAGAAAGGCTTTGAAAAAGTAGGGGTCAGGGTAAAGGTGGTTACCGATCCGGATGAGGTTGACCGCGCCCGAGGTGTTGTGCTCCCGGGTGTCGGGGCCTTTGCCGACGCCATGGAAAACCTCAAAAATGCGGGAATGGATGAAGCCGTTAAAAGAGCCATAAAGGATGGGAGGCCTTTTCTGGGAATTTGCCTCGGGCTTCAGCTTTTGTTCGAGGCCAGCGAGGAATGGGGGCACAGCCACGGCCTTGGTATACTGCCCGGTCTTGTAAGGAGGCTTCCGGAGAAACTGAAGGTGCCTCACATGGGCTGGAATCAGGTCAAATTTACGGGGGATCACCCTGTATTCCGGGGCATACCTGATAATTCGTCATTTTATTTTGTTCATTCTTACTATGTTGACCCTGAGGAGCAAAAGGTCAAGGCCGGTGTCACCGATTACGGCTTGAGTTTTGCCTCAGCCGTTGGTTATGAAAATGTGTTTGCCATCCAGTTTCACCCGGAAAAGAGTAGTGCCCTTGGTCTGCGAATACTGCGGAATTTTGGGGGGATTGTGGAAAAATGTTGATATATCCTGCTATCGATATTCGTGAGGGGCGTTGTGTCCGACTGGTGGAAGGCCGGCTGGACAGGGAAACGGTTTATTCAGATGATCCGGCGGCCATGGCCGGGCTGTGGCAGGAAAAAGGCGCCCGCTGGCTGCATGTGGTGGACCTGGACGGTGCCTTCAGCGGTTCTCCCAAAAACTTGGACGTGGTCAGGAGAATAAGGGAGACTGTGAATATTCCCATACAGGTTGGGGGCGGCATCCGGGACATCAAGGTGATTGATGATCTTCTCAAGATAGGTATAAACAGGGTTATACTGGGTACGGTGGCCATAAACGACCCTGAAATGGTGGCAGCCGCCAGCGCAAGGTATCAGGACGCCGTGGCTGTGGGAATAGACGCCAAGGATGGCAAGGTGGCCATCGAGGGGTGGGGTGTAACCGCAGAAAAGGATGCGCTGGACCTGGCCCTGGAAGTAAAGGGGTTTGGAGTCAGGCGGGTTATATATACGGATATATGGCGGGATGGAACACTAAAAGGCCCCAATGTGGCCGCTGTCAGTGAAATGGCCAGGGTTACCGGACTAAAGGTGATTGCTTCGGGGGGAATAAGCACCCTGGATGATTTATGGTCTATAAAGAAGCTTGAGCAACTGGGCGTCGAGGGCGTCATTATGGGCAAGTCACTTTATGCCGGAGCTGTGGCGCTGGAGGATGCGCTGTCCCTGGCGGAGGTGGAACTGGAGGAAAACGCGTGCTGACCAAAAGGATTATACCCTGCCTGGATGTTACCGGAGGGCGTGTTGTAAAAGGTACAAACTTTGTCAACCTGCGGGATGCCGGAGACCCTGTGGAACTGGCCGCCGTTTACGACCGCGAGGGGGCCGACGAGCTGGTGTTCCTGGACATAACGGCATCGGCCGAGGGGAGAAAAACGGTGTTGGACATGGTTTACCGGACGGCCGGGGAGGTTTTTATACCATTTACGGTGGGCGGGGGAATCAGCACGCTGGAAGACATACGGCAAATGCTTACCGCCGGGGCGGACAAGGTATCAATAAACACGGCGGCGGTAAAGGACCCGGAACTGGTGTCCAGGGCCTCCAACCGCTTTGGCAGCCAGTGCATAGTGGTGGCCATAGATGCCAGGCGGTCTGGTGACGGGAGCTGGGAGGTTTATATACACGGAGGAAGGACGCCCACCGGGATTGACGCGGTGGGGTGGGCAAAAAGGGTCGAGTCGCTGGGCGCAGGTGAGATATTGCTGACAAGCATGGACAGGGACGGCACAAAGGACGGGTACGACCTGGAGATCACCCGCGCCATAGCCGGATCGGTCAGGATACCGGTGATAGCTTCCGGAGGAGTGGGAACCCTTGACCATATAGTTGAGGGACTGACAGAGGGCGAGGCCGACGCAGCCCTGGCGGCTTCAATATTCCATTTCGGCGAATATAGCATAAGAGAGGTAAAAGAATATCTGAGGAACAGTGGAGTGCCCGTAAGAATTTAAGACAGAATAACTATTGCAGAGAATTGGGGGTTCAGGGCAGTTGCCTTTTGCTATTGATTCTTTAAAATACAGCGAAGACGGACTGATCCCTGCCATTGTGCAGGATTATGACACCGGTGCGGTGCTGATGATGGCGTATATGAACCGGGAGGCGGTTAAAAGGACACTTGAGAGCGGGGAGACCTGGTTCTGGAGCCGGAGCCGGAAAAAATTCTGGCATAAGGGTGAGACATCGGGGAATACACAGAAGATCAGGGAAATATATTACGACTGCGACGGGGACACACTGCTGCTAAAGGTGACCCAAAAGGGGGCCGCCTGCCACGAGGGGTATTTCAGCTGTTTCCATTATCGCATTGACTCCGGCGGGACGGTTTCAACAGTGGGGGACAAATATTTCGATCCTGAAGAAGTTTACGGGGAAACCCATAAAAACCAGCCTGCTGGACCGGCTTCTGAAAAAAAGTGATATAATTTATAGCATGATGATTCAGGATAAGTGATGATATGGATTTTATGCCGGTAAAAACCAAAAGAGCCGTGGAAACAATAATAGAACAGATAAAGGAACTTATTTTGTCCGGGGAGCTTCAGCCCGGGGACAGGTTGCTGGCTGAGCGGGAACTGGCTGAAAAGCTTCAGGTCAGCAGGGCGTCGGTCAGGGAGGCGCTGTCGGCGCTGAACATGGCCGGGATATTGGAAATAAAGCACGGCGAGGGAATTTATCTTAGAAAAGCAGGGTCCAGCGATGTGATTGAGCCCCTCTCCATTTTGATGCTGCTGGAGAGGAATAAGATAAGAAACGTTCTTGATGTGAGAAAGGCGCTGGAGGTTGAGTCAGCCGGACTTGCGGCCGAGAGGCACAGGCCGGAAGAATTGATGGGGATGAAAAAGGCCCTGCAGGAGATGGAAGAAGACCTGATAACGGGAGACACCGGAGAGAAGGCCGACCTCAGGTTCCATTTCGCCATTGCGGAGTGCACGGACAACCCTTTGCTTATAAGGCTTATGAGCACCATGCACGACACCATGAAGCAGACTCTTAAGGCCACCCGGAAGCTCTGGATAGCTTCGACCTCGGGCACTACCCGCAGGCTTTTTGAGGAGCACCAGGATATATACAACGCCATTGCCTCAAGGGACAGGGAAAGGGCCAGGGAATTGATGTACCAGCACCTTTACAAGGTCGAAAGAGAATTTGAAAGGGTTCACAGACTCAACATGTCTGCCGGTGACGACAAGTTGCGTTAGCAAGAGTGCTGAATTCAAAAAAAGCTGCGGGAAAACAGTAAGGGAGCAACTTAAGCGGTTGCTCCTTCGAATATTGCAACCATAGCCGGCGCCGGGGATGCTATTTCTCGAATTTTTTTTCCAGTATAATCTCTCCCAGTTCCCTGGCCAGTTTGATTATCTGATCTGTCTTTTCCTTTTCGTCCAGATCGGATTGCTTTATCCTGTTTATCTCGCTTATTATTTCCTGCCTTCTATCCATTAATAATCACCCTGTAACATTATATATAATTCTGGAAGTTTATCCAATACCTGTTTTAAAAAAGTTTGTTTTTTTTCACTTTTTTTAATGCTTGCAGGTAAGACATAATTCCAGTTGTTTTTAGTGATACCGGGATATGGTATAATCTGCTTTGGTATTATCAATGCATATTTAGGAGAAAAGTGATGGATTTGCTTAAAAACCTGAATGAGGCCCAGAGGGAGGCCGTATTGTACAACGAAGGACCGCTGCTGGTGCTGGCCGGCGCGGGGAGCGGAAAGACCCGGGTGCTTACCACCAAGGTGGCCAGCCTAATATTGAAGGGTATTGTTCGCCCATGGGAGATACTGGCCATAACCTTTACAAACAAGGCCGCCCAGGAAATGAAAGAGCGTGTGTCGGCACTGGCGCCTGAAAACGTCAGGGATATGTGGGTATGCACCTTTCACGCGGCATGCATGCGGATTCTGAGGAGGCAGGCCTCATTCGCCGGTTATACCGGGAATTTTGCGATATATGACGAGGGAGATCAGCAGACGGTGATAAAAAGCTGCCTCAGGGAACTGAATATAGATGAAAAAAGGTTTCCGCCAAAGTCTATAAGCTTTTCCATATCCCAGGCCAAAAACCGTCTGGTGGGGCCGGATGAGTTTGATGAACAGGCTTACGATTATTATTCCAGGGTGGTGTCCAGGGTTTACAGGCTGTATCAGGAAAAGCTGCTGGCTAACAACGCACTGGACTTTGACGACATTCTCGAAGTCACGGTAAGGCTTTTCAGGCGGAACCCCAATGTGCTGAAATATTACCAGAACAAGTTCAGATATATACTGGTTGACGAATACCAGGACACCAACCACGCCCAGTACGTTCTGATAAAAATGCTGGCCGGTGACCACAGGAACATCTGCGTGGTGGGTGATCCGGACCAGGGGATTTACAGCTGGCGGGGAGCCGATATAAACAACATAATGGATTTTGAGAAGGACTACCCGGAGGCAAGGGTAATAACTCTTGATCAGAACTACCGCTCCACTCAGACCATACTGGACGCGGCAAATCATGTTATAAAAAACAACCCCGACCGCAGGGAGAAAAAGCTGTGGACGGCCGAGGCCGCGGGAGTCCCGGTGATTTTGTACACCGGCGGCACCGAGCGGGAAGAAGCTGAGTTTGTGGCCGGAAGGATTGAAAAACTCCATATTGGCAAGGATATAAAGTACGGTGATTTTGCAGTTTTTTACAGGGCCCACGCCATGTCAAGGGCAATTGAGGAGGTGTTCGTAAGAAGGGGAATACCTTACAAGATGATTGGGGGGCTGAAGTTCTACGATCGCAAGGAGATAAAGGAATTAATGGCCTACCTCAGGATTTTGGACAACCCGGCGGACACAGTAAGCCTTTCCAGGGTAATCAATGTGCCAAAAAGAGGAGTTGGTGAGTCGTCACTGCAAAAAATACTGACCTTTGCGGCGGTTCATGGCATAAACTGTGTGGAAGCCCTGGGCAGGGCCTCCGAAATAGGAGGGCTGGCCGCAAAAGCCAGGAAAGAGTGTGAAAAGCTGGGTAAATTTCTAAAAGAGACTGCCCGTAAGGCGCCGGATTCTCCGGTCACCGACATTGTGGAGGCTATACTGGAAGGCACCGGCTACTGGGCTGAGCTGGAGGCCGAAAAAACGGTTGAATCGGTTACCCGGCAGGAAAACCTGAGGGAGTTTATGACTGTCACCGGAGAATTTGACCGGAATGCCGGGGAAAAAACACTGACCGAATTTTTAAGCGGGGTGGCGCTGGTGGCTGATGCCGACAGTTTTGACAGCGGGTCGGACCAGGTTGCCCTGATTACTCTTCACGGAGCCAAAGGCCTTGAATTCCCGGTGGTCTTTCTTATAGGAATGGAAGAAGGGGTGTTTCCCCATTCAAGATCTCTGGAAGAGCCCTCTGAGATGTATGAGGAGCGCAGGCTGGCCTATGTGGGCATTACAAGGGCAAAAAAGATTATCTACCTTACCAGGTGCTGGCAGAGGACTCTTTACGGAACCACAAGGTTTAACCAGCCCTCCCGGTTTTTAAGCGAGATACCCGGGCATCTGACCAGCAAGGAGGACCCGCTGGACTACGGCGGGGATATTCCGCCGAAACAGGAGGAAGGAACCGGGGCGGGCTTCAGAGCGGTATCACTGCTGGCGGGCCGCGCGGCCCACAATGGCGGCCCCGGCAAAAAGGCCGGTGCCGGGGAATTTTGCCGGGGGGACAGTGTCAGGCACTCAAAGTGGGGTGTGGGGACGGTACTGGATGTCAGGGGCAGGGGGGACTCGGCGGAATTAAGAATAGAATTTCCCGGACTGGGGGTAAAAACACTTCTTGCCAAATACGCCCCCCTGGAAAAGGTATAAAGGATATGAGTGACTCTTATGGACCGACTGCTGCTGGTGGCATTGCTTACGTCCGTTATACACCTCATCAACACATTGATATACTCGGCCAGGGTGTCAGGGGTGATAACGGGGCGGCTGGCCACGGCAATATCTCTTTTTAACGTTATTTTTCTCTTATCAAGCACAGCCAACATGATACAGGGACCCCTACTGGCCACCATGGTGGAGGGGGCCATACACAGGGGAGGGATGGAAAGCGCCATCGCAGGCAGTGGAATGGCGGGCGACTTTCCTTCCGGATACCTTTACCAGGTCGGTATTCTGGCCGGAGATTTCAGGCTGGTGATACTTTCTGCCGCTGTGGGAACGATTATAGGCATACTGCTGATGCCCGCTTTCGAAACGGTATTTGTCAAGTTCATACTGATATTCGAAAGGGTGGGAACAGTGCCGGGCGCAGTGCTTTCTCTTATTTTCCCCCGGGGGGGGCCGGCGCGCCGCACCGCGTCAATAACATTTCCAGCCCGGCCTGTGCCTGGGATCCGGGGAGAGGCTGCCTTGCGAGGGCTTCCCCCGATGTTCCTGATAATGAACGTAATCGTGACCGGTATATTTACCACCGGAGTACTTTCGGCACTGTTCGCCGGCGCCCTTTACCCGGGGTACCGCGCCTCGGCCACAATGCTTGCATCGGTGGTGAACGGGATGGCCCAGGTGCTTTTCGCCACCGTTGTAGACCCCGCCGCAGCCAGGATAACAGACCAGGCAGTGAGCGGCTTAAGGGATAAATCCGAGGTGCGCAGGATGGCCTATTACCTGGCGGGGACCAGGCTGGCCGGCACATTTCTGGCCCAGGCCATATTTATACCGGCGGCTCAGCTGATCAGGCTGGTGGCGGTGACTATTACATAGTGTAAGGTGGTATGTTATGGCGGCTCCCGGTGAGGTTAAAAAAAGAGTCGAGTATTTGCGCGGGGAGATAGAAAAGCACAACTATAACTATTATGTTCTGGACAGCCCCACCATCTCAGACGTCAGGTTTGACGAACTGATGAGGGAACTGGCGTCCATGGAGAAACAATATCCGGAACTGGCTCATCCGGACTCCCCCACCGCCCGGGTCGGGGGCGCCCCCAGGGAAGGTTTTATTGCCGTAAAGCACCTGACGCCCATGATGAGCTTAGGGAACGCCTTTGACGAAAATGAGCTGAGGGACTTCGACAGGAGGGTGAGGCAGGGTGCCGGCGTTGAGGAAGTACAGTACGTGGCCGAGCTTAAGATTGACGGGCTTGCCGTTTCGCTGCTTTACAGGGACGGCGCCTTGGTGACGGCGGCCACAAGGGGTGACGGCGAAAACGGCGAGGATATAACCCCCAACATAAAAACAATAAGGTCGGTTCCCCTGCGGCTGAAGAATACTGTTAAACTCCTGGAGGTGCGGGGCGAGGCCTATATGTCAAAAGAGGCCTTCGCCGCCTTAAACCAGTCCAGGGAGGACTCCGGGGAGACTCTCTTCGCAAATCCCCGTAATGCCGCGGCAGGATCACTGAGACAGCTGGACCCGTCGGTGACCGCCTCGAGGCAGCTGAGTATTTTTATGTACGCCGTCGGGGCTGTTGAAGGAACTGATCTGGGGACCCATAAGGAGGTATTGGAGTACCTGAAGGAACAGGGTTTCAGGGTAAACCCGCATTACCGGGTTTTGAACGATATAGAGGGAGTGATAGGCTACTGCAGGGAATGGCAGAACAGCAGGTTCGACCTGCCGTACGCCACCGACGGGGTGGTTGTCAAGGTTAACAGGCTTGACCTGCAAAATATGCTTGGGGCTACAATGAAAAGCCCCCGCTGGGCCATTGCCTGCAAGTACCCCCCCGAGCAGGCCAGGACCGTAATCAGGGATATAATAATCAGGGTGGGAAGGACCGGGGTCCTGACTCCCACTGCCATATTAAAAGCCGTCAGGCTGGCCGGCACCACGGTTACAAAGGCCACCCTGCACAACGAAGACATCATCAGGGATAAAGACATAAGAATAGGGGATACGGTACTGGTTCAAAAGGCGGGGGACATCATCCCCGAGGTGCTGGAAGTGGTGAAGGAGGAGAGAAATGGTGGGGAATTGCCCTTCACCATGCCCGCCACCTGCCCTGAATGCGGTTCCGGGGTGGTGAGGCCCGAGGGCGAGGCCGCTGTGAGGTGCATTTACCCCGGATGCCCGGCCAGGTCAAGGGAGGGCTTGATTCATTTTGTATCCAAGGGCGCCATGGATATAGCCGGACTGGGGCCGGCGGTGATAGGGCAGCTGATGTCCGCAGGGCTTGTAAGGGATGCCGCAGACCTGTACAGGCTCAAGAAGGAGGATCTGGTCCCCCTGGAGCGGATGGGAGAAAAGTCGGCTCAAAATCTGATTGACGCCATAGAAAAAAGCAGGCAAAACCCGCTTCACCGCCTGATATTCGCGCTCGGCATAAGGCATGTGGGTGAAAGGGCCGCCAGGATACTGGCCCGCAGGTTCGGATCAATGGAAAGGATAAAAACAGCCGGCCCCGAGGAACTGGTCAGCATTCCGGAGATAGGGCCCCGCATAGCCGGCAGCCTGGCCGAATACTTCGCCGGCCCGGAAAATATATGCCTCTTGGAAAAGCTGGCCGGTCTGGGGCTGAATATGAAATCGGAGGAAACAGTACACCGGGAGTCCCCCGGG
Organism: Bacillota bacterium; assembly: GCA_049323915.1. GTDB lineage: Bacteria > Bacillota > Desulfotomaculia > Desulfotomaculales > Desulfocucumaceae > BRHc4a. The sequence goes on from JBMOPC010000045.1 coordinate 45,070, forward strand.
GCGCTGGAGGGCAAAACCGTTGTTCTTACCGGGGGGCTGAAGAGATATACAAGGCAGGAAGCCCGGGAGCTGGTGGAGAGGCTGGGAGGCAGGGTTTCCTCAAGCGTCAGTAAAAAAACCGACCTTGTGGTTGCCGGTGAGGATCCCGGCAGCAAGTACGAAAAGGCTCTTAAGCTGGGCATACCGATAATCGGCGAGGAGGAACTTATCGCACTGGCAGGGGAAGGCAACTAAGTTGCACCACCGGTTTATACTTTGCTATAATATAACAGGCCTTGAAAAAAGCTTGCAATGATAAGTATTTATGATAAAAACCCGGGCAAGAAATGGAAAATCAGAACACATGTAATCCCTTATCAACTGATAATTGTAGGCAACAAATTATTCTGTATTCTGACTACTGACTTCTGAATTCTGTTAATAAAGAAGGTGTAAATATGTTAACAATCGCTGAAGTAGAACACGTTGCGCTTTTATCCAGGCTGGAGCTTTCAGAGGAAGAGAAAAAAATGTATGCCGGACAGCTGAGCGCCATACTGGAATACGCCGGTATGCTGGATGAGCTGGACACTTCCGATGTTCCCCCCACAGTCCATGTTCTCCCGCTTAAAAATGTTTTCAGGGAAGACAGAGCGGGGGACCACCTGCAGTTGGAAAATACACTGCAAAACGCGCCGGACAGGGAAGACAGCTTTTTTAAAGTTCCCCGTATTGTTTAATAGTTTACTGGAGGGATGGTTTTGGACCTTTTTAAAATGACGGCCCATGACCTGCACCGCAGGCTGGCCGCAAAGGAAATAAGCGCGGAGGAAATATGCAGGGCCGCACTGGACAGGATTGAGAGTCTTGAGGGTAAACTGAAGGCATTCGTGACTGTAACCGGTGATCAGGCCCTGAGCCAGGCAAGGGCTGTTGACAGCAAGATAGCTTCCGGGGAGGAAATACCCCCGCTGGCCGGGATACCTATAGCCATAAAGGACAACATGTGCGTTGAGGGTATAAAAACCACCTGCGCCTCAAAGATACTTTACAACTTTATCCCGCCTTACAGCGCCACTGTGGTGAAGAAAGTGCTGGACGCAGGTATGGTGCTGGTGGGCAAGACAAACATGGACGAGTTTGCCATGGGATCATCCTGTGAAAACTCCGGCTTTTACCCTACCTCAAACCCGTGGGACACCGGCCGGGTGCCCGGAGGGTCCAGCGGAGGGTCGGCAGTTGCGGTGGCTTCAGGTGAGGCGGTTCTTTCGCTGGGGTCCGACACCGGAGGGTCCATCAGGCAGCCGGCCTCTCTGTGCGGTGTGGTTGGACTGAAGCCCACCTACGGCGCTGTGTCCAGGTACGGGCTGGTGGCCTTCGCCTCGTCCCTTGACCAGATCGGCCCTTTCTCCAGGGACGTCGCCGACTGCGCGCTGCTGCTAAACGTTATAACCGGCCACGACCCGCTGGATTCAACCTCGGCTCCCGGTTACAAGGTCGATTACACCGGCTTTCTGAACAAGGACATAAATGGACTGAGAATTGGGGTGCCGAAGGAGTACATGGGCGAGGGCATCGACCCTGGAGTGCGGTCGGTTATAGATGAAGCATTAAAGGCGCTGTCCTCCCTTGGGGCGCATATAGAGGAAACAATCCTTCCACACAGCCGGTACGCCATACCTGTATACTACCTGATTGCCACGGCCGAGGCCAGCTCAAACCTCGCCCGCTACGACGGGGTGAGGTACGGCTACAGGATTGAGGACCCGGAAGATATAGTGGACATGTTTATGAGGACCCGCAGCCGGGGTTTCGGGACCGAGGTTAAAAGGCGGATAATGCTGGGGACGTACGCCCTCTCCGCCGGATATTACGACGCGTATTATCTCAAGGCCCTGAAGGCCCGCACTCTGATCAAGGGGGATTTCGACAGGGCCTTTGAGCGGTATGACGTGCTGGTCTGTCCCACCTCCCCCGGCACAGCCTTCCGGAAGGGCGAAAAGCTGGACGACCCCCTGCAGATGTACCTTTCCGATATAACCACAATTTCCGTCAACCTTGCCGGTATACCGGGGATCTCCATACCGGCCGGGTTTTCGGGAGGCTTGCCGGTGGGCATGCAGATAATGGGAAGGCCTTTTGACGAAGGCACTCTTTTAAAGGTGGCCCATGCCTTTGAAAGAAGCACCGGTCACCATGCAATTTTTCCGGATCTGTGAGGGAGGTATGTAACAAGTGAGCCAGTATGAAGCCGTGATAGGTCTGGAGGTTCATGTGGAGCTCAAGACCAATACAAAAATATTCTGCCCGTCCAGCACGGAGTTCGGAGGGGACCCCAACACTCACGTGTGCCCGGTCTGCCTGGGGCTTCCGGGTGTGCTCCCGGTTATGAACAGGAAGGTGCTTGAATACGCCATAAAGGTTGGACTTTCGCTTAACTGTGAAATTGCAGGGTTTTCCAAGTTCGACCGTAAAAACTATTACTATCCGGACCTGCCAAAAAACTACCAGATATCGCAGTATGACCTGCCAATAGCCGAACATGGGTGCCTGGACATAAGCCTGGACGGCAACATAAAAACGATAGGCATAACCAGGGTGCACATGGAGGAGGATGCTGGCAAGCTGGTGCACCAGGGGTCCATATCCACCACCCCGTATTCACTGGTGGATTACAACAGGACCGGAGTGCCTCTGATCGAGATAGTGTCCGAACCCGACATGAGGAATCCGGAAGAGGCCAGAGCCTACCTTGAAAAACTGAAGGCAATCATTCAGTACACAGGGGTGTCCGACTGCAAGATGGAAGAGGGATCCTTGCGGTGCGACGCCAATGTTTCGGTTCGGCCGGCGGGAAGCGGCAGCCTCGGCACCAAGACCGAGATAAAGAACATGAACTCTTTCAGGGCGTTGCAGAGGGCGCTGCATTACGAGATAGAAAGACAGATCGGGGTGCTGGAAGAGGGAGGGCGGATAGTCCAGGAAACCCGCACCTGGGATGAGGCCAGGGGGATCACCCTTTCCATGCGCAGTAAGGAGCAGGCCCACGATTACAGGTATTTTCCGGATCCCGATCTTGTGCCGATGGTCATAGACCGCAGCTGGGTGGAGGAAATAAGGTCCTCGCTGCCTGAGCTTCCCGACCGGAGAAGGTCCAGGTATGTGGAGCAATACGGACTTCCGGGGTACGATGCCTCGGTATTGACCTCTTCAAAAGAAATGGCCGATTATTTCGAGAGCTGCCTGTCGGATTACCCCAACGCAAAGTCTGTCAGCAACTGGGTGATGGGAGACCTGTCAAGGCTTTTGAACGCAGAAAACATGGAAATAACACAGTGCCGGATAAAACCGGAACAGCTGGCGGAAATGCTGAAACTGATTGACAAGGGGACCATAAGCGGCAAGATAGCCAAAACTGTTTTCGAGGAAATGTTCAGTACGGGAAAGGACCCGAAATACATAGTGAAAGAGAAGGGCCTTGTGCAGATCACCGACGAGGGGGCAATAACGGCGGCGGTGGATGAGGTTCTGGCGGCAAATCCCAAGGTGGTTGAGGATTTCAGGGCCGGCAAGGAAAAGGCGTTGGGATTCCTGGTGGGGCAGGTTATGAAAATAACCAGGGGCAAGGCCAACCCCGAGATGGTGAACAGTATGCTGAGAGAGAAGATGAAATAAGAACTCAGAACTCAGAACTCAGCATTTACAGTAGGTGGTGCTCCCCCTTGCTTTGTTCAGACATGGCGAAGGGGCGCAGCCCCTTTTGTGCTAATGACGACTTGCATCGTTTTTTAAGTTCCGGTATTCAGTATTCATGCTGAGTATGTGGAATTATGTTCTTTTCAGTCAATTGGTTTTTTGATATTATAGTTTCAGGTTTTTCACCGGCTAAGCAACAGCCGTTTATTTATTATCGGCACTGACTATTGGATGATTGAATATAGATACGGAAAGGATGAATAATTATGCAAGACAGGAAGATAATCATCGTCGACACCACCCTGAGAGACGGTGAGCAGACCGCCGGCGTGGTTTTTGCCAACCGTGAAAAGGTCAGGATCGCTAAGTTTTTGGATGAGCTGGGGGTACACCAGATTGAGGCCGGCATTCCCACCATGGGCGGGGATGAAAAGGAGGCCATCAAGGCCATCTGCAAGGCCGGGCTTAAAGCCAGCATAATGGGCTGGAACCGCCCGGTAATAAGGGATATAGAAAATTCCGTGGAATGCGGTGTTGACGCTGTGGCCATATCCATATCCACATCGGACATACACATCAAGTACAAGCTCCAGCAGTCCCGGGAATGGGTGCTGGACAACATGGTAAAGGCCGTGGAATATGCCAAGAAAGAGGGAATGTACATCTCGGCCAACGCCGAGGACGCCTCCCGCAGCGATATGGGCTTTCTGGTGGAGTTTGCCAAGGCTGTGAAAGAGGCCGGCGCCGACCGGCTGCGCTACTGTGACACGGTGGGGATAATGGACCCCTTCACCACAATGAAGCACATCGAAACAATACTAAGCCAGGTGGACATTGATATTGAAATGCATACCCACAACGACTTCGGTATGGCCACCGCCAATGCCCTGGCCGGAGTTGTAGCCGGGGCAAACCACATTGGCGTCACGGTGATAGGCCTGGGCGAAAGGGCAGGTAACGCCGCAATGGAAGAGGTCGTAATGGCCTTGAAGCACCTCTACGGTATAGACCTGGGGTTCAAGACCGAAATGTTCCGGGAGGTGGCCGAGTACGTTTCAAGGGCTTCGGGTAGAGAGCTGCCGGCATGGAAGGCCATAGTGGGATCGAATATGTTTGCCCACGAATCGGGCATCCACGCCGACGGAACGCTTAAAAACCCGAAGACATACGAGGCCTTCACCCCCGAGGAAGTGGGGCTGGAGAGGCAGATTGTCATAGGAAAACACTCCGGTACGGCGTCTCTTAAGTCCAAGTTTGCCGAGTACGGCATACATTTGAGCGATCACAAGGCGCAGGAATTGCTTGCCAAGGTCAGGTCCCACTGCGTTTCAATGAAGCGGCCGCTGTTTGACAAGGAGCTGGTTTACCTTTACGAGGAATACTTTGGCAAGTATATTAAATAGCTGGACCAAGTACAAGGGGAGAGAGGGATTATAGTTGGGGCAGACCATAATTGAAAAAATTCTCTCGAATCACAGCGGACAGGAAGCCCACGCCAACGAAATAGTGGTGGCCCGGGTTGATTTTGTAATGGGGCAGGACGGAACTTCACCGCTGGCCATAAGGGCCTTTGAAGACATGGGTGGCAGTGAGGTGTTCAACCGGGAAAAGGTGGCCTTTGTGATAGACCACAGCTCCCCCAGCCCGAACGAGGGGGTTTCCAGGCTTCACAAGCTGATGAGAGAATTTGCCGGCAAGAAAGGCTTCAGAATATACGACATAGGGGAAGGGGTGTGTCACCAGCTTATACCGGAAAGCGGCATGGTGGGCCCCGGCTCACTGGTTATCGGAGCCGATTCACACACCTGCACCTATGGTGCGCTAAACGCTTTTTCCACCGGCGTTGGGTCCACAGATCTGGCGGGAGGGCTTATTTCGGGACGCATGTGGTTCAAAGTTCCCGAGAGCGTTAAATTCGTGTGCAACGGCACCTTGCCTCGCGGGGTTTATGCAAAGGACCTTATTCTTTACCTTATCGGAGATGTGACGGCAGACGGGGCAACCTACCTGTCCGCCGAGTATGCGGGCGGGGCGGTGTCGGCCCTTTCCATGGAGGGCAGGTTTACCATGGCCAACATGGCCATTGAGATGGGAGCAAAGGCAGGGCTGATGGAGGCCGATGAAAAAACCTTCCGGTGGCTGTCCAGGTATACCGGCAAGAGCTTTACACCGGTTTTCGCCGATGCTGATGCTGTTTACGCCCGGGTAAAGGAATACGATGTATCCAATTTGCCGCCGCAGGTGGCAAGGCCCCACAGGGTGGACAATGTCTGCCCGGTGGACGAGGTGGCCGGCACCCCCGTTCAGCAGGCGGTGATTGGGACATGCACCAACGGAAGGCTGGAGGACCTGCGTATTGCGGCCGATATTCTAAGGGGAAGAAAAATACACAGTGAGGTAAGGCTGATTGTGGCGCCGGCATCCAAGACCATTTACCTGGACGCCATGAGAGAGGGTGTTATACAGGACCTGGTGGAGGCCGGTGCGGCTGTGGTCACCCCGGGGTGCGGGCCATGCGTGGGAACTCACAACGGAGTGCCTTCGGACGGTGAAAACGTGATATCCACCGCCAACAGGAATTTCAAAGGCCGCATGGGCAACAGCAACGCATTTATTTATCTGGCCTCTCCGGCCACGGTTGCCGCATCGGCTCTTATGGGACGGATAGCCGACCCCAGAGAATTTGTTAAGTAGGTGAATACTGTGAAATATCACGGCAAGGCGCATAAATTCGGTGACGACATCAACACCGACTATATTATTTCGGGAAAATACAAATTCAAGACACTGGACATGAAAGAGCTTGCCTTCCATGTAATGGAGGACCTGGATCCTGATTTTTACAGCAAGGTTTCGCAGGGCGACTTTATTGTGGCCGGAAGTAATTTCGGCTGCGGGTCATCCAGGGAGCAGGCCCCTCTGGCCATTAAATACGCCAACATAAGCGCGGTTTTGGCCAAGTCCTTTGCCAGGATTTTCTACCGCAACTGCATAAATACGGGACTGCCCGTGGTGGAGTGCGACACCGACCTGATAGGCGGCGGAGACGAGATAGAGGTTGACCTGGCCCGGGGCATAATAAGAAACATAACCACCGGAGCCGAGATACCGGTAAAACCCCTGCCGGGGGTAATGATCAAGATACTGAACGACGGCGGGCTGGCCCCGCACTTCAGGAAGCACGGCGGATTCAACTTTGATTAGCTTTTAAGACTGTTTAGGTGGTCAGAATTCAGTAGTCAGAAGCCAGGAGTCAGAATAAGACAGCTTTCAATTCTGGATTCTGGATTCTGGATTCCGGCCTCAGTAAAATAGTTTCAATATTGAACTTGGCTTAATTATAGGAGGCTGGAGATGTCATATAACATAACGTTAATACCCGGGGACGGCATCGGCCCTGAAATCAGCGAGGCGGCAAAACGTGTTATTGAAGCCTCGGGGGTGGATATACAATGGGAGGTTGTGGAGGCCGGCGAGGCGGTTATTCCACGGTGCGGAACCCCTCTCCCGGACCATGTTCTTGAATCGGTTAAAAGAAACAGGGTGGCTCTCAAAGGGCCTCTTACGACACCGGTGGGAAAGGGATTCAGAAGTGTAAACGTGACTCTGAGGCAGGAACTCAGCCTGTACGCCAATGTGCGCCCGGCCCGCACACTGCCCGGCATAGCCACAAGGTATGAAAACGTGGATATTATTGTGGTCAGGGAAAACACGGAAGACCTCTACGCCGGGATAGAGCACCGGGTAGGCAGTGACGCGGCCGAGAGCATAAAAATAATCACAAGGAGCGCATCGGAAAGAATAGCCCGCTACGCCTTCGATTTGGCGGTGAGGCAGGGCCGCAGGAAAGTCACGGCGGTGCATAAGGCCAACATAATGAAGCTTTCCGACGGCCTTTTCCTGGAGAGCGCCCGGTCGGTTGCCGGGGAATACCCGGATATAGAGTTTGAGGATATGATTGTGGACGCCATGTGCATGAAGCTGGTTCAGTCCCCTGAAAACTATGATGTGCTGGTGCTTCCCAACCTTTACGGAGATATTGTCAGCGACCTGTGCGCCGGGCTGGTGGGAGGCCTGGGTGTTGCGCCGGGGGCAAACATAGGACTTGAGGCGGCGGTGTTCGAGCCCGTTCACGGAAGCGCCCCCAAGCATGCGGGAATGAACAGGGTCAACCCCCTTGCCATAATACTTTCCGGGATAATGATGCTTCAGCATTTGGGAGAAAATGAGGCTGCCGGCCGTGTATACAGGGCCGTGATATCGGTGCTGGAGGAAAGAAAAAGCCTCACCTATGACCTGGGTGGCAGCTCCTCCACCAGCCAGATGGCCGACGCAATAATTTCCAGGTTATAATTAATTGAATAAAAACAAGTAAAAAAATCAAATAATAACCCTGAGATCTCTATAAAGATCGAGGGAGGTGGCAGTATATGGCTCATCCGTCAAATTTCGGCGAGCACCAGGCCCGGCTGAGGGCAATGTACGAGGCGGACTACCCGCAGGGGGTGGTGGTGGACCCTACGCCCATAACAGCCCAGGAAGAGATAACGGTCCTTTATTACGGGCTGCTGGCAAGAAGCGGCGCGGACCAGGTATTCCTGCATGTCGGATATGGAGGCGCAGGGGAGTGGCGTAGTGTTTCCGACCTGAAGATGTCGCGGACCGGATGGGGCTGGGTTAAGACACTGGAAATGCCCGAAGACCAGACGAGGTTCAATTTTTGTTTCAAAGATAGCGCCGGCAACTGGGATAACAACAACGGGATCAACTGGAGTTTCGAGATTCACAATGGAGTATGGCGACAGTAAAAGCGGCCCTGCCAGTGATGGCAGGGCTGTTTGCGCAAAGACACGGAGAACTGTGCTAAAGAGGGATTCTGCAGATATTTTCTTATAGCCGAAATACAATTGACTAAAAGTGGCCCCGGTGATAAAATATGTTAGTCAATCAAATACAGGACAAGTGTTTCCGCCCGGCAGGGCGGAAATGAAAAGGGAAGCCGGTTTGAATCCGGCGCGGTCCCGCCACTGTGAAGGGGAGCCTGCCGCTATACGCCACCGGGGGGGAAATACGGGAAGGCGCGGTGAGGTGTGGAACCTGAGCCAGGAGACCTGCTTGTTTTGTTTTGTGTGCACCCACGACGGATGGGGGCTGTACACCGGGCCTGAAATTGCGATCAGGAGAATGGGTAAGCCCACTGCGCCGCGGGAGCAGAGGGCTTTTTTGTTTATACGGGTGCCTTGTCCCGAGGGAAAAGGCTTAAACGGACCGAGTGAGAACAGCGATGGAATGCGCGCGGGGAGTACGGCCCAATTTTTAAATTTACTTGGGCTGATAATGATCCGGACACCACTTAGCCGGCCTGATCCGACACACCGGGCTTTCTTCCGGTGGTGTTTGATTGGGCTTTTTATTTTAATTTTCAGGGTGGGGATGTTGTGATGGGAAAATATGGCTTTGTCGCTGCAGTAATGCTGGCCGTGGCTTCTAGCCCCGGGCAGGCATATGCCATGCATATTATGGAGGGGTTCCTGCCTTTAAACTGGTCGGTTTTTTGGACAGTGGCCGCGCTGCCGTTTTTTATCGCGGGCTTGAGGTCGATACAGAAAACAGTGGCTGAAAAGCCGGGCCTCAAGATGCTGCTGGGGCTTGCCGGCGCCTTTGCCTTTGTGATCTCGGCCCTTAAGCTGCCTTCGGTTACCGGAAGCTCATCGCACATGACCGGCGTGGGGCTCGGGACCATACTTTTCGGGCCTGTGGCCATGAGCGTACTTGGAAGCATAGTCCTGGCCTTTCAGGCTCTGCTGCTGGCACACGGGGGCATAACCACCCTTGGCGCCAATACTTTCTCCATGGCCGTGGCGGGGCCGGCTGTGGCCTACGGCATATACCGGTTGCTGCAAAAATCCGGGCTGCCTGCATCAGTGGCGGTTTTCAACGGGGCGGCGCTGGGAGACCTGACCACTTATCTGGTGACATCCCTGCAACTGGCCCTAGCCTTCCCGGCAGAGACTGGAGGTTTTGCGGCCTCATTTGTCAAGTTTTCGGCAGTGTTCTCCTTTACACAGATACCCCTTGCGGTTTGTGAGGGTTTTCTCACGGTTATGGTTTTCAATTTCCTTATTTCTCACTGCCGGCAGGAGCTTCAGGACCTTGCCTGTGTAAAGAAGGAGGCGGGAGGAGTATGAAAGAATGGCTTTGCAAAGTAGCCGGTAAAAATATCGTCCTGGGCCTTATGGCAGTATCCCTGGTGGTCTTTCCCGTGGCTTTGAACCGCCAGTCCGAATTCATGGGAGCTGACAGCCGTGCGCAGGAGATTATCGGTGAGATTAAGCCGGGCTACAGCCAGTGGTTTCAGTCTCTGTGGAGGCCGCCCGGCAGCGAGGTGGAGAGTTTGATTTTCGCGCTGCAGGCGGCGCTGGGAAGCGGGTTTATAGGCTATTACATAGGGTTTAAAAAGGGAAGGGCCGGGCGGTAGCATGCCGCAAAGCATACAGCCGCAATTAAATCAAGGTGGGAGATATATATGTTCAGCATTGACCGGTACGCCTATTCAAACCGGCTGAATTCCGTCCATCCCGGGGAAAAGTTGGCCTTTTCGGTTTTTACCATGATAGCCTGCCTGGCTTCAAAGTCTGTGATACCCTGCCTGGCTGCCGCTGTAATGATGTCTTCCGCAGTTGTACTGCGGGCCGGTATACCATTTTTATTCTATGTCAAGCTGATGACCCTTCCCTCTTCTTTCCTGGTTTTAGGTGTGGCCACAGTTGCAGTGTCTCTGTCATTTTCGGCGCCGGCCGGAGATTATCTGTGGGGCTTGGAGGCAGGGCGGATTTGGGTGGGAGTTTACGCCAGGGACGCTGAAACTGCCGCCCTGCTTTTCTTCAAATCTCTGGGAGCTGTGTCATCGCTGTTTTTTTTGTCCCTTACAACCCCTGTCGCCGAAATAAACTGGATACTCAGAAAGTTAAAGGCTCCGTCTGTACTGGTTGAAATTATGAACCTGGTTTACCGCTTCATATTTGTGCTGGCTGAAACGGCCGAAAAGATATACACCTCACAGTCGTCCCGCCTCGGGTACAAAAACATGAGGTCGGGATACCGGTCGTTCAGCCAGCTTCTTTCCAATCTTTTTCTGAAGTCATATCACCGCTCCGGAATGCTTCTGAACACAATGTCAGCCAGGTGTTTTACCGGGGAAATCAAGGTTCTCGATCCGGGGTTCAAAGTCTCCCCCCGAAACCTGGCGGCCATAATACTGGCGGAAATTGCGCTGGTGTCCTTGAGCCTGGCTGCGGATTTAGTCTGATAAGGTTTTGATACTACAACATGCGGAGGTGCCCACTTGCCGGAGTTCATCATCGAGACAAGCCAGCTGGAGTATAATTACCCCGATGGCACAAAGGCACTGAAAAATATATCACTGTCTGTGGAAAAGGGGAAAAAGACAGCCTTTCTCGGGGCCAACGGGGCCGGAAAGAGCACCCTTTTCCTGCATTTTAACGGCATTTTGAAGCCGTTAGGGGGAAAGGTCCGATTTAACGGAAGGGATGTTCGCTACGATCACTCCTCCCTCATGGAACTGCGCAAAAATGTGGGAATAGTCTTTCAGGACCCCGACACACAGCTTTTTTCCGCCAGCGTGACCCAGGAGGTATCCTTCGGGCCTTTTAACATGGGGCTTTCGGAGGATGAGGTCATAAAAAGGGTGAATAGCGCAATGCTTTCAACGGAGATAGAAGACTTAAAGGACAGGCCGACACACTTTTTAAGCTATGGCCAGAAAAAAAGGGTGTCCATAGCCGATATTCTGGCAATGGACCCCCAGGTAATAATCTTTGACGAGCCCACGGCATGCCTGGACCCCAGGCTGACGCAACATGTCATGGAAATAATGAACAGCCTCAACCGCGAAGGGAAAACAATCATAATGTCCACCCATGACATTGACATTGCCTATTCATGGGCGGATTACATATACGTAATGAAAAAAGGAACCCTGGCGGGGGAGGGCGTGCCCGATAATATATTTCACGACGACCAGCTGTTAAGGAGCACTGACCTGCAAATGCCCTGGCTGATAGAGGTTTTCCGGGAGCTCAAAAAAAAAGGCTGGCTTTTGGAAAACGGAAATGTTCCCAGGACAAAAAGCCAGCTCCTTGATTGTATCGCCTATAACCGACAGGAGTAAAGACTTCCGTTTATATCATACCTTGACATTTGACTCAAATGCCAACTGCCTCATTATGCCGGCGGCGGCCCTTAAGGCGTGGTGGGCATCCTTTCCATAGCCGTCGGCTCCCCACCTTCTGGCTATGTTTTCGTTAAAGGGGGCGCCTCCCACCATTACCTTGACGTCAGGGTTTCTTTCTCTTAGCGCACGGATTATTTTCCTCATTTCAAACATGGTGGTGGTCATCATGGCTGACAGGCAGATTATATCCGGCTCAAGATCAATAAGCTTGTTTTTAAAATCCTCCGCCGGCACATCCCTTCCCAGGTCATAGACCGTAAAGCCTGATATCTCGAGCATCATTTTGACTATGTTCTTACCTATGTCATGAATGTCACCGTAAACAACGCCTATTAAAACCTTCCCCCTGGTGGGAAGATCTTTTTTCTCTATCCTCGTCTTGAGCAGCTCGAGGCCTTTATACAACACGTCGGCACAAAGTAAAAGCTCCGGTATGAAATAGACCTGATCCTCATAAAGCCTTCCCACTTCCTCCATTCCGGGCACCAGTCCGCTGAATATGGCTTTTGAAGGATCAAACCCCGATTCAATCCAATGGGTAACAGAGGATTTCATTTCATCCTCGTCGAAAAAAACAACAGCTTGTATTATCCGGTCCAACAGTTGTTCATCGTATCCGGCGGTTGTGCCCAAGTCCCCGACCCCCTGAGATCGTATTTTAATAGGCTTCCGGCGTCAGTATTCTATTCCCTCTCTTGCCAATACACCGGCAGAAGAATAGTGCTTTATTTCCTTGAACTCATAAACTTCGTCGGACTTTCCTATAATTGCGTCTCTGGCATACCTGCCCGTCATTATAATCATAAGGCTGTCCGGTTTTTGATCAATCGTTTCAATAACCTGTTCCTCGGTCAGGAGGTTAAAGTGCACGGCATAATTGATCTCATCTAGAACCAAAATGTCATATGTGTTGGATTTAATCAGCCGCCGGGCTTCGTCAAGGGCCTTGAGGGCGTTTTGCCTGTGCTGTTCAATAGCATGGTCTGAATTCCTTACAAACCCCAGGCCAGTCTGCTTTATGCCGAATGTATCGCCAAGCATGTCCGGCAGTTTTAACTCACCGTATGACTTTTCGCCTTTGATGAACTGCAGTATCATCACTTTTTTTCCCTTAAGCCAGCCTTCCAGGCAGCGACCAAGCGCCGAGGTGGTTTTTCCCTTGCCGTTGCCCGTAATTACTACGACATTGCCTTTAATATTAGCCACCCCATTTTAAAAAGATTATGAATAAGTGTAATATTATAATAAATCATATCAATTTGAAAATGCATTGTCTATAACCTCAGAGTCTTTTCTCTGGCAAAATAATAAAGAGGATGTTTCTTGGATTATCATAACTATAGATTATAGATTATAAATCGATATGTGTCGTTAATTATCTATCCCTGTTTTTGCAAAGGCTATGAAAACAATCAGGAATAGGAGTGTTTCTTTTGAGGATAGGTTTAATAATAAGGGATTTCAGAAAAGACAGAGGTATAACACTGACTGATTTGGCGAATAAACTTGAGATATCGCCATCTTACCTGAGCGCTATTGAAAGGAATATTCGCAGACCCTCGGTTCAGATGTTGAAAAAGATAGGGGATTCGCTTAACATTCCCGTCAACTACCTTGTGGGTTCCCAGGAGGACGTGTTGTCCGGAATAAAACTCAGGCAAATGAGGGAAAGCAGGAATCTTAGCATTGAGGACCTGTCGGAGATATGCGATATACCGGTGAGGCTGATCGAGAAGTTTGAGGACGGCGAAGAAACCCCCGATCTGGATTCCCTTAAAAAATTGTCAGAGGGGTTAAATGTTACCATAAAGTACTTTCTAGACAAAGGAGATAATAATAAACTGGGAGACAGGATAAAAAAGGTCCGCATGGACAGGGACATGACCATAATAGACCTTGCCGGCAAGGCCGGGGTGACGCCCGGGCTGATCAGCCAGATTGAAAACGGTCAGACCATACCTCACCTGGAGACATTGGAGAAAATAGCCACAGTTCTAAATACCTCACCTGCATACCTTCTTATGGAAGGCAGGGATGTGGAGGACCTCCTTTCCACACTGAGCTCAGACATGATTGAGGTTCTGGGAGACCCCAACGTGCAGGCCGCTCTAAGAATGTTGAGGGACTTCAAGGAAAATGACATAAAATTTATTATTAATTTTATAAGGTTTTACAAACAGAATAATTCTCTGCTTTGTCCTTGAACCTGGGAAAGAATGAGGCATTATAAAAAAGTATGGAAAATTAATGTTGATTTTTCCGGCTAACAGTATTACCATATTAGTAGCCTGAAATGTGGAAATGTTCTGTATATTTAAACAAATATTTAGTAAAAGAGCAAAGTACATATACAAATGCACTTTGCTGACAGCCATATAGTACTCTGAAGAGTATTATAACGTAGCAAATACGGATGGAGGTGATATTTTAAAAACCCTGGAAGTGCTTATTACGGGATATTAACAAGTAAAGGAGGAAAGATGTGTGGCCAAACAAATGTTGATTGACGCCATACGGGGCAAAAGAACCGAAAGAGCTCCCTGGGTCCCGTATTCTGGTGTTCACAGTGCATTTGTGATCGGCGAGCCGGCCGACAGTTTTTTGAAGGACCCGCAGTTGTTGGCCAAGGGTGTGGTGGAGACTGCCAAAAAGTATAAAGCCGACGGTATCCCCCTTGTTTTTGACCTGTCCGTGGAAGCTGAGGCCATGGGGCTGGGGCTGAAGTACTGGAAGGACAACGTCCCTTCCGTACGGGAGCACCCGCTGGCCGACAAAACTACGGCCGAGGCCGAGTTCGAGATGCCCGGGCCCGGTGACGGACGCTATCCCGTTCTGTTTGAAGCGGCCAAAATTGCCAAGCCACAGCTGGATGAAATTGACTGCGCCTTGATGGGCCTCGCCATCGGCCCCCTCACCCTGGGAAGCCACCTGGCCGGCGTGAGGATATTCACCGATGTGGTTAAGAACAAGGGCAGGGCACACGACGTTCTGAAGCTGTGCTCCCAGGTGGTGGAGAGGTCGGCCGAGATGTATTGTGACATGGGCTGCGACATAGTGGCCATAGTGGACCCCGTTGCCTCTCAGATTAAAAACGAGACTTTCAAGGAGTTTGTGCATCCATACTGCCAGGCTGCCATTGCCGCGATACACCGTAAAGGAAAGACGTCGTCCTTCTTTATTTGCGGTGACGCAACCAAAGTGATGGAGTCGGTATGCCAGGTCGGCACCCACGGCTTTGCCATCGACGAACAACTGAACATGAACTTCGTCCGGGATCTGGCAAGGAAGTACGGAGTAGGATTTGGCGGCAACCTGAAGCTTACCCTGGCCCTGTCCTTGGGTATACTTTCGCCCAGGGAGGACGCTATCGTGAGCCTTGCGGCCGGCGGCACGCACGGTTACGTTTTCGCCCCTGGGTGAGACATGCCCTATGATGTTCCGTCGGAACACATGGAGCAGGTTTTGGAAGCCAGGGAATGGTATGAGAAATACTATGCCAGGTATCCCAAATCGTGGTAAAGAGGAGGGATAATGTTGAGCGATAAAAAAATAAATATTGACGTATTGACGCTGGACAGTGTTCAGTGCGCCGCCTGCGGTTACATGATGGAGTCCATTGCCGCCATGCCCCAGGACGTACAGGACATGATCGAGTATAAGGAGTGGTCCATCAAGAACAAGTCAGGCATCGGAAAGTTCCTGGAGCTTAACGGCAGAGTATTGCCCACCATTTGCATAGAAAAGGACCTGGTTTTTGAAAGCATCATACCGCAATACGAGGAATTGATTGACGAGTTGGCCAAAAGGGCGTCTACACCTGAAATGAGTGAGAGAATCATGTCATTGCGGGGTGCCGGGTACGACTTTGACAAAATCAATGAAAACCTGGAAAAAGCCGGTGCCGGAAAATTCACCAGGGCAGATTCAGAGGTGGAATGAGTACGATACATTTAGAAGTTCTTTACTCCGGAGACCACAACCTCTCTTGCTATTACATGACGGAGGTCGTAAAGGTTGTGGCCTCCTCTTTTCAAAATGAGTTGCGGTGGGACGTGGTATACATCTTTAAAATGGACGGGGCCAGCCGTTTCTATGACCTGTCGGTGGCTCTGTACGGTGAGGAGAAGGTAAAAAAATACCACTACACCGCTCCGGTTCCCGCCATCTTCATAAACGGCCGGCTGATTTTTGACAGCATCCCGATGGTGGAGGAGCTTGAAGAAGTCATCAGAAAAATGATTTAACAAAAAGGCAGGCAACTAGCTTGAGAAATTTGCACGGCTTTGCCGGAGAGCTGATCGGAACATTTGTGCTGGTGTTTTTCGGGTGTGGGGCGGTGGCCGTAACTGTTCTGTTTTCCTCTCATGTGGGCCTGTTTCAGGTGGCGGTGGTATGGGGGATCGGGGTGGCCTTGGCCATTTACTCCACCCGTCACCTGTCCTGTGCCCATCTGAATCCTGCGGTCAGCCTGGCGATGGTTATTGCACGCAGGATGTCCGTTAAAAAGTTGCCTTATTACCTGATGGCCCAGGCTATGGGGAGCGTAGGCGCTGGCCTGTTCCTGTACTGCATCTTCAGTGAGTCAATAACCAGTTATGAAAATACCCACCACATTATCCGGGGTGCCGGCGAGTCGGTTAAAACCGCAATGATATTCGGGGAGTATTTCCCCAATCCAGGACTACCCGAAGCTATATGTGCTGTTTCTCCGGCCAAGGCTTTTCTGGTGGAAGCTACCGGGACTTTTCTCCTGGTTTTGATGATATTTATGCTGACCGAGGGCTGCAACGTAGGACGGCCGCCCAGCGACATCGCCCCGGTGCTGGTAGGCCTTACCGTGACTGCCATTATTAGCGTTTTGGCCCCATTGACGCAGGCTGGGCTAAACCCTGCACGCGATTTCGGTCCGAGATTTGTTGCTTACCTGGCAGGTTGGGGGTCGGTGGCTATTCCTGGTCCCGGAGGAGGCTTTTTTACCGTTTATATTTTAGGTCCGCTGGTGGGGGGATCTTTGTCGGCGCTTTTATTCAGCAGGGTTTTGCAGCCTTTGATGGAAGATAAAACAAAAAACTGCGGCTGTGGTTAGGAACAGTGCGGGGGCTAAAGAAAGAGGTGCTAACATGACGGACCCTGTTAAAATTATGGTTTTCGGCACCACACCTGCCTGCGCCAGGTGCCTTCAGGCCGAAAAGGAGGCCAGGTCGGCGGCCGAAAGGTTTCCACCGGGCCGGGTGGTGGTGGAAAAGCACAATGCCCTTTCGGAGACCGGACGAAAATACGGCATAAACATCACCCCCACCGTACTGATAATGGGCAGGAAGGTTGCTGCCGGCAGGGTGTTGAGCGAGGCGGAACTGGTGGAGTTAATCAGGAAGGAAATGGGGGACTAGAATATGGCGGTCAGGATGGAAGTATTCAGCGGCGATCCCCCCTGTCCCGGCTGTATGGAAATAATGAAGCTATGTCAGGCGGTGGCCGAAGAATACGGTGCGGAAATAGAGTTCATCAGGTACGTTGGGCAGGAGAGCCTGGAAAAGTTTAACGAATACAACCTGTTTTGCGTGCCGGCGGTAGTGGTAAACGGGTTTATCAAGATAGAAGGCATGGTTCCAAGCCGGTCCACTCTATTAACTGCGTTGAGGGAGGGCGGTTTATGCCTAAGGTAAGATTAGAGGCCTTTTTTTCGGTTCCTCCCTGTTCAGGCGGCATAATGCTGTCCCGCCTGCTGGATGAGATTAAGGCTGACTTCGGTGAAAAAGTTGAGATAGTATCCCATAGGGGGCCGACCCCCCGCGTAGAAGAGCTGAAAATATCAACGCTGCCTGCCGTGGTTGTAGGTGACCTGGTCAGGATCATGGGCCTTTGCCCCAGCAAGGAATCTCTGGTTGGAGCCATAAGGGAGTGCGGTATTGTCTAAAAGGTTGTGACAGGAATATAACAGACTTTCCAGGCAGGTAATTCATTTATAGGGGTTTGAACAGATGAAAACCGTAGTACTGGAGATACCGTATGAGGGTGACCACTGCGCCCCCTGTGTCTACATGCTGGAAACCGCCGAGGAGGCCAAGGCCGGCTTCGGGGATCAGGTGAAGCTGGAACTGATCTACCTGAGGCAGGTGGACGGGGCGCTGCGCTATAAGGCACTTTCCGACGAACTGGGCAGGCCGGCGCCGATACCGTCCCTCTTTATCAACGGCAGATTGTGCTTCGAGATCATACCTGCGGTGGAGGATCTGCTGGAGGCAATAAAAGAAGAATTGACCATGGGTGATTGAATGAAATGTATGTATACAGGACCAAGGGTATTTGCCCTGCAGAAATACACTTTGAAATATCCGGTAATAAATTGTGCGCTGTGCGTTTTGTGGGCGGGGGCTGCCGGGGCAACGCCAGCCTGATCAGCCGCCTTCTTGAAAGGCAGGAACTGGAAGCCGTTCTGCCTTTAATGAAGGGGATTTCATGCCGCAATGACACTTCCTGCCCGGATCAGCTTTTCCGGGCGGTGGAAATGGCCCGCTGTGGGGAACTGGGGGAGGCGGACCCAATCAGGGTTTTTGAAGATCTCAGACCACACGGGCGGTTGGCGGTGATAGCCGGGTTAAACGGCAACCTGGCCGCTTTGCGGGCGGTTTTGAGCCGGAACCCAGGGGCCGTATACTGCCTGGGCAGTCTTACCGGGCCCCGGGGGGAAAACGACGCCGTGGCCGAACTGGCCAGAAAGGAAAAGGTCATTTTTGCCCGGGGTCCCTTCGACAACCCAGACTCCTGCGAAAAACCTGAAAACAAAGATCTTCTGCTGCTGGCGCCCCACTATCTGGTCTTTAAGCTGGGATACAGGCTGGGGCTGGGGTTTTACGGCGGTTACATACAGGAGGTAAACGGTTTTTCAGATTTCTCGCCGTACTCCCTGGAACTGCTTATGGTCAGCAATTTATCGGACTACCTGCGCAATGAGGAAGTTTATCCGGCTCTCCAGACCATGACCGAACAGTTTGCCGCCGACCTGGTGCTTTTTGCCCATACCGGCCTCTACAGGCAGGTTCGCCTGGGCAGGGTGGATTTTGTCAATATCGGCCCGGTGGTGGATGGAGGCAAATACAGATACGCCCAACTGGAATGGGATAACAACCACCTGAATGTCACCTTTCAAAAGGTTGACGCGGTATAACGTATTGCGGAGGTGAGGGTTTGGGCAAGGTGCTGGTGGACATACTGCTGACCGATTTCCGCCAATGAGCGGCCTGCGTCTATATGGCGGAGTCGGTAAAGGTTTTACCGCAGGAAATTCAGGATATCATTGAGGTTTACGAGTGGGACATGCGGACGCGGGAGGGGATTAAGAAGTTCATGGAACTGAAGGCAAAATCCCTGCCCAGCGTTGCGTTAAACGGCAAACTGGTTTACGAGGCCATAATTCCTCCGCAGGAGGAGTTAATCGCCTCCATTCGGGAGCATTATCAAATCAAATGAAATATTCTGCAGGGGGGAACATTTTGAGCAAGGTACTGATTGACATAATAATGACCGACCAATGAGCATCCGGCGCCTATATGGTGGAAGCGGTAAAGGTTTTACCGCTTGAGATACAGGAAAGTATCAAAGTGCAAATCTGGAACATCAAGGAATTGGCTGGCATTGAGAAAAAGGCCCAGTTGCGTGCAAGGTGTGTACCCAGTCTGGCTATTGACGGAGAGGTGGTTTTTGAATCCACCATTCCGACTCAGGATGACCTCATAGCCGCTGTCAGAAAGCGCCGGTACACTTAGCCGGCCGTGGGGTTATTGGTGTAATAGTATGGCATCCGGGGAGGCGGTCAAATGGCGGACCTGATCAATGTATACCTTATCACCGGGTTTTTGGGCAGCGGGAAGACCACTTTTTTAAACCGGCTGATCCATCAGTTTCCCCAAAACCTGAGACTCATGATTCTAATGAACGAATTCGGAGAGATCGGGGTGGACGGCACTTTGGTTTCCGGAGAAGACCTGGATATACTGGAGATAAGTAAAGGTTCCATTTTTTGCGCCTGCGTAAAGACAGATTTTATAAAGGGGTTATTTCTAATATCCCGGGAAATAAAGCCTGATATTCTTTTAATTGAGTCCACTGGTGTGGCCAACCCCACCGACCTGCAGAAAGATCTCATACTGCCCATTTTCAATAATTCCTTTGTGTTGAAAGAACGGTTTTGCATTGTGGACGCCGGCAGTTTTCTGGATGAGTTCGGGGTTTTTGCTTCGGTGGAAAACCAGATTGCTTCTTCCACCAGGTTTATCATAAATAAGATAGACTTGGCATCCAGGGAACAGATTGAAGAGATAAAGGCACTGATCAGTGGCTACAATCCCAGTCCGTACTTTTACGAGGCTACTTATACCAATATCGACGTGGCGCATTTGCTGTCTCTGGACCGGGGGCAGGACCGGACAGTGCCCGATATGGCCGGACTGTCCATGACCGACCAGGAATTGGAACAATACGTTGAAGACCTCCTCAGTGACCCCGGCGCTAACATTACACCGCCGGACATATTGATGTCGGCCACCTTTTTGTGGAGGGGCGGCGACCTTTCGGAAATTGAGGAATTGACCAGGGGTTTGCCCAGGGAAGTAGTCAGGGCCAAAGGATTTTTATCGGCAGGATACTCTACTTATCTATACAGCAATGTCATGGGCCGGTTCAGCCTTGAAAAGACGGCCGTACTAGTGAAGGAAGGGCAAAGGAACGTTCTTGTATTGATTTTTGATCCCGACGCCCTGCCCCGGGTAGAAGAAGTAATGGAAAAATATAATTTTCAAAAGATGGGCGAAATAGCTCCTGGGTTGGGAGTCAAAATATAATTTTCTATATTGATTTTTTGCTTATGCTTGATTACTATATAAAAAATTAATTTTCGTAATGTTTAAATTTTTTGTACAAAATTTTAGTACATGTATAAAATATTTTATCAAATATACAGAGGAGATAAAATAATGCAACTTATACTGTAAGTGGGACTGCAATCAATCCGGCTGGAATCCGGATTGGGCCAGGGTAAGGGAGGTAGTGGTGAATCCAGGCCCGTCCTCATTTGACAAAAGACAAGACTGAAGTGGCCATCGGCGGATTTATATACGGACATAAATAGTCAATTAATTTTTTGATAAAAATCAAAACACCGAAAGGGGATGTTTTCAATTGACACCGGAAAGGGAACAGGAACTTTTAAAAGCGCTGGCGGACGGAGTGGTGAATTACGACGAGGAGGGTATTGTACAGACGGTAAATACTGCTCTGGCGGAAAGTATCAACCCGCATAAAGCTGTATTTGACGGGCTTGTTGTAGGTATGCAGGAGGTCGGCAGGCTTTATGAGGAGCAGGAGTACTTTGTGCCTGAGCTTTTGATGTGTGCCGACGCCATGTACGCAGGGCTGGATATTTTACGCCCCCTGCTCAAGAAAGGCGACGGAGGCGAGTCAAAGGCCAGGGGCCAGGTGGTAATGGGCGTTGTGCAGGGTGACGTGCATGACATAGGCAAAAACATTGTAAAGATGATGTTTGACGCCGCCGGATTTACAGTGTACGACCTGGGCCGTGACGTGCCCCTGGAGGCCTTTGTGGAGGAACAGCTTAAAACGGATTCCGAGATAGTTGCTCTTTCGGCAATGATGACAACCACCATGGTAGGGATGAAAGAAATCATAAAAAGGATAAAGGAAAAGAACCCCAAGGCCAAGATCATGATCGGCGGGGCCCCGGTGACCGAGGAAATCGCCGCCAAGTGGGGAGCCGACGGCTACGCCAAGGACGCCAACAATGCGCTCAAGGACGCCATTAATATGATCAGCTCACTTAGAAGTCTCTAAATCATCGCTTAGGTTGAGGAAATATCTTGCCCCCTTTTAGGGGGCAGGAGATTTCTTTGAAAAATTATAATAAAAGAGTATTGCAGTCTGTTATTTAGCAAAAGTGTATTTGGCTTTCACAAAATAACAGGACACAAGGAGGTTTAGCATGTCGTACCAGGTAATATTTCAGCCATCCGGAAGGAGGGGGCGTGTAGAGGAGGGAAAGACCCTGCTGGAAGCCTCCAGAGAGCTGGGCGTCGATATTGAGGCGATATGCGGCGGAGCTAAAAAGTGCGGTAAATGCAAGATAAAGCTGGAAGATGGGTTTTTTGAGAAATTTAATATAGATTCCAGTATGTCTAACCTCTCTCCCCTGCAGGAGGAGGAAAAGCCCTTCCTGACCGAGGAAATGATAAAAGATAATTACCGCCTGGCCTGCATAGCGAAGATCCAGGGAGACGTGCTGGTGTTTGTGCCGGAGGAGGCCCGGGGCGCAAAGCAGGTGGTGCTGGAGCACGGAAAGGAGCGCACCTACAACCTGGACCCTGCCGTGAGCAAGTACTATCTGGAGATGGAGCCTGCCACCCTGGAGGACCACAGGGGGGACTACGAACGGATAAGGGAGGCCCTGCATGAGAAATACCAACTGCCGGCCGACCTGGGGATAGACTATTTTGTGCTGTTGGATTTGCCGAACGTCGTCAGGGAGGGCAACTGGAGCGTAACCGTCACCGTCTGGAATGACAGGGAGATCATCCGTGTGGAGCCCGGGCTGGCGGAAAGATGTGTCGGACTGGCCATAGACATAGGGACCACCACAGTGGCGGCCTACCTCTGCGATCTGAGGACCGGGGAGGTGCTGGTGACCGATTCCATGATGAACCCGCAGGTCCGCTACGGGGAAGACGTGCTGTCCAGGATAACCTACCACATGATGAACGATGACGGGCTGGAAAAGCTTCGCAACGCAATTATCGGCGGGGTCAACACACTGGCGGACAGGATGGCCAAGAAGATAGATCTTCATTACACCGATATAATGGAAGTGACACTGGTTTTCAACACTGTGATGCAGCATATAGCCCTGGGCATCGACCCAAAATACGTTGGCAGGTCGCCCTTTACCGCCGGGGTGAAAAGCTCGCTGGACATCAAGGCAAGAGACCTGGGCATAAAGGTAAACAAGTGCGCCAATGTACATACTTTGCCGGTGGAGGCCGGGTTTGTGGGGCCCGACAACGTCAGTGTGCTGATAGCCGAGGAACCTTACAAGCAGACCGAAAAAGTGCGGCTGATCATCGACATAGGCACCAACGGGGAAATCGATGTGGGCAACGGCATAAGGCTTATGTGCACCTCCTGCGCAACCGGACCCGCCTTGGAAGGTGCGCAGATCAAGTTTGGAATGAGGGCGGCGCCAGGGGCCATAGAGAGGATAAGAATAAATCCGGAAACACTGGAGCCTACATATAAAGTAATCGGCAAGGAACAGTGGTACCCCGGGATTGAAAAAACCGGCGCCAGGGGGATTTGCGGGTCGGCCATCATCGATATTATCGCCGAACTTTTCCGGACGGGGATTATCAACAAAAGCGGCCGGTTCAACATAAAGCAGCTTGAGGGAAGATTCAGCAGGGTCCGCAAGGGAGAGGACGGAAGGCCGGAGTACGTTATTGCCTGGGCGGGAGAGACCTCCATAGGCAAGGACATAACCATCACCCAGGGTGACGTCAGGGCGGTACAGTTGGCCAAGGCCGCGCTGTACTGCGGGGCCGAGTACCTTATGGAGAAATACGGTGTGGGCAAAGTGGACTCGGTGACGCTGGCCGGAGCCTTCGGCAGCTATATAGACCGCGAAAGCGCCCTGGTGATGGGTATGTTCCCGGACTGCGAGCTGGAGAAGGTTCAGGCGGTGGGGAACGCCGCCGGCGATGGAGCCAAGCTGGCGCTTTTAGACAGGGGGAAACGCAGTGAAGCCGCGGAAATCGCCAGAAAGGTGGAATTTGTGGAGACTGCGGTGGAGGCCGATTTCCAGGACAGGTTCGCCCTGGCCATGGCCTTCCCGCATGCCACCCATAAGTTCCCCAGCATCCAGCATATACTGGACCGGATTCCCAAGTGGTAATTCAAATATGAAAGGAAGTGCTTTATAAATGCTCGCCTTATCCCGAGAGCAGAAGGTGTTTCAGCTTGGTCAATGGAAAATCGGGGGTCAGCCCGGCAACAACCCTGCGCTTTTGATAGCTTCCATGTTTCACAACGGGGACCGCATACTGGAGAGCAGGAAGGAAAGGAAGTTCGATCAGGTCAAGGCTACGGAGTACGTGAAAAAAATGGAGGAACTTTCGGACCAGACGGGGGTGCCGGCCCTGGTGGCCATGGTGGCCAACTCCGTGGATGAAATGAAAAACTATGTGGATTTCTTTACCAGTATAAGCGACCGCCCCTTCGGCATCGATATGTGGGTTGAGAAAAACCGCATCCTGGCAGCAGAATACTGCTGCCAGAAGGGACTGCAAGACAGGCTGCTTTATAATAGCATCACCCCCTGGGACAAGGACATCCCGGAACAGGTCAAATTGCTCAGGGAAATGGGTGTCAAGCATGTGGTGCTGCAGGCGTACAACCAGGAGGACCCGTCTCCCAAGGGACGGGTCACCGGGCTGAGTAAAATGCTGGAAGAGATTGGTGAGGACACCTTCCAGACAGTTCTGGTGGACACCTCGGTGATGAATTTGCCCTCCACCTCCTTCTCCTGCATCGCCAGCAAGCTGGTTAAGGAGGAATTCGGCTACCCATGCGGTGTTGCTTCGTCAAACGGCACTTACATGTGGAAGGAAGCCCGTGAGATGTGGGGATCAGACGGATTCACAGCCATGAACGCCACCGGTCAGGGCCTGGCCGCCTTTTTCTGGTCTGACTTGCTCTTCACAGGACCCATTGTCAATATACCCAAGATAATGCCTGCGGTAACCACCGCCAGCCTTATGCTGGCCACCATGGTCTATTACGAGACCGGTAAGCTGCCTGAAAACGAAAAGCACCCGCTTTACAAGTTCTTCGGTGATTTCGCCAAGACTTTGGGCGAACAGAAATAGCTGTCAGCCGTTACCTGAAAGTTTTTAAAAGAAGTGGGGTGTAAGAAGAACCCGGGGGTCAGGATAGAGTAAATACGGATTAACATAAAGGAGATGATCTTATAATGAATCCCAGAGAAAGAGTGCTCAGTCTTTTTGCCAACAAGGATGCGGACAGGATACCCTGTTTCAGCGGTATGGGCAACATTCTGACCGCCAGCCTGGTGGAATATGGCTACAAGTTTCCCCATGTCAACAAAGACCCGGAGAAGATGGCCAAAACAGCCGCCTTCACATACAAGTCCACCGGCTATGAATGCGGCGTAGTTCCCTACGATATGTGCATCGACGCCGAGGCTCTTGGCTGCATAATGAATAATTATGAAGACGTTAACCAATTGCTGTACCCGACAATTAAGGAAAAAATCATTCACTCCCAGGAAGATATGCTTAAAGTCAAAATTCCCGACAAGGTGTGGGAAAAAGGCCGCTACCCCGTGGTTATCGAGGCCTTAAGGCTGCTTAAGGCCGACATAGGCGACGAGGTGGCCATCGGGTCGTGGATGTTGGGACCCTTTACCCTTGCCGGACAGCTTATGGACCTTAATGACCTGTTCAAGCTGGTATTCAAAAAGCCGGACCTGGTTAACGGCCTGCTGGAAACCCTTACTGAACTGGTCATCACCATGTCTTTGAAATTCCGCGAAGCGGGGGCTGATTACATTTGTATCCGGGAGATGGGAGCCACCACCGACGTCCTGAGCCCGCGGAACTTCAAACAGTGTATTGACCCGCACCTGCAGAGCATTTTTGCTAATATCGGCTCACCAAATGTACTGCATATATGCGGCAGTTCCAACATCATTATGAAGAACATGCTGGCCAGCGGCGCCGACGCCATCAGTGTGGAAACAAAGAACGACCTGGCGAAGAGCCGTGAAGACATAGGATACGACCCGCTTCTGTTAGGGCACATCGACGCATACGGCGTACTGGTGCTTGGTACTCCGGAAGTTGTGGAACAGGCCACGATGAAGAGCATCGAAGGCAGTGTGGACGCGGTGTGGCCCGGCTGCGACATCTGGCCGGAGGCCCCGGTGGCCAATGTTAAGGCAATGGTTGACACCGTTAAGAAATACGGGGCTTCAAAATGGGTGCGTAAAAACAGATAGTCTTTTGATTCCCGATTGAGCCTGGGAAAAAAGCTTGTTATAACAGCTGAGACATAATAATATACTCTTAGACAAAAACCAGGTACACAATGGGGAGGAGAACCGCCAGATGGCCAAGGCCAAAGTTTTTGCCGGAGCCTGTGGGTTCACGTCAGTGGTTAAGGTTGTAAAAATAGATAAAATGAAGGTCAAGGTCCATGTCATCAGTGCTTGTCAGGATGTGCGCAAGCTTAACGAGGATTTCGCCGAGGTGGACTGCTCAAAAGGGGTTTTTGGGCCTATGGTGGACTCATATATTTACAAAGCTGCCAGTGCCAGGCTCAAAAACTCCGACTGCCCCGTACCGTGCGCCATAATAAAAGCAATTCAGGTGGAATTGGGCGGTGCAGTGCCCAAGGACGTGACGATAAAAATCACAAAAGATGACGGTTAGAATAAAATCCTGCTCTTAGGCCGGTGTAATGATGGAAAAGGTTAGTGCCAGGGTTATCACCACCGAAAGTCTCAAGAGAAGAATACTGGAATTCGGCGCTACCCTGGTTGGCTTCGGAGATGTCAGCGTGGGCCTTGCGCCGGAATTGAAATACCTGTCCCGGGCCATATCCATAGCCGTAAGGCACCACCCGGTTGAAATAATCAAGACACCCAGGGTGGTTGCTTATTCCAATCAACTGACAGCAATTGATAAGAAGCTGGAAGAGATACAAAAAACTGTGGTTTGCTTGATGAGGGAACAGGGATACAAGTGCCTGGCCATTCCTCCCGATTCCCTTAGATCCGACAATCGATTCATAGCGAGGCTTTATCCGCTGTTTCCCCACAAGACAGCCGCCACGTGCTCCGGGCTGGGCTGGATTGGCAAAAGTGGGCTGCTGGTCAATGAAGAATACGGCCCCCGCCTCAGTTGGGCGACGGTTTTAACCAACGCTCCCCTGGAAGTTTCGCAGGAACCTTACTATTCAAGCAACTGCGGCAGCTGCAAAAACTGTGTAAAAATCTGCCCGGTGAAGGCAATTGAAGACAGACTGTGGGTGAGGGGGAAAAGCAAGCATGGAATCAACTATGATCGATGTAGCCAACACTTGGAAAGAAACAAAAAAGTTTTAGGAAAGGCTGTCTGTGGTCTGTGCATAATCGTCTGTCCCAAAGGACGGGATAATTGCTGAGGGGGCTTCCATGTGGCTATGGTGGAAATAAACTCCGGAATATGCGGTTTTACAACTAGGGTAAATGTGAGAAAGACAGACCAGAGAACTGTTGAGGTGTTGATCGAAACAGACTGTCCCAATATAAAGAAGGTTACCGGTGGGAAAAAAGCATTCAAGCCCTTGCGAGAGCTGTTTTGTAAGCTGCATGAAACAGAAACCTACATTGCCCTTTTAAATGGTGTTTCACACCCGGCCTGTCTTGTGCCGGCGGGTGTGCTGAAGGGAATAGAGGTGGAATCCGGCCTGGCGCTGCCCAAGGATAGTTATATCAGGGTGGTCCCTTAAACTTTAATAATATGGAGGTCCGGGATAGTACAGACGCACCCGGACCTCTTGATTTTTATTATATCTGGACAGAAAGGAAAAACAAATGTCGAGTAGAAATTTAACATCAATCGGGTGCCAATAAAAAACAAAGCCCGAAATTTTACTGCCGGAAAGCTGAGGACAGATGACTAAAACAATTGCTTCACACGGGGGAAACCTGGCCAGGGCGGCCAGGGAATACGGCATAGAGGAAAAGGATTTTATAGATTTCAGCGCCAGCATCAACCCCCTGGGGCCCTCCCCCGGGGTATTCAGGGCCATAACCGAAGAGCTGTGGAGGATAAGGCATTACCCGGACCCTGAGTGCGGACGCCTGCCGGAAATGCTGGCCCGGCACCTGGGGGTGGAAAAGGGTAATATTGTTTTGGGAAACGGAGGGGCCGAGCTGATATATATACTTCCCGCCGCACTGAAAATAAAAAGGGCGCTGGTGGCGGCGCCAACTTTCAGTGAGTACGCCGAGGCTGTAACGGCCTCGGGAGGGGAAGTTGAATACTTTGCCTATGGCCGGGATATTAAAGAGATTATAGAATATCTGCCGGGAAAAGACGCGGTTTTTATATGCAACCCCAACAACCCCACCGGCAGGGTGATTGACCGGGCATCCCTTATTGCTGTGGTAGACGCCGCGGAGAAGTCGGGGGCCTTTGCCGTAGTTGACGAGGCCTTTATGGACTTCGTGGAGGACAGGGAGGTAATAAGCGTTATGGGTGAGGCCTGCAGCCGTTCCCGCCTGGTGGTGCTGTATTCCATGACAAAGTTCTTCGGCATACCGGGGCTGAGGCTTGGAGCTGCGGTGGCAAATGCCGAAATAACAAGGCTGCTTAAAAAGTCTAAGGATCCCTGGAGCGTCAATACACTGGCCGCTGTTGCCGGCGAGGCCGCCCTAAAGGATAAAAGGCACATGGAAGAAACACTGAAGGTGGTCAGGGAGGAGCGGTTGCACCTGCAACACGGGCTCTCATCCCTGCCCGGCGTCAGACCTTACCAGTCGGCAGCCAATTTTTTGCTGGTAGACATTTCTGAAACAAGGCTTACCCCGGCGGAAATGGTGGAAAGGCTGGGCAGGATGGGGGTTCTGGTCAGAAACTGCTCAAATTTTACAGGTCTTGACGTGCCGTGCATAAGGGTGGCTGTACGAAACAGGGATGAAAACAACACCCTTATCAACGCCATAAAGAAAGCGAGTCAGGGGACGGTTCTCTGACTCGCTCCGCCCTTTACACTTCCTGATAAGGTAGATCACCCTTTTATGTACGCAATATAGCTACTCTACCGTTATTTGATCGTTCTTAAACTATATTTGCCTTTGCATGGTTATTGTATACTTATTTAACGGCAGACTAAATACCCTGATTTTCGGTGAGTCAAGGAACCGTCCCCTGACTCATTTTTTTATGCCAGATTATGCCATGCTGTCCGTATAAAAAATGCAAAAGAAATAAATAATAAGTACATGGCCTGGCCTTCCAGGCAATTTTTGTCAGAAAGAGTACATTATTAATTCATCTGCAGGAGGAAGTTTTTGGATGAGGATACTCATGTTTTCCTGGGAGTACCCCCCCAAGAGCGTTGGTGGCCTTGCCCAGCACGTCTTTGATTTGACCAGGGCGCTTTCTGATATTGGGGAGGAGGTGCACCTGATTACGGTGGGCAGCAACGACGCCCCGGAGTTTGAAAATGTAAACGGAGTAAAGGTGTACCGGGTGTATCCCTACAGCGTTTCCTCCCACGATTTTGTAAACTGGGTCACACAGCTGAATTTGGCCATGCTGGAAAGGGCGGTTTCAGTAGTAAGCGACGAGGGCAATTTCAACATCGTCCATGGCCACGACTGGCTGGTGGCCTATGCCTCCAGGGCGGTGAAGCACGCCTTCAGGATTCCTATGGTGGCCACCATTCACGCTACGGAATACGGAAGGAATTACGGGCTGCATAACAATATGCAGAGGCATATAAGCGATGTTGAGTGGTGGCTGATTTTCGAGTCCTGGAAGGTTATCTGCTGCAGCCGCTACATGAAGGGTGAGCTCCAGCGTGTCTTCCAGGTGCCGGACGACAAAATAAAAATTATAAATAACGGGGTGGATGCCGAGGCCTTCCGGCCAAAGTCCATCAATTACGGGCGGGATGACTATGCGGCCCCCGGTGAGCAGATAGTTTTGTATGTCGGCAGGCTGGTCAGGGAAAAAGGGGTTCAGGTATTGCTGGACGCAATACCGCATATACTCAAATACCGGCCCGGCACAAAGTTTATAATCGCCGGCAGGGGCCCCCACGAGGGTGCTCTCAGGCATCAGTCCTCGGCCATGGGTGTATCCAACAGGGTATACTTCACAGGGTATGTCAATGATGACCTTCGCAACGCTCTTTACAGCTGGGCCGATGTTGCTGCCATTCCAAGCCTTTACGAGCCTTTCGGGATAGTGGCTCTGGAGGCCATGGCGGCCAGGGCTCCTGTGGTAACGTCGGACACCGGGGGGCTGAGTGAAATCGTGGACCACTGCGTTGATGGGCTCAAGGCCTACACAGGAAACAGCCAGTCGCTGGCGGACATGATTATATGGATGCTGACCGACCGCAACATGGCCGAGAACATGAAACAAAGGGCCTTTGAAAAGGTCAGGCGCCATTACGACTGGCATGAGATAGCGGGGCAGACCAGGGATGTTTACAAAGAAATAATCAATGCCAGGAGGAGTGTGGCCTGGGATGATTCCATGGACAGGTATGGAGGTATACTGGACAGGGTCACCAGGATGTTCGCCAAACCGTCGTGATTTTTCAGGTGGTGCGGTCTCTGGCTGTCTTGCAAAGAATTGGTACAAAAGCCAGCTAAAAGAATAATAATATCAGATTCTTTGTGAGGAGGTAAAAGAAGATATGAAAGCGGTTATTATGGCCGGAGGCGAGGGGTCCCGCCTGAGGCCCCTTACGTGCAACCGCCCGAAACCAATGGTGCCTGTTTTGAACAGACCTATGATGGAATACATAGTGGAACTTCTGAAAAGGCACAATATCACGGACATCGCGGTGACACTGCAGTACATGCCCGAAAACATCAGGGATTACTTCGGCAGCGGCTGGGAACTGGGAGTGAACATGAGGTATTTTGTGGAGGAAACCCCCCTGGGAACGGCCGGCAGCGTCAAAAACGCAGACTCCTTTTTGGATGACACTTTCATTGTAATAAGCGGCGACGCACTGACGGATTTTGACCTGGGCAGGGCCATTGAGTTCCACAGGGAAAAGGGGTCACTGGCCACCCTGGTCCTCACCAGGGTGGATACCCCCCTGGAATATGGTGTTGTAATCACTGAGCCGCAGGGGAATATAAGACAGTTTCTCGAAAAGCCCTCCTGGGGGGAGGTCTTCAGTGACACCGTCAATACCGGTATATACATACTGGAGCCCGAGGTGCTGGAATATATCAATAAAGGACAGACGTTCGACTTCAGCAAGGACCTTTTTCCGCTTCTTCTGAAAGAGGGAAGGCCTTTGTACGGGGTCATACTGGAAGGTTACTGGTGTGACATTGGAAACCTTCAGCAGTATTTGCAGGCCCATATTGACGTTCTTTCGGGGAGGGTGGATATAAAAATACCCGGAAGGGAGATTTTTGAAAATGTATACGCCGGTGATGGCGCTGAAATAGACAGGTCTTCTGTAATAAGGGGGCCGGCCTTTATAGGTGACGGCTGTAAAATAGAGGGGCAGGCAAGGATTGATTCCTTTACCGTGCTGGGGGACAACTGTTTTATGGGGGACAGGGCCACCATAAAAAGGAGCGTTGTCTGGAACGGCGGCTATATTGGAAAGGGATCAGCCCTGAGGGGGGCTGTACTGGCCTCCAGGGTCCAGTTGCAAAGCGGGGTGTCTGTTTATGAAGGGGCCGTGATTGGCAGTGACTCGGTAATAAAAGAAAACGGGGTGATCAAGCCCGATGTCAAGCTATGGCCCCACAAGGTGGTGGAGGCCGGGACCACGGTCCAGAGCAGCATAATATGGGGAACCCGCTATCCCAAGAAAATATTCGGCCTGGACGGCGTAACCGGGCTGGCCAATGTGGAAATGACCCCGGAATTCGCTGCCAGGATGGCCGCCTCCTTTGCCTCGGCCCAGGGAAATAAAGGCCGGCTGGCAGTGAGCTCGGACAGCTACCCGTCATCACAGATGATCAAAAGGGCAGTGTCCAGCGGAATGCAGTCAGTGGGGGCGGCGGTTTATGACCTGGGAAGCGGCATTACTCCGATGCACCGCTTTGCGGTAAAGGCCCTGGAGCTGGACGGGGGAATTCATATCAAGGTCTGCCCCCGTGGGACCGACCTGGTGACAATGATGTTCATAAACAACAAGGGCGGCAATATATCCCGCAGCCTGGAGCGGAAAGTGGAAAACACCATGATGAGGGAGGACTTCAAAAGGGCGGACCTGTCCGGGATAGCACCCGTGGAGAAAGTGCAGGGAGTGGAGGAGCAGTACACAAGGTATCTTTCGCTGGCTTTAAAAGGTCAGTATTTTGCAGGAACGCGACTGGTGATAGCGTATGACAGGGTAAATCTTGACCGGTTCATTAAGCCGGTGTGCGCCGGCCTGGGAATAACAGTGGAGAATATAGATTTCGAAATGAACGGTCGTTCTCCCAGAAGCTGGCAGTCATACAGGGAAATGCTCCCACAGCTGTCCGAGGTGGTGGTCAAAACCAAATCCAGCGCCGGGGCTGCAATAGACCATAATGGAGACAGTCTTGTGCTTGTTGACGAAAAAGGAAGAATTGTCGGGGACGACATGCTGACGGCGCTTTCTGCACTGGTGATTTTAAAAAGCGGCGGGGGCCCGGTGGTGGTGCCGGTGACAGCTCCCGACGCCATAGAAAAAATGGCTCTGCAATACAGCGGTAAGGTTGTACGGACAAAAACCGCCGTGCAGGATTTTGTGAACCGCCTGCTGGCTGAAGAGGCGGCCGGGGACGGCGAGTTGGAAATATCGCAGTTCCTGCTGCACTTCGACGCACTGGGGGCGCTTTTGAATATAGTGGGCTTCGCGCGGAGGAGCGGCCTGGGGCTGGGGCAGCTGGTGGATGAAATTCCGGCATTCTACATGGATAAAAAGGTGGTACCGGTGCCGTGGGAGTCCAAGGGGACGGTTATAAGGAGAATAATAGAAGATCCGGACAGGTCGGAAATGGTGCTTCTGGACGGGGTAAAGGTGTTTCATGCCAACGGCTGGGCCCTGGTGCTGCCGGACCCGGAAGAACCGGTCTGCAGGATATTCAGTGAGGGCTCGTCAATGGAAATAGCCGAATCACTGGCTGATTTCTACGTCGACAAGATAGGCAGGATAACGGGGGTAAGTTAACAGAAAGTAGCTTTGCTAAGTGAGAACTCAGAATTCAGAACTCAGAATAAGGCCCCGGGATTCCGGGGCCTTTATTTTTTCATAATCATTCTGAATTCTGTGTTCTGCGTTCGGAGTTCTGCCGCCCATAGGGCGGCGCTATCACGCCGTCCTGTCAGCATAGCTCCGGTAGTCGATCTCCGGAAAAATATTGTTTTTTGACTCCAGGTAGCCTAGCCACCCCTCATCAACCCTGTTTTCCCTGATCTCGTAATATAATCTCAGGAAATTGTTCAGGTGGGTCTTGGTCCTGCGGATGGCGTAATCCGTCATGGTCCCGGTGCTCATTATAAACGCCCAGTCGCTGCTCTGGGCCAGCAGAAGCTCCCGGGCGGCCTGGTTCAGCGCGCGGGCCTGAAGGCCCCAGGCATGGTACATGGTCTCGGCCAGCTCCACCATTCTGTCGGACGCGGTGTGGAGGTGCTTGTAAATCCAGTCATTTTTTCCGCACAGCCATACCTCGTTGTACCCTTTATGGCCCCAGCTGGAGGCGCAGGGCGTCGCCACCTGGTTGAACCCGTGGAGCTTGAGGTAATCGCCCGGTGAAATCATGCGGAACTTGTTCTGGTCAAAATGTATTTTCTTTATAAGAAACTCCAGCCATATAGGGCCTTCAAACCACCAGTGCCCGAACAGCTCGGCGTCATAGGGCGCTACAATTATCGGGGGGCGGTCCATCAGTCCGCTCAGCCAATCCACCTGCAGTTCCCGGTTAAACATAAAATTTCCGGCGTGAATGGCCGCCTTTTCCAGCGCGTGTGAAGGAACATAAGGCTCTTTGTGGTTGCTTTTTCCGGTTATCCGGTAGTATTTTATTCCGGTGTGTATCCTTATTCCGTCAGGGTGTATGTATGGCTTGACGTACTCAAAATCAAGGTCGAATCCTATATCCCTGTAAAACTCCCGGTAGTCGAAATCGCCAGGGTAGCCTTCGTTGGCGCTCCACACCTGCTTTGAAGACTCGGTATCCCTTCCGAAGGCCGCCACACCCGAAGGACAGAATATGGGGGCATAAATTCCATAGCGCGGGCGGTGGGAGGCGAAAAGAACACCGTGTGTGTCCAGTATAAAATACTTTAGCCCGTTTTCTTTTAATATTGGGTCAATGCCCGGGGTGTAGGCGCACTCAGGGAGCCATATGCCGGGGGGATGGCCCAGGTGCCTGTTATGCAGATTGACGGCGGTGCGTATTTGGGCCCGCACCGCATTTTTATTGTTGGACATAAGAGGCAAAAAGCCGTGGGTTGCGGCACATGTAATTATTTCCAGCCTGTCCGAGTCCTGAAATCTTTTGAAAGCGCTCACCAGATTGCCGCCGTACCTGTAAAAAGTGTCCCTGGTGCGGCGGAACATTTCCTGGTACATTAAAGCTGTCTGGTGAAAAGGGGTATGGTATGTCCTGCCGGCCTCCCTGTCTGAAAGCTCTATCAGCCTGTTAAGATGTTTAAGGTAGCGCTCCTGCAGCAGACCGTCGGTGAGCATGGAAATAAGTGTGGGAGAAAGGCTCATGGTGATCCTGAAAGGTATGTTGGACTCCTCAAGCCGCTCATAGGCATTTATCAGCGGCACATAGGTCTCGGTTATGGCCTCGAAAAGCCATCTTTCCTCGAGAAAATGCTCGTGCTCGGGATGCCTTACAAAAGGCAGGTGCGCATGCAGTATCATGCAAAGGTATCCTTTAGTCATTATAAACCTCCATGAAAATATCCGGCCTTTAATGATCGCCGGGATTAAACCCCGGGGAGCTTATCTCCAGGGGCAATTTGCCCATCCTCTCGCTAATCTCCCCGATGATCAGCGGAGAGCTCAGGCCCATCTGGTGCCTGGTGTAAAGGCCTTCGATCCACATCCACTCTTCGTCCAGCCTGTCGGACAATGCATCTCTGGGAGTTGTGACAATATTTGACCGGAGTATAGTGACAAAGCTGCCGTCAGGAAAAAGCCTTCCCAGGTCGACGCAGTAGGAGCGGTTTGCTTCTGCAACATTTATGTACCAGTTGTCGGAGTATTCGTTAAGGCTGCAGTCAAAGTAGCGCTTGGCATTTGCGCCGTTAAAATCAACGCCTGTTACGTCATATACCCTGAGCACCGGCCTGGAGTTGTCCCAGGACCGGGGGCCCAGTTTTACCGAGATCTCCTCCATCTTTGTGGCGGTGATCTCCCAGTAGGCGTAAAGCCAGTGCGGGTCTCTCACCATCAAAACCAGCCGGTCCAATCCGTATGATTGGGGTAGCTCGGGAACAGGCTCCAAAAGTGTTTGCTTTTTAACCGGATCGGCCAGTTCTACGGAGTACTCTTCCGTAAAACGCTGATATTCTCTTTGTATAATTGGTTTTTTATTGCGGCGGGGCCTGAAGATCGGCCAGAGCACTGCTGCCAGCATCAGTAATATTAAAACAGCCCCGAGGGAAAAAGGTATTAGCGCAGGCAAAAATTACCCCTCCTTGGTTAAGTTATAATTAATGTGAATTCTATTCCGATAGCTGTATAAGACCGTCAAATCATGCTTTTATTATTGCCGCAGTTATAGGGTTATAATCATTAAGTAATGGCTTTGAACCTCATGATTGTTGCAAGGTCGATGTTATTGACAAATAATACAACAAAAAATATTATTCCTGAAAGAGAGAGAAAAAATACGTTTTTATCTTTTTAATTGTTGGCTGTGGTGATAATATTTTTAACAGGTTTTACGAACAGGAGGGAAATTAATGTTTGAAAATCCGAAAGACAGCGAAATAAGGGGCATACTGGAAAAATCAAAAAACATAGCGGTGGTGGGCCTTTCGGGCAACCCTGAAAAAGACAGCCACAGGGTGGCCGGATACCTGATTGAAAAGGGATACAACATTATACCCGTTAACCCGTCGGAAGCTGAAATTCTGGGCAGGAAGTGCTATAAAACACTTTCGTCGGTTCCGGAAAAAATAGATATTGTAAATGTATTCAGAAGGAGCGAACACCTTCCCGCAATAGTTGAAGAGGCCGTAAGGGCGGGGACGGCATGTATATGGGCCCAGCTGGGAGTTTCTTGCGCGGCGTCTGCCGAAAAGGCCTCCGGTGAGGGGATAAATGTGGTAATGGACCGCTGCATAAAGGTTGAGCACAGGCGTTTGATCGGGACTGCCGGCCATGAAAAAAAGTAGCAATAAAAACTATGTGGTGCTGGAAAAGCTGGCAGCGATGTACCCCGGGGCCGCTACCCAGCTGGAATACGGCAGCACATTTCAGCTTTTGGTGGCGGTAATGCTGTCGGCCCAGTGCACAGACCGGCAGGTAAACAAAATCACCTCGGAATTATTTAAAGAATTCAGAGAGCCGGAAGATTTTGCCGCCCTGGGCTGGGAGGACCTGTCGGAAAAGATTAAAGGCTGCGGCCTGTACAGGAATAAAAGCCGCAATATAGTTGCAGCCAGCCGGATGCTGGCGGAAAAATACCGGTCCGGTGTCCCCCGGGACAGGGATGCGCTGGAGGCGCTGCCGGGGGTAGGCAGGAAAACGGCCAATGTGGTTATGAACATAGCCTTCGGAATGCCTGTAATGCCTGTGGACACCCATGTGTTCAGGGTTTCCCGCAGGCTGGGGCTGTCCGCCGGGAAATCCCCGGCCGCAGTGGAAAAGGATCTGGAAAAGATCGTACCCCCGGAGTTGATGGGGAAGATTCATCACTGCCTTATAAGTCACGGGCGGGGAATATGCCGTGCCCGCAATCCCCGGTGCAGCCGGTGCGGGCTGATCGGCTTTTGCCCGGAAAGCGGCGCTGATCATAAAGGCGCCAATAACAAAGCGGGCGGGTGAGAGAATGAGGATTGTGCTTGTTGAGCCGGAAATACCGGCCAATGCCGGCAATATTGCCAGAACATGCGCGGTTACCGGGGCGGAGCTTTTTTTGGTCAGGCCCCTTGGTTTTTCCATAGAGGACAGGTACTTGAAAAGGGCGGGGCTTGATTACTGGCATTTACTCAGTGTTCATATATATGACAGCTTTAAAGAGCTGCAGGAGGATTACCCCGGAGAAAGGTTTTTTTATTACTCCACCAGGGGGGAAAAAACATACACCAGCGTCAGCTACGCCGAGAAAGATTTCCTGGTTTTCGGAAAGGAAACGGCCGGGCTGCCCGACTGCATACTGAAGGGCAACGGTGAGCTTACGCTGAGGATCCCGATGAAGCCCGGCAGGAGGTCGCTAAACCTCTCCAACTCGGTGGCCCTTGTATTGTTTGAGGCGCTTAGGCAGCAGGGCTTTCCGGGCATGATATGACTGAAAGCGCCATCAGTCCCTTGAATAGAAGGATTTAATACAGTATATATAGAATATATGTATATTAATATTGACACAGGCGGAAGAGAGGTAAAACAATGGATATAAGTCCCGGCCAGTTGAAGGAGGCAATGGAGAGAGAAGGCTATATCAGCGGGGATGACCTTTCCGTTACGGTTTATCTGGCTCTGGCCATGGAAAAGCCGCTGCTGGTGGAAGGCGCTCCGGGGGTGGGAAAGACCGAAATAGCCAAGGTGCTGGGAAGGGTGTTCAACACCGATGTAATCAGGCTCCAGTGCTATGAAGGCCTTGATGAGAATAAAGCCCTGTATGAGTGGAACTACCAGAGGCAGCTTCTGAAAATACAGATAATGAAAGACACCTGCTCCGGGGATGATGTGGAAAAGGACCTTTTCGACGAGGAGTACCTTTTGGAAAGGCCCCTTTTAAAGGCCATAAGGTCCGATAAGCGGGTTGTTCTGCTGATAGACGAGGTGGATAAGGTCGACGAGCCCTTTGAGGCATTTCTTTTCGAGATGCTCTCCGACTTCCAGGTGTCCATCCCGGAGCTGGGGACGCTTGCCGCAAGGCGGATACCAATTGTGGTGCTTACCAGCAACGGTGACAGGGAGCTGTCTGACGGCCTTAAAAGGCGCTGCGTGTACCTTTACATTGACTATCCCGATATGGACAAAGAGGTAAAAATACTGCAGACAAAGGTGCCCGAGGCCGGAGACAGGCTGAACCGGGAAATAGCCGCTGCTGTGCACTACATCAGGACGGCGCTGGACCTGAGAAAACAGCCGTCGATTTCAGAGTCCATTGACTGGGCAAGGGCGCTGGTGGCCCTACATGCCGACGCCCTGAGCGCTGAGAATATATCCATGACCTCAAGCATGCTGCTGAAAAACAGGGATGACAGCATTCAGCTGCTGGACCAAAGTGTTTTAAGCCAAATATTAAACGCGGCTGCAGGAGGCAGCGCCGAAAAAAAGGACCGCGAGGCCTGCTTGTGCGGCGGGCATCAACACGGGTGTCATGCCGGGCATAAATAGCGGGTGAGGGTCGGCACCCTGCGGGATTGCGGAAATGAGGTGTCATTTGAGTTGAGCCTTGACCACATGGCCGGTATTATGGCTCTGGCGGAGGGAACCGGCAGGGATTCCATAGAATACAATGTGGCGAGATTTGTACAGATTTTGCGGCATCTCGGGGTGCGGGTAAGCCTTTCGGAAACCATGGACGCCCTGGAGGCCCTGTCCAGGGTTGACATACTCCGGCGGGAGCATGTCAGGGGTGTGCTGAGAGCCTGCCTTGCCAAAGGCAGGAGGGAGGCCGGGGTGTTCGAACAGGCGTTTAATCTGTTTTTCACCACCCCCGAGGAAAAACTGAAGAGGCAAAAAATCCGCCGGCAGATGCTTGAAGAGAAAGAGCGGCTTATTTCCGAGGCCCGGCAGGAGCTGCTGGAAGCGGTGGAGGAGTGGCAGGGGGACCTGTCTGAAAAAATATTGCTGACCGAAAGCCAGCTGGAGACATTCTCCCTTCTTCCGGAGAAAGAGAAGGAGAGGATGAAGGAAATACTGGAGAAGATGAGGTCCAACCCTGTTAACAATCCGGGAGAGCTGATAAACAGGGTATTGCAGTCTTCGCTTAACTACTGGCGGTACCATATGCTGAAAAATCAGGCTGAAAAGGATAAAAATTGTCCTGTGCTGGAGGCCGGGCAGACCGGCGACGAGGAGCTGGACGAAGTAATACAGGCGGTGGCCGCCGATTTCCACCACAACCCAGGGGACCGTATACTGCACCAGGACATGGAGAGCCTGGAGGACGGCGATATTCCAAGGATGACCGCGCTCATAAGCCACATTTCATCACAGATAGCCCTGGGAATGAGCCGCCGTTATAAAAAGAGCTCCCGGGCGGTCTCGGTGGACATCAGGCGCACAGTAAGGAGAAATATTAGATACGGAGGCATACCGATAGATCTCAGGTATCGGTCCAGGCGAAAAAAAAGGCCCCGGTTTCTGATGATATGCGATGTTTCGGCTTCCATGGCCCGGCATGCCAGGTTTATTATTCAGTTTATTTACGGGTTAAGCAGCGCCCTTAGCGGAATGGAGAGCTTTATATTTTCCGAGGACCTGGAAAGGGTAACACAATATTTTGGCCGGAAGAACCATTTTGCACGTATAATGACCGATTTAATCAATGACAGCAGGCAGTGGGGAAGATCCACCAATCTTCATGCGTCACTGAGGACATTCAACAGCCTTTACCGTAAAATGCTGACATCCGACACAATTGTATTTATTGTAAGCGACACCAAGACTCTGTCTCCCGGGGAAGCAGCCGGGCTTTTAGGGGGATTGAAGCTAAAATGCCGGGAAGTTATCTGGCTGAACACGCTTCCGGCAAGGGAGTGGGCAGGTCAGCCCCAGATAAGGCTGTTTAAAAGAATAGCTGATATGTATGAGTGCAATACGCTGTCACAGCTGGAAAAGGTAATGCGAAGGCATGTTGCCGGCAAAATTTGAAGTTTCAGACTTTTAAGGCGAATACCTTACTGAAGTTGAGTGGTTTTGGGGGCAGGTCATTCCAGGTTCAGAGGAAAGGGTGGTATAATTGGGGATTAAAAAAACTGCTGAAGATTATCTTATAGACGAACTTTCAGCCCTTCATTCCATTCACAACCTGGTTATGGGCATAGACCAGCAGGGCCGGATAATAATATTCAATTCTGCGGCCGAAAGACTGTTCGGCATCAAGGCCGAAAAAGTGATGGGCCGCTTCATAAACGATGTAATACCGGGGACCGGCCTGATGAAGGTGCTGAAAACGGGCAAATCCCACATAGGCAGGAAGTTTGTAGTGGGCAGCACACTCTACATGGTCAACAGGACTCCCATAATAAAAAACAACAAAATAGTGGGGGCCATAGGGGTTTGCCAGGAGCTGACCGAGCTGCAACACCTCGCCGAGGAGCTGGAGGTGGTAAAGGAGCTTAAGGGCACACTGCAGACAATATTTGACAGCGCCCATGATGGTTACATGGCGGTGAACAACGACGGAGTCATCATAATGATAAACAAGGCCTTTGCCGAACTGCTGGAAATTCCCTCGCCCGATCAGGCCATGGGCAAGCATGTCAACGAGATAGTCCGGGAGCCAAAGCTGCGGGAGGTGCCCCGGACCGGCAAGCCTCACCACGGTGAGATCGTCCGCATAAACGGCAGGGAAACAGTGGTGATGCGCTATCCCATTCGCAAGGACGGAATTGTAATAGGGTCGGTCTGCAAGGTTATTTTCAAGGATATCAGCCAGCTGGTCTCACTGGCCGAAAAAATAAACGCTCTGCACAAAGAGCTGGACTATTATAAAAATGAGCTTGAAAGGGTCCAGGGCGCTCGCTACAGCATAGAAAACCTGATTGGCAGCAGCCCGGTCATGATCAGGCTGAAGGAAACGGTGAGAAGGGTGGCCCAGGGCCCGTCAACGGTGCTAATAAGGGGTGAGAGCGGGACCGGTAAGGAACTGGTGGCACATGCGCTGCATGCCGGATCACCCCGGAGGTTCAAGCAGTTTGTCAAGGTGAACTGCGCTGCGGTGCCCGAGAACCTGCTGGAGTCAGAGCTTTTCGGATACCAGGAAGGGGCCTTCACCGGGGCCAGAAAGGGAGGCCAGGTCGGCAAATTCGAACAGGCCAACGGGGGCACCATTTTCCTGGATGAAATAGGGGATATGCCCCTGGCCATGCAGTCAAAGCTTCTCAGGGTATTGCAGGAGAAGGAGATAGAGCGTCTGGGCGAGAACAGGCCCAGACAGGTGGACGTGAGGGTGGTGGCCGCTTCCAACAGGCCTCTGGAGGAACTGATTAACGAGGGGAGATTCCGTCAGGACCTTTATTACCGGCTGAATGTGGTCTCAATAGCCATTCCTCCGCTGAGGGAAAGGATGGAGGACATAATTGAACTGTCCATGCATTTTATCAGCAAATTCAATATAGAATTCGGACTTAACGTTCAGGACATGGAAAAGGATGTCTGGGACCTGTTCCACGGCTACAACTGGCCGGGCAATGTCAGGGAGCTGGAGAATATAATTGAAAGGGCATTCAACATGGTTGACGGAGAGGCCATATTAATATCACACCTGCCGCAGTATATTCAAAAGCTGGGCAAGGGGCCGAGAAGGACACCGGTGGACAAAGGCCTGCCCGCCCTTTTGGATCAGGTGGAAAAGGAGGCCATAATAGAAACGCTGAATTCAACCGGAGGCAACAAAATGCAGGCCGCCAGGTCCCTGGGAATTTCGAGGGCGTGGCTGTATAAAAAAATGAAGCAATACGGCATTAATATGTAACTATTTAAGGCTGCTAAAGGATTTAATGTCTGTTGGAAAGAATAGATAACAACACATGATTTAAAGGCGGTTAGAAGTTGTGAGCGTGTTGCCTCTCAGGATGCGCCGGGTGGTAGTGAATCTGACCGGGCTTGAGGTGCCCATGTATGTTGTCGAAAATGTGGAAAATCTAATAACCGACCTTGCCGATGAAGACAGGGTGCCCCTATGGGCTGAGATATGGCCGGCGGCCAGGGGACTCTCAAGGTATATATGGGAAAACATGGACTTCTCCGGGCAAAAGGTGCTGGAGCTGGGATGCGGCCTG
Organism: Bacillota bacterium; assembly: GCA_049323915.1. GTDB lineage: Bacteria > Bacillota > Desulfotomaculia > Desulfotomaculales > Desulfocucumaceae > BRHc4a. The sequence goes on from JBMOPC010000045.1 coordinate 86,938, forward strand.
GGACTTGCGGGGATTGTCTGCGGGCTTAAGGGGGCCAGTGTAACATTTTCGGACTATCAGCCCGAGGCGCTGGAAATATCATGCAGGAACGCCGGCCTGAACGGTCTTTCCGGGGTCGGCGCATTTTTTGGCGACTGGAGAGATTTCAGTCTGGAGGAGGAATTCGACTGGATAGTGGGGTCCGACATACTGTATGACCCACGGTTCAATTCTTGCCTGGAGGGAATATTTCTGTCAAATTCCCGGCGCGGAAAAGGAATACTGGTTTCACACCCCGGAAGGAAGCCGGCGTTTGAGTTTGTCGAAAAATGGTGCGAGGAGACCGGCAGCCGGGAGGAACACACCGTAGTGCCGGTATATATGGCTGATCCTCATTTTCCCTATTATGAGATTCATGTGCACAAAATGGCAAAACCGGATTAGGGGTGAAGGCGCAGTGGGCAAACAGGTAGGTTTTATACAGGTGCTGGAACTGGCGGGAGTGATGGTGTCCATTGTGGCAGTACACGCCTGCCTCAAGAAAAAGGGGCATCTTGTCCTGGCCATACTTTCATCGCTGGCGGGGCTGGGAGCAATGATATATATTGTTAGCTGAAGAGGTTGGTTGATTTGTCCTTTGTACATCTTCATGTTCATTCGGAATACAGTCTGCTGGATGGGGCCGCCCACACGAAAAAGGCCGTAAAAAAAGCCGTCCAGCTTGGCATGCCTGCCCTGGCCATGACCGATCACGGGGTTATGTTCGGGGCGGTGGATTTTTTCAAGGCCTGCAAAAAGGAAGGAATAAAGCCGGTACTGGGGTGCGAGGTCTACGTGGCACCCAGGACAATGGCCGACAGGACTCCCAGGGTTGACGACAGCCCTTACCACCTGGTCCTTCTGGCTGAAAACGCCGAAGGCTATAAAAACCTGCTAAAACTTGTTTCAATGGGCTTTACCGACGGCTTTTACTATAAGCCCAGGGTGGACAAAAAAGCGCTTGCGGCGCACAGCAGGGGGCTTATCGCCCTTTCAGGGTGTATTGCCGGAGAAGTGGCCGCCAAGGTGCTGGCAGAAAAGACCGAAGACGCGGTTAACGCTGCCGGCCAGTACCGTGAGATATTCGGGAGCGGAAACTTTTACCTGGAGCTGCAGGACCACGGATTTGAAGAACAGAGGATTGCAAACCGGGAATTGCTGAATATAAGCACCCGGACCGGAATACCTCTGGTGGTTACAAACGATGTGCACTATGTCGACAGAATTCACGCCGAAATGCAGGATGTGCTGCTCTGTATTCAAACCGGCAAAACCGTGGACGACCCTGACAGGATGAAATTTCAGTCACAGGAGCTGTACTTGAAAAGCAGGGAGGAAATGCATCTTCTTTTTGGGGAGATCCCCGGGGCCATGGACATTACCATGACCATAGCCGACCGCTGCAACGTGGACATTTCCTTTGGTGCGCTTCACCTGCCGCCCTACGAAGTGCCCAGGGGCCATACGGTGGACACCTACCTGGAAAAGCTGTGCGTTGAAGGGGTAAGGTGGCGGTACGGCGATCCGGATGAAACGGTTGTAAAAAGGCTCGACTTTGAGCTGAAGGTAATAAAGCAGATGGGCTACTCGGGGTATTTCCTGATAGTCTGGGACATGATAGACTACGCCAGGCAGAACAAAATACCGGTGGGCCCCGGGCGGGGGTCCGCGGCCGGGAGCCTGGTGGCCTATGCCCTTGGCATAACCGATATTGACCCCCTCAGATACGGGCTCCTTTTTGAAAGATTTTTGAATCCGGAAAGGGTGTCCATGCCGGATATAGACATGGACTTCTGCTACGAGAGAAGGGGAGAAGTCATAAACTACGTGGTCCGCAAATACGGGGCCGACCGGGTGGCACAGATAGCCACATTCGGCACCATGGCCGCCAGGGCGGCCATAAGGGATGTGGGCAGGACGCTTAGCATGCCTTACAGCGAGGTGGACAGGGTTGCCAAGCTTGTGCCCGCGGAGTTGCACATAACCATAGAAAAGGCGCTTAATGACTCGGCAGACCTGAAGGATTTGTACGAAAGCAACAGGCAGATAAAAAAACTGATAGACATGGCCGGGCTGCTTGAGGGAATGCCCAGGCACGCTTCCACACACGCTGCCGGTCTGGTCATCACCAAGGACCCCCTGACACACTACCTGCCACTGTACAAGGCTTCGGACGGACCCCTCACCACCCAGTTCGCCAAAGACCAGGTGGAAGAGCTGGGACTTCTCAAGATGGACCTTCTGGGGCTGCGCACCCTGACGGTGATAGCCGACGCGGTCAGGATGATTGAGGAAAACAGGGGAATAACCATTGACATGGGTAGAATTCCTCTGGATAATGAAAAAACTTACGATCTTCTGGGCAGGGGCGAGGGGACCGGTGTATTCCAGCTGGAGAGCAGCGGCATGAGGGCCATACTGAAAGAGCTGAAGCCCGGGGTTTTCGAGGACATTGTGGCGCTGGTGGCATTATACCGCCCCGGCCCGCTGGGCAGCGGCATGGTCAACGACTTTATCCTCAGCAAGCACGGGCAGCGTAAAATAACTTACCTCCACCCCATACTGGAGCCAATATTGAAGGATACCTACGGTGTCATTCTGTACCAGGAGCAGGTAATGCGGATAGCCTCGGACATGGCCGGCTTCACACTGGGAGAGGCCGACATGCTGAGACGGGCCATGGGCAAAAAAAAGCCTGAGATAATTGCCGGCCTAAGGGCACAGTTTGTTGAAGGAGCGGTGAAAAACAGCGTTGACGCCGAAATAGCCGGGCAGATTTTCGATCTGATGGAGTATTTCGCAGGCTACGGCTTCAACAAGAGCCACTCGGCCGCATACGCCATGGTGTCATACCAGACTGCGTACATTAAGGCCAACTACCCTGTTGAGTTTATGACGGCCCTGCTGACATCGGTAAAGGACAACACCGACAAAGTTGTTGTTTATATAGAAGAGTGCAGGCGGCTGGGAATAGAGGTGCTGCCTCCTGATGTAAACCAGAGCCGTGAGACCTTTTCGGTGGAAGGAGACAAAATAAGATTCGGGCTGGCCGCCATCAAAAATGTGGGTCTGGCGGCGGTGGAGGCCATCATTCATTCAAGGAGGGAAGACGGCCGTTTTTGCAACTTCGCCGATTTCTGCAGCCGTCTGGACACCAGGGTGGTCAACCGGAGGGTTGTGGAAAATCTGATCAAGGCAGGCGCCATGGACTCACTGGGGCACCGGAGGGCGCAGGTAATGGCGGCGGTGGATGCAGGTCTCAATCTGGCCCAGCACACGCAGAAGGAGAGGTCCAACGGACAGCTGTCGCTGCTTGATTTCTGGGGGGACGAGGTCAAGCATACCATCAGCCTTAATATGCCGGAGGTGGAGGAGTACTCCCGGTCGGAGCTGCTGGCCTTTGAGAAGGAGGCCATAGGATTTTTCTTAAGCGGCCACCCTCTGATGGATTACAGGCAGTCGCTGCAGGACCAGGCCTCCGGGACCCTGGCGGAAATAAAGGAACTGACAGGTGAAACAATGGTAACCTGCGGCGGAATGCTGACTTCGGTTAAAAGAATAAACACCAAAAAAGGCGACCCCATGGCCTTTGCAAATCTGGAGGACCTTACCGGGAGCCTGGAAGTGGTCTTTTTCCCGAAGGTGTACCGGGAATATCAAAAAATGATACAAAACGACGCTGTGGTTATGGTAAGGGGGAAGGCCAATCCGTCCGGCGATGAAGTTAAAATACAGGCCGAAGAGGTGCAGCCTCTTATAAAAAAAGTCTGCGGAGACGTGTACCTGAGGCTGGATGGCGCAGTGCCCGAAACTCTGGACAACATAAAGATTATACTGCGGTCTTACCCGGGTGAATCGAGGGTCTTCCTGTATTTTGAGAAGGAAAAGAGGTTAAGGCAGATTTCAAAAGAAAACTGGGTGGATATATCTGGCCCGGCGCTGGGAGAGCTGAGAAAGCTCCTGGGCAGCCACAACGTAAAGGTAAAGGAACAGCAATGAGGCCGCGCACTACCTGTAATTCTTGCAAACACCGGATTGCTGTGCTATTATTTTCGGTAGGAAACCCGGATAAAGAGAGGTAAAGTCATATGTCCGACAAGGAACAGTTTATTACCGGAGACTATATCGTAGTTAAAGCGCTGGACAACGGAGTTACGATTATAGGCCTCACCAGGGGAAAAGACACAAAGTTTCATCATTCTGAAAAACTTGATAAGGGCGAGATTATGGTTGCACAGTTTACCGAGCATACCTCAGCCATAAAAATAAGAGGCAAGGTTGAGCTGCTGACCAAAAACGGCAGGATAAGGTCTGATGAATAACAAAAAATCCGGAGATCTTTTGGGGTCTGCGGATATTTTTCTGTATTTCCGAAAGGAATACCCGCATAAAGAGTAGAAAAGACTAAATCGTGTTCGTAACTGCTCGGGAGGGGGAATACTGGCGTGTGGACCGTGGTGTATATCGCTCCTCACATGAAGGAAGCTGAAGGAATCAAAGTCATGCTGTCAGGCGAGGGTTTTCTGGTCAAACTGAAATCGGTCGGCCTGTCCCAGGTAAATGAAAACGGGCCGGTTGAGGTTCTGGTTCCGGAATCCGAGGCCGAGGAAGCTACGGAAATTATGGCTTTGTATAAGCTCTCCGGCAGACAGGGGTATATCTCGAATCCCGGTTAAAATGCAATCTAATCAGCCGCGCTTTTATTGCGCATACTACACCCATGTCATTGCTAAACCAGGGAGGGTGGACAGTGCAGAGAATAGGAGTGCTTACCAGCGGTGGTGATTCTTCCGGTATGAACGCCGCCATAAGGGCGGTGGTCCGCAAGGCTATATATCACGGCATGGAAGTCATAGGCATAAAACACGGATTTGCCGGCTTTATAGATGCAGAAATGGGACCCATGAACCTCGGGTCGGTGGCCGATACTATCCACAGGGGCGGTACCATCCTGCAGACCGCAAGATCTGATGAATTCAGGATGCCCGGGGGAAGGTCCAAGGCATACAAGAACGTTAAAAGATTCGGCCTCCAGGGACTGGTTGTGATTGGCGGAGACGGGTCATTCAGGGGAGGTCTTGAATTTTACCGGGAATACAAAATCCCGGTAGTTTGCGTTCCGGGAACCATTGACAATGACATACCGGGAACTGATTTTTCCATAGGATTCGATACTGCGGTAAACAATGTGGTGGATGCCATAAACAAGATCAGGGATACCGCCACATCCCACGAGAGAACATTTATAATAGAAGTGATGGGAAGGGAGTCCGGCTATATAGCGCTTGCCGCCGGGCTAGCCGGAGGGGCCGAGACAATAGTGGTTCCTGAGCGCCCGGTAAACGTTGATGAGATATGTGACAAACTGTTCCGGGGCTACAAGAGGGGTAAGCTGCACAGCATTATTATAGTGGCCGAGGGGGCGGCCAGCGGACTTGAAATGGGCCGGCAGATAAAGGATAAAACAGGATTTGACACCAAGGTTACCATTCTGGGACACCTGCAGAGAGGCGGAACACCCACCGCCTACGACCGGATACTGGCCAGCAGGCTGGGGGCAAAGGCGGTGGAGCTGCTGATGAACGGTGAAACCTGCAAGATGGTTGGAATAGTTTCCGGCGAGGTTGTGGCTCATGACCTGGAAAAAGTGATTGATGGAAAGAAAAATATTGATACTGATATATACGATCTGGCTGCCATACTCTCTATCTGATGCTGGAGGCACTTCATTATCTCCCCGGAAATGCTGCCTATAATATGCGCGGAGGTTATCCTATGCTTCGAACAAAAATAGTGTGCACTGTAGGGCCGTCGTCTCAAAAAGTTCCGGTGTTGATGAAAATGATACAGGCCGGAATGAATGTGGCAAGGCTTAATTTTTCCCACGGCACTCACGAGGACCATGCCCGCCGTCTGGAGCTGATCAGGGAAGCCGCCCGTAAAACTGGTAAAAACATAGCAATAATGCTGGATACCAAAGGGCCGGAAATACGGCTGAAGTATCTGGAAAAAGAGCCTGTTTACCTTGAGGCCGGCAAAAAAGTAACCCTTACGGTGGAAGATGTAAAGGGAAATGAGAGCATTCTTCCGGTGACTTACAGGGGGTTGCCCAGGGATGTATACCCCGGAGACAGGGTTTTGATAGCGGACGGCCTTATAGAACTCAGAGTATTGGAAAAGAATAGGAAAAACGTGGAATGTGAAATTATAAACGGCGGAGAGATCACCTCCCAGAAGGGAGTCAACCTTCCGGGTGTGGTGGTGAACATGCCCGCCGTCACTGACAGGGATATAGAAGACATACTTTTCGGCATTAAGAGCGGTATGGACTTTATAGCGGCGTCATTTATCAGAAAAGCCAATGATGTGCTGGCAATAAGGCAGATAGTGGAAGAGTCCGGGGCCGACCTGGATATAATAGCCAAAATTGAAAGCAGGGAAGGGCTGAACAACATTGATGAAATAATAAAGGTGTCCGACGGCATAATGGTGGCCAGGGGGGACCTGGGGGTGGAAATACCGGTGGAAGAGGTGCCCCTGGTTCAGAAGACAATCATAGAAAAATGCAACAGGGCAGGCAAGCCGGTAATAATAGCCACGCAGATGCTGGAGTCAATGATACATAACCCCAGGCCCACCAGGGCTGAAGCCACCGACATAGCCAACGCCATATTTGACGGAACGGACGCCATAATGCTCTCCGGTGAGACAGCCGCCGGTAAATACCCGGTGGAGGCGGTTGAAACCATGGCAAGGATTGCCCTGAAAGCCGAATCGTCGCTTAAGTACGATGAAATGCTGGCCAGGAGAAGCAGAAAGCAGGCATGCACCGTAACTGACGCCATAAGCCACGCCACGTGCACCATATCCGAGGACCTCGGCGCGGCCGCCATCATCACCTCCACCGAAACAGGGCACACATCAAGAATGACCAGCAAGTACAGGTCAAGGGCGCCCATCGTGGCTGTAACTCCGGAGGAAAAGGTTCTAAGGAAAATGGCCCTGGTGTGGGGAGTGCAGCCCATACTGGTCAGGCGTACCACCGATACCGACAGTATGATAACAACGGCCATAGAGGCGTCGCTGGAGGAGGGGCTTATAAGTCCCGGAGACCTGGTGGTGATAACCGCAGGGGTGCCCGTGGGCGTCCACGGTACCACCAACCTTATCAAGGTGCATACGGTTGGAGAAATACTGGCCCGGGGTACGGGCATAAGTCCAAAGTCCGTTACAGGCAGGGCAAAGGTGTGCAGCACCGTAAAAGAGGCCCTGGAAAAGCTGGAGCCCGGAGACATACTAATAACCGGCGCCACCGACAGGGAGTACATACCTGTCATAGAAAAGGCTTCGGCGCTTATTGCCGAGGTGGGGGGGCTGACCTCACACGCCGCCATAGTGGGGCTTGAGTACGGCATTCCCACCATTGTGGGAGTCGAGGGGGCAACTACCCTGATTCCCGATGGGGAGACCATTACAGTGGACGGGCAGAGGGGTTTGGTATATAAAGGCACAGCAAAAGTACTCTAAGCGGTACGGACTGTGAAAAGGTAATAAAAATGGAGAAGATACGAAAAATTTTTTTACTGATTGGTTCCATATTTTTCGGGCTGGGGATGATCTGGGCGGGATCAATTAAGATGTCCCAGGGTCAGGCTGTATTCGGGTCCCTTTTAATAGCGGGATCGGTGGCCCTGATATTCATTTGCTTTATGATGGTGGCACAGGCAGAAAAAAAGAGATAGAAATACATTAAATAATAGAGGTTTATAAGACACCCCGGTGGTTAACATAAGCTATCGGGGTGATTATTTATGGATACAGCCTACCATTTCCTGGGGCAGCTGGGATTAGGAGGAATATTTCTCGGGACCATAATTGAAGCCCTTGGTGTGCCGTTTCCCGGTGGGATAATGCTTGTGCTGGCCGGTGTGCTGATCAGTGAAGGAAGGCTTGATTACATATCAGCGCTGATAATGGCGGCTATCGGCTTTAATATCGGTGCAGCCGCCGCCTATTCAATTGGCAGGGTGGTGGGTGAGCCTTTTTTCGTTAAGTTTGAAAAATTTTTTAAAATCGATCACGGCAAGCTGGAAAAGGCCAGGGCCTGGATGGAGCAATCGGCCGCAGCCTTCATTATGCTGGGACGATTTGTTCCGATGGCCGGCAACATTACTCCTTACCTTGCCGGAATGAGCAGGCTGGAACCGGCCCGGTTTTTTTTATACAACACAGTTTTCGCCTTGGGCTGGTCTCTTTTGAATATATCCGTGGGGTACTACTTTTCAAAGAGCTGGCATATATTCATGAGTTTTACCGAAAACAGTCTGCCGTACATCGCAGGGGCCGCATTGATAGTATATATAACTGCGGCTTTGGTAATCCGGAAAAAAATATAAACTGATAGGGGCGTACGGCAGGATTCAGGGAGTCGGGAAAAAGGTTTAATTTCGGGTGGAAAGGGCTGGAGATGCCGGAGGGATTGGGGGGGGACTGGTATTACACCATTGCGGACTGGGCGGACGCACTGAATTGAAGCGACTATTCACCAACGGGAGTTGTTGCACATACATTGTAAAATGAAGTAGAGGTAGTCCGACGGCTTATAAAAAAGCTGTTGTTTGCTACGGGGGATGCCGTGGATGAAAGAATTGCAGGGCAGGAAAATACTGGTATCGGGCTGTGAAAACTATTTCGGCATGCTGCTTTCGCAGCGCCTGGTTGAACTTGGGTCCAGTGTTATTTTAATGTGCGGCGGAGACAGCCGGCACATTACAGAGGCATCCCTTCCGGGCTGCACCGTCATGTCCACCGAAGACCCGGATGCTGCCGGAATGTTTTGCGGCGGGATAGAGGCGATACTTTTCTTAAACCATCCCCTTTTAATGTCAAACAAGATAGTGGGGAGGCATTTCCCCGGCTTGCATCTTGCAGATCTTTTGAAAATGCTGAGGCTGGCCGGGAGGATAGGGGCGTGCTTTATATATGCCTCATCGGGCACAGTATACGGAAGGCACAGATATATTCCCATGGATGAGGGACATCCGGTTGAGCCTCTGCTTGTATACGGCGCGGTAAAACTGGCGGGAGAACATTTTTGCCGCGCCATGGCGCTGGAAAGCGGATTTTCTTTCAGCATTTTGCGATACGGGGATATATACGGCCCCGGGATAAGGCGAATGGGAGAGCCGTCCATTTTCCTTGAAAGCGCCATAAAAAACAAGCCGCTGGTCATAAGGGGATCGGGAGAGCAGGTCAGGTCATACATCTATATCGAAGACGCCGTTGACGCCACTATAAAAGTATTGAACAACAAACCTTTAAATCAGGTGATTAATATTGCGGGGAACGAGTTGATTTCAATTTGGGATATGGCTAATTTGATCAGACAAAATTACGGTGTAAAATGCCAGGTTAAAACCACAAACAAAAATTTAACCGATGAAGTTGATTGTTGCCTGGATACGGCAAAGTGCTGTGACATGCTTGGTTTTATTCCCAAAGTGGATTTAATGTCAGGTTTGTTTCGATCTTACAGCTGGTTGCTGAATGAAATTACAACGGAGTGAAAGGCCGTCAGATTCACGAATTTTCAAGAATTGCGGGTGTGGTGGACAGATACGACGCTGTTACAGTGGACAGGGTATACCGCAGGGCCATACCTCCAAATGAGGCCTGGGAGATGATTTCGGGCTCCGGAGGGTATCTTTTTGATTACGAAATAACAAAGGCTTTTTTAAGCCATGTGGCCGCTTACCCTGTGTGCACAATCGTGCTTCTCGGCGGACAGAGGGCGGTAAAGGCGTGACAATATAATTATAGTATAATTATATAAGAGCTAATTCATATCATCGGGAGGAATTTGCTCAATTTGCGTAGAATAGCAAGAATATTTATTATTTTACGAGAATGGGGAGTGGATTAATGAGGGGCGTAAACTATGAGCCACTGTCACCAATAAGCTTTCTTAGAAGAAGCGCGGCGGTATTCCCCAATAAAACCGCGGTGGTTTACAACGAAAAAAAATATACCTATGCAGAGTTCCATGAGAGGGTAAACAGGCTGGCCAGCGCACTGGGCAAGGCCGGAATAGGCAAAGGTGACAAGGTTGCCTTTATATGTCCCAATATTCCGCCCATGCTGGAGGCCCATTTTGCAGTCCCCCTGGCGGGTGGAGTGCTGGTAAGCATAAATATCCGGCTGTCAGCCAGGGAAATATCATACATTCTAAACCACTCGGACACCAGGGTGCTGGTGGTTGACTCGGAATTCGCCGGACTAATCAAGCAGATAAAGGATGAAATACCGAATATACATACCATAGTCAATGTGTGCGACGGGGTATCGGAAAAACCCCTGGACGGGCCGGAATACGAGGAGTTCCTGCAAACGGGATCACCGGATCCGTACCCCTTCCTGCTGGAAGATGAGCTTACAAACATAACCATAAATTATACCAGCGGCACCACCGGACTTCCCAAGGGAGTGATGTACAGCCACCGGGGGGCCTACCTTAACGCCGTGGGAGAGATAATGGAGCACGGCATGACCTCGGATTCGGTTTACCTCTGGACACTTCCCATGTTCCACTGCAATGGCTGGTGTTTCACCTGGGCAGTGGTGGGGATAGGCGGGACAAATGTCTGCCTGCGCAAGGTGGTCCCGGAGGAGATTTACCGGCTGGTTGAGCTGGAGGGCATCACTCATCTGTGCGCGGCGCCCACCGTTCTTATAGCCATGGCCGGATACCCCAAGGCCAAGGATTGTAAAATGAAGACAACCCTGAACGTAATTACCGCCGGCGCCCCGCCCGCCCCAACGGTTATTAAAAACATGGAGTCCATAGGGGCCATTGTTACGCAGGTATACGGGCTGACAGAGGTTTACGGGCCCCACAGCATATGCGAGTGGCAGAGGGAATGGGACAGCCTGGAAGCGGAGGAAAGAGCCAGGATCAAGGCCCGCCAGGGAGTGCCTTATATAAACTCCGAGTTCATGAAGGTGGTCAGCCCTTCGGATATGTCCGATATCCCGGCTGACAGCTCAACCCTCGGGGAAATCGTAATGCGCGGCAATAACGTAATGCTGGGTTACTACAAACAGCCCAAGGAAACCGACGAAGCATTCAGGGGAGGGTGGTTCCACAGCGGGGACCTGGCAGTTACGCACCCCAACGGCTATGTGGAGATAAAGGACAGGATGAAAGACATAATCATAAGCGGCGGCGAAAACATTTCCACGGTGGAAGTGGAAAATGTCATATACCAGCATCCGGATGTAATGGAGGTGGCGGTTGTAGCCGTTCCCGACCCCAAGTGGGGTGAGGTTCCGAAGGCGTTCGTGGTGCCTAAGCCGGGTACCAGCCCTACTGCGGAGGACATTATCAATTTCTGCCGGGAGAGGATAGCCAGGTTTAAAGTGCCCAAGTCCATTGAATTTGGAGAGCTGCCCAAAACATCAACCGGAAAGATAATGAAATACCGCCTCAGGGAAAAAGAGTGGAAGGGCTTCGACAAGAGGGTTAATTGATATTTTTGGGAGCAGGCGGCGGCCCTGAAAGGGGCCGCCTTTATTAATATATAAAAAAATTAACACCATAAGTGTTAACAAAAAGCAACTAATATTATAAAATGATTTCATAATATAAAAAATTTTCAGTAACCCTGATCGGCGGTGAAATAATGCTGCACCACAGAAGGGCAACCGAAAAAGCTGAAAAAGACGGTATTACAGCCGACCGGCTGCTTGAGATAATATTCAACAACAGGCATGAAGGCCTGCTGGTGGTAAACAGTGAGGGCATAATAAGCCAGGTAAGCCCTTCACTGGCCGATCTGCTGCATAAAATCCCTGAGGACGTGATAGGCCGCCCCATCAGCGAAGCGGGGAGGGTTTTCCGGAAGCTTGCAGGGACCCTGAAGTCGGGAAAACCGCAGTTCGGTAGGATGGAAAACTTTGACGGCAAAAATCTGCTGATTGATTATATACCTGTTAAAGAAGCGGGAATAATAAAAGGAGCCGTAGCCAAGGCCACTTTTCTAAGCCCCGGTTCTACAGCGGAAGAAGAGGAAGGCCCGGCCAAGTGGGGAAAAAGGCAGGGCGCCAGAACGGGTTACCCGGTTAAATATACCGTTGATAATATAATAGGGTCCAGCCCCCAGATGATTGACCTGAAGGAGACGCTTCTCAAAATAGCGCCAAGGAATTCCAATGTGTTGATTACAGGAGAATCGGGCACAGGAAAGGAGCTTTTTGCCCAGGCCATTCACGCAGCCAGCCTCAGGCGCTCAGGCCCCTTTGTCAAGATAAACTGCGCCGCTGTACCTGAAAACCTGCTTGAATCTGAATTATTCGGCTATGAAGAAGGCGCCTTTACCGGATCAAGAAGAGGTGGACAGTCCGGCAAGCTTGAACTGGCGCACAGGGGGACCGTATTCCTGGACGAAATGGGGGAGATGCCTTTTAACCTGCAGGCCAAACTGCTTCGCTTTATACAGGACAGGGAAATACAAAAACTTGGCCGCGGCGAGGCAATTATTTCAGATGTCAGGATTATTGCGGCCACCAATGTTAATCTGGAGCAAATGGTAAAGTATAAAAAATTCAGGGAGGATCTTTTCTACCGGCTGAATGTGGTGAATCTCAACATACCTTCGTTAAGGGAGAGAAAGGAGGACATAATAGGCCTGGTCAGCCATTTCATAGAAAAGTTCAACAGGCTGTTCAAGATAAAGGTTGCCGGGATCTCCCCCGAGGTTGAGGCTATACTGCACCGGTACACCTGGCCGGGAAATGTCAGGGAGCTGGAAAACGTTATTGAAAGAGCGTTCAACATGCTTGAGGGAACGGTAATACAGCCTTCCCATCTCCCTGCCGAACTTACCAGTCAGGCTGCCTTCAGCGGTGAGAATTTTGATTCAAGCCCCATGGCCAGCATAGCCTCGGCGCTGTCCAGCGGGCAAACGCTGGATGAGATTATGGACCATACTGAAAAACTGGTTATACTGAAAGCGCTGATGATCTGTCACGGAAACAAGGCAAAGTCCGCCAAGATGTTAAATATATCCCGGCCCGGGCTATATAAAAAAATGGTCAAGTTAGGCCTTGCATGAGGGCATGCAAAACATGCCGGCAATGTCAATAGCTATGCAATGGCAGTATACATGTTAACAAAAAGTAATGTATATATTTGTTTACGAATGAATTATACAACCAGCCTCGAAAACATACTCCGGAACACCAGTCAAGATAATATTTCAACCACTCAGCCAAGAAATCATACAATTGGTCCCTTATTATTCAGAAATGACATAAATTTTGCAATATTCACAATTAATCTGTTGAGAGGAGGGACACTAACGCCCCGGGACCGGGCCAATATGGTGGTTGAAAATAGAAATTATAATGTATGTTTTTCCGGAGGTATTGTAATGGGCGGTATACGCAAGGAGAGGGAGGGTTATATTCCGCCATCCGGACCGGTTAACAGAAATCAGAAAATTATGGCCAAGGAAGCCATACTGGTGCTTTTAAGAAACGGGAGTCATACCCCGCGTGAAATAGCAGAGCATTTCGGTCTTTCGGCGGAAACCGTAAATTCACTTATTGACGAGCTGGTAAGGTCTGGAAGAGTTCACAGGCTTAGGGGAAGGCGAAATCACATCGCCTTGAAAAACACGTGTAAAAGCGTATAAGTCAAGATCATGCCCGGTGAAGGGGCCAGCAGTATAAAAAGGAGGCGAGTTGATGGAAGTAGGCAAGATTACTATCGGTGGGCTGGTGGACGAAATGGCGTCCAGATTCCCCGATAATGATGCTCTGGTGTATCACGATTATGGCATCAGGTACACTTATGAGCAGTTCCGCCAGGTGTGCAACAGGGCGGCCAGGGGTTTTATGAAGCTGGGGATTAACAAGGGCGACAAGGTGTCAATATGGGCCAACAACGTGCCGGAATGGGTTATCTCTCAGTTCTCCACAGGTAAAATGGGGGGCATCCTGGTAACGGTCAATACCAACTACCGTGCTTTTGAACTGGAGTATCTACTGAAACAGTCCGACTCGTGCACACTGATGCTGATTGAAGGCATCGTGGGCAGGGAATACCTGGATATAGTTTACGAGCTGCTGCCGGAACTGAAGGAGTGCAAGCCGGGTGAGCTCAAGTCGGCAAGGCTTCCCCTTCTGAAAAATGTCATTTTCCTGGGCAAAGAAAAACTCCCCGGAATGTTTACCTGGGATGAGGTTATGACCATGGCGGACGAGGTTGGCGACGAGGAACTCAAAGTGCGCCAGGATTCCCTGGATCCCCATGATGTCATAAACATGCAGTACACCTCGGGGACCACCGGATTCCCCAAGGGGGTCATGCTGACACACACCAACCTTATAGGCAACGCCGTAAGCCTTGCCGAATGTATGAACTTCTCGGAAAAAGACAAGCTATGCATCCCCGTGCCGTTCTTCCACTGTTTCGGCTGCGTGCTGGGGACCCTTACCTGTGTTGTTTCCGGCGCCACAATGGTCCCGGTTGTTAAATTCAACGCGCAAAAGGTACTGGAGACCGTGGAAAAGGAGAGGTGCACCGCCTTGCACGGGGTGCCCACCATGTTCATTGCCGAGTTGGAGGAAATGGAGAAAAAGCAGTACGACACCAAATCTCTCAGGACCGGAATAATGGCAGGCGCGCCTTGTCCCATCGAGGTTATGAAAGCCGTGGTAAACAAGATGGGCGCCAGCGAGATCTGCATCACATACGGGCAGACCGAAGCGTCTCCCGGAATTACCATGACCAGGACCACCGATCCCATTGAACTCAGGGTAAGCACAGTGGGCAGGGCCCTTCCCAACGTGGAGGTCAAGATAGTTGACCCGGCCACCGGGGAGACTGTTCCTCCGGGGGTGCAGGGCGAGCTTTGCACCAGGGGATACCACGTAATGAAGGGCTACTATAACATGCCCGAGGCCACTGCTTCGGCAATAGACAAAGACAGGTGGCTGCATACCGGCGACCTTGCGGTAATGGATGAAAACGGCTACTGCAAGATAACGGGCCGGCTGAAGGACATGATCATAAGGGGCGGGGAGAATATCTACCCGAGGGAGATCGAGGAGTTCCTTTATACCAACCCCAAGGTCAAGGACGTGCAGGTGGTCGGCGTCCCCAGCGCCAAATACGGCGAGGAGGTGGCAGCCTTTATTCAGCTGAAGGAGGGACAGACCTCCACAGAAGAGGAGATAAAGGAATACTGCAAAGACAGGATTTCGCGATTAAAAATACCGGCCTTTATATTCTTCGTTGAGCAGTATCCAACTACAGCCAGCGGCAAGATTCAGAAGTATAAGCTGCGGGAGCAGGCAACAAGGCTCCTGAACAGGGAAAAGGACGCCGCAATAGAAACGGCATAAAAAAGATAATGCGCAATTTAATTTCAACATAGATTTAATATATTAAGGAGGGTAAACATGTCCCAACTGCATAACATGACCGATTACGACAAAACATACGCCGAGTTTAAGCTGGATGTCCCGGAGTATTTTAATTTTGCCGGGGATGTGCTGGACAAATGGGCAGGAGACCCGGATAAGCTGGCCATGTGGTGGATTGACGACTACGGCAACGAAGCCAAAAAGACTTTCCTCGATCTTTGCAACGATTCCCGCAAGGTATGCAACATACTGGCGGCACAAGGAGTGAAGCAGGGCGATGTGGTTATTATCATACTTCCCAGACTGATTGAGTGGTGGGCTTTAAACATAGCCTGCATCAGGATGGGGGCAGTTATAAGCCCTGGCACCACACAGCTTACAGCAAAGGATATAAAATACCGCTTTGAAGCCTCGGACGCGGTTTGCATCATTACAGACAACGCCATTGCGCCCAAGGTGGACGAGGTCGTCAATGAATGCCCCACAGTGAAAACTAAAATAATCATCGGGGAGCCAAGGGAAGGATGGCTTGACTACGCAGAACTGTTTGAGAAAGCCCCGGGAGAATTCACCACGGCCAGGACCCGGAGCGATGACAACGCAATTCTATACTTTACTTCGGGCACTACCGGATACCCGAAGATGACGGTCCACACCCACGCGTCATATCCCATAGGCCACAAGATTACCGGAACCTTCTGGCTTGACCTCCGTCCTGACGACCTACACTGGAACCTCAGCGACACCGGCTGGGCAAAGGCAGCCTGGAGCTCCTTCTTTGGGCCGTGGAACATGGGCGCAGCAATTTTCGTGCACCACTCCAACAGGTTTGACACGAAGAAGACTCTGGAGATACTGGGCAAATACCCCATCACAACCATGTGCGGGGCTCCCACCAACTACCGCATGCTGGTGCTTGAGGACCTGAAGGCGTACAAGTATCCCACCCTCAGGCACTGTGTGGGCGCCGGCGAGCCGCTGAACCCGGAAGTGATAGAAACCTGGAAGGACGCCACGGGGCTGACCATCAGAGACGGCTACGGACAGACCGAGACTGTTCTTCTGGCCGGAAGCTTCCCCTGCATAGAGCCACGCTTCGGGTCCATGGGCAAGCCATGCCCGGGATTCCAGATCGAGGTAATTGATGAAGACGGCAATATTCTACCTCCCAACAAGGAAGGAGATATAGCCATCAAGGTAAAACCCGAAAGGCCGGTGGGGCTATTTAAAGAGTATTGGAAAAACCCGGAAAAAACAGCCGGTGTATACCGTGGCGACTGGTACATCACCGGTGACCGGGCTTACAAGGATGAGGACGGGTACCTCTGGTTTGTAGGCCGGGCCGATGATGTCATTCTGGCTGCCGGCTATAGAATAGGGCCCTTCGAAGTGGAGAGCGCCCTTTTAGAGCATGACGCCGTGGCCGAGTCGGCGGTGGTTTCAAGCCCTGACGAGCTCAGGGGAGAGGTGGTCAAAGCCTTTATAGTGCTGGCCCCGGGATATCAGGGATCGGACAGTCTGGTCAAGGAGCTGCAGGACTACGTCAAGAAAGTGACCGCCCCGTATAAATATCCCAGGAAGATTGAGTTCGTGGAGTCCCTTCCCAAAACCGTCAGCGGCAAGATCAGGAGGATTGAGCTGCGTGACAAGGAATGGGGAAAGAATAAGTAAGCGCGCAAATAAAATAATAACGAAGTTTTTTTGCTGAAGTGAGCCGTGTTAACTTTCCAGTTGCTTCCCCGGCCGCTGACAATCGGCCGGGGAAGCAACATTTCCTTTTGGGGCAGGCAAAGTCAGGCCAGACTTTTTACAGCCGTAAAGGCAGGTGTCGGTATTGGTGGAAGGTATAAAAAGAATTCTTCCGCTCAGCTGGTTTAACAGAGAACGGGTTAATCAGGATGATCCCAATTATAAAATGCTGGAAAAATATAGGGGTCAGGTCAGGAAAAATGATTACCGGGAAAAAGATGAAATTTACCTGCGGGATTTGAGGATTGTGGTGCTTGATACAGAAACCACTGGATTAAAGCCCCATGCCGGTGATGAAATCATTTCCATAGGCGCCTGCGTGGTTAAAGACGGCAAAATACTTGCTGAAAACTTTCACAAGCTGGTCAACCCTATGCGTTCCATACCCCGTTTTATTACAGAGCTTACGGGAATCAGCGATGAAATGGTCGCCGATGCTCCTGACTTTTGCCCGGTAGTTTGCGAGTTCCTGGATTACCTGAAGGACAGTGTTTTAGTTGGGCATTCAATAGATTTTGATATCAACTTCCTTAATTACAAGCTGAAGCCGTACAGTCTCAAAATATGCAACTTTAATTTTGATACGGGAATGATCTCACGGGCTCTATATCCCCAGCTAAAAATACATACACTTGACAGCATACTGTCATCAATGGGAATAATTCCCGAAGGCAGACATACTGCGCTGGGTGACGCACTGCTTACAGCCAATGTGTTTATAAATTTTCTTAACCGGCTGGAGGAGATGAAAATCAGGACCTTTTTCGATTTGAGGACATTTATTAAAAACGCAATATTGTACAGATTATAGTCCGGCGGGATATGCTTCGGGACCTGATGGGCATACTTTTCTGCTCCCCCAAAATGTCATTTATCATTTCCCAAATAACTTAATAAAGTGCCGAACAACATTTTTTCACTATATTTACATGCTCAAACGGCGGTAAGCCGTTAGCCTGCCGCTAAAGCGGGAAAGTTCTGAAATATGTCAATTCACATAATTGCTATACAATTGCGAACACTCATGTGTTATTTTTTTAGGGAAGATATATAGCCGGATAGGCTGGGGACAATGGAGAACGTATTTTTAGGGGGGATGGGAACAGAGGAAACCGGATGCTTTATTGCAAAAAAAATCTAGAAGGGGTGAATTTATGTCCGACAAGACAATCAACTACAAAGACCTTCCGCCTCTGGACAAAGGCGTGACCAACCGTATGTCAAAGGAATTCACTGTTATTGCCTGGCTGTTTGTCATTTATGCCTTCTATCTATTTATAGTGCCCATACTGAATTTTACCGCTCCAGATTTTATGAAAATACGTGTGTGGGGCGGCATGTCGCTGACGTGGTTTTTGACGGCCATAGGGGCCATGATAATGGCCTTTGTGATAGCTGCCGTTCACGTCTATATCTACACCAAGGACTTTTTCATTTCTGAATCTTCATCGGAAAAAACATCAAAGGGGGCGGGGATGTAAATGTGGATATTTGAGCCAAAGTACTTATTCACAATATTTCTTTTGTTAACCATCGTGGTAATCACCTTCGCCACCCAGAAGTACACCAAGAGCACGGTTAACTTTTACGTGGCCGGCCGGAGCTTTGGCTGGCTGATGAACGGCTCCGCCATCGCCGGCGACTACCTGTCCGCCGCCACATTCCTTGGGCTGGCCGGGCTGACCTTCGCCTTCGGATACGACGGCATATTCTATACCTTCTGCTTTTCCGCAGGACTTACGCTGCTCACTGTTTTCGTGGCCGGCCCCCTGAGGAGGTTCGGGGCCTACACTGTGCCGGACTTCCTGGGCCAGCGGTTCCACAGCAAGAGGGCCAGGCTTGTGGCGGTTATAGTGGTGCTGGCCATTTCAGGTTTTTACGCCGCTCCTCAGATTCTGGGGGCTGCCGCGATTCTGAAGATGTTCTTCGGGACCACGTACTTGACCGGCGTAATATTTACCATAGTGGTTATGGTGTTTTACGTCGGAGTCGGCGGCATGAAGGGGACCACCATCAACCAGGCCCTGGAAATCTGGATCCGCTTCGGGGCATTCATAATTCTGTTTGCCATGGCCATTTCAGCCGGCCATAACTACGGCAAGATCATGGATGTTCTGGTCAGCTTCAAGGGCGCCATCCCCGACACCGCACAGGTGGCAGGCAAGGCGGTTATGCACGACGGGGCCAAGTGGGAGTGGACAGGAGGCTACCTGTTCAAGACACTGCCGTCAACCATATCCATACTCTTCGGCCTTATTTTCGGTACACTGGGACTTCCGCACATTCTTCTGCGCTTCTACACCAACCCGTCAGCCAGGGAGGCCCGTTACTCCGGGCTTTTCGCCATCGGCATAGCGTCAACATTTTTCATCCTGGCCCTTTACCTTGGTACTGTGGGCCGTGCGGTTTTCGTGGAGGGCGGACTGAGCGCAGCTTTAGTTAAAAACTTCGCTACCGGTGGAGTAAACATGGTTATACCCACGCTGGCCGAGGCGCTGGGAGGCAAATGGTTGCTGGGCATAGTGGTGTCGGGCGCCTTTGCGGCGGTGTTCTCCAACCTCTCGGGACTGTTTATAGCCAGCACAGGCGCTCTGGGCCACGATATTTACACTTACTTCATCAACCCAAACGCGTCTGAGAAGCAAAAGGTTGCCGCCGCAAAATGGTCATGTGTTATATGCGGCGTGTTTTACGGCATACTGGGACTGCTGGTGGAAAAGGCCGCCATCGGCCACCTGGTTGGACTCGCCTTCAACGTGGCTGCCTCAACCTTCGCGCCGATATTCGTTCTGGGCATCTGGTGGAGGGGCATGACCGAGAAGGGGGCCATCGCCGGACTGCTGGTGGGCCTTATCTCCTCTCTGTACTTCATCTTCCTGCCGGAGCTGGTGCCCGCAGCCATAAGATACCCTGTTCCGGGACTGTTTACAGTGCCCATGGGATTCCTGGCGGTGTACGTTGTCTCCAAGCTTGACGGCATGGTGCCTTCCGACGTCAATGAGTTTATGACCAAGATTCACTCCAAGGAAGTTGTATAATTACGCTAAAAAGCATATTACCCGGTTGATGCAATTAGGGCTTGCCTGTGACGGCAAGCCCTAAAATTTATACCCGTGATGAAAAAAGAGTGCTATCTTATTAAAAAAATGCTATTTTTTTAATAAGGAGGTGTTAAAAGGATGCCCAAAACCATAATGGAGTTTTTAAAGACCGTTCCTCCCTTCAGCCTTCTGCCCGAGGAGGTCCTGCTGGGACTGGCTCCCAAAATCACCATCAAAAACTATCCGCCGGGTTCATATGTGTTCCGGCAGGCCGACAAGAGCCTTGAAACATTGTTTTTGATTTTGAAGGGGTCTGCGGAGGTTATTGCCACCAATGACAAGGGTGATGAATCCGTTGTGGGGTTCAGGGGGGAGGAAGACTTTTTCGGTGAGACCGGCCTTACGGGGGGACAGTATTCGGCTTCCATCAGGGCCAAGGAAGAACTGACCTTATTGCTGATCCCGGGGGATGAAATTGAAGCCCTTATCGGCAGGCACACCAACTTTGCCGGCTA
>JBMOPC010000046.1:0-13973 GCA_049323915.1 Bacillota bacterium
AATCCGTATATGAAGCGGTCGAAATCAACTCCAGCCTCGTCAGTCTTCTGTTTCAAGCTCGGCTCCGTGCTCCACGGGACCCTGGACCTCAGGTATTCCTCCATTTGCCATCACTCCCGCCAGGCTATTGTATGCAACGTGATACGCCTGGAGGTATTGTAACCACCATTATTTTTTTTTACTCTTACCCCCGATTTTCAATATTGGTGAAGGATTTTTCCTTTTAAGTAAAAATAATAAAATGTATTACAATATTCGAATATATTATTAAGGAGAGTGTACGATGGATTTTAATCTTGGCAGCCAGCTTGAACTTCTGAAAAAATCGGTTCGTGAATTTTCCCGGCAGGAGATTGCCCCCAAAGTGGAAGAAATGGAAAATACCGGCAAGGTCCCCATGGATGTATTCAAAAAGATGGGAGGCCTGGGCTTTATAGGGGTAGCAGTTCCGCAAAAACACGGCGGCCCGGGAATGGGCAGCCTGGCCCGAATGGTACTGGTGGAGGAGATAGCCGTGGTGTCGGCCGCCATGGCCATGACCGTTCAGTGCGCCCAGTTTGGAATGGGAGCGATAATCGACGGAGGCAGCGATGAAATCATCGGCAAATACCTCCCCCCCCTGATACGCGGCGATGATATCTGCGCCGCGGGGGTGACCGAGTCCTCCGGAGGGTCCGATCCTTTCGGAAACAGCACCGAGGCCACTGATATGGGGGACCACTTTGTACTGAACGGCCGGAAAACATTTATATCCAATTCCCACTGCAGCAACTGCGCCATGATTGTGGCCAAAACCAGGGAAACCCCAAAAAAAGAGTTTACCGCTTTTCTTGTGGATAAAGACATGGGCGGCTTCAGGCCGGGCCGGCTGGAAAAGAAAATAGGCTTTCACGGCTGCGACACCGGGGAGCTGGTACTGGAAAACTGCAGGGTTCCCAGGGCCAACATGCTTGGCCGGGAGGGACAGGGCCTCCAGATTGCACTGAAGGGGATTACCGAGTATGGCCGGACCGGTATAATAGCCATGTCTCTGGGACTGATACAGGCTTCCCTTGAGGCGGCGGTCAAATTCGCCAATGAAAGGGTGCTGTACGGGAAACCAATTACCAGTCTTCAGTCGGTCCAGTTCAAGATGGCCGAAATGTACGCCGACCTCCAGGCCTGCAGGCACATGGGATACAGGGCCGCCTGGATCATCGATCAGGGCAGGAAGGCCGATGTGGACGTGGCCGCCGCCAAGTTTTACTGCTCGGAGGCCGCCCTGAGGTGCACCAGAAAGGCAATGGACATAATGGGGGGCTACGGCTGCATGAAGGAATTCGGCGTGGAGAGGTATCTGCGCGACGCGCAGCTGCTGGTGGCCTCCGACGGCACCAACGATATAATGAGGGTTATTGCCGGCAGATCGGTGGCCAGCGCCGGCGTGCAGTAACTGGCCGGCACAATTATATTATACGTAAATTCAGGGTGAACTGTATTTTCCCGAGCGTTTGAAGAAAGCATACATAATGATACGTACCTGCAAAGAAGAGGGGATTTTATGAACTGGGTTCTGATAAAACATCTTAAAAAACATGTGGGGAAACGGGTTGAAATAAGGGGCTGGCTATACAACCAGCGGTCCACAGCTAAAATCAGATTTGTTATGGCAAGGGACGGGACAGGGACCGTTCAGTCGGTGATTGTCAAGGATGAAAACCCGGAACTGTTCAAGGCCGCCGGGGAAATCACCCAGGAGTCGTCCATCATACTTACCGGAACTGTGAGGGAAGAGCCCAGGTCTCCCCTGGGGGTGGAAGTGATGCCCGACGGCATAAAGGTTGTCGGAAAGGCCGAGCCTTATCCGATAACCTTAAAAGAGCACGGGGTTGATTTTCTCTCCGAGCACAGGCACCTGTGGATCAGGAGCCCCAGGCAGGCAGCCATATTGAGGATAAGGTCCACCGTGGAAAAGGCCTGCCGGGACTTTTTCCACAGCAGGGACTTCGTGCTGGCGGACTCGCCGATAATAACCCCGTCGGCCTGCGAGGGTACCTCCACCCTTTTCGAGATCAACTACCATGACGAAAAGGCCTATCTTTCCCAGAGCGGCCAGCTATACAACGAGGCCACCGCCCTGGCCCTGGGAAGGGTGTACTGCTTCGGGCCCACCTTCAGGGCTGAAAAATCAAAAACCCGCAGGCACCTGATGGAGTTCTGGATGCTGGAGGCCGAGGCTGCTTTCTTTGACCATGAAGATAACATGAGGCTGCAGGAGGAACTGGTGTACCATCTGGTGAAAACAGTTCTTGATGAAAACAGGGATGACCTGAAGCTTTTAAAAAGGGATATCGGAAAGCTAGAAGCAATTTCGCTGCCCTTCCCGCGCCTTAGCTACACCGAGGCCGTCAAGACACTGAATGAAGAGGGTCACCCATTCCGGTGGGGAGACGACTTCGGCGCTCCGGATGAAACAGCCATTTCCACAAGGTTCCAGTCCCCCGTATTTATTCACCGCTATCCCGCCAGCATTAAAGCGTTCTATATGGAGCCGGACCCGGAAAACCCCGGGGTGGTGCTGGGAGCGGACATGCTGGCGCCCGAAGGCTACGGGGAGATAATCGGGGGATCCCAGCGAATATCAGATCCTGATCTGCTGAAGAAAAAAATCGAGGATCACAACCTCCCCATGAAGGCCTTTCAGTGGTATCTGGACCTGCGCAGGTTCGGAACGGTTACACACTCGGGCTTCGGCCTGGGCATAGAAAGGACTGTGGCCTGGATCTGCGGCATTGAGCACGTAAGGGAAGCCATACCTTTCCCGAGAACACTGTACCGGATGTACCCATAAACCGGAAAATGCCAATATGAATGGGGACACACCTCTTCGAGGAATGTCCCCGAAAAATGGAGGTCAGCCTTGTCAACGGTTTACATACTTGGCGCCGGGGCCAGTGCAGGCTCCGGCAGATCTTTCGCGGGAATTGACTGCCCTTCGGCAAAAAATTTTTTCTCCGCCGCCGGCAGGGTATTAAAAACTCTACCTGGTGAAGGCCCTGAAAGTTACTATAATTTAACCTTCTTTTTGGAAAAATATTTTAAACTGAACTTTGCCCGGCTGGAAAAAGCCGGTCTGGACATGCAGGATGTGCTCACCTTTCTGGACCTGGAGCTGGAATACAGCGACAGCGGGAAGGAAGTGAAGCTATTGCAGAGGGCCAGGGGGGAATTCATGGACCTTTTAACACTGGTATTCAGCAAGGTCATCAGCGGCCCCCCCTGCCCCTACCACACCGCCCTGGCCTCCTCGCTGCAAAAAGGAGACACGGTTATTTCATTTAACTATGACCTTTTAATGGACAGCGCGGTGGAAAGAGCCGTCCAGGACTGGACGCCCCGGACCGGCTACGGGCTGAAATCCACAGCCCGGGGGGGAAACCCCCACCAGGAGCCCCCCGTTTATCTGCTGAAACCTCATGGATCTTTTAACTGGATACACTGTAAGACCTGCGGGAGAACCCACCTGCTGCCCCCCAGCCAGCCCGGGCTGGCCGGGAAAAGCTCTGTTTTCAACAGAATAGTGGGAGAGCCGGAGGACCACCTGCTGGAAAGGTTTATAATACCTCCTTCACTGAAAAAGGATGTGCATGGAAAGCAGATGCAGCAAATCTGGCTTAAGGCCAGCCAGGCCCTTCAAAAGGCAAAGAGGATTGTAGTCATAGGTTATTCCCTGCCTGCCACCGACTTCCTGGTAAAAAGGCTTCTCTACAGGTCGCTTTCCCAAAACCAAAGACTTTTGGAATTTGAGCTGGTGGACAGAAAAAACAGCGGCCGCAATCCACTGATGGATAAATACCGGCTGATTTTATACGGCCAGGGTAATGTGCGCCTGGTTTCCAACAAGAAAAACTTAAGGGAATATGCTGCGACCTTACAAAATTTGATTTAAAAATTTGTGAAATCCGCATCGGGAAATGATAAAATAACCTTACCCGGAATATGCTACGGCTCCCGCAACCGGCATAAATTAGAATAGGCAGGTGGGAGAAATGATCCGTCTATTTATAAAAGGCATCGCATACGACATAAACAGCAATCCTATCATTTTACTGACCGACGAGGAAGAGGAAAAAGTTCTTCCAATCTGGATAGGAATACTGGAGGCCCATGCAATAGCCATCACCATAGAAGGCACGCCGGTACAGAGGCCCATGACGCACGATCTGGTCTTCAACGTATTCGGCAAGCTTCAGGTTTCTCTTGCCAAGGTGGTGATAAACGACATCCGGGAAAACACCTATTATGCCGAGCTGTACCTGGACACCCCGGAAGGGGAGCTGGTTATCGACTCCCGCCCCTCGGACGCCGTAGCCCTGGCCATAAAGTCGTCGGCGCCGGTTTTTATGAACGAAAAGCTGTTGGGAAACATGTTTAAAATAAAGGACCTTTTTGACGATGAAATCCGGGAGGAACTTGACAAGATATTCAATTCCGACGCATTTAAGGAGCATAAAAAGTCACTGCACTAAAAATACGGATATTTTTTCTGCCCGGGGGAATATCTAAAACCGTGAAAATATAAACCGGGGGAGATATTCTCATGGATAAAACATGGCTTTACGACAAGTTTCATGAGCCCGAAACAATAAAAGACCTCCACCGCCCGCCCGGGTCACCTATGCCAAGGGAGGCAAAATCCCAAAAAGCCCAGTTGGAAAGCACCCATAAGCATGGGACAAAAAAGGATGTAAAAAGGGACATTTCGTCCAAAACAGGCTATACGGAAGAATAATTGGACTGCCCGGTAATTATTGATTACCGAAGCGCTCCCTTTTCCACCCGGGGAGCCTTTTTCTCCACGAACCTGTCAAAATACTTACTCACTATGAATGTCACAATCACCGCCAGTATCAGCCTCCCCACTATTATCACCAGCGGGTTGGCCCCCACCGCCAGAAAAAGAGCGGTATCCTCAATTATGGCATGGCAAACCGAAAGGAAAACATTTACCAGAAACATATCCCTCCAGGAAATCCTTCCGCTTTTCGCAGACTCGATAAGTATCCCGGCGCCGTAGCTGATTCCGAATATAAACCCTCCCAAAAGAGGGAATGCCGCCTCGGGAGACATGCCGAAAAATTTCAGCGCGGGCGCCACCTTTTTGGAAAAGCGGTCCAGAATTCTGAGTTCCCTGGCCAGCTCCAGCATGATCATTATCGGTATTATGATTGAAGCCATGATCAGTACATTCTTAAGGCTGCCCCTGGCCGCCTCGGTCATAAAAGATTGCCAGTCAAACATTTAGAACCCCGCAAGTTTACAAGATGATATTCAAAAACGCACCCGCCAGTACTGACAGCAAAATCCTTATTGCCAGCACGGCCAGCCCGCTCACTCCGGTCTTCTGCGAGACCGCTGTTTCCATTGGCATGGCGTGGGAAATCAGAAGCATAAACGCAATTATTGTGATTTCCTTGGACGAAAGGTTTAAAGAGGCTATGGCCCCGATGGCTGCGTACAGATTGGTCAGCAAGCCTAGCACTATGGCAATGGAGGCCTCGCCGGGAAGCCCCACAAGCCTCATGGCCGGCTCAAATAGTCCGGCGATAATGCCTATGGCCGGTGTATGCTTTAAAAAAGTTATCAGCACGTAAACCGGCACCACTATTTTTGCCAGCACCAGTGTTACCGATATTCCCTTGGCAAAACCCCTTTTTACAGCTGCGGCAAACAATACATCATACCTCACACCGGGTTATCGTCAAAACAATACTTCTATCTTTTTTCCATTATACCTTCCGGAAAAAGAAAGATAGCAGGCAGGAATATAATCTTCCCCGGCTAATAATCTCCACAATAAACCTTTAAAATACCGCCTTTTGGATGAGGCTCTAAAGAATAAAGGAGTTGTTATGCCGTGAAGAAAGTATTGTTTTATAACCCCAGAGGGGAAAAACTTGCCGGTTTGTTTTTTTCTGGATCAGGTGAATATAACCGGCCCGCGGTGGTAGCATGCCATGGATTTACCGGAAGCAAGGAAGGTCGGGGAAAAGCCGTTGAAATGGCTGAATTCCTGGCTAAAAACGGCTTCTCGGTACTGCTTTTCGATTTTGCAGGGTGCGGTGAAAGTGGTGGGAGATTCGAGGATATTTCATTGAGCGGCCATATAGGAGACCTTAAGGGGGCCGTGGATTTCTGCCTGGAAAACAGCGCCGGACCGGTTATAACCATGGGCAGGAGCTTCGGGGGCACCACCGCCATATGCCACGCGGCGTCGGACGGGAGGGTTGCGGGAGTGTGCGCATGGGCGGCCCCGGCATCCCTCACTGGCCTTTTTATGGGTTTTACCGATGAGGACCTGCCCGGGGATGAAAACCATCTGGTTACCATGGCAGGGGCCGAGGGCATGATTCAGCTGAAAAAGTCCTTCTTTACCGACCTGTCCCGCTACGACGTAACCCTTTGCTCGTCGCGTATCTCCCCCCGCCCCCTTCTGGTTGTCCACGGCACCGCCGACGATGTGGTGCCTCCCGGCGAGGCCGAGTCAATATACTCATCAGCCGGGGAGCCCAGGAGGCTGCAGTATATAGAAGGGGCTGACCACCAGTTTTCGGCCCACCACCGCATTGTCTGGGATATAACCTTAAAATGGCTTAAAAATCACTTCAGTCCCTAACGCAGAAACTTTTTAGCCGGCCACCACTGGTATATTGTCACCGCTTTGGGAAGACACATCTCATGACAGCAAAAACAGCGGATGCACCTGTCCAGTTCCACCCCGGCCTTGCCTCCTTCTATCTTTATAGCACCTGCGGGACAGGCCCTGGCACAGTCGCCGCAGCCGGCGCATGCCTCCCGGCTGAAAACAGGCCTTGGCTGAAACCAGCGGCCCAGCAGCCTTTTGGCCGGGTAGGGCAGGTTAAAGTCTATATTCTTGTGCCCGGGCAGCTTATAGGGCGGGCTCAGTATCTGAAAGCCGTCCCCTTTTATTTCAATATCACTGAAATCTCCCACCAGTCCCCTCTCTGCGGCGATGATCAAATATGGAATACCGCCGGGATTGATGCCTATCATCCGGCAGGCCGCCACATCCACCGCAAAGGGATTGCTCCCGGCCAGCAGCACCCCTGAATGCCTGGGGCTTCCCGACAGCGGTCCGTCCCCCTCCATCCCCCAGACACCGTCCATGATGGTCAGGCCGGGCTTGAGCATGGCAGCCAGGTCTGCCAGCACCTGGCTGAAATCCCACAGCTTTTGAAGGTTAAAATGGTATTGAGCTTTTTGCAGCCCGGGCACGGCGCCGTAAAAGAGCTTTACCGCCCCTGTAAAAACCGTCATGCCGTGAGTTTTCATTTTGGGCAGCCCTATTATCACATCAGCTTTGGCAAGGGGCCTTATTACAGGATAGCTTTTGTAAACAGCGCCCCCGGGAAAGTGCATAACCTCCTCGCCGGTGTCAAGATTCAGTTCCGCGCCGGTCCTTTCGGCCACCCCCGCCATCCCGGTCTCTTTGTATACCATTTTAAGCAGTCCATTGGTATAAGGTCCCCCCGGGCTGTCGCAGATCACCGGCCTTCCGCCGGCCCTGATCACTTCCACGGCCACAGCCTCAACCAGCGCCGGGTGTGTGGTGGCGGCATCCTCAGGCTTTTTCCTGGCGATCAGATTAGGCTTCAGCGCCACAACCTGGCCTGGCTTAACCAGGCCTTTTATTCCTCCGGCCCCTTCCAGAAGGCAGCCAACAGCCTCTTCCATTTCTCTGTGTCCATATGATTTGCAGCTTTTCACCAGAACGGCGCTCAAATTATATTACCCCCGCCTTTAGTCAAATTATCGTTTGTAATTACAGGCAATTATAAAGGATAATAAAGAATACCGAAGAATATTGCTTAAAAGCACTGTGAGGTCCGACAGATGACAGATGTCCTTCACCCGCTGAGCTTTAGATCTGCCGTCGACTGCGGCGGCACATTCACCGGCGCCTGCATGATAATTGAGAAATCAGGCAGGCTGTTTTCCGTTAAAGTCCCGTCAACCCCTGAGGACCCCTCCTCTGCCGTCATGCAGGCCCTTGCTGAACTGTGCAGGCTATCCGGGGCCGGTATGGAGGATTTAAACATACTGATACTGGGGGCCACTGCTGCCAACCCCATTGCTAAAAAAATTGGCGACAAAACTGCCCTTCTGGTAACGCGCGGCTTCAGGGACATTCTGCGCATCGGCAGGCAGGCAATGCCCAACCCGTATCTTCCGGCGGCTAAAAAGGCTCCTCCGCTGATACCCGGGGTTATTTTTGAGGTAAGCGAAAGAATTCTGCCCGGGGGGCATGTGCGCCGGCCCCTGGCTGAAAATGAGATTACGGCATTTATTGTACCCCGCCTTCGGGAACTGGGAATCGAATCCATAGCCGTCTGTTTTCTGCATTCATATGATAATCCCCTGCATGAACAAAGGGTCAAAGATATTATCACCGGGCTTATGCCCGGGATGCCGGTCACCATCTCCAGCGACATAGCCCCTTTCCCCGGTGAATACGAAAGAGCCGTTGCCACTGTTTTAAACGCAGCACTGACACCTGCAGCGGGAAGGTTTATTGAGGCGCTGACAGTCCGGCTGGCAAAAGTCTGCGGGAAAGCGCCGGGACTTTTTATATTTCAGTCCGACGGAAGGGTGATGACCGCCCCCCAAGCCGCAAAAGAAAGCTTCCACACTGTGCTTTCCAGCCCCGCTGGCGGTGTGGCGGCATGTTCCCGGCTGTCCGCAAGCAGCGGCAGGCCCAATATTGTCACACTGGAAATGGGGGGCGCCTCCACCTTTATCAGCATTATACATAAAGACCGCCCCGGAACAAAAAAAACCGGCGCGACCGGCGCACAAGATATTTTAATCGCGGCGCCGGACATCAAAGCCGTAGGCGTCGGCGGAGGAAGCACCGCCGTGGTGGAAAGCGGAGGACTGCTGAAGGTGGGCCCGGAAAGCGCGGGATATTCCCCCGGCCCGGCATGTTTCGCCAGGGGAGGAACAATTCCCACCTGCACCGACGCAAATCTTATACTGGGAAGGATCATCCCGGAAACTTTCAGCCCGGCGGGAGTCACCCTGGAAATGGGACCGGCCCTGGATGCCGTGGAAAAGAATATCGCCTGCCCTCTGGGGATTACCATTGAACAGGCTGCTGAGGGAATAATAAAAATGGCCAACTCTGCCATAGTAAGGGCTGCAAGAAAACTCTTCGCCGGCGCCGGTTATGACCCGGGAGAATTTACCCTGGTCTCCTTCGGGGGGAGCGGCCCCGCCCACGCCGCCGAAATAGCACGGGAGATTGGCATTCCCAGTGTGCTGATACCATTGCACTCAGGCGTCTACCCGTCCATGGGGATGCTGTTTGCGGACCTGCAAAGGGATTACTCCAGGCCGCTTGTTTCTCTTTTGGCCGGTACCGGCCCGGAATTTTTAGAAAATGAGTATCGCCTGCTTGAAGAAATAGCCCGGGGTGATTTTTTAAGCGGGGGGATCTCCGGGCCTTTAGCCATTGAGCGCAGTGCCGGCATAAGATATGAAGGGCAGTCCCATGTGCTGAACATGCAGGTGCCCTCGGGAAAACTGACCCCGGCCGACTTAAAACTTCTGGGCAGGGCCTTTGGAGTGGAATATGAAACCCGGTTCGGCTTTCCACCGGAAAACTCTGAAGCTGAAATAACAGGCATCGGTTTAACTGTCACGGCCTGTGCGCCCCCGCATATAAAGAGCCATCACCCTGCCTCCTTGGGCGTACAAAATTCTTTCCGCAAGCTCCCGGTGGATGCAGTCAAAGTGACATTTGACGGGGAGCATTTCGACGCTCCTGTGTATTACAGCAATGAGCTTTGCCCGGGCAGTCATTTGAACGGCCCCGCCGTGATCAGCCATGGGGACTCAGCGGCGGTTGTCTGGCCTGGCATGACGGCCTCGGTGGACGCCCGGGGCAACATAATCATCAGCACGGTGGTGAAATGATGGACCCCATAACCCCCGAAATAATAAGCAATTCCCTTTGTTCCATAGCCGAGGAGATGGGAGAGGTCCTTGCCGCCAGGGCGCTGTCTCCCGGTATCAATCAAAGACGCAATTTTTCCACTGCCGTATACAACACAGCAGGCCTTCTTACAGCCTTGGGCGACCACGTCCCTGTCCACCTGGGGCCTTTACGCTCGCTGGCTCAGGCCGTTTTAGAAGTTCACCCCCTCCACTCCCTGTCCCAGGGAGACTCAATCATCACCAGCGATCCATATACGTGCGGGCTTCTGCCTACCTGGGTATTCCTTATCTCGCCTGTGTACCACAACCACACTCCTCTGGCTCTGGTTGCCAGCATCGCCGGCCACTCCGATGCCGGAGGCGTTGCGCCCGGCGGAATACCCACCGCATCCGTGGAAATATTTCATGAGGGTGTCCGCATCCCCCCCGTCAAAATAGCAAAAAGGGGAGAGCTGGATAACGGGCTGCTTTCTCTGATCTCGTCCAATCTCAGGACCCCCCGCCACTTTGCCGAAGACCTGAAGGCCCAGCTTTCCGCCGCGAAGATCGGCGGAAGGAGGATGGCCGGGCTGGTGGAAAAATACGGCCAGGAAAAGATTAAAAGATGCATGACCGAAATAATGAACCGTACCGAGGCCCGCGCCAGGGAGTCATTTTTCATGCTGCCCGGCGCCTGCGCCTTTGAAGATTTTATTGAAGACAGTGATTCCAAAGCTTCTATAAATATAAATCTGACTGTCTCAAAGAACGACGAATACCTGACCTTTGACTTCACCGGCACCCATCCCCAGGTGGAATGCCCGCTGAACGCGCCCAGTGACCTGGCCCTGTCCGCAGTCTACTACGCTGCAAGGACGGCATTCTGCCCTGAATTGCCGGTAAACGACGGCTTTTTCAGGACGATAAGGGTTATCACACCCAAAGGGTCGCTGTTAAACCCCGTATTTCCCGCGCCCGTTGCCCTGGCCGGGGTCAATACCGTCCAGCGGATAACGGACACGGTGTTCGGATGCCTTGCCTGGGCCATTCCCGACAAAACAGAGGCGGCCGGAACCGGCAGCGCCTTCAGCTTTACCGCCGGGGGAACAACATCGTCCGGTGAAGGATACTTCTGTTTTGCCGAAACCCATGGGGGAGGCCAGGGAGCCGGCGCTCACGGCGACGGAATGGACGGGGCAGCCGCCGGTATCACTAATGTGATGAGCACCCCTGTTGAGATATTGGAGAGGGAGTTTCCCATCATAGTCAACAGCTCCGCACTGATAGCCGACTCCGGAGGCCCCGGGAAGTTCAGGGGAGGAACAGGCATAAGGAGGAGTTACACCTTACTGCGGAGGTCTGCCGTCACCATTGGCGCAGACCGGGTCACCCGGGGCCCGTGGGGTCTTTCGGGGGGACTGCCGGGCCGTGCTGCAAATATTTCCATAGAAAAAAGTTCAGAATCCGATCAAATCACAGCCGGAAAATTTTCAGGAATACTTGAAGAAGGCTCCTCCGTTATAATAGAAACCGCCGGCGGCGGAGGCTGCGGCCCGCCCCTGGAAAGGAGCCCGGATGCTGTCAGAAACGACGTGCTGGAGGGGCATGTATCGCGGGAGCAGGCCGAAGGGGTGTACGGAGTAATACTGTCCGGCCCGGACCTCCGGGTGGATTACCGGGCGACAGAGGAAAGGAGAGTGGGACTAACCAATAATAATTCTGAAAAACTTTGGCGTCGGAATCCCAGAATCCAGAAGCCAGAATAACTAAAGTAACCGGAGTTAATAGGAGTTAAGCGATAAGCAATAAGTGTTGAAGATTATGTAATAAGTACTGGCCTATAGCTTATAGCTCACGGCTATTAACTAAATTTGCAATCTCTGTGCCCTCTGTGTGCTCTGTGATTAAATATTCTTATACTGTCATATGGATTCTAAATAGTCCTTTATCTCCGCAAGGCCGTCCTGAAATCTCCTGGGCCTGAAGCCGAAATTGCTGCAGACCGAGTCAATGTCTGTAATGTTGTTCAGCTCCAGCTGCTTAAGCTCCACCGGTGTCACCGGGGGGTCCTTGAATATCAGTCCCATTACCGGAACGGCCAGTTTCATGATCAAAACGGGGACCGGAAGTTTCAACCTCCGCTGGCCCAGTATTTTTAAGACGGCGTCAACCATCTCCTTGTAGGAAACGTGTTCCGGGCCCCCTATCTCGTAGACCCCGTACATAAAACCAGCATCTTCCAGAGCCCGGATAATACAGTCGCTTACATCCTCCACCGCAATGGGCTGAAAAAGCGATCCTCCCATGCCGGGAACAGGCGCCAGGAATGGCGGGCTTATGCGCATTGACTGAATGATCCTGTTAAAAAATCCGAAGCCCCTGCCGTAAATAACCGAGGGCCTTATAATGGTCCATCTGATCATTGATGACCTGACGGCCTCCTCGGCCAGCCACTTGGAATGGGCATACCTGTATGCCGGGTTTTCCGTGGCGCCCAGGGCGCTTAAATGTATAAACCTGGCTACTCCCGCGTTTTCAGCGGACCTGAGTATATTAACAGTTCCCCGGCAGTTTATTTCCTGGAAGGTTGCCTTTTCCTTCTCCCTGATAACCGCCACCAGATGAACTGCCGCTTCAACTCCGGCACAGGCTTTTTCAAGAGAGTCCGGGTCGGTTATATCACCCTCTGCTATTTCGGCGCCGGGCAAATTCACCTCTTCAGCTTTCCTTGCCAGCACCCTTACCCTGTAGCCCCGGCCCAGCAGGCGGGCCGCAAGGTCCGACCCCACAAGCCCGGTGGCCCCGGTCACCAGCACCGGCCCCTCCGGTTTATCAGATATCAATGGTATTCCCCCCCCCCCATTCTCCTGGATCGCTGCTGTCATAATAATCCGCCACCAGCATTCCGACTTTGTGTCCGTATAAAAAACATATTCACTGCGGGCAGACATTTTTCCTTTATATTAAAGCTTTCCGGGGTTAACGGTTAACATCACATCCTTGATCAATGCAGCTGTTTATGTTATTATTATTTTCGCCGGCATGAAACTTTGGGCGTGTAGCTCAGCGGGAGAGCACTGCGTTCGCAACGCAGGGGTCGGGGGTTCGAATCCCCTCTCGTCCACCAACAAATAACCTCGCCCTGTGGCGGGGTTTAATTCTTATACGGGAGGGTGTTATATGTACTGGGTTAAAAAGGGAACCGACAATACCGACGCCACCGTAAAACTGGCCCTCGAAAGGGCATCGGATCTTTCCATAAAACATATTGTGGTAGCCTCATGCTCAGGCTTCACCGCCTTAAAGTTTATCGGCTGCCCGCAGCAGGTGGTCTGTGTAACTCACCACGTGGGCTTCGACGGCCCCGGAGTGGACGAAATGGACCAGTCCACCCGGGAAAAACTGCAGAAAGCTGGAATAAAGGTTCTTACCACCACTCACCTGCTGGCCGGAGTTGACAGGGCTGTCAGAAATAAATTCGGGGGAGTGTACCCTGCGGAAATAATGGCGCAGACTCTGCGGATTTTCGGCCAGGGGCTCAAGGTTTGCGCCGAGATCGCGTCAATGGCCCTGGACGCAGGGATGATCCCTTACGGATCAGACATAATAGCTGTGGGAGGCACCGGCGCCGGGGCCGACACAGCCGCAATAATACTTCCCGCCCACTCCAACAAGTTCTTCGATACCAAGGTCAGGGAAATAATATGCAAGCCCAGGGAGTTTTAAGATAAAGCCGCCCTACGGGCGGTCTGGAATTCAGAACATAGAACTCAGAAATCAGAAGTGACTGACAGCCCACTGACCCTCAAGCGACATGCACATGAGGGGGGGAGTGATTTAAGCCCGGGCGGAATTTATCGATAGGCTGTTTCAGTCTCTTAACGACCGAGCCTAAGAATTTGGAAGTTAGATGTTGGAAGTTGGAAGTCGGATTAAGAAAGAAATGGCTCTCAGGTCATTTTCTTTCAAGTTTTCTAACCTCCAACCTCTGGCCTCCA
>JBMOPC010000047.1:0-13968 GCA_049323915.1 Bacillota bacterium
ACTGGATAGCCCGACGGCGCAAATACCCGCTGGAAAAAAGCCCGGGGGCGGGCGGACTGGCCGGGGGGGGCTGGCGGGCGGTGCCGGCCCTGCTGATGCCTGTGGTTATTGTGGGGGGTATACTGGGGGGTGTGTTCACTCCCACCGAGGCTGCCGGAATAGCCGTGGTTTACGCCTTGCTGGTGGGCGGGCTTATTTACAGGGGGCTGAAGCTTTCACGCCTGCCCGGGGTTCTGCTGGTGGCCGGCCTTGAAACAGCCATGGTCATGCTGCTGCTGGGGCTTTCCGAGCCCTTCGCGTGGGTGGTGGCGGTTGAGCAGGTGCCTATGAAAATGCTTTCGGCGCTGAGCGCCGTGGGACAGGACCCGCTGGTGGTGCTGATGATGATCAATCTGGCCCTTATACTGATCGGCATTCCCCTTGAGACCGCCCCGGCCCTTACCATCGTCACCCCGGTCCTTGCCCCGCTGGCGGTTCAGATGGGGGTGGACCCCATTCACATGGGTGTTGTGGTGGTGTTTAACCTGGTGCTGGGACTTATCACCCCGCCGGTGGGGGCGGTGCTGTTTTCGGTATGCGGCATTTCGGGGGTTTCCCTGGAGCGTCTGAGCAAGGCCGTTTGGATTCCCTTTATCATCGGGCTGGCGGTGCTTTTGCTGATTACAGCCGTGCCCTCTTTGGCCACCTGGCTTCCGGGGTTGTTGATGAAGCAATAGAGGTATAATACAAATAATATTGTTGACGGGCGGGATATTAAATGACAGAATAAGGAAGGTAGTTGAACTTTTGGGAGGTAAAAAGAGATTATGGGAAAACAGAAGATTAGCATTCACGGTATGCGTGAGAAAAAGATCCGCGGGCAGAAGTTGACAATGGTTACCGCCTACGATTATACCACGGCGGGCCTGGTGGACAGGAGCCCCATAGATATGATACTGGTGGGGGACTCGCTGGGAATGGTGGTGCTGGGATACGACGGAACGGTTCCGGTGACCATGGATGAGATGATACACCACATAAGGCCGGTGGTCCGGGGCGCCCGCAGCACCTTCATCGTTGGGGATATGCCTTTCGGGTCCTACAATGAGAGTATAAGCCAGGCCGTGCACAACGCCAACCGCATAATGAAGGAGGGTGGCGCCGATGCCGTAAAGCTGGAGGGGGGCCTCAGCGTGGCTCCCGCGGTGAAGGCGCTGGTGGACGGCGGAATTCCCGTTATGGGACATATAGGGCTGACACCGCAGACCGCATCCCTGCTGGGAGGCTTTAAGGTGCAGGGCAAGGACGCGGCCTCGGCCCGACGCCTGCTGGCCGAAGCTGTGGCACTGGAGGAGGCCGGGGCGTTCAGCATTGTGATGGAGTGCGTTCCCACTCCTCTGGCCGGGCTGATCAGTGAAAAACTCTCCATTCCCACCATCGGGATAGGGGCTGGTGTGCGATGCGACGGCCAGGTGCTTGTGTATCATGACCTGCTGGGGCTGTATGACCGGTTCCTGCCCAAGTTTGTAAAACAGTACGCCAAGCTGGGGCCGGAAATAGCCAGGGCGCTGGAAGACTTCACCCGCGAGGTGGAGGGAGGGTCATTCCCCGGCCAGGAGCACTCCTTCAGCATGGACGAGGGGCTTTTGGAAAAGCTGAAATAGTAAAAGCAGAACTCAGAATACAGAAGTCAGAATACAGAATATTCTCTGCGCCCTGCCCCAAAGAATATAAGCCGATATTTTCATTTTTCCGTGGGTACCGGATTTTTTACGGCATTTTATTCTGTCTCCTGTCTCCTGTATTCTTTATTCCGACAGCAATTTCTATTGGAATTAACTTTTTAAAGTATAGGAGAATGTGTAAATGAAAATTGCCGTCATCGGGGCGGGGGCCATGGGAAGCCTTTACGGCGCCCATCTGGCCGAGGCCGGTGAAGACGTCTGCCTGGTGGACGTCTGGGAAGAGCATATAAACACCATAAA
Organism: Bacillota bacterium; assembly: GCA_049323915.1. Lineage (GTDB taxonomy): Bacteria > Bacillota > Desulfotomaculia > Desulfotomaculales > Desulfocucumaceae > BRHc4a. The sequence goes on from JBMOPC010000047.1 coordinate 1,965, forward strand.
CCGGAAAGGGCTCACCATTTCCTCCGGCGGCGGAGACCGGACAGTGCGCCTGCGGGCGGTAAACGACGCCTCGTCTGTAGGCCCGGTTGATCTTATACTAATATTTGTAAAGTCAAACGCCACCGGGGAGGCTGCAAGGTCTGCCCTCGGTATGTTGAGAGAGGGAACCTTCGCCCTGACTCTTCAGAACGGAATAGGCAATGTGGAGACACTGGCCGGAATACTGGGCCGGGACCGTGTTCTTGCCGGCACCAGCGCCTTCGGGGGGACCATGCTGGGGCCGGGGCACATAAGGCACGCCGGAAGCGGAACAACAATGCTGGGTGAAATTAGCGGGAAAACCACCCCCCGCCTGGAAAAATTGGCAAGTGTCTTTCAGCGGGCCGGCCTCCGTCCTGAGTTGTCGGACAATATACAGGGGGTGCTTTGGACAAAGCTTATAGTAAATAAACGCCCTTACCGCCCTGGCCCGGGTTAAAAACGGGCAGCTGCTGGATATACCGGAACTGGAGGAGCTGATGGGCATGGCCGTGGCCGAGGCCGAGGCGGTTGCCGCCAAAAAGGACATAAAGCTGGTAACCCCCGATCCCCTGGAGCATGTTAAAAACATTGCCAGGGCCACCGGGCAGAACATGTCCTCCATGCGCCAGGATGTGGAAAAGGGACGGCTTACGGAAATAGACGTAATCAATGGGGCAGTGTGCCGTGAAGGGGAGGCCCTGGGCATTCCCACCCCGGTGAACATGGTGCTGACAAAGCTTATAAAGTCGGTTTCAGCGGTTAAAACCCCGGGATAAAATTGTAATGCAATTTAAGAATTTTTAAGAATATAAAAACCACTGAGCACATGGAGATCTGTTCGGCCCCGGGCGGCGGCCGCCTGCGGACTGCCGGTGTCCGGCGCTATAAAAAGTAATTCATAAGATGCAAAAACCACAGAGCTCACAGAGGTAAAAAGGAAGCCATTTAATACTCTGTGGACTCTGTGGTTATTAAATTGGGGCAGTATGATCCGGTCTGATTTTTCCCGGCTACTAAACTGCGGCTCTATTAAACAGGTATCCCGGGGAACTGCCGACCAGGTCGATAACGAGATCCACCAGCTTTTTGTCCAGGTGCCCGCCTTTGGCCATGCCGTGCATCACTTCCACTATCCGCTTCCGGTCCATCCCCCTCCTGTACGGGCGGTCTGCGGCTAGGGCCGAATACACGTCCGCCACGGCGATAAGCCGCGCCTCCAGTGGCATTTCCTCCCCCCTCATCCCCAGGTAGTACCCTGATCCGTCAATTCTTTCGTGGTGCGCCGACACCCAGAGGCCGATGGTTTCAAACTCCGGAATCCTGTTCAGTATAAGGGCGGAATAATAGGGGTGGTTTTTTACCATGGAATACTCCTCGTCGGTCAGGTCGCCGGCCTTTTCCAGTATGGCGTTGGGAATGCATATTTTACCGATGTCGTGGAGCAGCGCGGCCAGGTAAATGCTTCGCCTGGCCGCTTCGCCCATGCCCAGGCTTCGGGCCATGAGCAGGGCCACCTCGGCCACCTGCCGGCTGTGGTCGGCCGTGTAAGGCGTCTTGGTGTCGATGAATATGGCAAAGGCATTACCGATAATGTCCAGAGTCTCACTGCCGGTGCTTATATGATCGGACGGGCGGAAGGGCTGTATTTTCAGATCATAGTTCGGGTCAAACAGCTCCAGGCTGAAGTGCCTGTCCCTTAAAAGCTCCTCCATGGCCCTGGCCAGAAGGGGGTCAAGGCGGTTACCGTTATAGGTTTTTAATGTTTCAAGGACGCGCTGGCGCCATTTCCAAAAATCCGCTCTTTCCCCGCCGCCGCTGTCTATTTCCACTGCCAGGGCCAGCAGGCGGGCAGCCATGGGTATGTTGTCCCCCATAAGCCCCCGGGGGCCGCTGCCATCCCATGATTCCAGCACAAAATGAAGCGTGGTGTCGGCTTTAAAAAGCACCGGGATCAGCCCCTCAAAGTCGTAATCCCTGGCGGCCTCGCAGATGGGGCATACGATCCCCCGGGACGTGATGGCAATGTCATGGAGCAGGGAGGCGTAGTAGAGCGCGTCTCTTTCCCCCGCCGGCAAATTCACCTTCTCGGCCAGGCGCAGTGACAGGTAGGCCACGTCCCTGGCGTGCAGCAGTGTTTTGCTTTCTGCCAGGTCCACGGCCAGGGAGAGCCCTCCTACCAGATTGGCAAGTTGTATGGATGACGGAATCAAAAAGAACACCTCCGGTGCCCGCAAATGATTATCATTATCATAATGCCTGTTCATCGGGATTGTCAAGTTAATCCAGCAGCCGAATTCTTTTACCATGGTGTTGCCAAGACGCTACAGGGCAGGCCCGGGGGTTCCAAGGGGGTGCGCTCCCAAGCTTTACGTGGGGGTTGAGGACGTCTATGCCTTCCGAAGGGGCACCCAGTCCCTTTTTTCTGGAGGCAGCACGAAATTTTACCGATACTGTTGAAATCGGTTGTAAAAGTGATATAATCTTATCAGTAAACTCATCAATGATGAGTAGCGCATAAGCGGAATTATATATTGTTACAAACATTTACGGAGGTGCGGAAGTGGAAAAACCCAAATTCAAATTTCAGATGTACAAGCAGCTTCAGGCGAACACAGCCGGCATTTACGCCGATGCCAAAAAGGCGGCGGACGAGATCGGCATTCCCAAGGAAATAAGGGGCAAGTTCGGCCTCACCGGAGCCATTTCCGGCTGCCCGGCGCCTCTGCGCGAGGATATACTGAAGGCCGGAGAGAAGGGCGCCCTTGAGGTTATTCCTCTGGCCAGGCTTATGGACGAGATAAGGGAAATTGTCAAGGACGTATACGGGGACGAGTACGACGCAGCCGCCACCAGCACATGCGAGGCCGGCATCTGGCTGTCCTATGACGTGCTGTTCACACCGCCGATGCTTGGCAGGGGAGACAACTACCGGGCCAGGTACATCGCCCCCTACGAAAAGCACCTGCACCACCAGGGCAGTTACGGAAGGCCTTTCCCGGGCCGTTTTAAAGATATATTCGCAGACAGGGGTTCCACTGCCGGCGAGCTTGGGTTTTACGGCAAGCGCCAGAACAACCTTGACACGGTTATCGTGCCCCTGGCCGGGGCCAGGTACGACGTTCACGGCATCAAGTACCACCCGGTGCCTCTGCTTACCGGCGTCGACCCCGGGGCTTCCATTGAAAAGATAGCCTTCCACGCCGAAACCCACAGGTCGATGCTGACCGGCATAACCTCCCTGGGCTACGAGACCCCCGGCTACGGCTACGGGGTGAAGGATGAGGAAGGCACGCCGGTGCTGCAGAAGCTGCTGGCACAGCTGGCCCACAGGTACGATATACCTTACGTTGTGGACAACGCCTGGGGACTTCCCTTCGTGGGCTTCGACCCCAGGAAAACCGGGGCGGACGTGGTGGTTTACAGTATGGACAAAGCCACCGGGGCCGCCACCAGCGGGCTGGTAATCGGCAAGGAAGAATACATGGTTCCCATCCGCCGGGCCATGGGTATGCACGGGGACCGCTGGGGAACCGGAGCTTCTTACGGCAAGGCCGCCTACGTCACCTTTGACCCCGGCAAGGAGGCCCTGCTGACACAGATACAGGCCCTTAAGGTCCTGAGGGACAAACCTGAACTCCTGACGCGCCCGGTGGATGATCTCGAAAAAATAGTCAGGGAAGAATTCCAGAGCCTGCCCGCAAAACTGAGGGAAGGGATAATCATATCCAAGTCCTACAACTCCACTGCGGTGGAGGTCAACTACGAGGGTACATGGAAAAACGGAAGCCTGGGAATACCCATCTTCTCCATCGAGGACATGTACGCCGGCAGCAACCTGATGCAGTCCGGCCTGGCCCAGATGGGCATCATCCCCACTGTGGCATACGACGGAAACATCTATATTTCGCCCGGCCTGGGAACCACTGACAGCGAAGGGCAGATACTGGAGAAAGAAACCAGGTATGCCGTTCAGGGCCTTGTCCGCCTGATAGAAATCGTGTGCAAACATGCAGGCGTAATTTAATCGAACCGGCATTAAGGCTGATCAATATACAGTCTGATAAACCGTAAGGGGGTTTAGATTATGGTGCGCGTAGTGGTTGTCGGAGGCGGCTGGGCCGGGACTGCCGCATCGGTGGCGGCGGCACAGGCGGGGGCTGAGGTGGTGCTGCTGGAAAGAACGGACATGCTGCTGGGAACCGGCCTGGTGGGCGGAATAATGCGCAACAACGGAAGGTTCACCGCTACCGAAGAGGCCATATGCATGGGCGCCGGAGACGTGTTTCATGTCGTGGACCGTGTGTCACACCATAAAAACATTGAGTTTCCGGGTCACAAACACGCATCGCTTTACGACGTGGCCAGGATTGAGCCCGCCATAAAAAGCCTGCTGGCCGAAAAAGGCGTAGAGGTCCGTACCAGGAGTCGCGTCAAGGACGTTAAAGCAGAAAACGGGAGAATTACAGGAGTTGTGCTGGAGGACGAAGAGGTTATCACAGGCGACGTGTATATTGAAGCCACAGGAAGCGCCGGCCCCATGGGCAACTGCGTAAAATACGGGAACGGCTGCGCCATGTGTGTTTTGCGCTGCCCCACTTTTGGCGGCAGGGTAAGCCTGGCCGCTAAAGCCGGGGTCAGGGAGTTCGCGGGCAGGAAAAGCGACGGGTCCATCGGGGCAATGAGCGGCTCCTGCAAGCTGTTCAAGGAGTCACTGGCCCCGGAGATAGTGGAGGAGTTGGACGGTAAGGGTGTGGCTGTGATTCCCATTCCAGAGTCACTGCGCAAGAACAAGGAGATGCTGTCAAAAAAGGCGTGCCAGCAGTATGCCCTGGCCGAGTTCGCCGAGAATGTCATACTGCTTGACACGGGACATGCAAAACTGATGGCGCCCTTTTACCCGCTGGAACTCTTAAGGCAGGTTCCCGGATTTGAAAACGCCAGGTACGAGGACCCGTATTCCGGAGGGATAGCCAATTCCATACGCTACCTGGCCCTTTCTCCCCGGAACAACGCACTGAAAGTGGAAGGGCTGGACAACCTTTTCTGCGCCGGTGAAAAGGCCGGCCCACTGGTGGGGCATACCGAAGCCATCGTAACCGGCTCTCTGGCCGGACACAACTCGGTACGGTTCGCCCTCGGCAGTGACCTGCTGGTTATTCCCGGGGAGCTGGCCATCGGCGACGCCATAGCCCATGTCAACCAGCAGATGAGGACCGAGGAAGGTTTGAGCAGGAAATACACCTTCTCCGGATCGGTATACTTCCAACGCATGAAAGAAAAAGACCTCTACACCATTGACCTGGAACAAATCAGGGCCAGGGTGGAAAGGGCCGGAATGACCGATATATTCAAGCAGATCTAGAAATACTAAAATCAAAAAAACACCGAAACCACAACCGCGGGGATTCACCCCGCCGGTCTCTGGCGGCTCCGGAGAATGACCAAATCCATCGGCCCGGCCGTCATTAAGACGGGCTCCGGGACGGTCAGGGACATATGATGCCCAATGTTTCCAATATTTAGAAATGACACTGGCGGCGGGCTACTTCCATCCGGTGTAATTGCGAAAACAGCCGCCTTTTGATTAAAGAAGTCAGAAAATATAGATTTACCGGGAGGTGTGGCGCAGTGTCCCGGATTTTGGACCGGATAATGGATGGAATGGATATAGAGACATTTATGGTCTGCTCAAGCGAGGAGGAAGGCCGCAGGCTAATCCTCCAGCTTTTCAGGGAAATGGGTTTTAAAGATGTTGATATAGTGTTTATACAGTTCCAGGGCCCCGGCGTCCGTGTCCGGGCCAGGGCCTACGTGCACCGCCCGGGGGACTCGTACGGCTGGCTGAAAGAAGGAAATGAGGGGAAGATGAGGCTATGACTCCCAGGAAGGTTCTGCTGGCTCCAATTGACCCTGTTCATGATGTGGGCCTGAAAATAATAAGGCGCGGACTTCAGGAGGCGGGACACGAGACCATACTGCTCCAGCCGGACCTGACGCCGGAGGAAATAATACGCGAGATTATCAATAATCCGGTGGACACGGTATTGCTCAGCAGGACCCTGGGATACGGCGTTGCCGAAATACTGGCCCGTTTCGTGGACCTGGCGGATGCCGCCGGAATCAGGGACAGGGTCAGAATAGGCATCGGCGGGATGGCCATTCGCCCCGAGCTGGCTGCAGAGCTGGGCTTTGACGCAGGCTTCGGCCCCGGCACAACGGTGGAGGAGGCCGTGGCCTTCGTGGAGGGAAGGGAATACGTGCCCGGCCAGGCCAAAAAGGCCAAGGAAAAGGAAGACATCACCCGGCAGTATTCATATGGCTACCGGAACGGCGTAATAGCGGGCATTCTGGATAGCATAGCGGGAGGCATTCTGGCGTGGGTTGAAAACAAGACCTCCCCCGGGGTGCTGAGGGCCCGGGTGCGGGAAGAGCTCTGGGACGTAAACCGCTGGAAAAGCTATGAGAAAATGACCGAATTCCTGGCTGAATACCCCAAATACTGCGGCGATATGACCAGAGACTTTTACCTCAGGGGGGTAATGCACCCCAAGACCAGGCGCTTTACCAGGGAGGAAGTCATCGCCCTGGAGGAATATATAAAGGCCACCAAGGAGCGTATGGACGTCCCCAGGCTCCAGCACACCCTTAAAAAGCCGGTGGTGTTCAACCAGTACGGAACGGGATGCCCCTTCATGGACACCGGCCACATTAAAGTCAGTGAGGCCTGGGGGGCCGACGGGGTTATTCATTTCGACCCCTCCTGGGGGGCGCGGACCGAGGGCTTCATGGACGGCTTCCTGACCCACCAGGAAGACGGCACTGTGATAACTCCGGCCAACCTCAACAGAATAAAACAGTCTCTGGAGCCAGGCACACTCTGGCAGATCCGCGCCCACAGGGGCCTGAACACGCCGGAGACAGTGGTGCTGGCGGGCAAATTCCAGGCCGACCTTACAAAGATAAATATATGCTACGGAGCCCTGGGCGCCGGCACGGACCCGGCCCGGATGACGGTGGACGGGGTTGAGTCCATCCGCTACGCGGCCAAATACCAGCTGCCCTTTGACATAGTAACTAACGAGGAGCTGTGCGGGGTGCCGGCCTACAAGGCCTTTGCCGGAATGCTGATCACCGCGGCGGTGGCCCTCAGGCTGGGGGCCAGGCCGGTGCTTCAGCCGCTGTTCTGCTATTCGCCGGAGGTTATGATCAGCGGGCAGATGCGTGACAACTACGTCGATTTCAATGCGGCCAAGGTGTTGGCGCTGCGCAGCATAATAGACGCCCCGGTGTGGCCGGGGGCACCAATAGGATTTCTGACCCACACCGAAGACCGTATACAGTCTTCAGCCGCCACGGCTTATCACGCCTGCCTGGCCGCCATGCTGGGGGTGGACGCCATTACAATAGCATCTTCGGATGAGGCGTACTCGGGCGGCCCCATCAGCGTGCCGTCCAAGATAGACACCCTCCGGGCCGTGGGTGAGGGATTCAGGTTCTTTGGCGGGACCAGGCTGGAGCCGTCTTCCCAGGCTGAGGCCTGGAGCCGGGAGATAGAGGACGGCATTGAAAACGTTCTGCGGCAGGTGGCCGGCAGGGGGGACTTCGTGGCGGCACTGTACGAGGGAGTGCTGGGAAGCCGCGAGGAAGGCGCCTACCCCGGCAGGAACGGAAAAGACACAGTGATGACAAAATGAAGACACTGACACTGGGAATAGCGGGCACCGCTAAAAACACCGGTAAGACCACCACCACCAGGGCGCTGCTGGAACATTTCCAGACGATGGGAGTGCCCCTGGGCCTGACCAGCATAGGCTATGACGGTGAGAGCACCGACAATGTGACCGGCCTGCCGAAGCCCAGGGTATACCTGGAGGCCGGCGCCCTGGTGGCCGTCGCCGAGGGGTGTATTGGGGCCGGAACCGCCAGGGTGAAAGTAATCGACCGGACGGACATCGCCACGCCGATGGGTAAAATTGTCTGCGGCCGGGTGGTTCAGGAAGGGCTTCTGGTGCTGGCCGGCCCAAACCAGTCCAGGCACCTGCGGGTTGTCAGGGACTGGATGATACGGCAGGGGGCGGCGCTTGTAATGGTGGACGGGGCGCTGAACAGGGTGGCGCCCATGGTGGAAACAGACGGGCTTATACTGTGCACCGGCGCCTCCTATACCACCGATCTGGAAAGGCTGGCGCTGGAGACACGCAGCCTGGAGGCCCTGTGCAGCCTGCCGGAGGTCTGCGAAATCCCCGCCGGTGTCACTGACAAAGGAAAGTCGGTTATCTGGGGCCGAAGCGGCCGGTTGCTGGCCGAGCTTCCCCCCTCACTGCTGGACGCCGAAAGTATAAATCCTTTGTCAGGGTTGATGGAGGAGGCAACCGGTTTTTACTGCCCGGGCCTGGTTGCCTCCCGGTGTCTGGAGCTGCTGTGGGAAATTGCTTTCTACCCGGGGATGATTTTTGTCTTCGAAGACCCTGTAAAGCTCTTGCTGAGCGGCAGCGTGATCAACGCCCGGGGTTTTGTTGAAAATGCAGCCCGCAGGGGCGGGAGGGTGGGCTACCGCAGGCCGCTGCCCCTTGTGGCGGTGACCTTAAATCCCTTTTACCCCTGTTACAGGTATGAAACCGGCGACTACTGCCCGGCCTACGTAGATGGCGATTTGCTGCTCTCAAGGGTGAGAGCCGGCATGAACATCCCTGTGTTTGACATTGTCCGGGAGGGCCCCGAGGGGCTGGCCGGGACCATTAAAGACTTCGCATTGTCCCGTTAATTACCATAAGTTTCGGAAAACTCAGGTAAAGGGGGTGTTTGCCGCAAATAAAAAGTAATAATCACCAAGAAGGCCCTTAAACAAGAACAGGAGGTAATAAAATGGCGGAAATTCAATTCACACCGGTTCACTGGCTTTATATCCTCGGGGTTATAACAGTGGTCGCCACCATGATTTTCAGAAAAAATGTCATCATCCCCTGTATTTTGTTCACCTTCGCCATCGGATTTGCTTACAAGGGAAGCCTGACGGGCGGTATCAGCACTGTTTTTAACGCCAGTATATTTGCCGCCAGGGACTTGTTCGGCATTTTCATGATTATCGGTGTAATGGTAGCGCTGCTGGCGGCACTGGAAGTGACGGGCGCCGACCAGGTTATGGTAAGGCCTTTGCAGGGGCTTATGAAATCGCCTCTAACCGGTTATATAGTTATTATACTTGGCACCACCTTCATCTCTCTGCTGTTCTGGCCCACGCCGGCAGTGCCTCTTATAGGCGCGCTGCTGATCCCGGTGGCAGTAAGGGCCGGGCTGCCCCCGATAATGTGTGCGGTGGCCATTGCCCTGGCCGGCCAGGGCATGGCGCTGGGGGGCGACGTTGTAATCCAGGGGGCCCCGGGGCTTACGGCCAAGTCCGCCGGCGTGCCGGTTGAGATGGTAACCTTGAAGGCCGGAATTCTAACCGCCATTACAGGCGTGGTGGCCATGACCATGGCCTGGATTATAAACCGCAAGGAGATTAAGGAATTTTCGGTTAAGAGCAAAAAGGACAAGTCCACCGGGTTTGACATAGTGGACAAGTCCGGCGGTGTGGAGAAGGCCCTTGACGGGGCGCGCTACGGCAAATTCGCGGCCGGACTGATGATTGCGGTGGTGATAGGGGTTGTTATCGCCCTCTTCGCCTTGGACATCAAGGGAGGCGACGCGTCGGCGCTGCTGGGCGGGAGCGCGTTCCTGGTGATCATCATCACCTCGCTGCTGGTTTACAAGTCAAAGGGAATGGAGAGCGTGGCCGATTTCCTGGGGGACGGGCTGGGTTTTGCATTCAAGATAATGGGGCCCATCATTCCCATCGCCGGATTCTTCTTTATCGGAAGCCCGGAAGCCGCCCCGGCCATCCTTGGCAAAGGCGCCCCCGGCTACCTGTTTGACGTGGGCAATGTTCTGGCCGGCGTGATCAGCCCCACAGGATTTGTGGCCAGCTTCGGCCTCTTAATACTGGGCGTGATTACAGGACTTGACGGGTCCGGTTTCTCCGGGCTGCCGCTGGTGGGAACACTGGCAGCCGCCCTTGGTGCCGGCAACCAGAATGTGGCTTCCACCCTGGCCTCAATAGGCCAGATCGGGGCAATATGGTCGGGCGGCGGCACCATCGTGGCCTGGTCTTCCCTGGTGGCGGTGGCTGGAATAGCAGGTGTTCCCGTGCTTGACCTGATGCGGAAGAATTTCGTTCCGGTTGTGACGGGCATGGTTGTCTCAACCATCGTTGCGGTAATATTCATGCTGTAACTGAAACGTAAAACACTTTGGCAGAGCGCCTCACCCCGGGGTGGGGCGCTTTATAATGCATCCATGATCCGTTTCATTGGCCTTGACAGCCGGCCGGCCTCCGCATTATATTGGAAATTATCCGGGGTGATTTTTTATGCCAGGAGACAGAGAAAAGATCGAATATCAGATTCTGTCCATTATGGAAGAGCGGGAGGAGCCGCTGGGATGCGGCCAGCTCAGCCAGCTTTTGAGGGACGGTGGCTTGGATATCAGCGAGGCCACGGTGGGGCGCATTCTCAACGGGATGGACAGAAAAGGTTATACTGCCAAGCGGGGTTTCAAGGGGAGGACCATCACCGGCGGCGGAAGGGTCAAGCTGGATCAGCACAGGAGCCTTGAGAGGCGCCTGGCATACGGCAACCGGTTTATTGAAACTTTAAAATCAACTAAAAAAGAAGACCTGATAGACATACTGGTGGCCAGGAGGGCCATAGAGAGGGAGCTGGCAAGGCTTGCCGCCCTGCACGCCACCGACGAAGAAATCAGGCTGATGGAATCTGTGCTGGCGGAGCAGGAGCAGTTTACCGCCCAGAAGCAGATGACCGCCGATCAGGATGTCAGGTTCCACAGGCTTGTCTCACTGGCGGCAAAAAACCGCGTACTGGCGGCCGCACTGGACTTAATCCGGCATGACGGCCAGCTTTCCCCCATACTGGAGTATATCCGCACCCGGGTGGGAGGCAAGCTGGTGGTGGGGCACGGCAGGATTTTAAAGGCAATCAGGGACCGCGACCCCGAGGCAGCGGAAAGGGCCATGGTGGAGCACATAGAAAGCCTTATCGACGATGTCAGCAAATACTGGAGTCAGGGGACGGTTCTTTGACTCACTTGGAGAAATAGGTCTGTCCCCTGACTTATTAACTTATTGTTGATGAAAAAAGCACTTTCTGTTGGAGTATGGCAGGAGGTGTTTTTCTTTGGTCAGGCGGGCCAGGGCGGAGTATCAGGGGGCGATATACCATGTCATACAGCGGGGAAACCAACAGGGAGAACGTTTTTGATAGTCCGGAAAAGAAAACTGTTTTATTAGTCTTCTCAATAAATCCGTGTCGGTGGGAACCCGGCATTGTAGAGATAGGACTTATATTGGATATGTTATCCAAGGACTGGTAGATGTTTATTGGTAAAATATATCTACTGATGGGAAAAGAGGATGATCCAGGTATTAAAGAATTGAATATACCAGAAAAAGCCGCTGGATGAAAAACTAAAGGAGACAGGCTTAAATGCTGAGGAGTTAGGACTTATTAAGAGAGGGTCCAGGCTGAGAAGGCTTATGGCGCTTAAGGTGGCATACGCAAGATCGGCAAAGGATCACGGGTATTCACTGAATGAAATAGCCAGTCACATTGGACTTTCTCCGGTGGCGGTGCTTAAGCATATTTACAGGCCGGAACAATAAGTTAACAAGTTAAGGGCCAAACCCCGATGCGTACAGGGCATTTTATTTGCCTGACGGGACCAGGCGGGAAATATTGCAGTTTGCGGTTCACTTCTTTTGGATGAAAAACCCCCTTTGAAGAAAAATTTGTAATTTTTTTTGGATACAGGTTGGAAAATAAAGGAGTGTTGCAGTAATTTGTTGAATTAAAAAATTAAACTAAGAACAAGGGGAGCAGGAATGCATGGAATTGACAATATCAAACTATGTTAACAATATATGGATGCG
>JBMOPC010000048.1:0-13127 GCA_049323915.1 Bacillota bacterium
TGAAATCCGGGTGCATAGTATCTGCAGCGCCGGTATCAAGCCCGGTATCCGCAATGCCTATTATCTGCCCGGCCCCTGTGAGCCCCCCCGTCCACAGGGAAGGGGCTTTGACAATCTCCCCCGCCCGGTCGTTGAGAAGCTCAAATTCTTTTGCTTCTTCTACGCTGAGCACCGCCGGAAAGGCCGCCAGCCCGAACAGACGCCCGGCCTCCAACTCCACCTCAAGCCAGTTGCTGTCATGCCCGGCAACCTTACCGCCGGCCTTTTGCACGTAGCTGACCACTATGTCCGCATCAGCGTTTTCAAAAAGCTTTACAACAACCCGGAATATCTGCCGGTCCGCATCCCCGGACAGCCTTTCAAGGCCGGCTGCCAGGCTTTCCTCCAGCTTTTTCTCCAGCCCGGCCGGCGATACCGACTCTATAAAGTGCAGTTTTACCACGGCATCAATCTGTTCTTCGCTTAACCTTACGAGAAAGGCGTCGTCGGGAATATATTGGCTCAGCGTTATTCCCAGCGACTCCAGTGCCCTTCTTTCATTTAGGCCGATTTTTCCCTTGCATTGCAGAACACAGGACTTCAGCCCATATGTACCATTTTCTTTCATTTACGACTGCCAGCGCCTGTAAAGCGCAGCATTGCCCCCCTATTCCTGAAATAACTTAATGCAAATTATTCCTGGGAGGCCATTTAAGTGCAGAAGAAAGCAAAAAAAGACCCCGCTTTTCACGGGATCCTTTCAAGAAAATTTAACAGTTACTGTGCCTGAACAGCTGTAAAGTAGTAGTTCAGCCTGAAGCCAGCCCCCTGATATTTGTTGTCGTCCGCCCCGTTGTCGGGAAAATGCCACTTGAACACCAACTGCTTGCTGGCCGTATCATTGGCTGGAACATCCCCGAGATAGTAAGTGGCCTCCCTTATGCCATTATTGACCAGTTCGTCAAATGTTGTTATCCCGGGAGCTATTGTTGTTGTTGCCCCTCCGTGTTTATACTCTATCCGGTCGATCACCAGCCCCTCGGCAAGGCTGTACCGGTCGACGGGGTATGGGGGGCCAAGCTGCATATCCACAATTGAAAATGTTACATATAATTTTGTGGCGATGGTTGACACTGATGAATCCAGCGTGATGCTGTCCACGTGGGCTTCAGGGCTTTCACCGGGAGCAAGGTTTAACGTCTGGGAATCAAAATCAAGCTCCCCTACAGCGGAAAGACCCACGGTGGCCGCCCTGAATGTGTTCCCGGTGGCTGGAGTCCGGGCGGAAAAAAGGGCATGGGTAAGTCCTCCACTCATAATCGAAACGCTGATAAGGAAAACAAACACTAACAAAAGCTTCTTTTTCATTGGCTTCCTCCTGCTATTTTTTAGGCAGTAAGTTATTTGATTCGGATTGTTTTACTTCTATGTCATTATCTCGAATACTCATCAAAAAGGCTGGATTCTGGCCGGCGAAATACCGCTTTAAAAAGCCCGGCATACAGATTATTCCGCTAAGGCAGGCCAATTCCACCACTTTAACCAGGTCACGGGGCAGCATTGACCTGGACAGACAGCCATCGACTTCGGAAGATAAAATATCATATAAATCATCAGAATTGCCGTCCTCAACCAGTACGAACACCTTCGTGTAAGGGCAGGCTTGTTTTATTGATTTTATTATCCCTGAAATGTTCTCTCCCGGTTTTTTCTCATAAATTATGGAATCGGGCTGGATTCTTTGAACTTCAGATACGGCATCCGCAGAACCAACGGCGCTGCCCACCACTTCAAAAATTTTTTCGGAGGCGAAAATCACAGATATGCTTCGGTGGATGGCCTGAGAACAGCACATGATAAACAGGCTAATCTTATTCATATAGACGCCCCTCATCTAAACAACTCCTGGATACGCTCCATTTCCCTGCGCGCAAAAAGAGCTGAATCTATTATATGCCACCGCAGGGTTCTGAAAAATTATACCCGGGGATGAACTTACCGGATTTTTTTCAGAACACTATGATCATCCCCGGGCATGAGTTTGGTCTGACACCGGCCGAATTTTTCATACCGTAGATTAATAGATTAAAATCAGGAGATTTGCTACGCTATATAGAGTATCAGACACAGATTCGTTTATTCCAGCTCCGGACACAGGCGAAGCCTTAAAAGCCGCAGGTTGCACACCTGGATTGCAGGATTATGAAAAACATTGATTCACCTTTAATTTTAGGAAGGAGTTTAAAATGATAAGATCTTTGAAATTACTGTTTCTGCTGTCTATAATGGCATTTTTCGTTACCCACGGCTCCTTCGGATACTTTACCGCCCAGGCCACATCACCCCGGAACAGCATCACCGCCGGCACACTCTACCTGGGAAAGGATGAAACCAACAAAGGCATCCTGGACGGCTCCCTTAAACTGGACAAGATGATCCCGGGCGAAGCCCCCAGGGAATTCAGCCTTACCATAAAGAATGTGGGAAACCTTAAGGCGTACATTAACGGTCTGTCAGCTTCAATTAAGGAATCAGACTCCAAGTTCATGGCCAACGCCATAAGAGTAACCTGTGCCGGCCCGGGCGGAGAAAAGCTATACAGAGGCTCCCTCCTTTCCCTGGACGGAAACGCCGTCCCCACGGAAAATGAAATAATCATCAATCCCGGTGAGACTAAAACCTTTACCTACACCTTTCAGCTTGACGAGCGGGCGGGTAACTGGTATAAAGGCAAGAATATTGAAACTTCCCTGATCGTCCATGCCGGACAGGGTCCGGGGCTTAAGCCTGACTCAGACGTAGCTGTGGCGAACGGGGACGTACAAAAGGCGGTAACCCAGGCAAAGACCGGATCTGTAATACTGCTTCCGGCCGGTGAATACGGCAATCTGGAGATAAACCGCTCCGACGTAACCATTAAATCCAAGGACGTTGTATACGATACCCTGCTGACCGGGATCTCTTTTACCGGGCAGGCCCAAAACGTGACGGTTCAGGGACTAACCATCGACGGCAGGGAAAACATGTACAACCCGTTATCCATCGCTGATTCATCCACAGGCATCACAATTACGGACAATATTTTCCTTAACAGTAAAAAAGACGGCAAAAGCATGCCCAAGTTCATCATAGTGGGCAAGTCCACCGGGATAAATATTCAGCGCAACGACTTCAGCGCTATGGCCGACGGCAAATCGAAACCGAGGGTTATTTCCGCCGACGGCTCCCAGGCAATTCGTTACAACCTCGGATTGGATCTGGATCCCTCAGTGGAAGCTTTATAAACATACGGCCAATCATTCGGAAAGAGGTGGTTTATACTGTGTGAAGCCAGTAAAATGAGGGGGAAAATGCTGAGGAAAAAAATAAAATATAAGATTTTCAGGATCGTGCTGTCCACCATTTGCCTCTTAATGATTACCCTTATGGCCTCCGGAGTCACCCAAACATATGCGCACCTGACAACTCTGGCCAGATCTCAGACAGGTACGGCGGACTCGGCAAAACCGGGGGATATCCTGAAATTCGAGGGCGCCTTCAATGAAAACCTGTGGCAGGGCAGCGGCAGCACCGGCATCAAGATAACCAACGTCACCAAGTCCAGGATTTGGGTTTACTTTGAGGTATCCGGTTCATTGAGAGATGCTGTCAGAGACATAACGCCGGTGGGGCTGGAACCTAACCAGTCATACGAGGTGCCGCTGGAAATAGCCGATGCCGGTGATATGGGCGTACTGAAATGGAGGAACCATGGCAGGGTTTTCGCCGGAGAAATAACCGCTAGGGTTCTGAACAATTACGCATCATACCGTTTGGGGAAATTAGAAATCAGATCTGATAAACTGTATGATAAGCTGTTCACCTTAAAGGTTGTGCCCGGAGACGAATTATCCGGTATCAAAGGAATACAGGACATAATAAACCTGGTAGCCGAAAAAAACAACCTAATCCAGCAGGTGATCAAACTAACCGAGGAAAATAAACAGCTTGAAATAGCAAATATGGCACTCCAGAATCAGGTTTTTTCATTAAGCAGTGCTCTGTCCGCCGCAAATAAAAAGATATCAACTATAACCGCACCCCAGGTCAATGCAGTGCCCGCAGGCGGAGGCAACGAATCAAGCACCCCGGCGGCAGGCGGCAATACCGGAAACAATGTCGTCGGAAACGGAAACAGTGGCGTAATAAACAATACGGCATCTAACGCAAAAAGTATCGGAAGTAACCCTGGTACATCCGAAAATACTTCACCCCAGGGAGGCCGAAACGCCCCCCGGAGCGGAAATCCCGGTACAGGCAACAGTTCCGCCGCACCTGACAACAGCAACAGCGGCCCCAAATAAAAGATACACTGCAGTGGTGTAATAAACCGTAAGTAAATAATATGTGCAAAAAAGGAGCCCAAACTAAGGGCTCCTTTATGTTACAAGGTATTTTACACTTGATGAAGGATTATAAGGCCACGCCGGCAGTATTTGTTTACAGACAGCCGGACACCTCGTTTACCAGTCCTATCTTATAGGAGTAGACGATGGCCTGGGCCCTGTTGTTCTGGCCCAGCTTTCGCAGTATGCTGCTGACATGGGTTTTCACCGTGGGCTCGCTGATAAACAGCTTTCGTCCTATATCGCGGTTGGAGCAATTCTTGGCCATCAGCTGGAGTATTTCCATCTCCCGCTTGGTGAGGTACTCCCCGTTGCCCGGCAGTCCGCATTTAAATTCTCCGCCTGCAAAGGATTTGTCCTGCCTGGCAAAGGAAACCATCCTTTTAAACGATCCGGGAAGGCAGAGAAGCCCGGCCCTGCAGGCCAGCTCCACGGTCTTGACAAGACAACCCCGTATAATGCCCTTTGGCACACAGCCGTCTATGCTCTGGGCCGACAGCAGGCCGGCCAGCCTGTCATTATGATCGTCCCCCACCAGGGCCAGTATCAGGCTGCACGGGCACTCGCTCTTGAGCTGAATGATTTTTGGCCAGTGGCAGGATTTTTCATCGTTCAAATCAATGAGCACCACGTCCGGCTGAAGGGATATTGACTTCTCCACCGCCTCCTCCAGCGAAAAATCACCCACCACTTCAAAGGTGCTCTCCGAGGAAAAAATAGCCGCCAGTCCGCGTCTTGACATGGAATCCTCATTGGCAATAAGCAGGCGGATTTTATCCATAATAACAGCCGACCCCTCCCGTTAAACCTGTACACCGTTTATCTCAATTTCTCTCATACGGTTATTCACAACGCAGCCGGAAAGCTCACCCCAGGGTATAAGTTAATTTCCAGCAATGACACAATCTGGTTGTATTAATACCCGGTATTCTTTGCTGCAGGAAAAAAGTCCTTCTTCGAAACAATTGTTATAATGACTGATTTTGTTTTAAATTGTACTGCTAAATGTCGATAAGCGCAAAAATCTACGGGAATAATCTGTACTTGCATGTATTTTCTCGTCTACCTAACTTATAGCGGTCAGACTATATACAGACCCTCAGCGGCCCGCAAATTCCGCCAAACTGCTTTTATTTTTCTTTTAGACAGCAAGGCCGGAAAACAAAAAAGTTGTTTGTCAACTATATCACATAACATGTCAGATACTGGTGCATCAGGTCGTACTAAAGCTTGATAATTCACATTACATGTATCGTTCCAAACAAATGTTACCATCAAACAACCCTGTAAATCTTCCTCCTCCGGTATGACTAACAGTCTATATTGGATTGTTGACTAAGTCTTTCAGACTAATCATAAACATTAATAATCTTTTATATAATATGGTTTTTCCCCTTCTTACTCTTTCTCACTCATACTTAGGTATAAGCGGTATTAAAAATCAATCATCCCCGGTATCATACCATCCGGTAATACCTGTCAAAAGGCAAATCTGATAGGATAAGCATGAACAACCAGTACAATAGAGGGGAGTTACCAGTATGTACGAAAAAAGATGCTTTCGCTGCGGCGGTTTCTCATATTCCGCCTCCACATACGGCGGCTGGACCTGCCCATACTGCGGCCAGGACCTTTCACAGGCGCCGGCAAAACCGGCCGGAAAAGGGCAAAGCCTGACCGATCGTATTGAAGTCCCCGACATGGCATCAGGGCCTTCAGACAATAACGTTATAATATTCCCCAAAAACAAAAAAAACCCGGGCTTATGACACCCGGGCATGTTTTTCAAGGATAAGCCATTTCAGTCCGCGCTGTTTGAAAGCGTGACCACCATGTTGACCTCGCTCCTGCCGACTGCCTGGTCAAACAGTGATTTCAGCCCCGCCCAGACTTCTTCTTTCGACCCCTGAATCCTGGTGGAGATTGAGCCCACTTCAACCTGTAGATTCCCTTTATCAAGAGAATTAATGGAGTCGCTGATGATCTGGCTGGCGTTTGTTGTTTTCTGCGGATACAATGATACCTCGGCTGTTATCATATTGCACCTCCTGTGATATTCAAGCAGATTTATTATATGAAAACACCCGGTTTTTTATAATGAGGCAGAACAAATTCGCCCTGCGGGCGACTGGAACTCAGAATACAGAACTCAGGACTCAGAATCGAGACGGTCTTGAAATAAATTAAAAAAGTTATCCACAAAGCATAATTTCCTAATACAAAATAAAACCCGGGCATTATACAGCCCGGGGCATCAACGTCATACCGTTTATACCTGTTTATGGTGGGGATGCTCCTTTACTTTTTCAATGGCGTCCTCCACCTGCCGCCCCACGTCCACCTTGAGCTGCCGGTTTATGGACCTCCTGACTTTCCCCTCGGTGGAAACCACGTAGTTGGGAGGAACGTTGTTAAGGGCTATGGCAGCGATATCCATCCTGCACCTCTCGCACTTGCAGACATCCTTTTTGGGCAGCAGCCTGTCAAGAATGTCGAATACGACAATTTCCGCCACATTTATCAATCTCATCAGGACCATCCTCCCATTTCGTCCATGAGCACTTCATACACCATTATAAACTTCTCTTTCTTTTCGCTCTAATCCTTCTTTTTTCGCGGGCCGGTTTTGGAAAAAAGGCGTTCCGCCTCCAGTTCCGCCTGTTCTTCCACGGATAAATAATCAACCCCGGCCATAAGCTCTATATGGTGCCGCAGTTCGTGCAATATGGTCTCCCGCAGCTCATTTTCCCAGGCGCCGGCGTCGCTGTCCCCCAGGAGCTGCACAAATGATCCGTAATATATCATAATAGTGCACCCCATGATGTGGTCCTGAAAATACTCCCCCATTATGAGGTATTCTCCGTCTTTTTTGTGCTCTTCAACAATATTGAATCCGCCGTTTAAGTCCCGTAAAAATTTTTCGGGTATTTCATCAACAATTTTCCCGGCCAGATCAGTGAATTGGTCAATGTTCAAACTCCGCCTTCTGCCCAACATTTAAAACCTCCCCAGCCCGTCAGTTAATAAAGACTTACTGACATTATATTTACCTCAATACATAGCCGCAATATCAAATGCATACCAATGGGGCTGTAGGTGCGGCAGAATGGTCGTTGGCTATTGGCTAAAAAGCCGGGATTATCCTTCTATCAATTCCTGCACCGGAACTGTCATGGTCCCGCCGTCGGCGGAAACCGTCGCAGTTTCATTGCCCGGATTAAGGCTTTCGATCCATACTGATTTCCCCCTGTAAAGCACCCTGACGGTCTCAGGCGATTTGAGTATCTGCTGGACCTTCTCGTAATTCATACTCCATCATCCTCTTATAATACTTTCCGTTATTGTTCCACGCCGCTCCAAAATCTAGACAAAAAATAATTGAAATAACAGATGAGCAAAATTCAGTATTATTTCCGGCTTTTGTCCAGGCTCATTTGACACAGCCGCGTCATAGTTTTAAACCAGGGAAAAACATGGGACAACGGTGTCCCGGGAATTGCGACAATGACGTCCAGCCCTGAATTTCCGTATACATTGTTAAAAGGAGGTCTTCGTGAATATGTGCGGAATTACCGGCTGGATAGACTGGGAGAGAGATCTTACACTGGAGCGTCCGGTACTGGAGGCGATGACCGGCACCCTTGCCCTGCGCGGGCCTGACGCATCCGGCTATTTTATTTCACCAAGGGCGGCGCTGGGCCACCGCCGCCTGATAGTTGTGGACCCGGTGGGCGGCGGGCAGCCAATGACCAGGCAGAAGGGTGAGCGGGTATATGCAATCACATACAACGGGGAACTTTACAACACCCTGGAGCTAAGGCGGCAACTGGAAGCACGGGGGCACACATTTCTTACCCGCAACTCGGATACCGAGGCGCTGCTGATGTCCTACATAGAGTGGGGTCCTGACTGCGTGTACCGGCTTAACGGCATTTTTGCCTTCGCCATCTGGGACGAGGCCGGCCGGCGGCTGTTTATGGCCCGGGACAGACTCGGAGTAAAGCCCCTTTTTTATTCACGGAAGGGAAGCGCCTTTATTTTCGGCTCCGAAATAAAATCAATACTGGCTCATCCAAAGGTTCCACCCGAAGTGGATTCCCGGGGGCTGGCCGAGATCTTTGTCATGGGCCCGTCCAGGACCCCGGGGCAGGGAGTCTTCCGCGGGATATACGAGCTTCGCCCCGGCCGGTGCCTTGTATATGACCGCGGCGGACTCAGTATAAAAAGCTACTGGAAACTTGAAAACAAGCCCCATGAGGACGACCTGGACACCACTGCGGAGAAAGTGAAGGACCTGCTTGAGGACACCGTTTTGCGCCAGCTTGTGTCCGACGTCCCGGTGTGCTCCTTTCTTTCCGGCGGGCTGGATTCCAGCGCCATCACGGCCTTTGCCTCCGGGCGCTATGCCCTGTCGGGCGCAGGCCCGCTGCACACCTATTCTGTTGACTATACCGGCAACGACCGTCATTTCCGCCCGAACATATTCCAGCCAAATTCCGATGCCCCATGGGTGCGGCGTGTATCCGATCATTTCGGCACTGTCCACCATTTCATCGAAATAAGCACCGAAGAGCTGGCGCAAGCCCTGGACCGGGCGCTGCGGGCCAACGATCTGCCCGGAATGGCCGATATTGATTCCTCCCTTTACCTTTTTTGCCGGGAGGTTAAAAAAGACGCCACCGTTGCCCTGTCAGGGGAGTCGGCCGACGAGGTGTTCGGCGGCTATCCCTGGTTTTACAATGAAGAATCTCTGTGTGGGAATACATTTCCGTGGATAAGAATGGTAAGGGAGAGGGCCGGATTGCTGGACCCGGGCCTGGCCCGGGAAATAAGGCCGGAGGAGTACGTGGCCGAACGGTATCGTGAGGCCCTGGACGAGGTCCCCCGCCTGCCGGGGGAGCCCGCCAGGGAAGCCCGCATCCGGGAGCTGTTTTATCTCAATATTACACGGTTTATGCCCACCCTGCTGGACCGCAAGGACCGGATGAGCATGGCGGTGGGGCTCGAAGTCAGGGTACCGTTCTGCGACCACCGGCTGGTGGAATACGTCTGGAACATACCCTGGTGGATGAAAAGCCACGGCCTCAGGGAGAAAGGCATACTGCGCCGGGCCCTTACGGGAATTATCCCGGAGGACGTCCTGGAAAGGCGCAAAAGTCCTTACCCCAAGACACACAACCCTCTTTACCTCGACGCTGTCAGAGGCCGCCTTCAGGAGATAATTGAAGATGTCTCATCCCCGCTTCCGGCTCTTTTAAACAAATCGGCCCTGAGGGAGGCAATCAGCACCCGGGGCGCTTCCTTCAGCCCGGCCTGGTTCGGGCAGCTCATGGGCGGGGCCCAGCTCTTCGCCTTTCTCATACAGGTGCACACATGGCTTAAAGAATACCGGGTAAGTATTGTATAGGCAGAACAAATTCGCCCTGCTGGCGACTAGGAGACAGGAGACAGAATAGCTGGAAGCCTACAACCAGGGCTGTCCTGTAGCCTATTAGCGACCCCAAAAGTCAGAAATTCATCGAGTATTGTAAAAGTTATCCACAAGTTTCCTAAGTCTAAAACAAGTCACACCCATAACCGGGTGTGTTTTTTTGGCATTTATTAATTCCACCTGTCGAAAATGGTTGAAAATATTTCCTCCAGGGCACCGCCTTTATATCTGGATACCTTTACCAATACCACATCCTGGTCAAAAATAAGCTGTGTTTTAATATTGCCTGAATCCATGCTGAAATCGGCAAAACACTTCTCCACCTCGGACCTGACCACGTATTCCAGCTCGCTTATTTTGTGCGGGACCACAACCCCCACACCTTCCAGAGATTTCACCAGGGTCTTGTCCAGTGTGGAAGCGATTACGGAAAACTTTACAGAATCAGGATGAAAGTTATTTATCGACATTTTTACCATTTTATTTCCTGTCCTCCGGGCCTGAAAAGGTTTATATCAACGGATTTCCCCCAAACAGCTAATTACACATTATATCACATTTGACGTCCGGGATTCTTTAAAACTATTGAAATTGACATGGTTTATCATGGTAAATTAATATATTCATAAAAAGAATATCGATAGGAAATGTTTTATGGAGCTGAAAAAAGAAGGGTTGAACAAATACCGTCTTGTAAAGACAGGTGAAATGAGGGTGGACGGGCTGGTCTACGCCAGTCCGGATATGCTACCCCTCCTGATCAGGGACAAGTCCGTTCAGCAGCTTGCCAACGCCGCCTGCCTTCCCGGAGTGGTGGCGCACGTATGCGGCATGCCTGACATGCATCAGGGCTTCGGCCTGCCAATAGGCGGCGTGATGGCCACCTCCAGGGGAGGGGTGATTTCGGCCGGGGCGGTGGGAATGGATATAAACTGCGGCGTTCGGCTGCTGGCTGCCAATCTAGAGGCCCGCCGGCTGGACACGCCTTTTCTGCGCAGGCTGATAAACAGGATCGAGGAGTTCGTCCCCACCGGGACTGGAAAAAAGAGCCGCCACAGAAGCATAACAAATGATATATTCGAGGCAGTAGCCCATGAGGGCTCGCCGTCCATTGTCAGGCGGGGTTATGGCCGGCCCGGAGACATTGAAAACTCCGAGGAGCGCGGATGTCTTTCCGGTGCGGACCTTTCAGCGGTAAGCAGTGAGGCGTACCGCCGGGGCTCGGAGCAACTGGGCACCCTGGGGGGCGGCAACCACTTCATCGAGATCCAGCTTGTGGAAAAGGTTTATGACCGGGGCGTGGCAGAGGTATTCGGGCTTTGGCCTGGGCAGCTGACAGTGATGATACACACCGGGAGCCGGGGCTTCGGGCACCAGATCTGCACCGACTACAGCAAGAGCCAGATTCAGGCGGCGAAAAAATACGGCATCTGCCTGCCTGACAAGGGCCTGGCCTGCGCCCCCTCCGACTCCGGGGAGGGCCTGGACTACTACCGGGCCATGGCCTGCGCCGTCAATTTCGCCTTCGCCAACCGCCAGGTGATAACCCACGACGTACGGCGGGCATTCAGCCACGAGTTCGGCTGCCCTCCGGAAAGCCTGGGGCTGGGCGTGGTGTACGACGTCGCCCATAACATTGCCAAGTGGGAGGCTCACCAGGGAAGCAAGGTGCTGGTCCACCGCAAGGGGGCCACCAGGGCGCTGCCCCCAGGCCATAGCGCAAACCCCGACAGATACCGCTTCACCGGGCACCCCGCCCTTATACCCGGAAGCATGGGAACCGCATCCTATGTAGTGGTGGGCACCCCGCTGGCGGAGGAATCCTTTTATTCCGTCAACCACGGCGCCGGCAGGGTACTTTCACGGACGGCCGCAACAAAGGAAATATCAAAGGAGCAGTTCGACTCCAGCATGGGCGGGGTGCTATACAACTCACGAAACTACAGGGACCTGCTTGACGAGGCCCCTTCCGCCTACAAGGACATAGACAAGGTGGTGGAAACACTGGCCGCCACCGGCATGACCAAAAAGGTGGCAAAAATGAGGCCACTGGCGGTGATTAAAGGAAAGGACTAATTTCTTTTCAGCTTCCAGGCAATATTATAATTTCAAGGCGATTATTTATCGGGGGTGTTGGCGGTGGGATATGAAAAGCTGTCCCGGGCGGTGTTAAAAGAGAAAACCGAAAAAGCCTTGAAACTGCTGGAAGAATGCAGCCTCTGCCCGCGCCGCTGCGGCGCAAACCGCATGGAAAACAGGCCCGGGCTGTGCCGCAGCGGAAGAAAAGCCGTTATAAGCAGCTACGGCCCGCATTTCGGGGAAGAAAGCGTGCTGGTGGGAAGGCACGGGTCCGGCACCATTTTTTTCACCAACTGCAATCTGGGCTGCGTGTTCTGCCAGAATTACGACATTTCCCATGACGGCGAGGGGCGGGAAGTAAGCCCCGAAAAACTGGGAAAAATAATGATTGAACTGCAGAATTCCGGCTGCCATAATATAAACCTTGTATCACCCACACATTACGTCCCGCAGATGCTGGAGGCCCTCACGGCGGCCGTGGAAGAGGGGCTCAAGGTTCCCCTGGTGTACAATACCGGAGGTTACGACCCCGTAGAACTGTTGGAAATACTGGACGGAGTAGTGGATATTTACATGCCCGATATAAAGTTCGGCGACGACACCTCCGGGGAAAAATATCTGGGGGTGAAGGACTATTTCACCACGGCGAGGCAGGCAGTAAAAGAAATGCACAGGCAGGTCGGGGACCTGGCGGTTGATACCAGGGGCATCGCTTATAGAGGCCTGCTGGTCCGCCACTTGGTGCTCCCCAACAACCTTGCCGCATCCGACAAAGTGATCGGTTTTTTGGCCGAAGAGATTTCAAAAAATACTTTCATAAATATAATGGACCAGTACTACCCCGCCCACCGGGCGTTCCGTTACGAGGAGCTGAGCAGGAGAATAACACCGGCCGAGTATAAAGAAGTTCTATCCATTGCAAAAAAATATGGCCTTGTAAATTTATTGTAGCCCAAAAGCCACCTGACATTAATTACCTAATACTAAAACTGCTGTTAAGGGAATAATAACACCGAGGTGGTTCTTATGATGGATATGCTTTCTCGCATGTGGCCCAAAAAGAAGACGAAAAACAACACCACAATAGCCGGGGCGGTTTCCCTGGCCGCATTGTCGGGAGCCCTGATCACCTGGTATACCGCCAGGAAGCTTAGGAACCGCAGGGAAAATGAATTTATCTACAGCCAGGACGATGAAAGCCAGCGGTAAAAGCTGGCTTTCATTTAACGGGAAAGGAGTTGAAGGAATGGCCA
>JBMOPC010000049.1:0-100981 GCA_049323915.1 Bacillota bacterium
CACGCGTTACTCACCCGTCCGCCACTAAGGCCGCATTTCGCAAGCTTCCATGCGACCCCCGTTCGACTTGCATGTGTTAAGCACGCCGCCAGCGTTCGTCCTGAGCCAGGATCAAACTCTCCATAAATAACTGTTGGCTGTTGGCTCTTAGCTATTGGCTAATAGCTTATAGCCTATAGCCAAATTTATGAAAAGCCGATTTAGCTCTTCTTATCGATTTTACCTCTCGCCGGCACTGCTGCCGGCTCTTGACGAGGTCTGGCTTGTATTTTAATCCATCTACACTGTTTAGTTTTCAAGGACCGTGACCGCTGAACTTATATCCTCAGCAGCATTTATTATCTTAGCACAACAGCCTTCAGGTGTCAACTTCTATTTCTACCTTATTTGGCCGTTTTATTTCCAAAATACTGCCGGCTTAACCCGCCGGCAAGAACTTATTTTAGCACTTGCGGCCCGGACGGTCAACAGGTATTTTTTACCAGCCATTCCGTCCTCTTTTATTTTTTTCTCCGTCTGCATTTCCCGCGCAGCCCGGCAAGAAGTAATACTATCACTTCACTCAAAGCAAATCAACAGGTATTTTCTTCCTTTCAGTCAGTCCCTGGGCTTCATAAGCGGAAACAGTATAACATCCCGGATTGAAGAGGAACCGGTGAGAAGCATCACCAGCCTGTCTATGCCTATGCCCAGACCGCCCGCCGGGGGCATGCCGTATTCCAGGGCGTTGACATAGTCCTCGTCCATCATGTGGGCCTCATCGTCCCCTGACTTCCTCTTTTCAACCTGTTTCAGGAACCTTGATCTCTGGTCTATGGGATCGTTAAGCTCGGAGAAGGCATTGGCCATCTCCCGGCCGTATATAAACAGCTCAAACCTGTAGGTCAGACCCGGCTGCTCCCTTTTCCTCTTGGCAAGTGGAGAAATCTCTATGGGATAATCCAGCACAAAGGCCGGCTGGATAAGGTTTGGCTCAACCTTTTCCTCAAATACCGTGTTAAGAATATTCCCCCATGAATCCGAAGGGCTGACGTCAAGTCCAATCTCCCTGGCCGCCCTGTAGGCCTCCCCTTCCCCTTTCAGGTTTTCAAAATCAAGCCCGCTGTACTGTTTTACGGCCTCCAGCATAGGGACCCTCTTCCAGGGAGGAGCCAGGTCTATTTCAACCCCTTCATACAGAACCGAGGTCATCCCCAGGACCTCCCCGGCAACTGTGAATATAAGGTCTTCCGTCAGGTTCATCATATCCTGGTAATCCGCATATGCCTGGTAGAGCTCCAGCATGGTAAACTCCGGGTTGTGCTTGGTTGATATTCCCTCGTTTCTGAAATTCCTGTTTATCTCAAACACCTTTTCAAATCCGCCCACCAGAAGCCGCTTCAGGTACAACTCCGGTGCGATTCTCAGGTAAAGGTTCATATCAAGGGCATTATGGTGTGTAATAAAAGGCCTGGCGGTAGCCCCCCCCGCTATGGGATGCATCATGGGGGTTTCCACTTCCAAAAAACCTTTCTTCTCCAGGTATCTTCTTATGGAATTGGTGATTTTGCTTCTCAACACAAAGGTATTCTTAACCTCGGGATTCACTATAAGGTCAACATACCTCTGGCGGTAACGAAGCTCCACGTCCTTCAGTCCGTGCCACTTTTCCGGCAGGGGGCGCAGGGATTTGGAAAGGAGCACGAATTCCTCAATTTCGACAGTTACCTCACCCATGCGGGTTTTAAAAACCTTTCCCCTGGCCCCTATGATATCCCCTATATCCAGCTTGCGAAAAAAATCATAGTTATCGGGGCCAACACCGTCCAGCCGCAAATATAGCTGTATTTGCCCGGACATGTCCTGTATATGGGCAAAGCTGGCCTTTCCCATCACCCTTTTGGCCATAATCCGCCCGGCCACACTTACAACCTTGCCCTCAAAGCCCTCGAAGTTATCCGCCACCTCCTGGGCAAGGTTTGTTCTTATGTATTTACCCCCATACGGATCGATGTTTTTTTCCTTGAGCTCGGCCAGTTTTTCACGCCGGACCTTCATTAATCCGTTGAGTTCTTCTTGCTCTTCCAGCGTTAAAATATTTGCGCCTTCGCGTATTTCGCCCGACATACAGTATTCCTCCGGATCTCCCGTCCAAAGGCCGGCGATTAAACCATATCAGGCTGCAGGTGAGGCTACAGTACAAACAAAAAAAGGCTTGTATACAAACCCTTAACCATAGCAACCTGAAATTTTCAGCCGGCCTCGGGAGTCTTTAAATCTCTTTTATCTTACGTTTTATTTAAGGATATCCTCAATTTGATATTTCAAAACTCCGGCCGGCACCGTAACATCTACCACACTTCCCTTGGCTTTTCCCAGTATGGCTTTACCTACCGGAGATTCGTTGGAAATTTTGTTGTTCCCTGGATCGGCTTCCAGGGAGCCTACGATGGTGTATTCCACCACTTCATCATACTCAAGATCCCTGAGCATCACGGTTGACCCAAGCGTTACCTCTTCGGTGCCAATGTTCTCGTCGTCAATAATTTTGGCGTTGCGAAGCATTTTTTCCAGGGTAAGAATCCTGCCCTCAATCCATGCCTGCTCGTTCTTGGCATCCTCATACTCCGAATTTTCACTGATATCGCCAAATTCTATGGCCTGCTTTATACGCTCAGCAACGTCCCTCCGCTTTACCGACTTGTACTGTTCCAACTCCTTCTCGAGCTTTTTCAGCCCCTCCACAGTAAGCAGGACCTCTTTTTCTTTCATATGCTTCTCCTCATAACTGTTATTATTTTCAGTCCGGGAATGAACGAATGAAAACTTACAAAACAGTATATGTTCTTTGCGCCATAATATTAATAAAAAAGAAAGGTGAAATAAGGCAGGAAAAAACCCCAAACTACAGTGAAGCACTGCAAGGCAAACACTTGCAGTGCCATCTATTTTACCTGACCTTCAAAACATTATAAGAACTGTTGCTAACTTTGTCAAGGTATTGCAGCACTGCCAGAGCCCTTTTTCCCGGCATTGTATTTTACCCTTTCAACATCCTCCCCTGTAATGACTCCTTTACATCCTTTTATACCGGCCGTCCTGAAACCGTGCTTTGCGGCCATGGATGCTGTTTTTTTCACCTTTTCAATACTGACGCCAAACCCCTCCGGATCCCCCCGGACTCCTTCCAGGGCCATTAAAACAGCCTCGGCCAAAGGAGCGCTGATCATTCCCTGAATATTTCCGGGAACGCTCACCAGACCTCCCTCAACAACAAGCACATCGTCCCTGGCCTCCGCCAGCTCACTTCCTGACAGTCCAGTCCCTGCCAATATACAAGCCACTGCGCCCGGTGATAAATGCTCCGGCCCCACAACGCCTGCCTCCGGGCCGAAGATCACTATACCGGCCGAAGGCAAGGCGCTTTTAATATCCAGCGAGATCCTTGCCGACAGCCCTCTGTGAAAAAGAATTTTTTCGGCCAGCTCCTCCAGCTTTCTTTCTTCTTTACCCACCAGCGTCATCCGTGACACTTTGGCGGAAAGCATCATTGCGCAGACTCTCTCAACCGTCCCTGAAGCCCCAAGGACAACAAAATTGCTTTTTTTCAAATCATGCCCCATCAGCTCCGCCGCTTCCCCTAACGCTTCCATGGCTGTGGCAATGGTGTAGCTGATCCCGCTGGTGACCGCAATTTTAAAGCCACCCGGGTTAAACCCCGCTCTCTCGGCCGCCAGCGCCAGACCGCCCAGCCCTATCACACCGGCCCCCAGTTTTTCAGCCAGCCTTACCGCCTGAACAATGCGGCCCGCTATGATGCTCCCGGGCAACCGGTTTATCTGCCTGAAGGTGAGGGGAACGGCAATTGAAAAGCCCTCGGCCCCTGCATGTGACTCTATCCCTGTTATACCCGGAAGCTTGAAGGGTGGTATACGAACGGCGGCCCTTTCAACCAGCCACCCCGGCAAATACCGGGCAATGGGAAATACTCGGGTGATATCGCCAGTTTCCCGGGGATGGACGATAAAAGCAAATGTGCCCAAGCATCACACCCCCTTTCTCTTGGTTACACAGCGAAAGCCCCGGTATCAGACCGTTCTGCCTGTATTTTACAGTATGCTGCCGGTGCGGGCAAAATAACCAGGAAATTGCCGACTATTTACAGAAATCCCCATCCGGGGAATTTTCCCGGACGGGGATTAAAAACCTTGCTCCGCACTTTCCAGTCGCATTATAATCTCTGCCATATCCCTCCTGGACCGGGCGCTGTTGAGCTCCTGCCTCACCCTGGCCGCCCCCCTGATGCCTTTCAGGTACCAGGCCGCGTGTTTGCGCATTTCCAGTATGCCGGTGTGCTCTCCCTTATACTCCACCAGAAGGTCCAGGTGCCTCAGGGCGGTGGATATCTTCTCCCGGGCCGTGGGCGGGGGAACTTTTTCCCCTGTCCGCAGGTAATGGATTATCCCGGTAAATATCCACGGGTTGCCCATGGCGGCGCGGCCCACCATCACCCCGTCGCAGCCGGTTTCTTCCATCATGCGCCGGGCGTCCTCCGGTGTCCTTATATCCCCGTTTCCTATCACCGGGATGCTGACTGCCTTTTTAACCTCCCTGATAATGTTCCAGTCCGCGCTGCCACTGTAAAACTGGGACCGTGTCCGCCCGTGAACGGTCACCGCCGACACTCCGGCCTTCTCCATCAGGACGGCCATTTCCACGGCGTTGACACTTTCTTCATCCCAGCCCTTTCTCATCTTTACAGTCACAGGAAGGGACACCGCCGACACAACCGCCCTGGCAATCTCAAAGGCCAGGCGCGGTCTCCTCATCAGGGCCGATCCCTCCCCGTTCTTTACTATTTTAGGGGTGGGGCACCCCATGTTGATGTCTATTATATCAGGGCCCCTGGCCGCCGCCAGCCTGGCCGCTTCTTCCATGTATCCGGGGTTGGACCCGAAAATCTGCACGCTGAGAGGCCCCGGCTCCCCTTCTATATTGAGTATGGTATTGGTGCGGGTGTTGCCGTAAATTAAGGCCTGGTCGCTTACCATTTCGGTACAGACCAGGCCGCACCCCGCCTCCCTTGCCAGCACCCGGAAAGCCCTGTCGGTGACTCCCGCCATGGGGGCCGCTATAACCGGGTTGTCCAGACTAACACCGGCAATGTTCATATAGTGCTATCCCTGGTTCCTTTCATAGATCATTCTTAAACCGATCAGGGTAAGCAACGGGTCTACCCTGTCAATTGTCTGGGATTCCTGGGCTATGAGTTCGGCAAGCCCTCCCGTGGCCACCACCAGCGGTTTGCCCGGCAACTCCTTTTTCATACGGGTAACAATGGCGTCCACCTGACCGGCAAACCCGTAAACAATTCCGGACTGCATGCTGTTGACGGTATTCTTGCCAATCACGGCGGGCGGCTTTACCAATTCCACCCTTGGAAGTTTGGCTGCCCTGGCAAACAAAGCCTCGGTGGAAATACCTATCCCGGGGGCTATGGCCCCCCCAAGATATTCCCCCCTTGCGGTTATGGCACAAAAGGTTGTAGCCGTACCAAAATCCACAATAATTAAAGGGCCTCCGTATAATTCATATCCCGCTATGGCATTAACTATGCGGTCGGCTCCCACTTCCCGGGGGTTATCATATTTAATCTGCAGGCCGGTTTTTATTCCGGGCCCCACCACCAGGGGCGGAAAACCGAAATACTTTTTCGACATGATCTCCAATGACATCATCAGAGGGGGCACCACCGAAGAGATAACTATTGCCTTTACATTTTTTAAAGACAATCCCGCCTCCTCAAACAGAGCCCTCAGCAACACGGCGTATTCATCCGCGGTACGTTGGGTGGACGTGGAGATACGCCAGTTTTCCAGAAGGTTTTTATCCTCGAATATCCCCAGCACTATGTTTGTGTTGCCTATGTCAAATACCAGTATCATAGTTTTCCCCCCGCCAATAATAAAAAAATTAACAAAAGGCCGCCATAGTATAAAAGCATACATCTCATGACGGCCCCTTAAGCAATTTTATCAAAGGCAATGTCTATCCGCAACAAAATCACTTATTTAATTCAAGTAAACTTCACGTGAGAAATTATAATGAGCGCTATTCATTTTGTGCCCCGGCCGCGGTTTTTACGCGCCTTACCACGGCCATAGCCAGGAATGACGCCAGGACTCCTTTTACGAGGTCCAAAGCTATAAAGGGAGCAAATCCGATCTGAATAACTTTCCATACAGAAAAAGTTTTTCCGATATAAAAATTAAGTATTACATAAAGATAAGGCAGTCCCGCCAGGTATATGGCCGCGATCCCCCCCAGCGAGGCCAGAAGGTATCTGGCAATGCCGGAGTTTCCCTGGGCCGGCAGCAGCTTTCCGGTAACATATGCTCCCAATATAAATCCTATAAGATACCCGAAAGTGGGCTGCAGCACATAAGCAGGACCTCCGAAGGGGGGTTTTTCAAACACCGGCAGGCCCATAAGGCCCATGGCAACATAAACGGCCATGCTCAAAGCGCCCAGGCGGGGGCCCAAGAGCATCCCCGCCAAAATTACAATCAACGGCACAAGGCTGAAGGGGACATGATAAAAAGGGATTACAATAAGGCTGAACCGGGACAGAATGGCCGCCACAGCAGTCAGCGCGGCAAACATCGCCACCAGGGTAATATCTCTTGCCGATAACTTCATTGAAGTACCTCCTTAAATAAAAAAGAATTCTGGAGCCAGGAGCCAGAATATTTCCTCCAGCAATTCTGACTACTGGATTCTGTATTCTGACTGCTCAAAACAATGATATGTTAACTGAATTTATTTGTAAGGTTAACAATTGTGGCGTAAAAAGTTAAGCATTTCTCAACGACACCTCCCCCGCCACAAAGATTTTCAGTGAACCGTCGGGCATGCGGACTACCAGTGCACCGCTGTCGTCAACATCCTCGGCCCAGCCGTCCCAGGCTTCCCTGAAAGTGCTGACCCGCACGGGGCGGTTGAGGCTCACACACCTTTTCTTCCACTCTTCCAGCACAGGCCCGAAACCCCGGTTCATCCAGATCCGGTAAAGTTGTTCAAATTCCCTGAGGTACTGCCTTGTCAATTCAAGCCTTGACACCGGCTGATTATTGATCTGGAAAAGGGATGCGGCAATTCCTTTAATATCTTCGGGGAAAATTTCTCCGGGGGTGTTGACATTGATTCCGGTGCCCACCACAAGAAAATTCACCCTCTCCATTTCGGCGTTAAGTTCTGTCAGGATGCCGCATATTTTTTTACCTTCCACCAGTAAGTCATTAGGCCATTTTATCCCGGGCGTAATGCCGGAAACACTCTCCACAGCCCGGGCTGCGGCAACGGCAGTGAGCATGGTGACCGGCGGTGCTTCCCCCGGATTTATTTCCGGCCGCAGTACCAGTGAGCACCAAATCCCCATTCCCCTGGGGGAAAACCAGCCCCTGCCCATCCGGCCTTTTCCGCCAACCTGCTCCTCGGCCACCACCAGCGTACCGTGAGGAGCCCCGCCGACAGCCAGTTTCCTGGCCTCACGGTTGGTGGATTCAACACTTTCGTAGTAATAGACCGTCCTTCCAACAAAACCGGTATTCAGCCCCTCTTTTATTTCATCAGGATACAGGCGGTCGGGCACGCTAAAAAGTCTGTATCCCCAGCGGGGAACGGCATCAATGCCGTAGCCGTCCTCCCGCAGGGACTTGACATGCTTCCAGACAGCAGTCCTGGAAACACCTATTCCTTTGCATATCTCTTCACCTGAAACATACCCGGGCATACTTTTTTTCAACAGCAGCAATATCTCGTTTCTATTCAATGGCTTCCACCACAGCCCCGTTTTTATACTATATAAATATTATTGTCACAACAAAACCTTGTCAACCGCCAATTGCCAAAAAGTTGACAGAAGTCCCCCATTACTTACAGCTATTTTCATGGATACTACCCCTTCACCGACTAATTCAATCATAAAACAAGCCCGGCACCCCGGGCAAGGAAATAGTGGAAAAAAAGCGCCCAACGCGCATTAAATATGAATAAACAGTCTAAATTATAACCCCCGCTATGGGCTTCATTTCACCCACATCGAGGCTTATGTCAAGGGCTTTAACAGAGTGCGTGAGGCTTCCCATAGAGATTAAATCAACTCCGGTTTTGGCTATATCCACGATGTTTTCCTCGTTTACCATACCCGACGCCTCCAGAAGCACCCTGCCGCCAGCCAGTTCCACCGCCTTTTTCATTGACTCCAGGCACATATTGTCCAGCATAACGACATTGGCGCCGGCACCGATGGCTTCTTCAAGGCCTTCCAGGCTTTCTACCTCCACCTCTATGCCCATTGTGTGCGGGGCCCTTGCTTTAGCCCTGGAAACAGCCTCGGATATGCTCCCGGCGACCTTGATATGGTTGTCCTTAATCAATATAGCGTCATATAGACCAAACCTGTGATTATATCCGCCACCCACCCTGACAGCGTATTTTTCCAACACCCTCAGTCCCGGCGTGGTTTTTCTGGTATCTGTCAGCTTTGCCCCGTACCCGGCGATAAGACCCGCCATATATGCCACCTGTGTGGCAATCCCCGACATCCTTTGCAGAAAATTAAGTGCCGCCCTTTCCCCGGTCAGTATAGCCCTGGCGTCCCCTTCAACCCTGGCCAGCAGTTGCCCCGGATCAACCTTTTCACCGTCCTTGACCCTTGGCTGGAAGGAAATGTCCGGGCTTAACTGCAAAAACACCTCTTTTGCCACGCCCAGGCCGGCCACCACGCCAGGCTCCTTTGCCCTGATGAAGCCTATTGTAACATAATTATCAGGCACTATGCTCCGGGTTGTAATATCTCCGGTCCCTACATCCTCTTTCAACGCCCGGATAATGATCTTTCTTAGAATCAACGGTTCCAGATCCACAGCATAAACCTCCCGGCATTGTTTACTTTCTTATTATTATATGTTTCTGCCACCTGTCAAGAGGTTCCGGATAATCCAGCCTGTAGTGCCCCCCCCTGCTCTCGGTGCGCATCATGGCGGCTTCGGCTATCAGGCAGCCCACTTCCAGCATGTTTCTTACTTCCATGTCCGCAGGGGTTGGGGCCTGAACCTTTTTAAGGCATTCATATTTGGAAAAAAAGTCCAGAGCCTTTTTCAGTCCCTGACCGGTCCTTACCGGCCCCACGTATTTATTCATTACGGCTCTCAGATCGGAACGTATGCTGCTGTAAGGAGCCGGTTTGCTTTCAAGCCGGTGGCAGGCGAATTCCATATTCTTTTTCTGCTGCCCCAGCTTATATTTTTTTACGCACTCAACTATCCGGTATCCGAAAACCAGCCCGTCCAGCAGCGAATTGCTGGCCAGGCGGTTGGCGCCGTGTACTCCCAGGCAGGCTACCTCCCCGCAGGCGTAAAGTCCCCGAATGCTAGTCTCCCCGTTAAGATTGGTTTTAACCCCTCCCATCATGTAATGGGCCGCCGGGGCTACCGGTATAGGGTCGCGGGTTATATCCAGTCCATATCCGGCGCATGTCTTCCCGATGGTGGGAAACCTTTCTTTTACCAGGTCCGGAGACATGTGCGAGAGGTCCAGAAAAACCTTTTCCGAAGCTGTGCCAGCCATTTCAGAAAGTATGGCCTTTACCACCACGCTCCTGGGGGCCAGCTCGGCCATTTCGTGGTAACGGGTCATAAAACGCTCTCCGTAGCGATTGCGCAAATAGGCCCCCTCGCCCCTGACCGCCTCGGATATGAGAAATCTAGGCGCACCGGGAAGGCAAAGCACAGTGGGGTGAAACTGTATGAATTCCATGTCCATGACTTCGGCCCCGGCCCTGTATGCCATGGCGATACCGTCACCTGTGGCCACTTCCGGATTGGTGCTGTGATCGAACAGCATGCCCAGCCCGCCGGTGGCCAGTATCACCGATGCCCCACGGAATACAAAAAGCTTTCCGGTGTCACGTTCATATACAAGTAAGCCGAAGCACACATTTTCGTGCACCAGCAGGTCAACGGCCTGGTGGTTTTCCATTACCAGCACATTTTTGTCTTCCCTGATCCTTTCAGTCAGCACCCTTTGAATTTCGGCCCCGGTGGCGTCTCCGCTGGCATGCAGTATCCGCCTCCTGCTGTGCGCTCCCTCTTTTGTAAGGGCCAGCTCCCCGCCTTTCCGGTCAAACCGGGCGCCTATACGCATCAGGTCCAGTACCCTTTCGGGGCCTTCATTCACCAGTATTCTGACGGCATCCTCATCACACAGCCCGGCGCCGGCCATAAGAGTGTCCTTAAAGTGCAGTCCGGGGGAATCGGATGTGCCCAGGGCGGCCGCAATCCCCCCCTGGGCCTTGTCTGTATTGCTGTGGTCAACAGCCTGTTTTGTTATTACCACAACTTTCTTTCCAAGGGAACTGGCTGTTAACGCAGTATACAACCCGGCGATGCCGCTCCCTATTATCACATAGTCCCAATAGTCCTGGGGCAGCCGCCGGGTGTCAAAATTAACAAGATAATCGGTTTTCACGAAATTTCCTCCAGCATTGTGGCGGGCAGCGGCCCCTATTTAACCGCCAGCATCCGCTCAAGGGAATTCAGCGCCCTTTCCCTGACGCCGGCAGGCACGGTGACCCTTGGCTCCATGGCAACCAGGGCGCGGAGCACCTTCTCCAGGGTGGTTGCCTTCATATTCGGACAGACCAGTTTATTGGTCACGGGATAAAACCTTTTATCCGGGCACCTTTTCTTAAACTGGTGCAGTATCCCTTCTTCAGTGCAGACAATAAACTCCCGGGCCTGGCTTTCCCCGGCAAATTTCAGCATGCCGGAGGTGCTGGCCACCACATCAGCCACATTTACCACATCGGGCCGGCACTCCGGGTGTGCCAGTACAAGAGCCTCGGGATGCTCCTCTTTAGCCTTAATCACATCGGTCAGGGTCAGTTTATCATGGGTGTTGCAGAAGCCTTCCCAGACCGTAAGATTCTTCCTTCCCGTCTTGCCGGCCACGTAGGTGCCCAGATTTTTATCCGGTATAAACAGTATCGGCTGTTCTTCGGGGATGGAATTGACCACGCTTACGGCGTTTGCCGACGTGCAGGCAATGTCGCTTTCGGCCTTTACCTCGGCGCTGGTGTTCACATAGCAGACCACCACCGCCCCGGGCATCTGGCTCTTCCTGGCCCTTAAGGCCTCGGCGTCCACCATGTCGGCCATGGGACAGCCAGCCTTCAGCTCGGGCAGCAGCACAATCTTCTCCGGCGAAAGAATGGCGGCGCTTTCCGCCATAAAATGAACACCGCAAAATACTATGACTTCCGCGTCGGTGCCGGCGGCTTTCCTTGAAAGCTCCAGGGAATCCCCCACAAAGTCCGCAACTTCCTGAATTTCCGGCCTTTGATACACATGACTCAGAATTATGGCCCTTCTTTGTTTCTTTAGTTGCCTGATTTCCTCCGCAAGCCTTTCCATTCTGTCCATTAGTGCGTTTTTAGCCCCTTCTTCCGGTAAAATTGCATTTTATATGCCCATAAAAAACCATTAAATTATTCTAACCATTGAAACATGGTGGTGTCAAGGCATTAGTTCAGCCTATATCACCGTGGTTCTCGACCCTGCGGATTTCGGCCAGCCGGTTGTCCCGGTCCACCATAACCACGGTGGGGCTGAATGATAAAGCTTCCTCCCGGGACATCATGGCATAGGAGATTATTATCACGGTATCACCGGGCTGGACAAGGCGCGCCGCCGCCCCGTTAAGGCATATCACCCCGGAGCCGGGCGGCCCGGGAATGACGTAGGTCTCAAACCTGGCGCCGTTATTATTGTTGACTATCTGAACCTTTTCATTGGGCAGAATGTCGGCCGCCTTCATCAATTCACGGTCTATGGTAATGCTGCCCACATAGTTGAGATTGGCCTCGGTTACGGTGGCCCGGTGTATTTTTGACTTAAACATTGTAATAAACAACTTCTATTCCCCCAATATGATGTTGTCTATCAGGCGCGTTTTGCCGAATCTAACCGCCAGGGCCATAAGCGAAGGGGCTTCCACCACTTCAATCTCCTTGAGGTCCGGCCATGATCTTATCTCCACGTAATCTATTTGGGCGCCTTCCACTGCATTTATCATTCTTTCGGCCATTCCCGCCAGAGTGCTTACATCCCGCTCTCCCGAAGACACCGCTCCGGCCGCCGCCTTAAGGCTTTTTAACAAAACAACGGCCTTCTCCCTCTGGTCCGGTGTGAGATATACATTCCGGGAACTCATGGCAAGTCCGTCAGGCTCCCTGGTAGTTGGTACCGTAATCACTTCCAGGGGCATGTTGAGGTCCTGAACCATCCTCTTAATAACCAGCACCTGTTGGGCGTCCTTCTGGCCGAAATAAGCCCGGTGGGGCTGCACTATGTTGAACAGCTTGGTCACCACTGTGGCCACTCCCCGAAAGTGTCCGGGCCTGGATTTACCGCAAAGGCATTCGGAAAGCCCGGCCACCTCGACGGCGCTGCAGAAACCGGCAGGGTAAATCTCCTCTCCGCTGGGGTAAAACAGGGCGTCAACCCCACATTCCAGGAGCATATTGCAATCCCTTTCAAAATCCCTCGGGTAGACGCTCAAGTCCTCTTTGGGTCCAAACTGCATGGGATTTACAAATATGCTGACCACCACCGAGCCGCACTGGGACTGCGCTTTGCGCACCAGTGAAAGGTGGCCGTCGTGAAGATATCCCATCGTTGGCACAAAGCCCACCGTTTTTCCGGCTGCCTTTTCCTTTGCCACGAACTCCCTTATTGAGGCGATGGTTTCACAGATCAGCATCGCGGAACCTCCCTTTCCAAGAAGTGAGATGTGTGAAGTTAGAAGCGGGTCCCCGGTAGGGCCGTCTAATTCGGTCGTCAGTCGTAAACAATCGGTCGTCAGAATCCTGAGGCCTTTTAACCTCTGGTAAAAGACAACTAAACCGACGACTTACGGCTGACGTCTGACGACTGAGTATGCCAGGCGAAGCTTTTCACGACCCCAGTAGGGCTGTCAAAAGCGAGCATGGCGCGAAAGCAACGGCGGGACGGAGCGGAGCGTACATAAACGTACGTGAGCATCCGGACCGCCGGGGCTGACAAAGCCAGGCGAAGCTTTTCACAGCCCGTACAAAAAGCCTTCCGGCACCAATACCGAAAGGCTTATAATACATACCCCTCCCGTCTCGGTCCTTCCCGGCTCCAAGCGGATAAATATTAATTTTTGTTAAAAACCATGTCCCCAAAATCAAGGTAAGGTTCCACTAAAGGGATACCTGTCTTAAGTTGATAATAACATAGCAATTTTCAAATCTCAATAAATTTTAAAAAAATGTTCATTTGAGCATCAGGTAAAATAATTGACCTCCTGCAGGCATCGGTGGTAGATTGAAATTGCACGCTAAAAGAAAAGAGGGTCGGCCTTGAAGGTAATAAGCATCCCCCCCGGCGCCGATATGATTATACGGGCGGGAAGGGTTTTTGACGGCGATGCCGCAATTGAAGGCAATAACACCGACATACTGATAACCGGCGGACTGATAGGGGAGGTTCGCCCCTGCCCCCATGGCAGCCCTGCGGCAGCCCGGGAGGGGCTTCAACTGCTGGACCTCCGGGAATACACCGTAATGCCCGGGCTGGTGGACTGCCACGTGCACCTGGCACTGGACGGCCACGACTTCCATAATGCCATGGCACAGTGGCAGCAGTGGGACCTCCTGATGGAAAGAATCCGGAAGGACCTTGCTGTAACCCTGGATAAGGGGATTATAGCGGTAAGGGACGGAGGGGACAGGGAGTGGATAGGGCTTAAGGCGCGTGATGAGATTAACCGGGAAATGGCCTGGCCCCGCATACGGGCCGCCGGAACAGCCCTTAGAAACCCCGGCAAGTACGGCTCCTTCCTCGGCCCCGGATTGAACGGAGAGGGAATAAGGGAGGCGGTGGATGACATTGCCCGCAGGGGGGCCGACCATATAAAGGTTCTGGTTTCAGGCGTGGTCAGCTTTAAGGAATACCGCCGGGTTGGAGACATACACTTTACACCGGGACAGCTGAGGGAACTGGTTTCTGCCGCGCGCCGCCGGGGGCTTAGGGTAATGGCCCACGCCAGTTCCGATAACGCGGTGAGGCTGGCGGTGGAAGCCGGGGTGGACAGCCTGGAGCATGGATACTTCCTGAGCCGGTCAACCCTGGAGGCCATGACAGAAAAAGACATCCCCTGGATACCCACCCTGGCCCCGGTGGCCATACAGGCAAGGGATCCCGCAAAAAACCGGTACTCCGCCGGAGAGCTGGAGGTTATAACAGAGACATATAAAAGGCAGCAGAGGATCATAAAAGAGGCCTCCGATATGGGAGTCCGGCTTGGAGTGGGGACCGATGCAGGGGCCTCCGGCGTGCTTCACGGCAAAGGATACCTGGAAGAGCTGCTTTTACTGGAAGAGGCCGGCCTTGCCGGGGAACAGGTACTGAGGGCGGCCACAAGTGTGGGAGCAGCCATATTGGGGCTGGAAAAAGAGATGGGAATGATACGGCCCGGGCTGCCTCCGCACCTTATAGCGGTCCGGGGCAACCCCCTGGAGGATTTAAAGGCGCTTGAAAATGTTGCATTAATGATATTACCCTGCCGGGGGTAAAATAGCCCCAGGGTCGCACCGGAAACTGCTTTAGTTATTCTGGATTCTGGATACTGGCTTCTGGATTCCGACCAGCAATTCG
This sequence comes from Bacillota bacterium, assembly GCA_049323915.1. Lineage (GTDB taxonomy): Bacteria > Bacillota > Desulfotomaculia > Desulfotomaculales > Desulfocucumaceae > BRHc4a. The sequence goes on from JBMOPC010000049.1 coordinate 14,721, forward strand.
GCTCAATAGGGGGTCTTTTATGCCTTTCATACCGGGAAGGGTTTTTTTTGAAAGGGATGCGCTCAATTACCCGCTGGGGCGGGAGCTGTACGGCCGGTTTAAAGGTGAAGGCATCCCTGTTGTTTTTACCGCCAGCCACAACCGCATCACGGGTATTCCGGGAAAAACAGCCCGGGAAGCTTATTTTGAGGCCAAGCGCACACTGGTGGTGGGAGTAAGGCGCACACTCAAATTTGAAACCTGCAGGCCGTCGGCCCACTACCAGCTTCCACTGAATACAAGCTGCAGCGGCAAGTGCGAATACTGCTACCTCAACACCACCCTGGGGAATAGGCCCTACCTCCGGGTGTATGTCAACGTGGACGAGATACTGGAGGCCGCCCGGCAGTACATTAATGAGCGGGCGCCGGAAACAACCCTTTTCGAGGGGGCGGCCACATCGGACCCCATTCCGGTGGAAAGGTATACCGGCTCTCTGAAAAAGGCCGTAGAATTCTTCGGCGCCCAGGAGCTGGGGCGCTTCCGCTTCGTAACAAAATTCACTGAAGTGGACTCGCTGCTGGACGCCGACCACCGGGGGCACACCAGGTTCAGGTTCAGCATCAACACCGACCGGGTGATTAAAAAATACGAGCACGGCACCCCCGGCATAGAAAAGCGCCTCGACGCCTCGGCAAAGGTGGCCTCGGCAGGCTACCCCCTGGGATTTATAATCGCTCCCATAATGATCTACCCCGGCTGGGAGGAACAGTACCGCGAGCTCATAGATAACCTGAGAAAGACACTGGGGACTGCCGCCGACAGGGACATCACCTTTGAGCTGATCAGCCACCGCTTTACTGCCAGGGCAAAAAAAAGAATACTGGACATTTTCCCATCCACCACTCTGCCCATGAATGAGGACGGAAGAAAGTTCAAATACGGCCAGTTCGGCTATGGAAAATACGTTTATCCAAAGGAAACAATGGAAAGCATCGGCAGCCTGTTCAGTGACGGCCTGGCCCAAACCTTTCCCGGGGCCAGGGTGGAGTACCTGGTTTAAGTGGTGCCCTTTACCCTGTACAACTATTCCATTTCCAGAAAGACTTTCACTACCTTCGGGTCGAAGTGCTTTCCAGCTTGTTCCCTGATATATTCTCTTACTTTGTCTTCGGGCCAGGCCGGGCGGTAGGGGCGGTCCGAGTGCAGCGCGTCCCATACGTCGACCACTGCGAAGATACGCGCCGCCAGCGGGATCTGCTCGCCTTTCAAGCCGCGCGGGTAGCCGGTGCCGTCCCACTTTTCGTGGTGGCAATAGGGGATGTCCAGCGCCGGGCGGAGATGCTCGATTGGTGAGAGCATCTCAAAGGCATAGACTGGATGCAGGCGCATTATTTCCCACTCTTCATCTGTAAGTGGGCCCGGTTTAAGCAGAATATGGTCGGGGATGCCCATCTTGCCGATGTCGTGGAGCAGCGCCCCCCGCCGCATGTGCACCAGCTCAGCCTCGCTTGTCCCCATAGTGCGCGCCAGGCGCACCGTCATCTCGGTGACCCGCTTGCTGTGGCCATCAGTCTCTTTGTCACGCAGGTCCAGGGCGTATGACAGGCCCTCTATAGTGGCATCGTAAGCCATTGTCAGCTCAATGTTAGAGCGCTGCAGGCCGTCGAACAGCTCGGCGTTGTCTATGGCAATGGCTGCCTGCCCGGCCAGCGTCTCCAGAAAATCCAGCCACTCCTGACCGGCGTCGAGCGGGGAACGGTGGAAGATTTCCAGTACGCCTTTGACCTGCCCTTTGGCGATGAGCGGCACGCCGTAGCATGTGATGAAGCCCTCACCCGCTAATAGCCGGGCACGGGTCAATGCGTCCCCCCACTCGGGCAGATTTTCGATATGGATGATGCGCCGTTCCAGGGCGGCACAGCCTGCGCACCCTTCGCCCAGGCGCAGGCGGGAGCGCTCTATGGACTTAGAACGGAACCCTCGCCCGGCGACATATTCCAAGGTCTGGGTGTGCTTATTGAGTTGCAGTATGTCGGCAGCGTCAATTTCCAGTTGAGCAGTTACCTGGTCCAGGACGACGTTTAAGGAGTCGCGCAGGTCCTGGCCGGCAGTAATGGCCATGTCAATGCTGCGGAGGGCCTGCAGGTGCTCATAGCGGCGCTGTGCTTCTTCAAACAGCCGGGCATTTTCCATCGCAGCAGCGGCCTGATGGGCGTATGCCTGGAGGAACTCAACGCGCTCCGGGGCAAAGAAGCCGGGCTGGTCGCTGTACAGCAACAGTCCGCTGAAAGACTTGTTACGGCTGATGAGAGGGAAACCGGCGGCACAGCAAAAGCCTTGCTCCAGCGCTGCATCGCGCCATGGGGCATAATTCGGATCGCTGGCGATATCAGTTATTATGACTGAAGAGCCGGTTCTAATGGCCCGGCCAACTGCCCCCTGCCCTAACGGCGAATCATCCCAGTGCACCCCCAACGGGTCCAGTAACCCTGCCACCGGATAGCTGGCCAGCAGCCGCACACGGCCATCCTCTTCGGCGCGGCCCAGCCAGGCCAGGCGCACCCCAAAGGCCTCCACACAGGTACGGGTGATATCCTCGGCCAGTTCTTTTATGTTGAGGCTTTGCCCGAGTTTCTGGGCACTGGTGTAAAGCGCCCTTATTGTTTTCAACTGGCGCAGGTTCTTGCTGTAAAGCCGGGAGTTGGCGATAACCAGCGCCACCCGGTCAGCCAGGTCCTGCAAGAACGCCTGGTCATCGGCTGTATACGGTCGTCCTGGATTATCCCGCGACAGGCTTAACGCCCCAATTACAAGGCCCCCCTGCAGGCGCAGCGGCGCGAGAAGGAAGTTGGAGATGCCGAAGCAGTCCAGGTACGACCAATATTCAGGCTTGGTCAAGGCGCCCATCTGCTCCGGTGATGCAGAATTAATGAGCAGCGTCTGGGAGGTTTGCAATACGCGGTCGAACGGTCCCCCGTCCACGCGCACGGGTGAAGTAGCCAACAATTTGCGCATCATATCGAACGCTGCCGGGTTGGAATGATGAAAGGCAACAGGATTTAACCACTGCCCGTCATCTGACAAAAGACAGACGACGCTGGCGTCGCCGATTAAATCGGCTGTGCGCCTGGCAACTGTATCTAAAACAGCCTGGTAGTCCAGACCGGCTTCAGTCAGTGCCTGCGAGATCTCCGCCATCGCCTGGGCGCGGGCGGCATCGCGCCGGATGCGGTCTTCGGCCAGCTTGCGCTCAAAAGCACTCCCAATAATCTCTGAGCTTATACGGAGGAGCACCAGATCATCACTGTGCCATTCCCCTGTCCCAATAACATTATCAAAGCCTATAAATCCGGCAAGATTTCCTCTTACATTTATAGGCAACACCAAAATGGATTTTATCTCCTGACTCTCCAGTATTTCCTGTTCAGATCTTGCCTCGGCAGGCATTTTTGAGACATCTGTGATGTAGATAATTTCCCCTTTGCGGAGTTTCGACATCCACCACGGGAACATACCGACAGGGAGGTTTTGAAGATTTTCTATTTGCGGGCTCACTCCCATGGCGCACCACTCATGTGTATTGTCCATCGTCACTTTGTCTTCTCGAAAAAGAAAGAGATAGGCACGGCTCGCCCCTCTCAAAATACCCATATCGGCAAGTGAGGCGTTAATGGCGTCATTAATATTGGATTGACCAACGAACCGGGACGAAATACGCGCAATGGTTTCCTCCAGCGCCAGTCTGCGCTGGATGGCCGCTTCCGTCCGCTTGCGCTCGGTGATATCCAAAAGAGATGCAACGCTCTTTTTGGTTCCTGGAATCATGGCCATGGTCGCAAATATGTCTCTGACATTACCCTGTCTGTCAACCAATCTGAATTCATAGTTTCCTGGAGCAGCACCTGGATCAGCCCTACGCGCATGGTGATATTCTTTTAATCTATACAAATCATCTTTGGAGACGAATTCTTTCCAGCTTTTCTTGCCTTCCACTTCTTCTTTGGAATAACCGGTGAGTTTTTCCAATTCTGTATTCGCCAGGGATATTGTAGTATCCTCTTCGATTATTGCTGTAGCAGTTCCGGTGTTTTCAAAGATGGCCCGGTACTTTTCTTCCGACTCCCGAAGCGCATTCTCCATTTGCTTGCGCTCGGTGATGTCGCGGGAAAGAGCCTCAGCCATTTTGTCGAAGGAGTGTGCCAGCTGGCCCAGTTCTCCTTTATCGTAGGTCAGGCCGGTACGGGCGCTCAGGTCGCCTGCCGCAAACTGCTGAGTCGCACCCAGCAGGCAATCTACCCGTCGTATAACGAAACGATTACTCCCCGCCCAGGCAATGGCGAGTATCAGGGCAGTGATAAGCCCAAGCCCGGCCAGGTTTCGGGCCAGCATGCGGTTGGCACCGGCAAACGCGGAATCAAAAGGAATACCGGCGTAGATGTATACGTCTCCTCTTCCTGCACTGTTAAAAAGTGACCTGAAAGCGTACAAACGCGGTATGCCATCTATACCTACGCTCTCGAATTTGCCCTCACCCTGCCGATTGAGGACGGCTTGGACAATGGGCGCTTCCGTCACGGACTTTCCGACCCATTTTTCCGAATCGGGGTAGCGGGACAGAATTGTGCCGTTTCGGTCTATAACGGTAAGGATTGTGCCCGCAGGCAACTCCTGTTCTGCAGCCAGTTGGTCGAGCCAGGTCAAATCTATCCCGGCGATGAGCACTGACTTGACCTGGCCGTCCTCGCCGAGGACGGGATAACTGAAGTGGATCGTGGGCTTACTGGTAGTTCTGGAAATCGCATAATCGCCGACGGTGAAGTCGCGTGTCTTCAGAACACGTTGAAAATAGGCCCGATCGGCAATGTTCAATGGACTGCTGGCTGACGGGACGGTGCAGAATAATTCGCCATCAGGCTTAGCTATAGCGAAAACTATATAGTGTGAATTGCGTTGTAACAGATTGCTAAAGAGCTTACCGCACATGGTAGAATCGCCACTTTGTACCTCTGGCAAATGCGCCAATATTTCAAGGATCTGTTGAATTTCCTCGATTAGCCTTTCCTGCTCACTGGAGGCTTGCCGCAACAGCAATAACGTATCTTGCTGCGCTTGGTAAGTTGCCAGTTGGCGTTCTTCTGCAAAAGTATACAAACTCAGCCCAAACGCCGGAAGGACGGCGAGGAGTACAAGAAGCAATAAACGGACACGAAGACTCGCAAAAGACAATCTTGTCATGGGCGCTACCTTCTCACTTTTTATGCATATTTAAAAATAGCCTCATCCGGAAATCTGGTCGGCCGCCGAGGCAACATTTTGGATCTGTTTTGCCAGGTCCTCGATTAGTCCTATAATGCCCTTGAAGCTCTCGCCAAGCCCCTGCTCCCCGGCCCTTGCCGCCTCGATATTAAACTTTTTCACGGTTCGTTGTTTGATTCAGCGGTTTTCGCTAATTATTGAAAGGTATTGCAAATAAAAAAGGGAGCCCGCTGCTCCCAAATCGATTCCTCTGCCGTTTAGGGATTTACAGCCTGGCAGTCGTAGCATTTTGCTTTAGACCCATAGCTTTGCGTCACCGCCTTTCGACGGTTTTGCCCTCAGCCCTTTTATTAACAATGTCTCAAATGGGACTTTTGTCCTATTTATGACATTATTAACTTCGACATGTATTACCGTTTTCCTCTAAATTCATATAAAATTCTCTTTGGGACCAGGCAGATTGAAAGCGTAACAGGTAAAGAGGCAGACCACACCCCTGTTATACAAAATAAATTAATTTTGCTATAACACTCCTATGTCCTGGCCAAATAAAATCCTTGTTCCTTCAATGTCAATATATGGGCTGATCCCACCTGGAGTATGGCCAGGGGTCGGCGTATTCTCCGTTGGCCTTGGTTTATTGATCATGCATAATTCAAATTATGCGGTTAGTTCGTGGTATCTAATATGATGTAGCTGAAGGATTTTGCAATACCGCCTTCTATTTCCACAGTTTTAACGCGGTCTACTTTGTTTTTTCCTCTTTCTGCACTTCTTTTCTATAGAGGCAGAGATCTTCCTTTTTATCATCTTCCAGGCGGCACCCCCAGTAGGTATTACCTGCTACCAAGAGGCGGTAACCACACCAGGTGCAAAAGGTATGGGCAATCTGCTCCTTTGTCATATCCTTTGTCTTTGCCTTTTCCATTTTCCACTCCTCCTCCTTTATAAGACATCTTCTAATCTAATAACAGGTGTAAGCTAACTAAATATTTTCTACTTCCAGGTATGGATTCCTGCTATTGTTCAGGAGCGAAAAAACCGGGAAACACCGCTTTGATCAATAGCCTCAATTATCCTTCCCTCATCGGCAAGATAGTCCAGGTGCGAAACAACCTCGAAAACCGCCAGCAGCTTGTCAAACCCCTTTACATGCGGATAATAAATCCTTGATATCTGATAAGGGGTCATACCGGCTGCTTCTCCGGCGGGAATCAGGCTGAATATTTCCTCCAGCCTGCTGTTGTGAAACTCTATCCTGTATTTTGCCAGCCCGCCCGGATCGTGAACCGGGTCTCCGTGTCCCGGCAGGCACAGTGCGGGATTCAGTCCGGCGATCCTCTCCATGCTCTCAAACATCTCCGACATGCTTCTCCGGCGCAGATTTTTTTCGTTGGGGTTGTATCCAAGGGAAGGAACGGAAGAAATATCTGGCAGGAGCATATCTCCCGAAAGAAGTATGTTTTCCCCCTCCCAGTACAGGCAGGTATGTCCGCCGCTATGGCCGGGCATATGCAGCATCTTTATACTGAACCCTGAAAACTCAAGGCCGGCCTCGCCGGAGAAGGTTGTAACGCTTCCAATAGGATGAGTAAAAGGAATATTTGACAGAAAAGACACGTTTCCGTCAATCATTTCCTCCGGCACCCCGGTGGTGCGAAGGGTGCGGGCCATGTTTTCTATATACTGCCGGCCCGGCCTTATCAGTGCCATTTCCTCTTCCCTTACAATCACCTCGGCGCCGGACTCCTCCTGTATTTTACCAGCCATTCCGTAGTGGTCAAGGTGCCCGTGGGTTATAACCACCCTCCTGATATCGGCAAGTGTTACTCCGTGCTGTTCAATGGCGCTGTAAAGAACCTCCCGGGAAGGTGGGTAGTACAGCCCCGGATCGACCAGTGTGACCGGGTCCTCTTTGATAAGGTAGGCGTTTACATCACCCACGGGAAAAGGAGTGGGCAGATGAATTGTTTTTATCGGAAGTGCTTCGGTCATTTTAAACCTCCGGAACATTAGTTATTGGTTGTTGCTTTTAAGTTACCGGCTATAAGCTGTAAGGTCCTAGCAGCAAGTAGCTAGCCGCTAGCCACTGGTTACCAGCTATTACCAACTACAAATTGCCAATAACTTATAACCAAAAACCAGGATAGCTTAAAGCTTATAGCTTACAGCTATTTTATCAGCGGGCCGTAAAGCTCCGGCCTTCTGCAGTCGAGATAAAAGCTGTGCCTCATTGACCTGGCCTTTTTCATCCTGATGGTGTTGATGACTTCGGGGTCCAGGTCGGCCACCAGCATGCCCTCGCCGCTGCCGCAGCTCCGGGCCACCGGGTTGCCCCTGGGGTCCACCACCAGCGCCCCACCGCAAAACTCCTGGCCGCAGCCGTCATCCCCCACAAGATTGCAGGCCGCCACAAAAACGGAATTATCATAGGCCCTGGCTACCATATACTTCATCCAGATGCCTATTCTGTCCCCGACAATTACCGGTGATGCGTGGGGCGCAAAAATTATTTCAGCACCCTTAAGGGAAAGAATGGTTGAAACCTCGGGGAAATGCATATCCCAGCATATCTGTATGCCGAAGCGGGCCTTTACGGCACTGAATACGGGAAGGTCATCCCCGGCGGTAAAATAAGGGATTTCGCTTTTCCCCAGGTGGGTCTTACGGTATTTTTCAAAGCTTCCGTCCGGAAAAAAAACCACCTGGGTTATATAAGGCTTTTCCTCTGCCCCGTCCTCAGCCAGGCCCACCAGCACCACAACACCGCTGCCGGCAGCCATTCGGCCGATCCTAGCGGCAATTTCGCCAGGGACCTTTACAGAGCTAAAACGGGCCTTTTCCCTGCTGTATCCCTGAAGGCACATTTCGGGAAAACAGATTATATCAACTCCGCCGGCCGCCGCCCGGTCTATATAATGCTCTATTTTCTCAAGGTTGTTTTCCAACATCCCCTGTTCCGATCTCATCTGAACCAGGGCTATTCGAGTTTTATCCACGAAAAATCCCTTCCCACCTCTCTATTCGCTGGGTGCGGGACAGACCGGCCGCAAGATCCGCCGCTCTGCCGCCTCCGGGAAGAAGGAGATCCGGGCACAGGTCGGCCAGGGGAACCGCCACAAAGGCCCGCTCCCCCATCCTGGGGTGCGGCACCTGGAGTTCGGGCGTATCTATGGTCAAATCCCCGTACAGCAGCATGTCGAGGTCTATTAACCTGGGCCCCCAGTGTATGGTCCTCTCCCTGCCCATTTTATTCTCTGTGTCCAGCAAAAAAGCCAGCAATTCATGGGGTGTAAGTTCTGTCACCAGATCTGCCACTGTATTTAAAAACCAGTCCTGGTCCGTATACCCCACCGGGTCAGTCCTGTACAGCGGGGCAACCCCGGCAACCGAAATAAGGGGGTTACCTTTCAGATGCTCAATGGCCCTTCTGATATTCTCCTCTTTACGGCCCATGTTTGATCCGAGGCCTATAAAAACTCTCTGTGACAACAATCTCAAACCTTTCGAACTCTTGTAATCTCGGCCGCCATGTACTCAAACAGCCCCTGAACCGGCGCCGAGGGTTTTTTCAGCATGACCCCGACCTCCTGCACCTGCCCGAACCTTGTCAGAACACGGCTGGCTATCTCCCGGGCCACCGCCTCTATCAGGTTCATGGGGGGGCCTGTGACCACCTCTTCCACCAGATCGAAGACTTCAGCGTAACTGACTGTATGGCTTAAATCATCGCTTTTTCCGGCAGGCTCAAGATCAAGGCCGAGTTCCATGTCCACCACGAAAATCTGCCCCTGCTCCCTTTCATGGGCCAGAACCCCGTGATGCCCGAAGAACCTCATCCCCTTCATTATTATCTTATCCATTGCAGCAGCCCTCCGGCACGGCCCGGACCATGGCGTCGGTCATCCTCGCCACCCGGACCATTTCTTTTACATCGTGAACCCTCACAATATCCACCCCGTACACTATTCCCAGGGCCACAGTGGCGGCTGTCCCTTCCACCCTCTCGTTCACCGGCAGGTCCAGGGTTTTGCCGATCATCGACTTTCTGGAAGTTCCCAGAAGCACCGGCAGTCCGAGGCAGTCCAGCTCCCTAAGCCGCCTCATGACTTCAAGGTTCTGATCAACCGTCTTGCCAAATCCTATGCCCGGATCAATGATAATCCTGTTCCTTTCTATGCCGGCCTCCCGCGCAATGGACAGGCTTTTTCTGAAAAAGTCTGTCATGTCCCCCATGAGGTCTTTGTATTGCGTGCCGCTCTGATTGTGCATTATTATCAGCGGCGCACTGTAGCGGGCTGCCACCCCGGCCAGTTCAGGGTCTTTCTGAAGCGCCCACTGGTCATTTATTATATTTGCCCCCTCCTCCAGTGCGCGCCCGGCCACAGCCGCCTTGGTGGTGTCCACGGATACCGGTATTCTCAGTTCCCTTACCAGCCTTGACAGCACCGGCATTATCCTTTGCATTTCTTCATCCGGAGTGATGCTTTGATGCCCCGGGCGGGTTGATTCTCCCCCCAGGTCAATAATGTCCGCCCCCTCTTCCTGCATTCTCAGAGCCTGTTCCAGCGCCCTGCCGGGATCATAAAACCTGCCGCCGTCCGAGAAAGAATCGGGAGTAACATTGAGAATGCCCATTATCAGTGTGCGGGTTCCGATTGGGAGCGTTTTTCCCCTGCAGTCCAGGCTGAAGGGCCTTCTGCCTTCCAGGGCGGCCAAAACCTCACGTATTTTATCAGCCAGCCCCGCGAGGCCGAAAGGCTGCATTCTAAGCTTTACGGAAAAAGCCTCCAGCTGTCTGACGGTGCCCATCACCAGCACGTCGCTGCGTTCGGCGGTACAGTCTATGACTCCCCGGCACACGGCGGCTTCCCCGCCCTTGCCCAACATCTCCTGCTTTATTATATTGGCCTGTTTGGGCGAAAGTCCGGAAATTTTAAGCACCCGGTGAACGGCTTTAGGCGCCATCAGCCGGCATCCCGCCGCATCGGCCCCCACGGCGGTGATCTCCCGGGCCGCCTGCCCCTTGTTCTGTATGACTAAGTTTCTTACATCCATTGCATCCACACTTTCCGATAAAGATTATTAGCTTATAGCTTACAGCCAATAGCCATTATTCAGACTGCATCCAGCACATAACCATTAATGTTCTTTTCCCTTATGGTTTCCATATAATCATATTTATAGCATTCAAACCTGGCAGCGCATGTCCTGCAGGGCCTGGAAAGGTCGTCGGCAAGGCACAGCACACGGCCCAGATAGCTGGACCCGGGCCCGGCCTTCCTGTGCTCCCTGATTGCCCTTGCAACCACTTCAATCTCTTTTTTTAGAAACCCCGCCCTTTCCAGTACCGGAAGGGCCATACCGGACCCCGCCAGGGCGTGGTCATCCCCGGTGTGGTACTGCCTCCAACGCCCTATATCATGCAGCAGCCCGGCGGCATATACCACCTCCAGGGCCGCCGCAGCTTCGCCGATGTTTTCAGCCCTTGCAAATCCTCCCAGGGTGTTGGTCCCGTTGATTATTTTATAACTGATTTGCGAGACTAAAAGCATATGATCGAAATCGTGACGGCAAAAAAGCCTGTCCCTTTCACAATCACCGTTCAGCGACAGGCATTCCCGGTAAAAGGGATCCTCCTTGATCAATTCTATCCTTTTTAAGCCCATCACCCCCCGGCGGACTACCTGTCCTAATTATATACAGCACTGTCCCCCTGAACAATTCAAAATTTAAGGGCAAAAAAAACAACCCCGTCCGGGGTTGGACCTGCCTTCTACACCGGAATGATTCCCGGTTCCCGGCGTTAAATCATCTTGCCGTCTTTCCAGCGCTGGCAGTTGAAAAGCGATCCGTCACTGTTTATGCGCAGAACTTCTTCATTCCCGCAGGTGGAACAATTTGTTTCCGTTCTCTGCCCGCACACTTCCTCCCACTGGTGGCCGCAGCGCTGACAGCGGAAACGGCGTATCACAACCTGGAAATTACCCCCCTCAACCTTTATCGCCCGTCCGTTTATCAGTGCCTCGGCAACCTTTTGCCTGGCCGAGGTCAATATTCTGTGGTAGGTGGGCCGGGATACTCCCATTCTTTCCGCGCAGGCTTCCTGCTCAAGGCCCATCAGGTCCTTTAGCCTTATGGCCTCCAGCTCCTCTACAGTCAGGTTCACCTCGGTCAGCTCCCTTATTGGAACACCTGCGGGCTTAAAGTATGTCAACTGGGGCAAAAACTCCACTTTTCTGCACTTCGGGGGTCTCGACATTATAATGCTCCTTTCCTGTAATCCTTTTTATTTGCGATGTCTTAAATTCATACTTTTTTTTGTTTTTCCCGGTTCTTCGAACATTTAAACTTTTAAAACAATTAAACTATTCTTTTAAAGCCCTGCCGATTCCTTCTTGCATTCGCAAAAGCATGTCGAGCTTTAACGGCCTGGCTGGCCGGCCGCCACACAAAAGATACCCCGAACAGCTCCGGGGTAAAAATTCCTGTGCCCTGCATTGAATATTGTATTCTCCAAAAAATACCTTTTTCCTTCTGCATTTCGATATTTACCGACAATATTTTTTCAATTATAGGAACAAAAAAAAGACCCCGTTGAAGGGGTCCTTTATTTTTTGTTCCTAGAACAGTCCCATAACCCTGCCGGTTTCGGTGTCCACATCTATTCTCCTGTAGGCCGGGTCGGAGCTTGTGCCGGGCATCAGGCTTATGGTGCCGGTCATCGGGCAGAGGAACTTGGCGCCGGCAAAGATGAGCACGTCGCGGACCGGCAACACCCATCCCTTGGGCACACCCTTGGCCTCGGGCATGTGGCTTAAGCTCAGGTGGGTCTTCACCATCATTGTGGCGAAGTCCTTGTATTCGGGGTTCTCTTCGAACATCTTGGCCTTGGCCTCGGCCTCGGGGGTCCAGGACACTCCGTCGGCTCCGTATACTTCCCTGGCGATCATATCGACCCTCTGGCGCAGGGGCATGTCGAGCGGATAGAGGAACTTGAAGTCCAGCTTGTCGTTGCAGGCGTCGATAACGGCGTCGGCCAGTTCAAGCGCGCCTTCGCCGCCCTTGGCCCAGTGCTCGGAAAGGGCGCAGCGGGCGCCGGCAGCCTCGGCTGCCCTGCGGACGGCCAATATTTCGTCCTTGGTGTCGGTGTGGAAGGCGTTGATGCATACCACCGGGTTGATGCCGGCCTTCCGGACGGTGTTGATGTGGTGAACGAGGTTTGCGCATCCCTTTTCCACGAGGCCCACGTTTTCCTTAACGTACTCCTCGGGCAGGGGACGTCCGGCCACAACCTTGGGCCCGCCGCCGTGCATCTTCAGCGCCCTGATGGTGGCGGTGATGACGGACACGTTGGGTGTCAGACCGCTGAAGCGGCACTTCACGTTCCAGAACTTCTCAAATCCGATATCGGCGGCGAATCCGCTCTCGGTGACGTTGTAGTCGAACATCTTGAGGGCGATCCGGTCTGCGATGATGGAGGACTGGCCTATGGCGATGTTGGCGAAGGGGCCTGCGTGCACCAGGATGGGCTGATATTCGGCGGTGCTCATAAGGGTCGGGTTGATGGCGTTCCTCATGAAGGCGGTCATGGCGCCGGCCACTTCAAGGTCCGAGGTGGTAACGGGCTTGCCTTTCTTGTCGTAGGCAACGATTATCTTGCCGATTCTGTCCCTCATGTCTTTGAGGTCCCTGGCCACGGCCAGTATGGCCATTATTTCCGAGCTAACGGCGATGGCGAACCGGGACTGCATCATGTAGCCGTCCATCTTGCCGCCGATGCCGATGATGATATTGCGCAGCGCCTGGGCGCAGAAGTCTATAATCCAGTTGAACTCAACCCTGGTGGGGTCGATGTCCAGGCGGCGGAGGTTACGCTTGGCCAGTTCGGCGTCGTCGTAGTTTCTCTCGTGCTGCATCCTGGATGTGAGGGCCACCATGCCCAGGTTGTGGGCGTTCATGATGTCGTTGAGGTCGCCGGTGAGGCCCAGAGAAAACTCTGTCATGGGAATGGCCAGCGCGTTTCCGCCGCCGGCGGCGGTGCCCTTGACGTTCATGGTGGGGCCGCCCGAAGGCTGGCGGATGGCGCCGGTTACACTCTTACCCCTTTTGCCCAGGCCTTCCACCAGGCCCATGGTGGTGGTGGTTTTGCCCTCTCCCAGGGGGGTGGGGGTGATGGCGGTAACATTTATGTATTTTCCGTCCGGCTTGTCTTTCAGACGCTCAATAATCTTCATGAAGTCAAGCTTGGCAATTCTTCCATACTGGATAAGTTCGTCCTTTTCCAGACCCAGCTTTTCTCTCCACTCTTCCGGAGTGGGCATGTTCTTTTCCGCCAGTTCGGCTATTTCAAAGTCTTTCAGTTTGGTTGCATCGTAGGCCATGAATTTCCTCTCCTCTCGAATTTTTAATCTTTTTCCAACTTTCCGGCAAACCCCGAATTCTCCCTGCTAACCTCCCTTTCTAAATAATTTTTTGTAAATAAGGGCAATCCTATCCATGTCTTGACTGATATAAGGAGTGCCAAAAATTGTAATTCTGAACCAATGCACTTAACCTTATTCTATAAAATGGCTGATTTTCCTTCCAGTCCATTTACTCCCAATGATGTATACATAATATTACCTTTTTTTGGCAGAGGACCTGTCAAGAAACTTTTGCAGCGGCACCATATACCTCTCATGGGTGCCCCGGCCCACCACTTCAACTTCATCCCTGGCCTCAACCTTGAACACCAGCCGCTTTCCCTCCACCTCCACCAGTTCGGACACCGCCGTCACGCTCATGCCCACGGGGGTGGCCGCCAGGTGCTGAACGTCTATCCGCGTCCCCACAGTGGTTAAGCCCTCTTCCAGAAGCGGGTCCACCGAAAACAGAGCAGCCTTTTCCATAAGGCCAATCATGGCCGGGGTGGCGAAAACCGACACCCCGCCGCTGCCGTAGGCAATGGCTGTGTTTGAGTCGCTTACGGCGACAGACGCCTCGCCTTTTAAGCCGGGTTTGAGATTGTTCATTTTTACCATCCTTTCATAGAAAAGATTCTTCAGCCGGTATGAAAATCCTGCTGAACATTAATCCTGTTTGTTTAACATTGCTCAATAAGGGTGTGGAGATCATAATTTTGACAGTGACTGCCCCAATACCTTTAAAAAGGGGCTCCGCCCCTTCGGACGGTATAGACGTCCTACCCCTACTAAAGCAAGGGGGACGCCCCCTTGGAACCCCCGTGCTTAGGAAATTATCCACAGAATTCCTTTGGGGCATAATTTCCTAAGTCTCAAAAAAAGGAAAAAAGCGACTGCCGTCGCTTTTTATTCATATATCCATTTGTCAACATCCCTGGTATACTCAGCCAGCTCATTCGGCTGGAAAAAGATTCCTATCTCCCTTTCCGCGCTGGCAGGGGAGTCGGACCCGTGTATTATGTTCCGGCCCACATCCATTCCGTATGTGGCCCTTATGGTACCGGGCGCCGCCTTAAGCGGGTTGGTGGCCCCCATCATTTCCCTGGTGGTGGCTACCACGTCCTTGCCTTCCACCACCATGGCCACCACCGGCCCCGAGGTAATGTAGTCCACCAGGGGAGCGAAAAAAGGTTTGCCCGCATGCTCGGCGTAATGCCTTTCGGCCATTTCCCTGGAAATTTTCAGCATCTTCAGCCCCGCGATCTTCAGGCCCTTCTTTTCAAACCGGGAGATTATTTCTCCCACCAGCCCCCTCTGAACCCCGTCGGGCTTGATCATAAGATAGGTACGGTCCATCAGGTTCAAGTTCCTCCTCTTACAGCTATTTATATCAACTCAGCCCTACTTTCCCTTGTAAAGCCCGGCCTCTCTCATCAGGTCCTCAAAATCCCCCGCCTCTATGGTCTCCTTCTCCATCAGAACGCTGGCTATGCGGTGCAGTGTGTTCATGTGAGTCTCCAGCAGGTCCCTGGCCCGGTTATAGTTCTGGTCCACGATGTTTTTAACTTCCCTGTCGATGGAAGCCGCCACCTCTTCACCGTAATTCCTGTCCCTGGCTATGTCCCTGCCCAGGAAAACGGTTTCCTGCTTGCGCCCGAGGGTAAGAGGGCCCAGCGCCTCGCTCATGCCGTACTCCATAATCATGCGCCTTACCGTACCGGTGGCCCTCTCCAGGTCGTTCTGGGCGCCGGTGCTGATTTCCTGCAGCACTATGGCCTCGGCCACCCGCCCGGCCAGCAGCATTGTCACCTGGTCCAGCAGCATCGACCTGGTCATGTAGTAGCGGTCCTCCTTGGGCAGCAGCAGCGTGTAGCCTCCGGCCCTGCCCCGGGGTATTATGGACACCTTGTGGACCGGGTCGGTGTTTGGCAGCAGATACCCCACCAGTGCATGGCCGGCCTCATGGTATGATACCAGCCTCTTTTCATTCTCGCTAATGACCTTGGATTTCTTCTCGGGGCCGGCTATCACCCGCTCAATGGAACTTTCCAGCTCGGCCATGCCTATTTCGTGCTTCTCGAAGCGGGCGGCCAGAAGCGCGGCCTCGTTCACCATATTCGACAGGTCAGCCCCGGTAAAGCCCGGCGTCCTCCTGGCCAGCACCTCCAGGTCCACATCCTTGGAAAGCGGCTTGCCCCTTACATGAACCTTCAGTATTTCCTTGCGCCCGGTCAGGTCCGGCACGTCCACCACCACCTGGCGGTCGAACCTGCCCGGCCGTAAAAGGGCGGGGTCAAGTATATCCGGCCTGTTTGTGGCCGCGATTATGATAATGCCCTCATTGGGGGCGAAGCCGTCCATTTCCACCAACAACTGGTTCAGCGTCTGCTCCCGCTCGTCATGGCCGCCTCCCAGCCCTGCGCCCCGCTGCCTTCCCACGGCGTCTATCTCGTCTATGAACACTATGCAGGGAGCGTTTTTCTTGGCCTGCTCAAACAGGTCCCTCACCCTGGAGGCGCCGACGCCCACGAACATCTCCACAAAGTCAGAACCGCTTATGGTGAAGAAAGGAACCCCGGCCTCACCGGCCACTGCCCTGGCCAGAAGCGTCTTGCCCGTACCGGGAGGGCCGAAAAGAAGAACCCCCTTGGGGATTTTGGCTCCCAGTTCGTTAAACTTTTTGGGATTTTTAAGAAATTCAACTATCTCGGCAAGTTCTTCCTTAACCTCGTCGGCCCCGGCCACATCGGCAAAGGTTACCTTTTTCTTTTCATCGGAAACCATGCGGGCCCGGCTCTTGCCGAAGGACATAACCCTGTTGCCCCCGCCCTGGGTCTGCTGCATGAGGAAAAAAAACAGCAGTACAAATATCAGTATGGGCAGGAGGCTGGTGATTATACCGGTCCACCACCCCGGCTGGGGAGGAGGCTCAAACTCATACTGAACTCCCTTGCCCTCCAACAGACCCTGCAGCCTGGGGTCGGGCTGGGGGCCCCTGGTTTCGATCTTTGTGCCGTCTTTCTTCTCGCCAAAAATATGAGTGGTGTTTTCTCCGGACTGTATGGTTACCTTGGAGATCTCACCCTTGTTCACCATATTTATGAAAAGATCGTATCTGACTTTATCCGGTGTGGCTGTCGGGGGCGAAGTGTATTTGATCAGCGCTATGATAACCAGAACTATGAGAAGATAGATACTAAGGTTTTTTAGAACCTTGTTCAAACGTAAGCCACTCCTCTCTGACAACCTCTTAAAAAACCCATAATGGGTATTTTATCACAGTAATATTGGTCTTTCAATAAATTGGAGTTTAATATTTCCGCTGCAGCATTAACTTTCTACCATTCTCATGTACAGGCAGCGCTCCGTGCTGCCGGTAACCTTAAATCTCTGGTCGGGGCGAATCCCGGCCACCCATACAATATCATTTCCACAAGTCACGATAGGTATCGCGTCCCTGTCTTCCCTGGGAACCTTTAAATCAATAAAAAATTTTTTAAGCTTTGTTTTTCCGGACATTCCCAGTGGGTAAAAAGTATCGCCATCCATCCGGCGCCGAACACGGACACTTACTTTCAGACTGTCCATGTCCAAAACTGTTTCGTTGCCCGAATACCTCCGGGGATCACCTATACGTGACGCCTCCAGCACCTCGGAAACAATCACCCGGCCCAACTCCGGGATATGGGTCACTCCGGGCACCTGCAAATCATACACGTAAAAGGGTACCGTAAAACTATTCCTAGCAGTTATCATTTCCAGAAAACGGTACCTTTTAGCCAGCGAAACGCCTCCCGGCAAATCCATTTTTGCCTGGTGGGACGGGCCAAAGGCCAATTCCACTGCCCTCTCCACATGTTCAAAGGCGGGTGTGCGTCCGCGGCCGGCCAGTTCCCTGAAGGCAATCCTTATAATACGCCTTTTTATGGCGGCGGGATAGCCATCCATCCTTTCCAGTGATATTTTTATTTTCTCGGCTTCCCGGGAACTCACCGATTCCTCATAGGCTTTACGGGCGATTTCATCCAGGCAGGCATCCTCATCCCTTATTATACCGGCCAGCCGGTTAAGAGATTCAACCACAGCGGGGTTATACTCTTTTTCAAGAAGAGGTATTAACTCCAGCCTTATCCTGTTTCTGAAATATACCGTCTTTAAGTTGGAGCTGTCCATCCGGTAAGGCACACCGAAAAAGCGGCAGTAAGTCTCGATCTGTTCCCTTCTGGCCCCGATAAGCGGGCGTATGTATACGCCCTCCCGGACCGGAGGAATACCGCTCAGCCCCGACATTCCCGACCCCCTGATCAGGTTCAGCAGAACGGTTTCAGCCTGATCATCGGCGTGGTGCCCCAGCGCAATGCTGCTGCACCCCAGCCTGGCGGCAGTATCTTTAAAAAAACGGTACCTAACCTCCCTGGCTCCCTCCTGAGCCGAAAGCCCGTTTTTATTAAGGTATTCCGGAACGTTAAACCTTTCACATACCAGCGGAATACCCCACTCCCGGGCCAGTTTTTCCACCAGCCGGGCATCCCCTTCAGATTCTTCCCCCCTAAACATATGATTTATATGCCCGGCGTACAGACTGAGCCCCATTTCTTTCTTAATCCTGTTAAGCAGGTGAAGCAAAGCCACCGAGTCGGCTCCCCCGGAAACACCGACCAGGATGGCATCCCCCGGTGATATCATTTTAAAATCCTGTATGGTTGATTTAACCTGGGATAATAGGTCCAACCGAACACCACCCGGGAAGATAGTACCTCTAGAGATGATTTTATTCCACAAAAGGACAAAATATCCTTCCCGCCCAAATAAGGCAAACAAAAGAAAAAGTCCCCTTTTAACGGGGAATTTCCAACACTTTCTCCTTTTCAACCCTTATTACCACCACCGCCATGTCATCCGGAGCCGGACCATCGTCCCCGCTCCCGGTCTGCGCCAGTTTCAAGAGCAGTCCCGCCATCTCCTTGGGGTCCAGTCCGTTCAACTCCCGGAGAACCCCGGTTATCCACTCCTCCCTGTCCATTGATTCACGGCCGACGGCCAGTATCCCGTCGGTAAGCATTACGATTACATCCCCGGAAGCCAGCTTTTTTTCTGTAATACTGATGTCGATGTCACTTAAAATTCCGACGGGAAGAGAGCTGGCCCTAATGGACCTGAGCCTCCCCCCCCGTATGATATAGGTGGGAGGGGAGGCTATTTTTATAAACTCGGCCTGCCCGCTGTAAAGGCTTATAATAGCCATGTCCACCGTGGCGAAGGATTCTTCGGGCTTTTTCAGCGCCTGAACAGAATTTACGGACTTTATCACAGTCTCGATGTCCAGCCCCGCCTCCAGCATTCTCCTGATCAGGGCTATTGCGGTGGCGCTTTCCCTGGCCGCTTCCTCCCCGGCCCCCATTCCGTCGCTCAGAACGGCGGCGAACTTGCCTCCCTTAAGCTGCATAAAATCGAAGACATCTCCGGATACAGGGCTGCCATCCTTGCCGGCCAGGGCCGCCCCCACCTCAACCCTGTAATGGGTTCCCTGGTACAGGCGAAACCTGCACAGCGAGTCCCCGGGCAGTCCCTCGCAGATGCAGCCGGTGGCCGAAAAATGCTGCTCCATAAGTTCGGACACTATCGGGGCAACCCTGTACCGGCAGTCCAGGTCACCCCTGCAGGACTTCATGGTTATTGAAAACTCGGACCTGCCGCCCGCGTCCGAGGTAATTATCTCCTTTACCGGAATCCCCAGCTGCCTCAGCTTGTATTTCAGGACCGAATCCGCCCGCCCCCCGTCCTTGACGCCAATATTAAACTCACCGGCTATTTTTTCTATCACATCGGCCATTCCCCTGAGCTGATCGCCCACCAACGCCTTTCCGGACAGGAACTTTTTCCTCCAGTACCTGTCCACCTTGAAGGCTTCATAAAGGCAGGTGGCCGTGACGGTCAGCTCCCTTTGCCGTGCGCAGCGCAGCTTCAGCTCCTCGGGAATGTCGCTGGCCCTCACCCGCCCGTATACTTCGGTAAGGGCAAACATATCCAGCATGTGCTGGAAGGTACGGTAGTATTCTTTTTCCCAGCAGAAGCGAAACATGCTGCAGTCACTGCACACCTTTTTGCCTATTTCCCCCATCAAAAGCTTAATGCCCTGCTCATTTTCCTTTTTCTCGGATAACGCCGAAGTCTCTCCGAAAACCGCTGAAATTTCCCGGAAAATGGAGGAGAAGTCCTTCAGCTTTTCCCGGAAGGCGTTTCTCATATCCTCAGCGCTGTTGTCAGGCTTTGCTGCGGCCTGCTCCTGCACAACGGCGCTGGCTATACCCCTTACCAGATTTTCCGGAAACAGTAAAAACACAATGCAGGCAAGGCAGGTCTCCGCGATTACCGACTCCATGCTCTCAAAATTATTAAAATACACCGACATTATAATATTTGAGGCCAAAAAAGAAAGGGACACGCCCATTTTGCCCAGAACCGACCCCAGGCCGGCCATCACCCCGGAAAAGGAATATGCCCCCACCAGGTATGGGGTCACAGTGTAAGAGAGCCCCGGGATCACCCCCACCACAGCGCCGGCGGCCGCGCCCAGCCCAGCCCCTCCGGCCAGGGCGGCCAGTAGAATTATAGTCCTGCTTAAAAATCCCTTGGCGGAAATATACCATGCGGAAAGGTCCCCGGTCCCCGCGATCACCCCCGCCGTCAGTCCCAGAAGACAGACGGCCTCCTCAGTGCTGAGGCCCTTAACCCCGTTTATTTTGCCCGCCGACGAAAAAGCCACAATGCAGACCGGCGCCAGTACCGCCGCAAATACCCCCTCAAAAAGAATGCTGATATAATCGTAGGGAGTTGAGCCGGTAAATGCTGAAAAAGCCGACTTCACGCATATGGTCAGACCGAAAACCAGTACGGGTATCACCGGCCAGCGCCCTGAGTATCTGGGCGGTACAGCCTGGACCGACAAATAAGAAAGAATGGCCAGCAACACGTATGACGCCAGGCGGTAGCCGTCGGCAACCGTTGCCACCCCCGCGCACAAAAGGGCTGTCACCAGAACACCCCACCGGCCGAAGGTCACCGCCGTGGCCGCTGCAAAGGCGGCCGCAAAGGGTACCAACTCCCCCAGGAGGACCGCTCTCCCCGCAAAAAAAGCCGCAGTACCGGCAAGCAGCGCTCCCGGGCTGAAAATGCCCGCTATGGCCTGCTGAAACCCCCGTGCGGCAAATCCGCCATATTTCCTTGACGGCCTGTGGCCGTACAAGGAGCCGTCAGCATCTCTCTTGTATGTATACACCTCGGTTTTGTCAGACAAAAAAAACTCACCCCTGTCCAAATCACTGTAAAGACCATTATAGTACAGCAGGCGAGTAATGTGTGTCAGTTTTGGTTTAATTTACCACTTTTTATTTCGACAGCTTTATTTCCTCAATGGCCAGCCCGTACATCAGGTCGGCCTCCGAAACCCTGATCTCTTCAATCTCCAGGCATTTCATAATCAGGAGCAATATTCGCACCCCGGCCACTATAATATCGGCCCTGGCCGGCTGAAGGCCGGGAATTGCCTTCCTGCCCTCCGGGCCGGCCTTCACCAGCATGTCCAGCAGTCTGTATATTCCGGCCCGGGTAAGGGTGTAGCCGTTTACAAGGGACCTGTCGTAAACTTTTAAACCCATTTCCATTGCGGCCAGCGTGGTGACCGTGCCTCCAACTCCCATTAGCTGCCTGGGCCTGTCTCCCCTGACTTCGTCAAGGGCCTCCTTCATTATATCAAGGATCTTGCCGTCATCATGTCCACCCTCGGTCATCCTGACAGCCCCGGCGTTAACACTTCTGCAGCGCATTTCCCCATCGCTCCTCCAGGTAAACTCGGTGCTGCCCCCGCCTATATCCACTACAACGGTGGAGGCCAGATTATCCCCGAATTCGGCCGTCACCCCGAGATAACTCATGCAGGCCTCCTCCTGCCCGTCCAGAACCCGCACACTTACCCCGGTCTGTCGCAGGACATCCTCAACAAACCAATCCCTGTTTGCGGCGTCCCTGACGGCGCTGGTGGCTGCCGCCACTATCACGGATGCCGACATCCCAGCCGCCTTTTCCTTCATCTCCGCAACCGCGCCAACGGTGCGTGAAACAGCGCCGGGCAGAAGCACCCCGCCCTCAATGCCATGGCCAAGCCGGGTGGTTTTCAGCTCGGTATAAACCGGGTCAACCCTGCCCGAAACGGACACATCGGCCACCAGGAGCCTGGTCGAATTTGTTCCGATATCAATTACAGCCACACGGATCAAACTTTTCCCCTTCCTGAGTCAGGGGACGGTTCCTTGACTCACTTTAATTTTTAAATGAGTCAAGGAACCGTCCCCTGACTCATTTAAAAAGCACTCCACAAGGAATGCTTTTAGTAAAAAAAATATGAAGTTATTATTCCCGGAAAAATCACCAGTCCGTCTTGCTGCGGCCAGGACCGCCACGCCCCCCGCGCTTTGCGTCGGTACTGCGGCGAAGGCTCTGCAGACGTTCCTCGCTCTCCTTCATAAAACGGGCCAGTCTGTCTTCAAAAGAACCCTGGGTTTTTTTTCGGGGAGGATTCCTGTGAAACTCCTTCGCCGGTTTCGCCTGCTTGATGGAGAGGCCAATCTTTCCCTTTGAATCAACCGAGATAACTTTCACGGAAACCCTGTCGTTCTGCTTCAGAAAATCGTTGATGTCCCTTACATACTCCTCCGCGATTTCTGAAATGTGCACCAGCCCGGTTTCCCCTCCGGGGAGCTGAACAAAAGCCCCGAAATTGGTAATCCCGGCCACCACGCCCTCCAGCACGCTGCCCACTTCCACCGGCATAATTGACTTTTTATCCTCCCTCATTTTTAAAAGAAAGCCATTATTTTTAATTATATTCAGGGAGTGTCAAAAGTGTCAAGGTAACTTTTATAACCCTGCAACTAAACATTAATTAAAGAAAATTAATTGTTGGTGCCTCCTGATCGCGTTACCGGAACAATTTTCGTTTCCCCAGGCTTTACGAGTCCCAGCTTTTCCCTGGCCGTCTGCTCTATGTATGAATCAGACTGGACCTGCTTTAATTGCTTTCTTAAATCTTCATTTTTTGCCTTTAACTCTTCCACTTGCCTCTCTATTTCTCTAATATCATTTTGCAGGGCATATAGCCGGTGAAAATGCATAAAAAAGGAGATTAGCAGGTAAAATAAGAGAAAAATAGCTATGATTGCCGGTAATTTTTTCCCCGGCCTGAATACCCGGCGCTTCTTTTCAGTTGTTTTTTCCCCTTCATAACCGGAGAAGTAGCTTACATTGGGAGAAACGCCCATCAGATATTCTCCTCATCTTCACCGGATCCGTATATACCCAGGCTTCCGCCCGGTATTACAATTACCACTTCATAACCCTTGGTCCGGGCCCTGTTAAAAAGCGTGGCCACCGTGCTTACACTTAATCCAAGGCGCTTGGCCACCTGATCGCTGGCCATCCCCATTTCCTTCAGGGCGACCACCTGCCGCTCCCGGAAACTGAGCTTTTCAACTCCCCGTATCTCAATATTCACAACATCACCCCGGGGAAAGACCCGCTACGGATGCCAAATGCAGCCGCCTAATTTACAAATGGACTACAGTTTTAGTACAAACTTTCTACGCTTCATTTATTTTCTCCTGCCAGTGTTTAAAATATTTTTAACATTTGGCCTAAATAATTACAGCTGAAAGGAGCGGTTCCCCCGGAGCCCTGTTTTCTGATATACTAATTGGTGTTGCAGGCATCATGCCCGGTTAACCAACCACAGCAAAGGGGTAACTTCAATGCGGACTTACAGAATACTGGCGATTCTGCTAATCTTACTGGCGCTGCTCAGCGGCTGCTCGCAAAACAGCGCAGACCAGGGCTACAAAAACATCGGCCCGAAGGAATTGCAGCAAATGGTCCAGAATGACGGAAAGAACCTCTTTCTTTTAGACGTGAGGGAACCATACGAGCTGGAAGAAACGGGATATATCCCGGGAGCCGTCAACATACCCACCGGGCAGGTGGCGGAAAAGATAAGTGATCTGCCCAAGGACAAAAAGCTGGTCATTTACTGCAGGAGCGGGCGGAGAAGCGCCGAGGCGGCCAAATTCCTTTCAGGCAAAGGCTACGGCAATGTCTACAATCTGGAAGGCGGGATTCTGGACTGGCCGTATGAGAAGGGAAAAATAAAATAGCCCAGGGGCCGGAATTTCGAGTCGGAATCCCAACCATCTGGATTCTGGCTCCTGGATTCTGTATTCTGACCCGGAAGCTCTTCAGGATAAGCTATTTTACTATTCAATGACCGGACAGGCCATGCAGTCCCCCTGCCTCTCCTCGCACGAGGTCAGGCACTCGCCGCATAGAAAGGCTCCGCAATTTGATTGATATTCACTATCTGTGGGGCAGTTGCACATCTGACAGTTCATCTTCAGCCCTCCTTCTGTTATACAGGTATTCTTAACCAGTCAACATGGAAATATACATCCCCAAAAAAAAAAGCCGGAAAAACCGGCTTTCTTCATACCATACCTACATACGGCAAAAATGCGGCGCCGCGGGAACATTAAAAAATTCAATAAGTGAAGGTAAACGCCCCCAGGACTGTGGACACCGGCCTGGCCCTGAGGAACTTGTTAGTCACCCAGGACTCCCAGAAATACAGCGCCCCCCCGGTGGGGTCAACACCTCTTAAGGCGTCCTTGGCGGCCCTTATGGCCTCCTCGCTGGCGGGCCTGTTTATCCACCCGTTTAAAACCGGCTCAAACTGGTACCTGCCGGTGGAATCAACCTGGTAAACCACCTTCCGGATGGTCTCCGGAAACAGGTGGCTCTCAACCCGGTTCAGCACCACCGCCCCCACGGCCACTTTTGTTTTGTAGCTCTGGTCATCGGCCTCGGCTGTGATAATCCTGGCCAGCACATCAAATTCCGAAGACGATGTGTTCTTGGTGCTGCCACTTCGGCTTGTCAGCGCCGCAGCCGGTTTAACCGGAAGGGCGCCTGTAATGTTAAGAATCTGTCCGGGTCGTATGATATCGCTTTGGAGTCCGTTGGCCTTTTTAATGCTTTTAACCGTTGTACCAAAACGTTTTGCCAAATGATACAGTGTGTCCCCCGGTTTTACCGTGTATAATCCCTTTTTCTCACCCGGCACTGTGAGTTTCTGCCCCGGGTATATCACATTCCCTTTAAGTCCGTTAACGCCTTTCAACTCATTTACAACAACACCGTACCGGACCGCTATGCTCCAAAGGCTTTCACCCGGAGATACGGTATGTATGCCGGCCAGGGCCTGTCCGGCATACATGGTCAGAAAAAGGCACAAAAAAAGGGCCATCATCCCGGTTCTGAATCCAGAACAAACTTTTATCATATTGTCTTCCCTCCGAAAGGCCTCCGGGGTTAGTTGAAGGGTTCGGATTGAGGGTACCCTACCGTTATTTAGAGAATAGCGGATTCACCCTGTACTATTTTTGTCCCCCGTACCCCGGTTGAGCCGGGGATTCGGCCGTTGTAATTTACGGTTCTCCCGGGAACCGTTTGAACTATTATAATAGCCTTCCAACTAAGACACCAAGACGTAAATTCTGCCACTTGAAGGGAGAGCCTTTTGGCCGGCGCTCTCTACCGGCGTGGCATAAGGCTTTTCAGTATTTTGCCGAACAGTCCGGTAATTCTAACCTTTATCCCGCGGGAGGCGCTGCCCGCCACCCTCCCGGCCCCTCCCAGCAGCCTTCCAATCAGGCCCAGGGGAAAAGCCACCACCGTAAAAAGGACTCTGAATGGAAAGGTAACCGCCTTCCAGGCATAATAAAACAAGAGTGCCATTAGCCTGATGATCCTGCCGGCCATGTACAGCATCCACCTCACAAGGCGGTAGGTATAATTTCCCAAAATGCGTGCAAATAAAAAAGCCCCCAGGAAAAGGCCTATGAACACATAAAGCCTTAGCTGGCCGTAATTGGCCCTCAGCAATAACATGAAGGCAATGGCGGTAAGCAAAAGCCAGAAAATTATATCTCCGGCAAATGTTCCGAACTTCTTAAGCCTGAGAGTATCCCTCAAAACCCTGTATACCACGTGACATATCCCCGCCAGCATGCCAATCAACAGGGTCCACGAAAACACTTCCAGCTGTTCCAAAAGCGGCAAAATCCACCACCCCCTGCTAAAACATTATCAAAAAAAGCGCCGCAGCGCTTATATCATTTATAGATCCGGGCAAACCGGGATTATTTCATGATGCGGCTCAGCATATTCTTTCCCTTTCCCCTTACCGACTTGCCTTCTTTGTATTCCATGGAGTTTATATATCCCTGCACACTCAGTGTTCCTTCCTCCAGATTGAGTTTTGTTATATGTAAACCTTCCCCCTTAAGAAAAAGAACCCCCATATTGGTATCCAGAATTATTTCCCTCTCGTCAAAGCTGCCCACATGGCGGACCCCTGCCAGTTCCAGCTCCTTCCTGTCCACAAGAGTCAGCTTCTGGCTCACCCGCTGCTCCACAGCACCGCCCCCCTTACAACAGTTACCCTTATGGATTCCAGTTTTATTTATATTCAGTCATTTAACAAATAATGAAAAAATAAAAAGGGCGCAGAACGCGCCCCGGACCTTGTTACGGCCCCGCTTTATTGCCACAGCTTACTGATTTCCACATCCTTGAAATAAAATCCAACAATATCCTCAGGCGCCTTTCCGTTTCTGGCCATCAGGTGCGCCCCCCACTGGCACATTCCCACCCCGTGGCCAAAGCCCTTTCCGGCCAGCACCAGCTTGCCTCCCTGAACTGTAGCGCTGTCCAAAAGCATCGACCTGACTTGCTCGCTGCCCAGGGCCAGTCGTAAAGCCGGTCCCCCCACTTCGGCATTGCCCAGCTTTATCTTCTCAGCCCTTCCCGACGGACCTTTCCGGGTAATCGCGGCGGTGTTTATGGCGCCGGGATCTTGCCCGGTTACCTGTTTTACCGCCGCCCTGACCTTATCAAGGGGGATTTCGCTCTTCCAGCTCTTGTTTTCTTCGGTGGTTATCGCCAGGCAGCCATCCTTCACGCCGGCGTTCACGTAAGGCGTGGGGGTCTTCGTATAGGCAAGGCCTTCCATGGCGGATGCCGAAACCCCTCCGTCGCAGGCGGAAAACCACCCTTTTATAAAGCCGCCTTTATAAAGAGCCACCTCTCCCCTGGTCATTTGCACGGCCTTTCGGACATTGTCGTTGATCCGGCTGGGATCATAGGCCTGAAACTCCTCCACACTGGTGGAAACATCGGTCCCACGAATTTTTCTGACACGCCCGGACTCTATATTCTCCATTGTAAAGGTCCGGGCTATTATGGCCTGAGCGGCCAGGGCGTTAACCGGCCAGGCGGGTTCCATTTCGGCCGCCACAACCCCCGCCAGATATTCTTCAAGCTTGATATTCTTTTTTTCACCGGTCTTGTTGTCATAAAGGCTGATGGTGGGCTCGGACTTGTACTTGTCAAGCAGGGGACTTTTCTGCGGCCCCCTTGCGCATGAAGATATGAAAATGATTGTGGCAAGCATGGCTATCGCTGTTACTAGCAGTTTCCTGTTCAATTTTTCAACCCCCCGGCAAAAGTTTTTACCGGTGTTATTTTTGCCGGGGAATATGATATTATGCTTTTTTATGATATTGAAATGCCGGCGCTAAGGACACGCAAGGGGCCCCCTTGGGACAGGTACCGCACCACCCATGTCACTGTCCCGGGTCCTTCGCCCCGGCATTTATGCTTTATTGCATACAGCTGCCCGGCAGGCAACACAGGGAATAATAATATCTCCACTGGGCCAAGCGCCCGCGCTTTTCCCTCGCCCCGCCGCGGCACCCGCAGTATTAAACCTTAAGGCCCCCTGGCCCGGCGGCATGTTCGCAGCTTTTCCGCACCAGGGCCCTTACTGCGCCGGGCTTTTCCGAACACAGGCCCTCCGGCGCGGCAATGTTCAAATATATCACCCCCCCGCCCTATATTTTCCTGCCTCTTGCCGGGGTTGACCTCCGGCGGCTCTCTATATGAAGTTCGATAATTTCTGAAGATATAACTTTCACAGGACTGAGACACGTCATTCACCCCTTATGCTTTTTAATGTTAA
This sequence comes from Bacillota bacterium, assembly GCA_049323915.1. Lineage (GTDB taxonomy): Bacteria > Bacillota > Desulfotomaculia > Desulfotomaculales > Desulfocucumaceae > BRHc4a. The sequence goes on from JBMOPC010000049.1 coordinate 42,486, forward strand.
TGTTACCACATATTGGCAAATGACGCCATATCCCCTCTGCCCCCGTATAATAAAAATTTCTCCCCGCCGCTGCCTGTTTTTAATTATTTCAGCCATTTAGGGGCACAGCCGTTAATCCAGCATCCTGTACAAACCTGCCGCATCACGCGCAGCAACCGTTTCCTTTATCTCCAGTATTTCAAACCTGACCGCCTTTTCCCCCAGCGTTATTTCCACCCGGTCTCCCGGCTTTACCTCGCTCCCGGCCTTGGCCGCCCGCCCGTTGATGCTCACCTGCCCCTGATCGCAGACCTCCTTGGCCACAGTCCGGCGCTTTATCACCCTTGAGACTTTCAAAAACTTATCAAGCCTCAATCTGATACCCCCTCTTGTTAAATAAAAAATCCACACTAAGAGCGTGGATTTGAAAATTTTTAAAACACCTAATTCTTTATAAATAAAAATCAGCTTTATATTCTTTCTAACCAACGCTCTCGCGCAAAGCTTTTCCGGCTTTGAAAACGGGAACCTTGGCTGCGGCGATGTTGATTTCCTGACCGGTTTGCGGGTTGCGGCCCTTACGGGCTGCCCTTTCCCTTATTTCAAAGGTGCCAAAGCCTACCAGTTGCACCTTTTCACCGCTGGAAAGAGCTTCCTCGATGCTAGCCAGTACTGCAGATACAGCTTTTTCCGCATCCTTTTTGGTAAAATCGGTTTTTTCGGCAACCTTCGAAACGAGATCAGCCTTGTTCATAAATACCCTCCCTTAAATTTTACCTATAGATGGAATTACTATTCGCTATTTTTCTCATAGTTCCTCCCGGCAAGAAAATAATTCCTTTGTTTTAAAACTTTTTTCCACTTTTTTTGCTTCATCCCACCAGGAATCCATTTCCTCAAGACTGCATTCCTCAAGGCTTCGGCCGGATAGCGCAGCCATTTCTTCAACATGCCGGAATCTTTGCTGAAATTTGCCAATGCTCCTGGAAAGAGCCACCTCGGCATCTATTTCGAGCAGCCGGGACAGATTCACCACCGAAAAGATCACGTCTCCCATTTCATCTTCTTTTTGCCGGGCGCTTCCGCTTTTAACCGCCTTCATCATTTCAGTCAGTTCCTCATATAGCTTTTCAAGGGCTCCGGTGTAATCGGGCCAGTCAAAGCCCACCTTTGCGGCTGAGGACTGCAGTTTCTGCGCTCTCATCAGTGAAGGCAGGTATTCCCGCATCCCGTCAAGTATGCCTTCGCGCCCCCCTTTTTCCTTCTCCTTGATGGCCTCCCAGTTTACAAGAACCTCATCGCTGCTTTTCACCTTTATGTCGCCGAACACATGGGGGTGTCGCCTGATCATTTTTTCGGTTATCGCCGCTATCACGTCATTGATGTCAAACCGCCCGTTTTCCGAGGCTATCTGGGCGTGGAAAACTATCTGTAGTAATAAGTCTCCCAATTCTTCACATATATTATACATATCCTGCCTGCTCAGGGCGTCCACAGTTTCATAGGCCTCTTCCAGAAGATACCGCCTCAGGCTCAGGTGATCCTGCTCCCTGTCCCAGGGACATCCGTCCGGCCCCCTCAGCCTTGCCATAACTTCCACCAGGGGATCCAGGGGGAAACCGGAGCACGCCGGTCCGGTGGCGGTTTTCAGCGGCGGGATGAACACGCTGGTAAGGTGGTTAACCTTACTTACCCTGTCCAGTTCGTACAGAGGGCGCTCCTCTATATGTTCCTCGCCGGGAACTCCTGCGGCGGTAATAACCAGCACCACGTGATCGTCCGGGTAGTGGTCCATCAGTGACAGTTTAATGTCGGACAGCACCAGACGGCTGTATGCCTGGGTAACCACTGTGCTGCCCGAGGGGTCCGGAGACTGGCGGTCCAGCCTGAGGCCGTCTATCACGTGAAGCCCTTTGGAAGGGCTTTCCTTTAAGGCAGCCAGCAAGGAGTCAATAAAGCTCATGCCGGGAATTATACGGACTTCTACCCCCCGGCCGGCCGCCCCTTCCAGTATCAGCTCCACCGATTCCTCGGCCACCAGGGGGTGCCCCGGCACGGCATACAGCACGTCCCCATCCCCGGCGAGAGAGAGAATCTCACCGGCGATGCGCCGGTATACCTCCTGAAAATCTTTGGCATCCCTGTATATGTAGTCAAAGGACCCGAAGGAGATCCCCTTTTCCTTAAGCCATCCCACCACAGGGTGCACTTCTGTGCGAAGCCATGTCCGGCCGCTTCCCCTTAAGGCCTCCAGCGCCGCCAAAGAAACAAGCCCGGGGTCCCCGGGGCCAAGTCCGGCAATTGTAATCACTCCCACCGGCAAACCTCCATCTGCGTCAGTAAGTATATAATATACCATTCAACCCTGCCTATTATAGCATAAAATAGCCGCCCTGTCGGGCGGGCTGGAACTCAGAACTCAAAACTCAGAATAGTGACAGCCTGCTTTAATAGCGACCTCAAGATGTCTGGATTGCATAGAAGCGCTTTTGCGATTTAGTACGTTAAAGCATCATTTACTTTCCTTAATGATGAAAAAAGAAAGGCGGCCATTGAGGCCACCCTTATTGCTCCATTTGTTTGGCCAGAAACCCGGCGGCGGTTTCAGCCAGTTTCAGCTCCATTTCCCCCATCTTAACATCCGGTTCCTTGGAGGCCAGTATCACAGCCCCAATGGGGTCGCCTTCGGCGATTATGGGGGCTATCACTTCTGCGGTATACCTGCTATCACCGTCCTCGACTATCATGCACTCCCTGTTCTGAGGGTCCTTGCCGGGATTATTCAGTATAACAGCCTTTCTTTCCTCCATCACTTTTTCAACGGCGGGACCTATGGCCTTATTTATAAATTCCTTCTTTGGGGCCCCGGCAACAGCGATTATTGTATCCCGATCCGCGATGCAGGCGATGTGACCCAGTGCCTCATGCAGAGAGTCGGCATATTCCTTGGCAAAATCCCCCAGCTCACCGATTGGAGAATATTTTTTAAGGATTACTTCGCCTTCCCTGTCCACAAAGATTTCCAGAGGGTCCCCTTCTCTTATACGAAGCGTTCTCCTGATTTCCTTCGGTATGACAACCCTGCCTAAATCGTCGATACGACGAACGATACCGGTCGCTTTCATCTATTCACCCTTCCCTCCTTTATCTGCATAAACTTCACGAATTAACTTTCACAGATAGTATATAACAGGAGGAAAGGAATTATTCATTTTTTACCAATGACCAATATTTTTTTTCATTTTTCGCGGTTATTCTTTTTTCTCGCTTTTCTTTTCTTCAGGCTTCTTTTCTTCGGGCTTATCCAGGCTATTCACCACCTGGGCATTTTTCTTGGACTCTTCCAGGAACTTGTCAATCCTGTCCTGGCTGGCCTGGTCGGTGAGTTTTGCTTTTATTCCTTCCTTGACCTCTTCAAGTGTTTTTTGTTTCTCAGGAGTTATCTTTTCCAGCTTTATCAGGTGATATCCGTAGGCGGTCTTAACAGGCTCCATGGTTATTCCACCGGGCTTCAGCCCCTTTGTGGCCGCCTCGAACTCGGGCACCACGTCTCCCGGGCTAAAGCTTAAAAGCCCTCCCTCCGGCGCAGTGCCGGGGTCCTCGGACTTTGCCCTGGCCGCTTCCGCAAAATCCTTGCCCTGCTTTAATTCCTCCAGCACAGCCAGTATTTTTGTCTTTGCCTCCAGATCTATTTTACCCTTGTCCCCCTCCTTGCCGTCGGTCATGGCCAGTATGTGGCGGACCTGGTAGCTCTCACGGGTGACGAATTCTTTTTTGTTCTTTTCGTAGTAGTCCCTGACCTGATCATCGGATACAGGCTTGACTTCCTCCAGAAGTTTGTTCTGAAGCCCGAGGAGGTAGAGATCCTTTTCCACCATTTCTTTAAGCCTTGTTTCGGTCAGCTGGTTCTTCTCCAGATAGTCCCTGAACTTCTCCTCGGTCATCTGGTCTTTATACTTTTTCATCTCTTTGTTCACGTCGTCACTGGTGACCTGAACCCCCAGCTTTTTGGCTTCCTGTATCAGTATGGTCTGGGTGATGAGCTGCTCCAGCGTCATGGCGTTCAGTGTCTTTAGCATTTCCGGGTCTTTTTTCTCGTCAAAGGTTAATCCCTGGGCGGCATAGTACTTTTTCATCTCGGACACCATTTGGTCCAGCTGCTTCTGGGTGATTTTCTCACCGTTAACCGTTGCCACGGCATTACTGTCTTTTCCGCAGCCGGACGCCAGTAAAACCATCAGCATTATTGCTGCCAGCGCCAGAATTACTTTAGAAGATTTAATCAACATAATCCCTCCCCATATAAAGATGATTATAAGCCTCTTACAACAAAACCGCAACAATTAAGGTGAGGGTGCACTGCCATTTTTATTCAATAAAGGCTTTTACGACCTCAACTATTCTGAAATTCTATACCTTTATTCTCAGGATAATTCTCTTACAAAACCTTCCAAAACCTCAAGGTAGTGCTCGACTCCGTCTTCCAGCGACGGCGCCCTTAGTTTTATCTCGAAATCATCCCCCTGGGCGGAAAACTTGACCCGGTTTTTGTATTCCTGCCCTATTTTAACCAGCCTGTCGCCGGTGAGGGGATGGCCGGGGGCAAACTGCAGCCTGAAATAACCAGACTGCCCGGCAATATTCCTTATCCTGAGACTGCCGGCGATAATTCTTATTCTGGCAACCCTCAAAAGACTTTCCACAGGGGGCGGGACATCCCCGAACCGGTCCACCATCTCCTCCGCCAGGTCGTCTATCAGCGCTTCATCGCGGAAGCCCGCCATTCTCCTGTAAATCTCCACCTTTTGATTGGTGTCCGGTATATACCTGTCGGGTATATACCCTTCCACAGGCAGCTCTATGGCTGTTTCCACCGGGCCCAGGCGCTCCTCTCCCCTGGCCTCCCTGACAGCCTCCTCCAAAAGGCGGCAGTACAGGTCAAAGCCCACGGCGTCTATGTGTCCGTGCTGCTCAGGCCCCAGCAGGTTGCCGGCGCCCCGTATTTCCAAGTCCCTCATGGCTATTTTGTAACCGGACCCGAAGGCCGTGAACTCCTTTATGGCGGCCAGCCTTTTTTCAGCCACCTCATTCAGCACACGGTCCCGCCTGTAGGTAAAATAGGCATAGGCAAGCCGGTTTGAGCGGCCCACCCGGCCCCTGAGCTGGTATAGCTGTGACAGTCCCATATTGTTGGCGTCTTTCACTATCAGTGTATTGACGTTGGGAATGTCCAGCCCGCTTTCAATAATGGTGGTGCACAGCAGCACATCAAAGGCCCCGGCCATGAAATCAATCATTACCTGCTCCAGGTCGTCCTCCCTCATCTGTCCGTGGGCCACCGCCAGCCGTGCGTCCGGAACCAGGGCCTGAAGCCAGGCGGCCACGCTGTCCAGGTCTATTATCCTGTTGTGCACAAAGAATACCTGGCCGCCCCTTCCCATCTCCCTGTATATGGCCTCTCTGATCATATTGGAATCCTCTTCCAGCACATATGTCTGCACGGGAAAGCGGTTTTCCGGGGGGGTCTCCAGAAGGCTGGTGTCCCTCACCCCCACCAGCGACATATGAAGGGTCCTGGGAATTGGGGTGGCGGTCAGAGTAAGCACATCCACATTATGCTTCATCATTTTGAGCCTTTCCTTGTGTGCCACCCCGAAGCGCTGCTCCTCGTCCACCACCAGAAGTCCCAGGTTTTTGAACACAATATCCTCCTGCACCAGCCTGTGTGTTCCTATAACTATATCCAGCTTGCCGGTGGAAAGGTCGTGCAGTATTTTTTTCTGCTCCCTGGGGGTGCGGAACCTGCTGAGCATTTCTATACTGATTGGGTAGGGAGAAAACCTTTCACGGAATGTGTTGAAGTGCTGCTGGGCCAGTATGGTGGTGGGCACCAGCACCGCCACCTGCTTGCCGTCCATCACGGCCTTGAAGGAAGCCCTCAGGGCCACCTCGGTTTTCCCATAACCCACGTCCCCGCAAAGCAGCCGGTCCATGGGCAGGCTCCGCTCCATATCCCCCTTGACTTCACCGATGGCGCGCAATTGATCGGGAGTCTCCTCGTAGGGAAAAGCCGACTCAAACTCCTTCTGCCAGACAGTATCGTGGCCAAAGGCATACCCCCGGGCATTTTGCCTTGCGGCGTAAAGGGCGATCAGCTCCTGGGCCATTTCCCTGACCGCTTCCTTTACCCTTCCCTTTACCCGGTTCCACTCGGCCCCTCCCAGCTTGGAAAGCTTTGGGGCGTCAGCCTCCCCCCCAAGGTATCTCTGTATAAGGCCCACCTGGTCGGTGGGCACATACAGTTTGTCCTCTCCGGCGTATCTGATGGCCAGATAGTCTTTTTGAATACCTGCTATGTCCAGCTTTTCAACGCCGGTATACCGGCCTATTCCATGATTGACATGGACGACGTAATCCCCGACTTTAAGGTCTGTAAAGGGCTCCAAGCGGTTTTTGGAACGGGCCCTCTCCCTGGACCTCTTATGGCGGCCGTACATTTCCGCCGTGGTAATCACGGCCAGCTTTCCGGCCGGCAATTCAAAGCCGCCGGAAAGGCTGCCCTCGACTATCACAACATTACCCTGACGAATGCCCCCGGTAAGCGTTCCCACCCGGTAAGCGTCTATTTTGGCGTCCCTCATAACCTCCAGCAGCTGCCCCGCCCGGTCGGAGCTGCCTGCCAGAAGGGCCACGGCATAGCCCGCCCGCTTCCAGTTGAGCACCTCGTCGGCAAGAATGTCCATGCGCCCCAAAAAGGCGTGCATCCCCTTGGCCGTAAACGTCAACACCCTGTCGGGGTTGATGTTGTGCGGCTGGCGCGGCAAAAAAGACATCATCACCGAGACGAACCTGTCCAGGGACTTCCTTACGTCGTCCCACTGCACATACCCGTTGTACTGCCCGGGAAGGGCTTTTCCCCTGGCCAGCATATCGGTGTATGTCTCGGATCTTTCCCTGTGTATTACACCGGAAAGCTCTTTCAGCCTCTGGGGCTCGTCAACCAGGGCCAGGGAGCCGGGCGGAAAATAGTCTGCCAGGGTGACGGTTTCAGGGTAAAAATAGGGCAAAAACTGGTCCATCCCGGGAAAATAGATCCCGTCCGCTATTTTCTCCACAGCCCACCGGTAAGTTTCGGCAAGGGCCCTGGCATCACTGCTCCCGGCGCGGGAACTCTTTTTCAGCTGCGCTTTATATTCGGCCTCCAGCCTTTTAAGAGCTCCGTCACGGGCCTGTTCGCCAACCACCAGCTCCACCGCAGGCGAAATCTTTATTTTATTTATTTTTTCAACGGAACGCTGGGTATCCGCGTCAAAATACCTTATGGAATCAAGCTGGTCGTCAAAAAATTCCAGGCGGACCGGGTTGCCGGACATCACCGGAAACACGTCCACAATTCCGCCCCTGGCGCTGAACTGGCCCCTTCCCTCCACCATCTCGCAACACTCAAACCCCATGTTCACCAGCTGTCTTTTCAGATCTTCCGGTTTGATTACATCACCCACCGAAAGATTTATGCTGCCGGCGAAAAATATATCGGGAGGAGTCAGACGCCTGATAAAAGACTCCAGTGTGGCCACAACCACCACAGGCTCTCCGCCCGCAAGGGCTTCCATCACCCTGAGCCTTGCCTCCATAGGCTCCCTGCCGGCAGCCAGTATCTGGTAAGGCAAAAGCTGCAGAGCGGGAAAACAAATAATCTTCCTGCCCGGCAACAGGTTTGAAAGGTCATCCACCATTACGGCGGCATCCTGATCACCGGGGGTCAGAACCAGTGCAGGCCCCCCGGTATGCTCCACAAGAGCTGCGGCCACGTATGCCTTTTGCGATCCGGCCAGGCCGAAAATCAGCTGTTGCCTTATTTTTCTGTCCAGCCCCTGACATACGCTCTTGTATTCACTCATCATTTCCAGGGGTGCCAGCAGTCCTCGCATAAAACATCTCCTAACGAAATACCGCTTACATCATCAAAGCACGACGAAAAGAGCTTTGAGCGAGTGCTAAAGCTCTTTTACAAGCCTTATAACCGAGGATATTATATCTTCGATGTCCGGGGACCGTCAAGGGTTCCGGGCCGACAGCCTTAAAACCAGTGTATTCCATGCCATGTGCGCGGCTATAGCCGCAAGAACCGCCGTTAGTACGGTATACCCCGCCGCCAGCGTAAAAAAAGTTATCAGCCCGAAGACCGTGTGGGCCATCACTCCGAATAATGCCGCCAGCAGCCTGAACCTGCCTCCCCATACGCAGTCCCCGGCGGCCTCAAGAATCCCGAACAATATGTGGGTGCCCGGTACAGCAACATTGAAAACAATGGCCGACCCTGTCTTGAGCCACTCCTCGGCAAGGGGGGCAAAAAAAGTTACTCCCGCCCTCCCGGCCCTTTTAAACAAAAAGTTGAAAGCAGCGGCAAAACCGGCCGCCACTGTCGCCGACAACAGCACTTTAACCAGATACATTTTATATAGTCTCCTCACGCCGGGCGGCCTGCGATACCATATATTTATATATTTGACATAAAGCAGTTCTTTCTATACTATGCCTGGCGGTTATACCTGTTCATGGCGGCGTCAATACCCTCATTAATCAGGGTGATTACAGCTTCGGCCGCCCTTTCCAGGGCCTCCCCGGCCAGTTTTTCCTCCTCTTCCGAAAGCCTTCCAAGCACCCAGTCAGCCGTGTCGTATCCGGGGTTGGGAGGCCTGCCCACACCTATGCGGACCCGGGCAAAACCACCTGTGCCTGTTTTTTCGATAATGGACTCCATTCCCCTGTGGCCCCCGTGTCCACCATGGGGCCTCAGCCTTATTTTCCCGGGCGGCAGGTCCACGTCATCATAGGCCACCACCAAATCCGAAGGTGTTGCCTTAAACCAGTTCATCAGAGCGGCCACAGAGTTGCCGCTGAGGTTCATATAGGTTTGAGGCTTTGCCAGTATGACTGTCTTTCCGTGCAATAGGCCCCTGCCGGTAATAGATTTAAAAAGATTTTTATCAACAGGCGTATTGAGCCGGGCGGCCAGGAGGTCCACCAGCCTGAAGCCCATGTTATGCCTGGTGAAGGCATACTCCCTTCCGGGATTTCCAAGCCCCACCACCAAATACATGGCTATTCCTCCAATATTATGATTTACTAACCGACAGGGCTATTTTAACCCGGAATTGGAGGCTTTTTCAATATAAGAAAAAAGGGGCTGCGCCCCTTCGGACGGTATAGACGTCCTACCCCCACTAAAGCAAGGGGGCACTCCCCCTTGGAACCCCCGTGTACAGGAAATTATCCACAGAATTCCTTTGGAGCATACTTTCCATTATCAATAAATAAGCCCCCTGTTCAAGGGGGCTTTTGCCGGTGTTTTACAGTATTCCCGGCACGGTGGTCACCACTTCGGGCTGAACTTCCGTGATAAGCGGACCGCCGGGAACAACGGCCGCCAGCGCCATCATGGGTATTAATACTACACACATGCTTCCTCCCATCATTACATGGAGTTCAATATAGTCCATTCCGACTTCGTGGAGCATGCCTGTAATCCCCATGGTTCCCGTCGCAGGCACCACTCCGGTTCCGGCAGATGGGAAAAGCGGAACCGCTCCCACAGGGCCCATGCCCATTACATAGACGGTCACCTGCAGCCCCTTCAGCTTTTTAAGCCTCTTGCTTAAAGTATCCATCATATGCATGTCGTCTTTGTGGTCCGGAGGACACATGGTGGGCGGCGGAAACATGGTAGGCAGTACGGGCCCGGGCATGTACCCGGAGACGTCAACACCCTCAATCTTGGCTTCTACTCTATCTTTTTCATCGGACATATAATAGCCCCCTTTTTTTATTTCTGTGATACAAAATATGCCGGGGGCATTGTATTGGTGATAATTAACAAAATATTGCCTTTATTTCCCTTCTCTGCCTTCTTCGTCACCGTTAACGGCGCCCTCAGTCTCAGCAGCCTCTTTAGGGGCTACCTCCACGGCATCCGCATCCGGAGATAAAACGGTAACCACGGTGGCGTCCTCATCGCTTAAAATGTTTATCCCCTCCGGTATGCCAAGATCAATGACCGAGAGGCTGTCCCCGGGCTTCATGCCGGATATGTCCACCGTTATCTGGTCGGGTATATCGGCGGGAAGGCATGATATCTCCAGTCGTCTTAACACAGGCCGGGCCATTCCCCCGTCAACCTCCCCTCGAATAACCACAGGCACCGAGGTGTGAATCCTGTCATGCATTGAGATTTGCTGGAAATCAGCGTGTATTATTTCTTTTTTCAGCGGGTCGTACTGCAGATCCCTCACCATTACCTTGTAAGGCCCGCCGTTACCTGCAACCTCCAGGTTGATTATAGTGTTTCTGCCTGTGTGCAAGGCGTGCTGCAATTCCTTTCCGGGAACCTCCAGAGGCACGTTTCCCACATTTTTCCCGTAAAGAACGGCCGGCACCATCCCTTTGCCATAAAGGCTTTTGCGGTAGCTCTTGGTCATATTTTTACGGACAGACGCTTCCAGATGGTACTCAGTCATAATAACCTCCGATAATTATAACTTTTTAAAGCTAGTATTCCCTTTATTTGTCATATAAATCCGCTTTGACGCATAGCAATAAATATAACTAAACTTCCTAGAGAGGTTAGAATTCAGAAGTCAATCGTTTTTTATTTTGATAAAAAGGGGGGTCAGTACTTTGCGCAAGAGCAAGCAGTTTCAGGGCATGTCCGTGGTGAGCCTGGAGGAGGGCCAGCAAATCGGATCCGTAGGGGGATTGGTGATCAACCCCGCCCTTAAAAATGTGGCCGCCCTGATAATAGATCAAAAAGGCTGGTTCAGAGAGCAAAAATTTATCCCTTTCAGCAAGGTGCACAGCATAGGTGATGATGTAATCACCATCGACCGCGTAAACCGGGCCGAGAAGGGGACCAGCCTGCCGGAAATACTGAAGCTTTTCAAAGAAAGGGTAAACATTACAGGCTCCCGTCTTGTAGCTGAAAACGGGGCGGTGCTGGGAGTGGTGGAGGAGTATTATGTGGACCTGCAGACAGGTGATATCGTAGGACTGGAGTTCTCCGGGGGAACTATGAACAATCTGTTCAGGGGAAGTGCCTTTCTGGACATCAATTATATACGCACCCTCGGGGCATCAATCATTATCTGCAACAACTCCTCGCTTGAAAATATTGTCAGGATGGACGGGGGTCTGCAGGAAACTCTAAAGAGTTTCCGCGAAAACACCGGTCACCTTCTGGGAACCACATTCCAGAAAACCAGGGATTTGGGCAAAAGTATCAACCAGTCCATTGAAAAGTTAAGAAGAGAAAAGAAATCCAACGGGGACAGCCGGAACGAAGAATCGTCGCCCGAATGTGGCGGTAAATCAAACAGGGGAACCTGCGGCTGCGGACACCATGAAAAAGACGGCATTGAAACCGGGGAAGCGCCGCAAGCCGCCGAGGCCTCTGTTTTCAAGACTCCTGAGGACACTGACGCAGCCGGCCAGCCTCCCCGCAAAGAAAATTAAATATCTTCTAGGCATCAAAAAGTTTGCTAACACTGAGGTCTTCGTGAATCCTTATGATGGCCTCCCCCAGCAGCGGGGCCACCGAGAGTATTTTCATCTTGGGGATTACCTTTTCCTGCGGAACGTGAATTGTGTTGGTCACCAGCACTTCCTTCACCGGGGCCTCCTCCAGCCGCTTCAGGGCCGGGCCGCTCAAAACCGGGTGGGTGCAGCAGATGTATATATCCTTAGCCCCCCATTCTTTCAGCGCCTTGGCCCCCTGGGCGATGGTGCCCGCTGTGTCTATTATGTCGTCAATCATTATTACATTGCGACCCTTTATTTCCCCTATGATATTCATAATCTCCGCCACGTTGGGCTCGGGGCGGCGCTTGTCAATTATGGCAATGGGTGCGCCGATGCGCTCCGCAAGGTCCCTGGCCCTTGTCACACCGCCCAGGTCCGGCGAGACAACGGTGAGGTCGCTAAGTTTTTGCTGAATGAAATACTGGGCCAGAATGGGCACACATGGCAGGTGATCAACGGGTATATCAAAAAATCCCTGAATCTGTCCCGCGTGAAGGTCCATGGTTATCACCCTCCTGGCGCCGCTGGCATGGAGCAGGTTTGCCACCAGCTTTGCCGTGATGGGGTCCCTGGCCCTTGTCTTACGGTCCTGGCGGGCATAGCCATAATAGGGCAAAACGGCCGTTATCCTCCTGGCCGAGGCCCTCCGCACCGCGTCAACCATTATGAGCAGCTCCATTAAATGCTCATTAACGGGTGTGTTGGTGGGCTGGACTATAAAAACGTCCGCTCCCCTTACGCTTTCGTTTATTTTTACCTGAATCTCGCCGTCGCTGAAGCGGCTCACCTTGGCCGAACCCACCGAAACACCGAGGTATTGGGCTATTTCCCCGGCCAGGCGGGGATTGGAGTTGCCGGTAAAAATTTTTAGCCTTCTGCGGGATGTCATGGAAGTATACCTCCGTACTCATCTCACTTCTGATCTTTTGGTGATCTTTTTCTGCGGGACCAGTTGGGAATTATCTTTTGCGGCTCCCTGGTCACCCCCAGGGCATGGTCCGGAACATCCTTCGTGATGGTGGATCCGGCGCCTGTAACCGCCCCCTCGCCCACCCTCACCGGGGCCACCAGGTTGGTGTTGCTGCCGATAAAGGCATTGTCACCAATAATGGTCTTCCATTTTTTCTCTCCGTCATAGTTACAGGTTATTGTTCCCGCCCCCACATTGACATTTTGGCCCAGGAGAGCGTCACCCACGTAGCTGAGGTGCGGGACCTTGCTGCCGCCGCCTATCTCCGCCTTTTTGAGCTCTACGAAATCCCCCACCCTGACCCGGTCGCCAATGCTGCAGCCCGGCCGTATGTAAGAGTACGGGCCGATAGTGCAGCCGCTGCCGATCTCACTTTCTTCTATAACGGACTGCCTGACTGTAACGTTATCTTTTATGCGGGCCGAAATAATCCGTGTGAAGGGACCTATTTCACATCCCTCCCCGATTACGGCGCCGCCCTCCACTATTGTCCCCGGGTAAATGACGGTATCCCGCCCTATGCTTACACCGGCGTCAATATAAACGGCATTGGGGTCAATCATGGTTACTCCCGACAGCATCAGACCCCTGTTGATACTGATCCTCATGGCGGCCTGGGCAAAGGCCAGCTGGGAGCGGTCATTCACTCCCATTACCTCAACAGGGTCGGCCCCGGAAACAGCGGAAACCACCCTGCCTTCCCCGACAAATTTTCCCACCAGGTCGGGAAGGTAATACTCCCCCTGTGCATTGTCGGGCCTTATCAGTGCCAGAGCTTCGAAAAGCCCCCGGGATTTGAAACAGTATATACCGGTGTTTATTTCACTTACCAGCAGTTCTTCCGGGGAGGCATCCTTTTGTTCAACAATCCTTACCACAGATCCGGCGTCATTTCTTATCACCCTGCCGTAGCCCCCGGGATTGTCCAGAACGGCAGTGAGCACGGTGGCCCAGGCGCCGCTTTCCCGGTGGGCCGATACAAGATCCTTTAACATGTCCGCCGAGATAAGCGGAGTATCCCCGCAAAGCACCAGTATGTCGCCCTCATAATCTTTTAAAGGTCCGGCTGCCTGATGAAGTGCGTGGGCGGTGCCAAGCTGTTCATGCTGGCAGACCGTTTCCGCCTGCCCCTCCACCGCCTGTGCCACCAAGTCCCCGCCAAAGCCAACCACTGCGACTATCCTGTCGGACCCCGCATCCCTTGCCGCCTTCAGCACGTGACTAATCATGGACATTCCGCAGACCTTATGCAAAACCTTCGGCAGCTCCGATTTCATTCTTGTGCCTTTGCCGGCAGCAAGGACAACGGTTGCCAGGCCCATCTCCCAGCCCGCCTTTCCAAACAAAAAATAGTACAAACTTTTTAATTCAACAAAAATCGAGATTTCCCTTTAGCATTAACTATTTTTTGAGTTTTCACACAAAAAGAGAGCCTTACGCTCCCTTGATGTTAACCTTGTATGCTGTTATATAGCCGCCTCGTAGGCCTGTAACACCGCATTCTGTATTACTTCCCGGGCGGAAGATGTGATGGGATGCGCTATGTCTCTGAATTCGCCGTCCGGAGTTTTCCTGCTGGGCATAGCAACAAAAAGCCCGTTTTGTCCTTCAACTACCTTGACGTCATGTATAACAAACATATCATCAAGTGTAACCGAAACTATTGCCTTCATTTTACCTTCCGACAAAATTTTACGCACCCTTACGTCGGTTACCACCAATCCCCTCACCACCTTCCTTTTACATAATTTTCAACAGAATGATTTTGATTGAATTCTCCATTGAAAAAAAAATTCCTTCATTTTTCCAGTTGGATATGAAAAATATTCCTTAAATATAATAAACTATTAAATAGCCGGGGAAATGTGTTCGGACTATAACACCTCTATGCAATAACCGGCTTTTTCAAGACTTCTTACCACGCTGTCAATGTGTTCCCAGTCAATTGTCTCCAGTATGAATTCCACTTCGGCATCTCTTAGTGGCACCTTGGGCCTTGAGCGGTCATGTACGATGGATATTATATTGACCTCTTGCGACGCAACCAGTGAAACTATTTTCTGCAGGCTGCCCGGCCTGTCGGAAATAACGGTCCTTATACGCAGGCGCCGTCCGGACTTGACCAGTCCCCTTTCAATTATGTTGGACAGCATGTTGACGTCTATGTTTCCCCCGCTGATCACGGCCACCACGTTCAGCCCGTCCATATTCAGCCTGCCGTGGAGCACAGAGGCCAGCGCCGCCGCCCCCGCCCCCTCGGACACCACTTTGCTGCGCTCCAGCAGCATCAGAATGGTGCGGGATATTTCCTCGTCATCCACCAGCACCACGTCATCCACGTACTTTTTTATCAGATCTAAGGCAATATTACCCGGACGCCTGACGTTTATGCCCTCGGCGATGGTGCCCGACACCGGCAGCCCCTTCAGCTCCCCGGATTTGCGGCAGAGGTACACCGCCGGGGCGCCGGCGGACTGTACACCGTAAACCTTTACCCGGGGCTTGAGTTCTTTTAGAACAAATGAAATACCGCCCAAAAGGCCTCCGCCTCCCACCGGGACAACAACGGCGTCAACGTCGGGAAGCTGATCCAGTATTTCCAGCCCAAGGGTCCCCTGCCCGGCTATTATGTCCGGATCGTCAAATCCGTGGATATAAGTGGCTCCGGTCTGCTTCTGTATCTCCCCGGCCGCATCAAAAGCCTCATCGTAATCCTTGCCGGCAAGTATTACTTCAGCGCCATAACCACGGCTGGCCATTATTTTTGTTATGGGGGACCCCTCGGGCATCACGATGGAGGCCTTTATGCCCAGGCTGTTTGCAGCATAGGCCACTCCCTGGGCATGATTCCCGGCCGAGGCCGCTATTACACCCCTTGACCTTTCCTCCCCGGACAATGTGGATATTTTGTTGTATGCCCCCCTTATTTTAAAGGACCCGGTTTTCTGCATATTCTCCAGTTTTAGAAACAGGTTGGCCCCGGTTATGCTGCTGAAGGTGCTGGAATAGTCCAGCGGGGTTGTGTGAATCACTCCGGCCATCCTGCTCCTGGCCTCTGTCACCCTGTCCAACGCAAGTATTTTTTTGTCCACCAGGAGACCTCCCGTTCAAATTCATTGACAAAATTAAGAAATAGTATACAAAACTAAAGGAATTAGCCAAAAGCTAATTCCAAATATACTTAGCCGCCGGTATTTACACTGCACCGCCTGTCAGGCGGTATCCAACACTTTACTGACCAGCTCCAGATCGCTGGGCTTATCCACATCAACACCCACCTCCGGATAAGTGGTCACCACCACGGCCCCCTCCACTCCCAAGAGCGCCGAAGCCTTTTTCTCGGCCTCCTTGAGAGTTACCATCCGCAACACGAACTTCAGCAGGAAAGGCACTCCCATAAGCCTGCTGAGGCGTATGGGGCTTTTGCGGGCATCAACCAGCTGCTGCCCCATCTCCATGCACCTGGCCACTGCCCCGGGGTCGATGAGAAAAAGGTTGCCCCCGGTGAAATCCCCTTCCTTAAGGGTAACGTATGTACGCTTGACGCTCAAAAAGTATTTCTCCACTGCTTCCCTTGGAACAACCGGGTAATATACTTCCGCAGACCTGTTTCCGCACTTGTCCAGAAAATCCTCTATGGCCTGGGAGGTGATGAGCGGTATGTCGCAGGTGGCCAGCAGCACCCTTTTGGCGTCCGGAAGGCATTTCACCCCTCTGGCCACATTCTCCATCAGGCTTCCCTCGGCCTTTACAAACTGAATATCCTTCCGGTCGTAAAAGCCGGGCACATCGGGAGGGCCCACCACCACTATCCTTCCGATTCGCCTGCAGCTCTTGAGGGCGTCAATAACGTATTCCACCATGGCTTTACGGCCGATTGTAATCATGGCTTCATAAGGAACCGAACTGCATTGTTTAAGCGGGCCGTCATTCCTGCTCCCGGCCAGTACCAGCGCATCAACCATTTATTCTTTGGCCTCCCGCAAGGCATTTAAAAGGCTTTGCTCGGCGTTTTCCACATGCTCCCTGGCCAGCGCCTGGGCAAGATCGATATTCCTCTCGCTGATTGCCTCCACTATTGCCCGGTGCTCGTAAAGGGCGTCCCTGGAGCGCCCGGGCTGGGAAAGGGATGTGGTTCTGAACCGCTGTATCTGCTCCTTCAGGTGGGTGACAATCTGTACCAGCCTCTCATTGCGGCAGGCCTTGTAGATAAGCTCGTGGAAATTGGTATCTGTTTCCACTATGGCATCCAGTTCAGCCTTGTCACCCAGTTCGGCCGCAAGAACGATGGACCTTTCCAGTTCTTCCAGCTCCTTGTCGGTGACCCTTTCAGCCGCCAGGCCTGCGGCAAGGGCCTCCAGCGCCGCCCTGACCTCGAAAACGTCAACAATGTCCCTGACCGATATCCCCGACACGTAGGCTCCCTTCCGGGGAATCATCACAACAAAGCCTTCCAGTTCAAGCTTTCTGATGGCCTCCCTTACCGGTGTCCTGCTTACTCCCATCTCCTCGGCCAATTGCATCTCCATCAGACGCTCGCCAGGTTTTAAACGGCCCTGTATGATCGCCTCCCGCAGTGATTCAAACACCATCTCCCGCAGGGGCTTGTAGTTGTCCAGCCTGATTGGGACCAGTCGGGGCTGTTCCATCCTGATACCTCCTACCATTATACTCCATTTCTTATTGTAATCGCTCCTCACAAACACTGCAAGTATCCCTAATCAAGGGGTGAAGCAGTGATCCCCGGCGGAATCATACCGTGGCGGTGGCTATAATACTGCATCCGGGCAGTCTTAGCCTTGAAGCCAGCCCGGCGGCCTCGGCGGGACCCGCGCAAAGTCCGAAAACAGTGGGACCGCTGCCGGACATCAGAGCTCCCATAGCCCCGGCATCCACAAGAGAATACTTTATGTTATTTATTTCCGGGTGCAGTGAAGCCGTAACCCTCTCCAGCGCATTATACATCAGCCGGGCCACAGACGGCGCATCCCGCCTTTCCAGGGCCTCCAGCAGCGCCTCCGGGCCGGGTCCCGCAATTGGCGGCAGTGTATCGTAAAGGCTGTAGACTTCAGCCGTGGAAACACCAAAGGGGGGCTTGACCAACACCACTCCCACACCTGAAAAGGATGGCAAAGGCGAAAGGTCCCCGCCCTTTCCCCGGGCCAGGGCGGTTTTTCCCGCAAGGCAGAAGGGAACATCAGCTCCAATCCTTTCTCCCAGCCGTAAAAGACTTCCCTCCCCGGCTTTCAGCTCCCACAATGTATTCAGGCACATAAGGGCCGCCGCCGCGTCCGAGGACCCCCCTGCCAGCCCGGCCGCGGACGGTATGTTTTTATTGATAAATATTTTTGCTCCCCGGCTCAGGCCATACTCCTTCAAAAGCAGTTCTGCGGCCTTAAATACAATATTTCCCGGGCCCCGGGGGACTTCGGGGTCACTGGTGTCCACCAGTATTTCACTTCCCGGAAGTGTCTCCACCTCCAGCACATCATGAAGTTCCAGGGACTGCATGACGGTAAGTATCTCGTGGTACCCGTCCGGCCTGGTTCCCAGCACGTCAAGGAAAAGGTTTATTTTAGCCCGGGCTTTGACATTCATAATTTTCTCCCCGGTGTTACCCCTTAGATTATTTTAGGTATTAATACCACCCGCAGCAACATTTCCCTCTTTTTTTGCTGATAAAATGACAATTTTGTCCGCCCGGGTGTTTTATTATTATTTACCTTATGACCATTTTTTTTGCAGAATAACCTCTGTTCGCCCGGGCAATATAAAAATATATCAAGGAGGTGATTGCGTGTCCAAAGTATCGTCCTGCAAGGTTGAAGAATGCATGTACAACAACAACATGGAATGCCATGCCCAGGGAATTGAGGTTCTTTCCAGCACCGCAGATAAACACTGCTCGCAGTCCGCCAACACCATGTGTCAAACATTTGCTCCCAAGGGATAAATTAAACGGCGGGACGTCCTTCACAAGGCGTCCCTTCTTAATTGGCCCGCCACACAACCCCGGCATGTCGGCCTTCACATATTCTATTGCTGATTAATAGATTAATTGAAAGGTTCATAGTGAGGTGATAATATTGGCGGAAGACACTTCGGCCCATGAGGCCGGGACCTGGCTGGTAATAATCAGGTCGGCCCGCAAGCTTCAATTCTACTCCGGGAATAATCCGGTTAAAACATACCCGGTGGCGGTGGGCAAACACTCAACTCCTACACCGTTGGGGTCCTACAGGGTTGTCAACAAAATCGTAAACCCCGGAGGAATGCTGGGAACACGCTGGATGGGGCTCAGCATTCCAAACGGAAATTACGGGCTGCACGGCACAAACAATCCCTCTTCCATCGGAAAGTACATTTCCAACGGCTGTATCAGAATGTTCAATTCAGATGTGGAAGAGCTTTTCCCCAAAATCAGCATAGGGACACCTGTAACCATAACCGATGGAGACAACCCCGGGATCAGCACCTCAGACACAGGTCACCCTGAAAGCGGGAAAAGGCACATAGTTAAAAAAGGGGACACCCTCTGGAGGATATCGCAGACTTATGGTGTCCCGGTGGATTTGATCGCCAGGGCAAACAACATTTCCAACCCGGACATACTGTCCGTTGGACAGGTGCTTATTATACCTTGAGGGTAAAATGGGCTATTTTACTTTCGCAGCAAAAGCCACGCCCCGGCAGCCATCAGAATAGTTCCACCCACCCTGCACCAGTTAAAGCTCAGCCTGTCCATGCCAAAAAGCCCGAAATGGTCAATCAGCCCGGCGGTCAGCACCTGCCCCAGTATAATTGCCGTTGTGGCCGGCGCCACACCGACTTTGGGAATACTGCGTATCACCCCGTAGGTGATAATCACCCCCAGTATTCCCCCCAGATATGTATAAACAGGGGCATGGCTTATCAGTGACAGTTTCCCCTCACCCAGCTTGAATACGAAAAGGAGTACGGAAACGAATAACAGGCCCACCAGGTGAACCACGAAGGTGGCCTCCAAAAGCCCGATAACCTTGCTGAGAGCCGCGTTTAACGTTCCCTGGAAGGCCATGGTTACCCCTGAAAGGGCCGCGATAATCAGTGCCAGCAGACGGACAGTCATCAGAACCTTCCGCCTTTTTGAAATACATACAAACCTCCCACCCCAAAAGAGGTTTTGGCAATACCATTCAAAAAATCACCCCCACGTTATGGGGGTATTTTATGCCGCTGCGGCAATATAATATACATGCCCAGGTGGCCGTAAAGTATGACAATAATTATTACAACATAAAAGGATCCGAATTTTCATTCCCTTGGTGGCTGCTTTGGTCAATTATCCCAACCGGCGGTCCCATGACAGGTGGCCCCCGTGCCCTTTTATCTCCCTGGGCCCGCTCAGGCTTTCCGCCGCCTTCTCACTTGCGGCAGGCCGCTCCCTGGCCTCCTGCCCCTCATAATCCGGCCGCTGCGGCGGGCCTGGAGGGGGCTGCATCATACTGCTCAGCAAACCAAGCAAAAGGGCATTCTCCGGCCTTTGGCCACGGGAACCCAGAAGACTTAACAAAAGGGCGGGATTTATGCCGGCACTGCCGCCGCGGGCCCCTCCCTGCTGTCCCTGCCCCTGGGCAAGCATCTGCAGCAATGTCATCATCAGCGGATCTTCCGCCGGGGATCTGGAAACAGGAGCCCCGGTCAGGGACATTTTATTCATAACGCTTACAATCCCAAGCAGGTTGACAAGGCTTACCATGATCATTGTATCGACATTATCCGTGTCTTCCTTTGACTGGTGTTCCATAAGCCGGAACAATACACCTTCCAGGTGCGCGCCACCCGGCGTTTCACCGGACATATCACAACCCCCCCCCGGGTTTCATGCATCTATTCGGTAACATATTTTAACCCTTCGCCATAATATGGAATTAGTCGCAAAACTTTATTTGTTTTTTAAGGAGGTCAATAAATTGGCGGAACAACATTACCCCCATCCTGCCCTGCTCCCGGTGCTGCTGGCTCTTTCCCACTCAGGGGAGAATATCGATAAGGCCCTGGAAGATTTTATAAAACTGGCCCAGTCAACCAGAGAGGCAATGCAGTCCATGAGAAGCAGCATAGAAATAATTAATGCCAGCATGATGAAAATCACTCCCCAGGGCGGCATACCGGCACGGCCCTGGTTCGCGGGGCCTCCGCCGTTCACACCCCCGGGCGCGCCGCACGTACTGCCGGCAAAGGATAATTCCACCGTTCCTCCGGCTGTCGATTCAGAATCTGAAAAGATCAAACCGGAAGAAAACCAGGCGGAATACAAAAAGGAATAAGCCCGCCCGCAGGGGTGAAGAACAGGCAGGCCGTCCTCAGGCGCCCGACTTCACCCCTTCTTCACGGGCCTCTTCAGGAGACCGCCCCTGAAACTGCCCGGCCTGCGGCCCCATAAGGCGGCTCAGCAGCCCGGCCAGCTGGCCGGGATTGGGCCCGCCTTTTCCTCCCAGAATGGATAAAAGGGCGGATGGATCAACCGGTCCCCTCATTCCGGGGTTGTTTTCCGGCGACACTACAACCTGGGCACCATCCCCCTCCGGGATATTTTTCATTTCCAGCGGGAAACTTTTAATTCCGGCCCTGTGGCTGATTATATTGACAATTCCCATAAGGTTGACCAGGCTGAGCAAAATCAACAGATTGCCCTGTTCCATATTCCCGGCACCGCCGGCCCTTAAGAGCGCAAACAGTGTTTCCTCCATACCGGCAAATCTAGCCTCTTCCCCAGACAAAATCAATCCCCCTCTTAAATAAAGACATTTTTAATATATATGCCGGCCATGACTCCGGTGCCACTTTTATCTTATAAAAAAGGGGCTGCGCCCCTTCGGACGGTATAAACGTCCTACCCCCACTAAAGATTTTTAAAAAAAGAAGCTGTTCCGGGAAGAAACAGCTTCTACCGTCCTTTTTTCAATTGTTCTACCTGTTGGTGCTGGTGACGCACACCAGACTGGCGTCGTCCACGGCCATCTGGCAGTTGTTGGGCGGGGTCACGCCCACGGGCACATGCATGGCGATTCGCACCAGAGCGTAGGCGGTGTCCTCCTGAATCGGCCCCACGTCAAGGCAGAACTGCCTCCAGTTGGTGGGGACCTGGGTGTCGTCCCAGGACTGGGTCTGGGTGTCAATCAGGTTGCTTTCGGCGTCAAAAAAGCTGACCTGGGCCTCCAGTGTGAAGTCGCAGCTTGGCGGTAGAATCTGAAGCCTCTGGGCCCAGAAGCAGAAGCGGTACATGTTGCCTTCCACCAACCTGTTGGTGGTCTGGAATACCGCAGACGGAAAAGTGGGATCAAGTCCCAGCCCGGCAGCAAACCCGTTGGTCCGGCCTGAAGCCCGGAAGACGTTGGTGGCGCCCCAGATGAGAGGGGTGTTGCCCACCCACTGCTCGAAGCTGGGGTCCCGCAGTACGTTGACGCCCTTGGGGCATTTTTCCGGGACGGGGCAGACCTGGACAAAAATCTGGCGCTGCTCCACAACCTTGGTTTTTATTATTACTACCCCTGTCTGCTGCAGGCGGCTGGCCCGCACCAGGTCCCAGGTGACATCGGCCTTTGATCCGTGGAACTGGATCTCCACGTCGTCCACGTCGATGACGGGCTCGGGCTCGGCAAGGTCAATGGTCTTGGTGAAGGGGATATCCTCGCCCACGTGCTTAACCTGGTCTTCCTGATTCACGTAATAAATCTGCTTGTGCAGAATACCATGGACGATAACCTTTTTAACGAAGGCCCTGCCGGCAACAACGGTGTCAAACTGGTGGGGCCATTTTTTGGACATACTTATATTCCATGCCGACTCGCTCTCGTGTACAAAGACCGGATCTGCTTCCAGCCCCTGAACCATTACGTCGATGTGGTCAACCTTCTTGGCCAGCTCGGGCAGGCAAAAGGTGGTGTCCACCACTACCTGGGCCTCGGATTCGGCGATTACCACCGGGACCTTGATCTTCATGCATTTGACCCGGGTCGGTTCATCGAAAAAGAATTCAATGGGCATGCTTAAACCTCCTTACTTTTAACTTTTCTTAACCCTTGGCAACGCAAGGCACGTTTATCACCATTCCCGGCCTGATGTTGTTGGGATCCGGGAGCTGGGGATTGACCGCCTTCATTTCGTTCAGAGAGACACCATATTTCCTGCCGATACTGTAAAGCGTATCGCCCTGCATAACGACATACTCAAATGTAGACCCCGGAGGGCATGGCGTGGTGGGCGGCGGGGTTGTGGTGGTTACGGGAGAAACCGAGGTAAGGACCTCCTTCTCCAGTGTCCTGGTCACTTTTACGGTAACCTTGAGCACCACTTCAACGGTAATCTCGCAGCCCTTGGAACTGGCTGTAACAAATTCAGCCCTGGCTTTTACGTCTACATCAGCGTCCTCCCTTGCCCCCATTACCTCCACAAAGGTGCGGAAGGGCAGGGTCCTGTGCATGGCGTGGACTGACTGGTCAGGCTCCGCTGCCACGTATACGATCTGCACATCTACTTTGCCGCTGACGATAACTTTGTCTTTGAGTATCTTTTTCTCAGTAATGGTGATCTTATCGACCGTGGTGTCCAGTATTTTTTCAACGTCGGGCTTGGGTTCCGGAGTTTCAAAGGTATCCTTGAGCACCAGCTGGCTCGAGTTTTCTCCCACAAGGCTGTCAACCCTCAGCTCGGTAAATGTGGGGAGAACATTGGGGCAGTTGCTGAGTTCGGTAATAACCTTTATGGTTTGAGGCATAACCACGTTGGCCGTTATACCCAGCACCATATCCAGCCGCAGGCGGTCACACTTGGCGTTTGAGGTATCCACATCGACGCTCTCCACCCTGACGTCGATATTCACGTCCATTCCCTGCTGGGCGCCGGGAACATCCACAAAGTCGCTGAATTTGAACGTACGGTGCAGGCTATGTACCGGCTGGTCCGGAAGGGCGCCGACATAGATTACTGTGACCGTGGCGGTGCCGTCCACAATAACCTTGTTTTTAAGTACCTTGGTGTCCGTAACCTCTACTTTCACATCGGTGTCAAGCACCTTTTCCACTGGGGGCTTCTGATCCGGAACGTCGAACTCGTCGCTTATCATAACCTGTCTTCTGTTGCTGCCCACCAGCTGCTCCACAGTAACCTCCTCTGTTTCGCAGGTACACCCGGCGGGGCACTGGGTAACCACATCGATGTCCATGACGTCGCTGACTTTTACCGTCACCTCAAGCACGGCGGTAACGTCAAATCTCCTGGGATGGCCGGTCTGGCGGACTACACTGATGTCTTCCACAGTAACGTCCACGTCAACCTTCATTCCCGGAAGCGTGCCCGGCACATCCACAAAGGTGGTGAAATTTATCATCTGGTGCATGTGGTGGACAGACTGTGCCGGCTCAAAGGCGACATAGACAATTTGCATTGTCAGGGTGCCGTTTACAATAACCTTGTCAGGCACGATTTGCACGCTTTTTACCTTAACAGATTTGTCCGTCGACAAGATCTTTTCAACATCCGGCTTGGGGTCCGGTACGGTGACTGTTCCCCGCACAACCGTCTGGGTTGTATTTTCACTGATTACCTGATTTACCCGAAGCCTTTCTGTGCCCGGTGCTACGGTTCCAACCATTCGTTCTTCCTCCTTTCAAGGCTGGTCTATATATAGCCGTTCTATATATATATATGAAAAGCCCCCTGAAATGTGCAAAAGCCACCCGGATGCATATCAAAAAGAACTAACTTACCCTCCTTTCATACCGGGTAACGCAATGCAGGCAACATACCTTTTTTACAAAAACTGCACACTTATATATATTTATTCAGTTATATAAAAATAACGGGAACGGAATCAAAGTTAAAAAATTTGTTTCCAAAAGCAAAAAATACACCCATAAATGGGTGCATTAACCGAGGAATATATTGAAATTTACCATGCCCAAAAGCTGATGGCTGACAGCTATCTCTGCGTCCTCCATGTCCTCTGTGGTTTAGCAATTTCTGTCTGTTTTAGCTTGTGGCTATTTTTTATCCGATGAAAAAGGGAGGGCTTTTCTCCCTCCCCCATATTCTGAATTCTGGCTTCCAGCCAGCCCGAAGGCGGCTGTTTACCTGCCTATAAACATCTGAACGAACATCTTGCCGTAAGGCCCCCCGCTGATGATGCCTATTCCAACTTCGTTGTAATTGGCCTTCAGTATATTGGCGCGGTGCCCCGGGGAATTCATAAGGTTGGTATGGGCCGTGTCCACCGCGGGAGCCCCCGCCAGGTTTTCACCGGCATAGTGGTAGGTGATCCCGAACTGCCTCATCATATCAAAGGGGCTACCGTATGTGGGAGAGGTATGGCTGAAATAGTTGTTTGCGATCATGTCCCTGGCCTTCACCCTTGCCACCTCGGTAAGTTTGAGGTTGGCACTGAGGGGCGACAGCCCCATCTTGGCCCTTTCGGAATTGACCAGGCTCAGCATCCTCTGCTCATCGGCCGTCAGCCCTGCTGTACTTCCGCTTCCCGGCTGGGTGCCGGGGTTGGTCACAGGGTGCTTGGGCGGATCGGAAACGGGAGGCTGCGCGGTCCCGCCTGAGGGGGGCTGGGAAACTCCGCCGTCGGTAAACATCTCCACATAGTACTTGTAATTTCCTTTAACGGCTATGCCTATGCCCACCCTCTGGTATTTGGAGCTCAGTATGTTTGCCTTGTTTCCGGAGGAGGCCATCAGAGCTCTATGGGCCCTGGCTGCTGAATAGGAGGCCGCCAGATTTTCCCCTGCGCTGACGTACTTCACGCCGAACCTTGTCAGCATTTCACGGTATGTGCCATACACCGGCGAGGTGTGGCCGAAATAGCCCTTGTCCACAAAGTCCTGGGCCTTAAGCCTGGCCACCTTAAAAAGCTGGGAGTCGGGGCTTAGCTTGTTAAGCCCGGCATTGACCCTCTCCTGGTTAATCAGTTCCACCAGCAGGGATTCCTCTGCCGAGATGCCGCTTGCCCCGTCAGTTGGCTGACTGGGGGGAGTTTGAGGCTGTGAAGGCTGCTGAGGCTCCTGAGGCTGAGCATTGCTTCCGCCGGAGCCGGTGCTGCCGCCGTCAGCAGGTATATCCCGCCGGCCCCCGGTAAACATCTGCACGCAGTACCTGTACCCTCCGCTCACAACTATGCCTATTCCAACGCGGTCATAGTTTTGCTTCAGTATATTTGCCCGGTGTCCCGGAGACTCCATCAGCGCCTTGTGCGCGCTGGGCACCGAGGGGGCCATGGCCAGGTTCTCCCCGGCGTAGGTATAGCTGATGCCGAACTTCTTCATCATTTCAAAGGGGCTGCCGTAAGTGGGTGAAATGTGGTCGAAGTAGCGGTTGTCCACCATATCCTGCGCTTTAAGCCTTGCCACCTTCACCAGGGAGGAGTCGGAGCTGAGGGGGGCAAGTCCCGCCGCTGCCCTTTCCTGGTTGACAAGATTGAGCATCTGATCCTCTTCGGATGTAAGCACCACTGACTCCACACCCAAAACCGGGTTTTCAGCAGAAGCCTCCCCGGGCAGGGTATCACCCTGATCCGACAGGGCCTGTCCTAGTAAAATCTGATCGTTGCCGGCGGGGTCTTCACCTTCAGTGGGGTTCACCAAAGCTTCGGCCACGGGATCCAATACTTTGTCGGCAGCCAGGGTTCCGGTATCATTTTGCTGCAAAACCGCATCCGGGGACTGGCCCTGTATTTCCGGCCCTCCGGAACCGGCGAAGGCCACAGAGGCCAGGCAGATCGCCATGAGAACAGCAAGGAATCCGGTAAGCAGGGACTTTCTTAGGGTAATCATGCAGTGCTCCTTTCTTTTTGTGCCTCCGGAGTTAGCTGACGGGTTCGGTAAAAAGATAAAACCTACCCTTTTGGGAGGTGGGTAGTGAGAGGTTGGAGGTGGGATTCTTGTGGGAATTTGCGTAGCAAATTCCTTCTTAATCTCACTTCTTAATCTCACATCTCACTTCTCAACTGGGATTCACCCCGAAAATGGTTCCTCCGTACCCATTTAATTGATTTATGGGATTCGGCTTCAAGCCTGAACATTATTCTCCTTTGATTGCAGGCTGTTACTCAAAAGTAAAGGCCTGCACCATCAGGGAATATGTGTAAACAATTTAACAGAAAACCAAATCCGGCCTCAACGCCGGATTTGCCCCCTGCCTGACCGGATGTCCAACTGGTTGAAACTATGCAGTCCTTATCGGGAAATGCCGTAAAATATCTGCAATATGGTATATAAAGCCATTCACCAGGGGACGTACATTACGGCCCCCATCCCTTCGGTCAGCGCCAGGCACTCCAGCTGGTCCCCCTCCTCGAAAAAAGTGGTCAGAATAAAAAGCTTCTTTTTGAAAAAACGCTGAAACCTTTTCACGGTCAGCTCATCGAAGTTTGGAAGAAGCTCAAGGGCATCCCCGGAGCCTTTCACAGCCATGGTATACCTTCCGTCGGGCTGCCTTAAGAACATGACCCTGTAAGGCACCTCGGAACACTTTACCAGTTCTTCTATGGCACTGACATATTTTTTTACCTCTAGCATGGCTTTGGTCCTGGTCTTCAGCCTGGGCCCCACGGCGGGAATATCCTTTCCCAAAAGGGCCATGGCAATCTCTCCTGACTTTAGCACTGGAAGCCCGTCAACCATAAAAGCCCCTCCCAAACGGAAAAAATCGCATAACCCCCCCCGTCTTCCCGGGAGGGGTTTTATATAAAACTTAAGCCAGCTCTACCCCGAGCAACCGGAATACATTGCCCAGGTTGTTGAATATGGTGAATTTTTCCGATCCCGCGAAAAGAAGTCCTACTGCGCTCATATTTTCATTAAGCACAAGAGATCCGCTGTCTCCTCCCTTTGAGACCATGTCCGTGACAACCTGGTCTGAGAAAACTCCCACTTCATTGTCATTTAATTCCACCTGAAGGGTGACGCTGACAGCGGTGACAGATCCCCCGGTTTTGCCGGAACTGCGGCCGCTTTTGACAACACGGTCGTTCACCCCGGCTGTGGCCGTTCCCTCAGGCCGCCCCAATTCCAGTATATCGAAGGAAACGGCATCGGTTGAAACAGGCCTGGCCAGAGCGGCGTCGATTATGTTGCTTTCCCGGTTGCGCTTGACAAAGCGAAGGTCATAATCGCTCTTGACCAGATGGATCAGTTTGCTGCCCACCCATGCCGCACCGGCGGCCACCGGACAGTCGGCCTGCTTCTCGGCCCTGATGAGCGGCCAGAATCTTAACAGCTCGGCAATTTTATCCCCTTCGGTGCCTCCATCATAAGGCCCGGGCTGATAAACCGGGTCCCCGGGAGCTGCCCTCCGGTCTTTTCCGTCTGTGGCGTTGGCCAGAATATGGTTGTTGCTCAGCATCAAAAGCTCCCGGCTTTTTACATCCCTCACCACCGCTCCGAAGGTCCCGGCAGTAATCCTGTAATGCCCGATGCTCATGCCCGGGCGGGCCGGCCTGGCTTTTCCGGTCCTCCCGTCAAGCAGGCGAACCCTGCCTATTTCTATAACGTCGGTAACAACTCCATCAATCTGGGCGGGTATGATCTGATCCCTGCTCAGGTTTTCCCTGGCCACCTTTTTCTCAACAAATACTATAACTGAGGGCTGTTGTGTGCGCTCGATCCCAACCTGCTTCATCCCCACTCCAACGCCGATAACGTTGTTTTTATTAAGAAAAAAGTCCCTGGTCCTTTTCAAGGTTCGCAGATATCTTTCCAATGAATACCCCTCCTTGCCGCACCTCCTGCCATTCTATTCAGCCGGCGCGGAAAGGGTTCCACCCGGGCCAGGGAGGCCGCACTCCCGTAAGCCCGCGCCAAGGTCCTTACTTTCAGTAAGTGGATTTCGGCACACCCAGCCTGTATTTCCCGCGTGTTTCAACGTACAGGGCGCAATCCGTAAATCCTTCGAAAACATATGAAATGGTTACCCTCGGAACATCTTTTCCGTTGTAATGTACTAGATCAACAGTTATTTGACCGACCAGCCCAGTTAAAAGATCTCTCCTTTCATCAATTGAACTTGACAGCAGCCTCCCGGCCACCCAGCCCCGGGCGTCTCCCTCCTCATATGTAATCACGGTATTGCGGCGGATTTCCTCCAGCCGCAGTTTCAATGCCTTCATCTGCCCGGCAATGTCTGAAAGCTGCCCCCCCGCCTCGTCCTCGGATATGATCCCCCTCCTGAAAAGGCCGATTATTCTTATCCTCTCTCTCTCCTTGCACCTGAGTTTTTTTTCGATCATTGCCAGCTCTTTTTCTTCTCCCGGATCCGGATCCCCCCCGGGGAGGGGGCGGCTCAATTCCCTCACAAGTGCCGGCAGACGCTGATAGTTTAAAATAAACCGGCATACATCAGCCCAGACCAACTCTTCAAGTATATCGGCCCTGACCGACCTGGACCGGCATTTGTCCGGCCCGCCCCTGAAGGAGGTGCTGCCCGCGCACCTGTAATAGCAATGCCTCCCCTCCCGTCCGGAACCGTCGCCGAAATACCTGCGCCCGCAAATGCCGCACAGCATAATGCCTTTTAGAAGGTACTGGCGCCTGCTGTTGCGGCCGGCATTCACCAAATTGCTTTTACGGGCATCCCGGGCGGCCTCCCACTCATCCGCGGAAACAACGGGAGGGCAGCAAATTTCAACCGCCTTCCTTTTTCCTTTCCTGCCGAACAGTAATTTACCGCAATAGGCCGGATTCGACAGTATGCTGGAGACCCTGCCCCCATGCCACCGCCCCTGCGCCACCGGGCCTTTTTTCCCCGATTCAGCCGGAGCGGGGACCCCGGTGGCGTTAAGGTAGTGGGCTATGGCCGCCGTGCTCATTTTGCCGCCGGTATAAAGCCTGAAAATAAGCCTTACGGTCTCGGACTCCTCTTTGTTCACCACCAGTCTTTTGTTTTCCAGTGAATATCCGAAGGGAGGCGGCCCCCCGGGCCAGCGCCCCTCCCTGAGGGCCCTTTCCTTTCCGGCCCTCATCCTTTCGGCGATTGTCTCCCTCTCTATTTCTGCTATCCCCCCAAGGGTGGTCATAAAGAATTTTCCGCTGGGAGTGGAGGTGTCAAAGCTCTCGGTCATGCTCCTTAAGGATACTCCGGCCTCCTCCAGTTTTTGGTGGGTCTTCAATATATC
The DNA here is from genome assembly GCA_049323915.1 of Bacillota bacterium. Classification (GTDB taxonomy): domain Bacteria; phylum Bacillota; class Desulfotomaculia; order Desulfotomaculales; family Desulfocucumaceae; genus BRHc4a. The sequence goes on from JBMOPC010000049.1 coordinate 72,161, forward strand.
CAGTGCGGTCCTTGCCAGCCTGTCGAGGCGGTACACGTAAACCGCGCCGAAAAGCCCCTTCATGGCGTCGGCAATGAGACTTGAGCCGGCCGGCCGCCTTTCCACCGGCACCGCCCCGCTCACCCCCTCGTCGAGGTAGAAGTGATATACCGGCAGTCCGTGCAGCTGGCAATACCTGCGGGCAAAATCCACCTGATTCTCTATGGTCCGGGCATCCGCCTGATCGTCGGTGGACACCCGGCAGTACACAGCCACCTTCATAGACCAACCTCCCGTAATTTCTGCCACTATCTCCGAATAATCTTTTTTAAAAGGGGTGTGGCAGCTATGATGGTGATAAAGCTGTTCGGGGCCGGTGAGAGCCGGAAAAATCAAATCGACCCGGCACTGCGAAAATTTTTTAATGGAGTAAGCATTGCCGCCGGCACCGGTTGCATGTCAGGCTGTAAAAAGATCAGCCGCCAGCCGGAGAAAAAGAAACCTAAACCCTGGCAGACGGCTGACAACACTCCCGAATCTTTTTAAAATATATTTAGGGGCGGAAAAAATAGAACGGAGGCGAAAAGCTCGCCTCCGCTGATCCTTTATTCTGCATTCGGACTTCTGAATTCTGTATTCCGACACTATAAGCTTTTCAGTATAAGCCGTGTTACACTACAGCCCAAACGTGCTTTTCGGAGAGCAGCCGGTGCAGATCCTCCCCTGTTATAAACCTGTTAAACTCGTCGCAGGCCCTGGATTTAAACTTATCCTTCAGCTGGATCAGGAAAAACCAGCGGGGGATATCAAGCCCCTTAATCCTCAGGGGCTTCAGGCTGCCCAGCGCCAGCTCCTTGCGCAGGCTCCATTTTGAAAGAATGGTTATTCCCAAGCCGGATTCAACAGCCTCCTTGATGGACTGCGTGCTTCCAAGGGTGATAACCTTTTCCGGCCTGAATGCAGCCTTGTCAAAAAACTCCTCGACAGCCAGCCTGGTGCCCGACCCCTCCTCTCTTATCACAAAAACGAATTCCTTTAAATCATCCCCTGTAACGTAGGTCCTTTTAGCCAGAGGATGAAGCGCGGGGGCCACCAACACCAGCTCATCCTGCAGAAACGACTTGACTTGCAGCTGTGAATCCTCCACCACACCTTCTATCAGGCCCACATCCAAGGTGCCGTCCCTGGTAAGCTCGTGAATCAGCTCGGTGTTGCCCACCCTGACAGATAAATCCACATCGGGGTATTTTTTTGAAAATGTCGCCAGCAGCTTTGGCAAAACATATTCCCCAATGGTAAGGCTTGCGCCTATGGTCAGCTTTCCTGTCACCAGGTCCACCAGGTCGGACACCGACCTTTTGGCCACCCTGTGCAGGCTGAGTATTTCCTGGGCATATTTATAAAGAACCGTACCCGCCTGGGTAAGGTCAACCTTTTTGCTGGACCGTTCAAAAAGCTTTGCTCCGTAGTATTCTTCCAGGGCATGAATATGCTGGCTGATTGCCGGCTGGGTCATGTTCAAAAACTCTCCGGCCCGGGAAAAATTTTTCTTATCCGCCACGGTAACAAAAATGTAAAGCTGGTTGTCAAGCATCTAACGGCCCTCCATGGGTGAAACGCTGCTCCCAAGCACATATCTCACCAATTTATAGCGATAAATATATATCCGCTGGCGGAATTTTTCAACATTATTCCCCCCAGTGGTCGGTTGCACCGGGCAACCGGATTAAAGGGCCGCAGCCTCCTTCCGTTTCGCTTTTATGGCTATCCACTGGGGCCGGAGAAGCCTCTATTCGGCATTTTGCAATGTCGGCTTCATTACATTTTCCTCGCCCTGGACAGCAACTTTAAATATAATAAGGCTGAAAAGCCGCCCAGCGCCACAATGGCCGAAACAGTATTAACCTCCGCCAGGCGGTTCGCCAGAAAAGTAGTGTATAAATCCCACACCATCGCTTTCAGAGTATGGAATACCGCGTATACTGCCGGCGTTATATTGAAAGATTCCTGGGCGTACGCCCCCAGGATGAAAACCGTCAGGACACCGGCAGAAAACAAAATTCTTTTAAACATTATTCCACCTGCTCAACGTTTTACGGTCATAATAACATGGAGAGTCAATATCCATTTTTTGCCATACTATTAACTTATTGTCCCGCTGCGTTACCGGAGTCCATATATCTTATTTATACTCAGCCGGACTAGATATTGGAAATATGCTTTAAAGGAATTCTATGCGCATAAAAGAAAAACTCCGGCTTAACCGGAGTTTTCTTCAGACTTTATAAACGTTATCCGCTTGCGGGCCCCGTTTGCCTGACACAACATCAAACTCCACCGGTTGACCCTCGTTAAGGGTTTTAAACCCGTCCTCCCGAATGGCGGAATAATGTACAAATACATCAGTGCCGTCATCGGACTCGATGAAGCCGTATCCTTTGCCGGGGTTGAACCATTTTACTTTTCCCTGCATGAAAATCCTCCTGATTTTTAATAACAATACATGTATTTTAACCTTGAAACCACTTTTTAATACCGGTCAGCCGCATTTTACGGATTGCGCCCCGTGTCTTTCAACACCCCCGATACCGTCAAAGCCGGTGATCGTACTGGCAATGACATGCTTAAGGGGTACTGGGTCGTATATTGAGGTATAAGCCACTTTTTCCATCACAAATACAGGGTCGTAGGCATTGATCAAAACCCGCCTGGGTGAGCTGGCAAAATTGGCCCCTGCCGCAAGCAGCGCCTCGTAGTGTGACTGGCAGGCCCCCGCAAATATAATAAGGTCGTCAAGGCTCTTTTCGTATAGTCTGGCAGCCCTCACAGCATTTATAAAATGCTGTGAGTTATGGTACTTTTTTATGTCCCTGTAATCCGCCTCCTTGGCACCCTTAACCAGCCCGTCGTGACCGGTAAGAACCAGCATGTCGGGGCGGTGCTCTGTTAATAGATCAATTACCTTTTCGGCCTGCTTTTCCTCGTCGACATGATACCCGTGGCACTCTATGCTCAGCTGCTTGTAGCTGATCATGCACATATCCAGGTACTCCCTGTCACCGTCAAGGTGCACCAGGGTTCCGGGCATGTCGAAGCTTTCCACATCATTGGAATTACTGTTTGTGGCCCTCCCCAGCGCATGCTTGCGGTACTCGTCCCTGCGGACAAATATATGCTTCATTTTTTCCATGTTTTGCAGCTGGGTTTTATGCCAGTACTGGGAAATCTGGATCTGGTCGACTTTTTTAAGATCATTCAGTGGAGCGGTGGCCTCCAGCCTTAAATCAAGCCCCTTCAGCCGGGCGCAAGACTGGCCGTCTATCTCCGTTAGCTTTATAACCTTGAAGAATATGTCATTGCCGTAGGAGTTCCTGGTTACTATGTCTCCTTCTTTGATAGCCCCCAATTGCGTTGCCCTCCTTTATGCTTTTTTTTCATAATATGGCAATTATAACGGGGGTGTTACTGGAAAAGGAAAACGCCCTCAAAAGGGCGTATTTATCGCAGGCTGTGACAACCGGGACAAAAAACTGACGAGCTGCAAGGGGGCGCAACCCCCTCATTTGGTGTGCTTGTCTGCAACACTGGACGCGGCATAGGCGTCCGGCTTTATTTTAGCCTGAAAGCCGCTGCCGGTCACCATTCCCACAACCTCCCTGATCAAGTCCCTGGTCTCACCCTGCCGGCCCACGTCGATGTGTATTTCAACCTCCAGATCGTCCAGGCCGCTCTCGGCCAGATAATTTGCTATCATGCCGCCTATTTCGAGGCTCAGGGCCGTTTCGTAAAAAATTTTCTGGCGGAGGCTCTTTATTTTCCTCTGAATTTTCTTCCTGTAATAATAGCGGGCCCCTTTACCCAGCCTGTGAACCACAACCGCAGTGATAAAACAGGTTTCGGACTTGACCTGTGAGTCCGACCCTATTATAACCTTGTAGGAAGATGTGGGAGTTCCGGTAATAAATCCGGCAATATCGGCCATCATCTCGCCGAAAGACATTTTGCCCCTGGTCGGGCTGATAAAATACATAAATACCACCTTTTCGCTTGAGGCAGGGGGTGCTATCCGGAGACCACTGAAAAACCATACAGCTCACGGGTAATGGCGGCAAATTCTTCGATATCCAGCGTCTCTCCCCGGCGGCCGGGGTCTATTCCCGCCCTTTGCAGCAATATCTTCAGATCATCACGGGAGATATTGGGAAAAGCCGCTCCCAGGGAGTTTAACAGTGTTTTTCTCCTTTGCCCGAAGGAACCCCTGACGGTTTTAAAAAAAAGATCTTCATCGGGTGTTTCCACCGCCGGCCCAGTCCTCCTGACAAGCTCCAGGACGGCTGAATCCACGTCAGGCCGGGGAATGAACACCGTCCCCGGAACCCTGAAAAGATACCGGGCCTTGGTATAGTACTGCACCGCCACCGTAAGCGCGCCGTAATCCTTATTGCCAGGTAAGGCGGCGATCCTTTCCGCCACCTCCAGCTGGACCATTATTACAAACAGTGAAATATTGAACCCGCTCCTGAGAAGGCGCATCAACAGCGGCGTGGTTATATAGTAGGGCAGGTTTGCTATAAGTTTATACCCGCCGCTATGGCCGGCATAGTTTTTAACGATGTCGTCCAGGTCCGCCTCCATGGCGTCTCCCGGCACAATGCTGACATTTACTGTGCCCCGGAGCGTTTCCTCAAGTATGGGAAGCAAACCCCTGTCCAGCTCCACAGAAACAACTTTTTTGGCCACCATGGCCGCAGCTCTGGTTATAACCCCCAGGCCCGGGCCGATTTCTACCACCACATCATCCCTGTCCAGTGAGGCGGAAGATATTATTTTATTTACTATATTAGCATCCACCAGGAAATTTTGCCCCATGCTTTTCCGGCAGCGGAAGCCGTATTTCCCCAGCAAATCCCTTACCGCCGACGGCGCTGTAATATCAGTCATATTTCCTCCGTAACAGGAATTCAGAATTCATAATCCGGAAAAAAAGTTCTTTCATGAATTCTTAAAACAGTTATGATAATTTTACTATAATCCAGGCAATACCCATTATAAATTATTTTAACCATAATTCCTTATCTGTTAAAATTCAATTCTGAATCCTGGCTCCTGACTTCTGAATTCTAAAAAATAGGGGGGGGTAACCCCCCCTATTTTTTAATCAAGTATATAAACCCTTACCCGTCTCACGCCCCAGCTGTACGCCTCGGCAGCCGATTCCAGGAAAACGTCTATCCGGTTTCCTTTTATTGCCCCTCCCCTGTCCAGAGCGGTAGCGTATCCGTAACCGTCAATATACATCCTTGTGCCAAACGGTATCACCGACGGGTCCACCGCCACGGTGCCGTATTCCGGCGCCGTGCCGCTGGCGGTATTGTAACCGGTGTACGTATATGCCGTGGCAACCGCATCCATGGCCTCCCTGAACCTGATTGACTGCCCTCCCCTGGAGACCGTCTGGGCGGTGCCCACCTCTACAACCTTATCCACCGGCTGAGACAATATTTCCCTGTTCACAAGCCCCCGGCTGACTTCCTGCCTGTCGTGATAGGTAACCTTCCATGTCAGAAGCTCTTCTCCGTCACGCCCCCGGCTTACCGTCCTGCTTATTCCCCTGGCCATATCGGGGTTGGGAATCCTCCTGGTATCACAGGCAACTGCAATCCTTTCCGTCTCGGTTTCGGTGGAGACCCTGACAACGCTTATCCGGGTGTCCCCGGTAATTTTTTCGTCAGCCCCGGGACTCACGATGTCTTCACCGCCCAGCGCAACATTTTTTTCCTTCAGAACGTCCCCCACAGTTTCCCCGGTGGAATAAAAGTCTGTTTTTTCACTGTCCGCCAAAAGCGTAATACTGTGCGCCCTCTTTACAACCACACGGGCGCCTTCAACCAGCTTTTCACCCGGTTCCGGCAGTACCCTGTCATGAGGCCCCAGCACCACCTTCTGCTGATCAAGAAACTCTTTTACATCGGAAGCTCTTGTTTTTATTGCAACTTCTTTTCCATCGTCCACCAACGCCACTGTTTTCCTGGACAGTGTAAAACCCATAATGGCGCCTGCCACAATTACCAGCATGACCAGACTCAATACTGTCAATCCGGGACGGAAGGTTGAAACGCCAGGCGGGGTGCTTCTCTGTTTATTCAAATCAGTTCCCCCTTTCCGGTGCACTTCCAACTCATATAAAACTTTTAATATTACTTCTATACTATTTCCCCGGTTTCCTCCCAAAACCATGAAAAAGTTATAATCAAAAATTATTATAAGTTGCCGGCAACCGGCTCAGAGTCGCAGGTTGTCGATCGGCGGCCGTATTCTATTATATTTGTTAACTCACCATGACACAACCAACCTGCATAATATAGTGTGGAAAATAAAGCGGAGGGAAAAACCCACATGATAACTGCCAGCATGATACTGATTGCCCTTGCATTAAATATAGACGCCCTGGGTGTGGGAGTGGCTTACGGAATCCGCCGCATAAGGCTGCCTTTTGCTTCCATGCTTGTAATCAGCCTTGTGTCAATGACGGCCATCAGCCTGTCCATGCTGGCCGGGCAACTGCTGGGAAAAATAATACCGCCATACCTGGCCCGGCACATAGGCGGCCTGATGCTGGTAATTATAGGGGTGTGGGCATTGTACCAGTATTTTAGCCAGAATAAAGACGATCCGGCCGATATGGTTTCTTCACATGACAGCACACCGACGCCGGCAGGTAAGCCGCAAGATCCGGTTTCAATTCTGAAAATTCAATTTCTAGGACTCATAATTCAAATATTAAAGGAGCCTCACAGGGCCGATCTGGACACTTCAGGGGTTCTGTCCGGAAAGGAGGCCTTCCTACTCGGGGCCTCCCTGGCGCTGGATTCCCTGGTGGCCGGGATAGCCATATCTCTGCTGGGATTCAACATACTTATGACCGCTTTTTGCGTCAGCTTTGGCCAGTTGCTTTCAATCTGGCTGGGGTTGAATGTGGGAAGGGGTTTGGGAAGGAGTTTTCTGGGCCGCCATATGGCGGTGGTTCCGGGTCTAATCCTTATCCTCCTGGGAGTGGCAAGGCTGTACTGAGGCCCATGTGCCACCATCGCCCTTAAAACTCCACGCCCTTTTGGGCCTTTATTCCCTGCCTGTAGGGGTGCTTGACCTCCTTCATCTCGGTGACCAGGTCCGCCCTGTCGATAATGGACTGCGGGGCGTTGCGCCCGGTCAGCACCAGGTGCAACGCCAGGGGTTTAGTGGATATCAAATCCAGCAGCTCCTCTTCGTTTAACAGGCTGAAGCCCGCAGCGTATATGATTTCGTCCAGAATAACCATATCCCACCTGCCCGAGGCTATCTCTCTTTTAGCCTCGTCCAGGGCCCTTAAGGCGGCCTGTCTGTGCAGGTCCTCGTCCTTTTCGCCATTAACCCTGACAAAGCCTTCACCCAGAGGCCTTATTTCCAGCCCCTCCAGCTTTCCGGAGGCCAAAAGCTCTCCGTAAACCCAGCCTCCCTTGATGAACTGCAGCACCAGTATTTTCATGCCCTGGCCCCAGGCCCTCAGCGCCATGCCCAGCGCCGCCGTGGTCTTTCCCTTGCCGTTGCCGGTAAAGACAATTACCAGACCCCTGTTATCGGCCATTTGCATCACTCCCGCCTTTATATTAGCCTGCCCGGAGATTTAACAACAAACCCGATATCACTACGGGAGGCCCTCTATCTTTATCCCGAATATGCGGGCTGCGTTGGAAGATGCAGCCCTGGCGAATTCCTCCCCGGACAGCCCTCTCAGCCTGGCTATCTCCCCGGCCACGTGCCTTACATAAGCCGGCTCGTTCCTTTGCCCCCGGAAAATCTGGGGGCTTAGATAGGGGCAGTCGGTCTCGACAAGTATGCGGTCCAAAGGCAGCCTGACGGCAATGTCTTTAAGCCTGGCTGCGTTGGGATAGGTCACCGGGCCGGCGATGGAGATGTAGAATCCCTTTTTCATGCACTCCCGGGCCATTTCCCAGCTTCCGCTGTAGCAGTGCATAACTCCCCCCTTTTGGGGCACCCCGTCTTTTTTGATTATATCCATCAGATCTCCGTGAGCGTCACGGTCGTGTATCACCACGGGCATTTCCAGTTCCCTGGCCAGGGCAAGCTGCTCCCTGAAGACCCTTTGCTGAATCTCCCTGGGGCTCAGGTTTCGGTAGTAATCCAGCCCCATCTCCCCCAAAGCCACCACTTTGGGGTCCCGGGCCATTTCCGCCAGCCGGTCCAGGTATCCTTGCGGAGCCTCACCGGCATCGTGGGGGTGTATGCCCACTATGGCATACACCCCCACGTGCCGGCCGGCCAGGGCCACCGACCGGCCCGAGGACTCAAGGTCGAAGGAGGCGTTTATTATAGCAGCCACTCCATTTTCCGCAGCCCTTTGAATGGTATCCTCCCGGTCCCCGTCAAATTCCTCTATGTCAATGTGGGCGTGGGTGTCCACCAGAATTAAATCATGCATTTATATCACCTCGTATATGGGATTGGGGATTAGTAGCTTCTAGCGGCTGGCTGCTAGCTGCCAGTGGCTAACCCCTAACCCCTGGCTTCCTCTATACGCGGGAACAGCGCCTCGCCCCTCCTGACCGCTGTCCCGGCCGGGAAGCGGCCCCAGTCAAGCGATTCCCAGGCATGCAGTTCCGGCCTGCCTTCAATCCCCAGCATCGGCCACACCCTCGGAGCCATAAGAGGCATAAAGGGGGATGTGACCACCGTGATGAAGCGGACTGTTTCCGTAAGATTGTAAAGCACTGTGTTGAGGCGGTCCCTGGAGTCCGGGTTTTTTGCAAGAACCCAGGGGGCCGTTTCGTCAACGTACTTGTTGGCCCGGGCCACAAGCTTCCAGATGGCCGCCAGGGCGTTGGAGAGCTCTCTCTTTTCCATGAGCTCCTCCACCGCTGCCGGGGTCTCCGAGGCCAGGGCGATCAGCTCGCCGTCAGGCCCTTCCGCCGGTCCGGGCGCGCTTATGACACCCTTGAAGTATTTGTCCGCCATTCCCAGTGTCCTGCTGACCAGGTTGCCCAGGTCGTTGGCCAGGTCCTTGTTTATCCTGTTGATGAGGGCGTCTTCCGAATACAGGCCGTCCGATCCGAAGCCCATCTCCCTCAGCAGGTAATATCTTATAGCGTCGACACCATACTTGTCGATGAGCACGTGAGGGTCAACCACGTTGCCCTTGGACTTGCTCATCTTGCCGCTGTCCAGCAGCAGCCACCCGTGGCCCACCACCTGCTTCGGCAGCGGGATACCGGCGGCCATAAGTATCACCGGCCATATCACGGTGTGGAAGCGCACAATGTCCTTTCCCACCAGGTGTATATCGGCGGGCCAGAATTTTTTATAGAGGCGGTCGTCCTCACTGCCGTAGCCTAGGGCCGAAATGTAATTTGTCAGGGCATCGACCCATACATACACAACATGTTTGGGGTCAAAGGGCACCTTGATGCCCCAGTCGAAGGTTGTGCGGGATACGCACAGGTCCTCCAGCCCGCTTTTAATAAAGCTTGTCATCTCGTTGCGCCTTGAAACCGGCTGTATGAACTGCGGGTTGTCCTCTATATGCTTTAAAAGACTGTCGGCATATTTGGACATCCTGAAAAAGTAGCTTTCCTCTTTCAGAAGCTCCACCGGCCTTCCGCAGTCCGGGCAGTTGCCCTCATCGAGCCGCCCCTCAAGCCAGAAGGTTTCGCAAGGGGTGCAGTACCATCCTTCATAGCCGGCCTTGTATATGTCCCCCTGCCGGTACAGCCTCTCAAATATATCGGAAACCACCCTTTTATGCCTTTCCTCGGTGGTGCGGATAAAATCGTCGCAACTGATCTCAAGCCTTGCCCAGAGGTGCTTGAAACCCTCCACTATCCTGTCGACATACTCCAAAGGGGTCTGCCCCCTGGACCGGGCGGCCCGGTCTATTTTCTGTCCGTGCTCGTCGGACCCGGTTAAAAACCAGACATCGTACCCGGTAAGCCTTTTAAACCTGGCAAAGGTGTCGGCAGCCACCGTGGTGTAGGCGTGGCCTATATGCAGGTTGTCGCTGGGATAATAGATGGGGGTGGAGATATAAAAAGTTTTTTGTTCTCCCATTACTTTTTCTCCTTTCTTGCTATGTTAAATTCGGGTAAGCAACTAACCCCCCCCGCTGTTACCAAATCAATATGCTTGTTAGGAATGCCGTCCTTATTCTGGATTCTGACTCCTGACTTCTGTATTCGGACACTAAATCCAGGCTCCCATGGCAAATAAAAAATCCTCCGCCCGGCGCACAGCCGGGGGCGGAGGTATTTTTCCGCGGTGCCACCCCTATTTTGCCCTGCCTTTTCAGGCGCGGGCCTCAGCAGGTCTCAGGACAGTCTATATCCGTAACCTTTGAGCGTAATAACGGCGCTCAGCCCGGGAGAGCCTACGGCCGGCATTTTGACAATTTACGGCACAATGCGGCTTTCGACACCCGGCTCCGGGGCCATGTTCGGCCGGCTGGTCCGGCGGGCTTTCACCTAACCCCGCTCTCTTGGCAGATTGCCCGGCTTACTCATCCCCTTCACAGCCTGTAAAGTATATAATTTTCCAATAGGGTAATTTTAACCGCCTTTTTCTCCTATGTCAAGTTTTCCCCAAAAGGACAGGTAAAAACAATAATATCCAAAATTTAGAACACCTATTGACTTTTAATGGTATCATTGGTACCATTTAGTCACACTTATTTTGTTTCATTGTGTCGAAGGTTGTTGCGATAAGAGGGGAGGGATAGTATGAAATCTACAGGTATTGTCAGAAAGGTGGACGAGCTGGGTCGGGTCGTTATCCCCATCGAACTGAGGAGGACCATGGGCATTGATGAAAAAGATGCCCTGGAGATCTATGTGGATAACGAAAAAATTATTCTCAAAAAATATGAGCCAGCCTGTATTTTTTGCGGAAATGCAGCCGACGTCCAGGACTACCACGGGAAGAGAGTTTGCAAGGACTGCGCCAAAGACATGGCAACCAAGTTTGACGTTGTTTCCAAGGCCATGTAATTAGCTAAGTGATTAGTATATGGCAATTCCGGGGGGGGGGGTTATTCACCCCCTGTTTTTTTTTGATCAAGCAGTGCGGAATAAACCTCTCTCTTGGGTATACCGGCCTTTACCGAGGCTTCTTTTATAGCCTCTTTGCGGGTGAGCCCTTTTTGCTCAAAATCCTGCACCATGGAGGCCAACTCCTGCGCCGTGCGGCAATTACCCCCGGGGCCGGCATCTCCGGCCTCCTCCTGGGTTCCAGCCCCTTCCAGCACCAGCGTGATTTCTCCCTTTGGGGGATGAAGGGCAAACCTTTCAGCCGCCTCCCGCAGGCTGCCCCTCCATATTTCCTCGTAAAATTTGGTCAGTTCCCGGGCCACGCATACCCTCCTGTCGCCGAACACCTTCAGCAAATCCGACAGCGTTGCCTTGAGCCGGTGAGGGGCCTCGTAAAAAACCATGGTCCTCATTTCCCTTTTGAGATCCAAAAGCCTGGCGGACCTTTCCTTTCCCCTGGCCGGCAAAAAGCCCTCGAAGCAAAACCTGGATGCGGGCAGCCCGGAGGCTACAAGCGCGGTGAGGGAGGCGCTGGGCCCCGGCACCGGCACAACCTTTATGCCTTCGCCAACCGCCATGGAGGCCAGATCTTCCCCGGGATCGGACACCCCGGGGAGCCCTGCGTCGGTCACCAGGGCGATATTTTTCCCTTCCAGCAGCTGCCCAATCAGGTAATGGCCCTTGCTGCGCCGGTTATGGTCGTGGTAGCTGGTCAGCGGAGTGTGTATGTCATAGTGGCTGAAGAGTTTCCTGGTGTGCCTTGTATCCTCGGCGGCCACCAGGTCCACCTCTTTCAGTATCCGCAGCGCCCTAAGGGTTATGTCCTCAAGGTTGCCTATGGGTGTGGCGCAGAGGTATAGGACTCCATTGGCATTCATCGGGAGGGTGTCACCGCCTGGCCCTTTTGCATGAAAGCGGCGCAGAAAAGGCAGTCCCCGCCGCGGATGCCGCCGAAGTAGACATTGCAGATGTGAAAGCCCCGGTCATAAAGGTTCATGAGATTGTCAATGCCGCGGGGCTCCTGGCCGCCGGCCCCTCCGGCGGGGTTTTCCCGGCCGGGCCCGGCGACCCTGGCCAGCTCTTCCTTGAGCCTGGAGTTTTCATCTTCCAGAAGGTGAACATACCTTTTAATTTTTGCAAGATCGGCAGCAAGATCCTGCATCCTGGTTTCCATTTGCCTGATCATTTGGCCCAGGGGATGTGTCATTTTCACCCCTCGCTCCCTTGGGAGTTATCTCATTGCTGAAGAACTCCTTGATAGCCTTGCTTTCTTTCAATTCCACCGATACGGTTTTCTTGAATATATTTATGCCTGTAACCTTACCCTCGCCCAGAGGGGTGACAACCTTGCTCCCCACCTCGGGAAACTCTTCCCGGGCCAGTTCATAGGTGTCGTTTTCATATTTGAGGCAGCACATGAGGCGGCCGCATATCCCCGATATCTTGGTGGGATTCAGTGAAAGGTTCTGGTCTTTGGCCATCCTGATAGAAACCGATGCGAAGTCGGAAAGCCAGGTGGAGCAGCATAGCTCCCTGCCGCAGCAGCCCAGGCCCCCCATCATCTTGGCCTCGTCCCTTACGCCTATCTGGCGCAGCTCAATACGGATCCTGAAAACGGCCGCCAGGTCCTTCACCAGCTCTCTAAAATCTATCCTTCCCTCGGCGGTAAAGTAGAATATTATCTTGCTGCCGTCGAAGGTCTGCTCCACTCCCACCAGCTTCATGGGCAGGCCGTGGGCCGCTATTTTGTCAAGGCACACCTGGAGGGCCCGCACCTCCTTCTCCCGGTTCTCCTTCAGCTGCTTTCTGTCCTCATCGGTGGCTTTGCGCAATACCTTTTTGAGGGGGGCCACAACCTCCTCCTCGGGCACATCGGCTGTGCCTATCACAACCTCACCGTATTCTATACCCCTGGCGGTTTCCACGATTACATCATCTTCAATCTCAAAAATCATACCGCCCGGATCGAAATAATAAATCTTACCGGCCTTCTTAAACCTTATCCCTACAACACTGTATGTCATACGTTACATAACCTCCCCCAGCCTGGCTCCGCCCGGGCCCATTCCGGAAAGCCCCAGAAAAAGAACCTCCAGGGCCAGCTGAACGTTGGCGCTGGCTGTCAGCGAGCTTTTGGCCCGCTCTATATCACTTATTATTTCCAAAAGCCTGCCGGTGCCGTAACACCGTGCAATGCCCGCAACTTCTCCGCCTCTGTCCGAATTGACAAGAAAGGCCGTTCTCCCGGTCTCCCTGTACAATAGCGCGTCCCGGAACCATATCATCATCAGGTCCAGAATCAGAAGCGCGTCTTCTTTCTTCCCCGCCTCTTCCCCCGCCAGCGCCAGGACCTCTTCCACCGAAGCGCCGGCCAGTCCGCATACAAGCCGGTAAGCCCTCTCCCTTGCCGCCAGCCCCCCTGAAAGCAGTTCCAGGGCCTTGCCCAGGCTTCCCCCGGCCAGGGAGGCCGCCAGCTCCACCTCTTCCCCCCGCGCCCCCGTAACCCTTATCATACCCTGAACAAGCTGGTATTTCAACAGGGGTTGAAAATACATATGCTGACATCGGGAGATTATGGTGGGAAGTATGGCCTGGGGCCTTGCGGACAACAGTATGAAAACCACACCGGGCAGTGGCTCCTCCAGGGTTTTGAGCAGAGAATTGGCGGCCTCAGCGGTCATAAGGTCGGCCCCGTCCACTATTCTCACGGTCCGCCGGGATATGGCCGGCCCCATCCGGACCCCCGAGATCATCTGCCGGACCTGGCTAATTTTTACCGAAGAACCTTCCGGGCTGATTACCTCCACATCGGGGTGAACCTCCCTGGCCACCTTCAGGCAGCCGTCACACTCCCCGCAGCCGTCGCCGTCCACGGGCCGGTCACACAACAGGGCGGCCGCAAAGCCCAGTGCGGTGGTGCGCTTTCCCACGCCTTCGGGGCCCGAAAAAAGGTATGCGTGGCCCACCCTGTCAGATGCCAGCGCTCCCCTGAGATTTTTTACAACAGCCCCGTGTCCGGTAATGTCCCCAAGCAAAATCATACCTGCCACTCTCCCAGCAAACTGTCCAGACCGGCCCTCACCATGACAAACAGCTTGTCCGCCGGCAGTGAGCCGTCAAGGACCAGATAGCGTTCCGGATTTTTTTCCGCCGCCAGCATATATCCCTTCCTTACCCTCTGCAAAAACTCCGGGCCTTCCCTTTCCATGCGGTCCGCCGGCCCGGTGAGCCTGGCCATAGCCAGCGCCGGGTCAGTATCTATCAAAACGGTTGTGTCCGGGACCAGCCCCCTGCAGGCGTATCTGTTTATAGCATCAAGGAAACCGCTGTCCAGCCCCTTGCCCCATCCCTGGTAGGCAGCCATGGAATCGGCAAAGCGGTCGCAAATCACCACCGCCCCCTCCCCCAGTGCCGGCATTATCCTTTCGGACACCAGTTGGGCCCTGGCCGCGCCGTATAATAACGCCTCGGCCACCGGGTCCACCGGCCCGGCGCCATAAAGAAGGACATTTCTGAGATCTTCCCCCAGCGCGGTCCCCCCCGGCTCCCTTGTGGCCAGGACCCTGTAACCTTCCCCGGAAAGCGCCGATGCCAGCATTTCAGCCTGGGTGGTCTTGCCCGACCCGTCTATTCCTTCGAAAACGATAAAAAGACCCTTTTTCATACAAGACTCCCCTGCCGCTAAAAATACGGATATAAAACAATCTTTCTCACCCATTCAGGCAGTTACTCCTCAATCACCCTCAAATACTCCAGTCCGGGATCGGCAGGGCCCTGGAAACATGCTCCCGCCTTCCGGGCCGCGGATAAATAATTCACCGTCTCCCGGGTTATCTCCTCCCCCGGAACCAGCGCCGGTATTCCCGGAGGGTAAACAGCCACCCACTCCCCGCACACCATTCCGGGAGTGCGTTCCAGCCTTACCCGGCGGGAGGGGGCAAACCAGGCATCCCTGGGATTCATTACCCTCTCCGGAATGGGCATTTGGGGAACGGGCTGAAGCGTATGGCCGTTATCCTCACTGGAGGCCAGATCCCCCACGGCCCGGGCAAGTCTGCTGCAGTCATCACGGGAAGCCCCCAGACCCAGCACCACAACCAGGTTGTCCCTGTCTGCCATCTCTGCGAAAACGCCCCGGCGGGACAGCCAGCCGGAGGCCTGGTATCCCGTGATGCCCAGCCCGCTGACCCTAATAACCACCCGGCAGGGATCAAAGTCATAGACCGTGTCGCCGTCCAGTTTTTCAGGCCCCAAAATCTCTATTCCTCCGATGCCGGAAAGATGTTCTCTCAGTTCCATGGACCGGCCCAGCACCTCCTCCAGCATTTCGCCTCCCCGGGTGGCCAGCTGCTTCCGGGCGGCGTCCAGTGAGGCCATCAGTATATAAGAGGGGCTGCTTGTCTGTATCATTTTAACGGCCGAAAACACCCTGTCCGGGTCCAGAAGATTGCCCCTTACGTGTAATATCGATGACTGTGTAAGCGAGCCGCCGGTTTTGTGCACACTCTGCGCCGCTGCGTCGGCCCCGGCCTCCAGAGCCCCCGCCGGCAAATCCCTGTGAAAGTACAGGTGGGTCCCGTGGGCCTCGTCGGCCAGGAGCGGCATCCCGGCGAAATGGGCCAGGCGGGCTGCTTCGAAAGTGTTGCCCACCGTGCCGTAATAGGTCGGGTGAACGCACAAAACCCCCCTGGCGTCCGGGTTATCCCTTATGGCCCTTTCCGTGGAGGACGCCGGAACCCCGGCGGCGAAGTTAAAGCCCGGCACAGTGGAAGGGGTGGTAAAAACCGGCTCCATTCCCGACAGCACCAGCCCCCCGATGATTGAACGGTGGCAGTTCCTTGGCACTATAAGCCTGTCCCCCGGGCGGCCGGCGGCCAGTATCAGCGACTGAAGGCCCCCGGTGGTCCCGTTGGCCAAAAAGAAGCTCCTGTCCGCCCCAAAGGCTTCGGCGGCCAGTTCCTGCGCCCTGGCAATCACCCCCACGGGGCTGTTCAGGTCGTCCAGCCCGGGCAGTTCGGTGACATCCACGTCAAAACAAGCCTGTCCCATAAGAATCAGCAGCTCTGCCGGAACCGCTTTCCCGCCGCCGTGACCGGGCACATGGAACCGGGCCGGGGAAGACCGTATATATTTTAAAATGGCATCGGCCAGAGGTGTTTCAAGCTGGTTTTGTTTCATAATATTTCAACGGCAAAAAAAATTTTTATGTTGAAATTATATCTCATCGGGTTTTAAATGCATATTACCAACATTTTAATTAATATTAGCTTTTTATTTACGCAAACTATTATCAAAGAAATCAGAAGTCAGAACCCAGAATTCAGAATAATGCGGATGCTTCAGAAATACAACGGATGTTTGGGAAACATCATGTTTTCACGGTTTCAATAATCCGGGAAAGGAGATGAATCCCGTGTCGTCGGATAAGATTGATGAAAAATTGCTTTCGAAAAAATACCGCACCAATGTGGTCCGGCTAATCAGGGCATGGAAAAAGGGCCTCACGGATTTTGAAATAACACGGGAAACAGGTATCGACCCGGTAAAGCTCAGACAGATAAAGACCGACATAGAGATGGCCCACAGAAGGCTGAGGCTGGCCAGAAAAAACGGCTACCAGGCTGCGGGCCAGGTTCCCGCGCAGCGCCATATTTTTTTCAACCCTTTTATATAAAAGCTGTAAACAAAGTCCCGGCAACTGGAATTTAACATGTTTCGCTCACAGTCCCTGCAGATGAAACTGCCCCTTAATAAAAGCCCGTCTACATAGCCTCCTTCCTGTCCGCAAAATATACACCTGTGATAGAGCATTTCCGCCATATGCGCCACTCCTCCATTACCGGAATAACTGGATATTTAAAAGTATTCCCGCAGTCGTTTGTTTGTTACATATTTTAAAGAGGCTGCCGCCCCTCGGACGTATCGCGTCCCCACCCCGCAATTAAGGGGGAACTCCCCCTTCTTAACCCTCTTGGGAAATTATTCACAGAACCCCTAGCATAATTTACTATAAGAAAAGGCCGGGGGAAATATCCTCCGGCCCGGATAAAGTGGCCCCTCTGACAATACACCATAAGGGTGTTGTCAGAGGGGCCTTTTTTTATTATCTAGAAACTATGCTATGTGGATAACTTTTTTTGTTTAACTTAAGACAGTCCGATTTTTTTGGTGGCTTCGGGGTCTCTTACGGGCCGGGAGGAGTGGTTTAATCCCGGCTGCATGGATCTTCGGCTGTAACAGTCTCTAAACTCGGTCACCAAAGGTCTGCCGACCCTTTCGGGGGTTGGAGGCCAGAGGTTGGAGGTTAGAAAACTTGAAAGAAAATGACCTGAGAGCCATTTCTTTCTTAATCCGACTTCCAACTTCCAACTTCCAACATCTAACTTCCAAATTCTTAGGCTCGGTCGTTAAGAGACTGTACCATCCTTCGATAAATTTCGCCCGGGCTCAAATCACTCCCCCCTCACGTGCATGTCGCAATGGGGTCGCTAATAGGCTACAGGACAGCCCTAGTTGTAGGCTTCCAACTATTCTGTCTCCTGTCTACTGTCTCCTTGTCGCCTGCAGGGCGACTTTGTTCTTATTCTCCCTTTTTCTTGGCCACGCTTATGGCACAGTCGGGGCACACGGTCTGGCAAATTCCACAGGCGATGCACTCATCGTTTATTTCAACCGACGGTGTGCCGTACACTCCCAGCACCTCGGACCAGGACATGCATTTCTTGGGGCATTTCTGTATGCAAAGGCCGCATCCCTTGCACAGCCCGGGGAATATCGCCCAGAGTCCCTTTTCCACTTCAATGGACCTGGCCTTGAAATCCGGCATCTTGAGTTCGGCAGACTGTTCGGCAGTTTGCGTCATTTTCAGCCACCCCCTACAATAAAGCGGCCACAAGTTCGGCGCCCCGGTCAATGGCCTTGAAGTTCAGCTCCCGGAGCTTGGGATTCTTCTCAAACTTGTAACCCAGTTTTTTCTCAATGGCGTCCTTGGCCCTTTCGGCCGTAACAACCTTTGTCGCCCTTACAACAGCCCCCATTATGATGACGTTGAACACCCGGGGATTGAGTTCCTCGTTGGCCACCTGCAGCGCAGGGATGGCCAGTACCTTTTGGGCATTGTCCGGTATGTCCTGCTGCGGCACCTCTATGCCGGCGTCGTAAACAAAAACCGTTTCCGGGCCCACGTACTGGCGGGTCCTGTAAATCGCCCGGTCGCTCAGGGCGATGACAATGTCAGCCGTAAGAAACTTGGGCGACCCGATGGGCTGGTCTCCTATTTGCAAGTAGGCGACAGAAACCCCGCCCCGCTGTTCCACGCCGAAATTGGGAATGTACAGGGCTTCCCGGCCTTCTTCATTGGCAGCCTCGGCGATAATCTCGGCCACCGACTGCACACCCTGGCCGCCCTCTCCGGCCAGAATGATTTTAACCGCCTTAGCCATTATTTTCCCTCCTCATGCCGGGATTCTGGCACTTTTATTTCTCCCACCTTGAAATATTTGGCCATATCCTTCTCCAGGAACTTCCATGTCTCCTCGGCGTTGGTGCGCCAGTTGGTGGGACAGGTGGAGAGCACCTCAACGAAGGAGAATCCGTTGCCGTTGATCTGGTTTTCCAGTGCTTTCTTGATATAGCCCTTCATCTGCTTGGCATTTGATACTGTTCCCCTGGCCACGTAGGCCCCCTGCTGGGTGATGGCGGCCACCATTTCCGGACCCTGGGTGGGATAGCCGGTCTTTTCGGCATCCCGCCCGTAGGGAGAGGTCTCGGTCTTTTGCCCCGGCATGGTGGTGGGGGCCATCTGGCCGCCTGTCATCCCGTACTGGGTGTTGTTCACCAGTATAACCGTTATTTTTTCATTCCTTGCCGCCGCGTTGACCAGGTGCTGGGAGCCGATGGCGTACCCTCCGCCGTCTCCCATGTAGGCGATGCCGATAAGATCGGGGTTTGCCCTCTTTATGCCGGTAATTACCGGAGTGGTCCTCCCGTGGTGCGTCTGAATGGAATCAATGTTGAAAAAGTCCCAGGAAAGGAGTGAGCACCCTATATCGCAGCCGTATACCGCCCTGTCCTGGATGCCCAGTTCGTCGATGGCTTCTCCCAGAGCCTTTAAAACCAGGCCGTGACCGCATCCTGGACAGAATTTATGCGGTTTTGTATCGACTCGCCAGCTTTTGGGCATGGCTATCTGCACAGACATTATGAAAGCCTCCTTTCAATCTCTCGCAAAAGGGCCGTTTTTTAAACGGTAAGCAAGGCCCTTTCATTCAACCAGCAAATCTCTTCTTGCAAAACATATGCAACATCAGTCCGGCCATCCGGCCGTTCTCTTTATATAAGCCTGTGAGGCTTTAACCAAGTATCGCCCTTGCCTTTAACGCCACTTCCTCTGCGGTTATGCCGACCCCTGGCCTGAAGAAGGGTATTACCTCGGCGCGGCAGCCGTATATAGCATCTTTGACCAGACGGGCCAGCTGACCCACGGATGATTCGGCCACCAGCAGGGCCTTGGCCTTGTTGGCCACTTCCCTCAGCTCCTTCTCGGCCATCGGGCGCAGTGTAATGGGACGGAAATAGCCCACCTTCACTCCTGCTTCCCTCAGCTCCTTGACGGCCTCTTTAACCGCCCTGGATACTACGCCGTGGGATACAACCACCAGGTCGGACTCGTCGGCCGCCAGGCTGTCGTATTCGGCCACAAAGGGCGCCATGGCGTTAAAATCCTTTTGCAGGCTTTCCACTACCTCAAAAAGCTCTTCTTCCACGTTGTAGGTGTTGCGGTACTGCGCGGGGAGCCTGTCTATTCCCGGAACCCCGGGCTTGCCGACGTAGGCTTCCGGGGAAACCATCTCAATGCCCCTGGCCTCGGGGTCGTACATTACTAGTGATTCCCTCATCTTGGCCTGGTAACCGTCTCCCAGTATAAAGGTGGGGAAGCGGTATTTCCAGGCGGCGTTGAAAGCCTTGATGGTATAGTCGTACAGTTCCTGGTGATTGGAGGTGGAATAAACAATGCGGAAACCTTCCCCGTTGCCGCCGATGGTGGTCATGGTGACCTCCTGCTGGGAGTAAATAACCGTGGCGGTTGACGGACCGCCCCGCTGCATGACTACAACCACTGTGGGAAGCCTCATGGCCTCGGCCATGGAAACAGGCTCCTGCATCAGGGTGTTTCCCGGACCGGCTGTGGCGGTAAAGGACTTTCTGCCCGCGAGAACTCCGCCCACCGTGGTGAATCCGGCCGACAGCTCGTCCTCCGTCTGCAGGAACTCTTTTCCGTACTTGGGAGCCATCCTGGTCCAGTAATGCATGATCTCGTTCTGGGGGGTGATGGGATAGCCGTACATAATGTCGGCGTTCGCCATAACCGCGGCATAGGCCACTACTTCGTTGCCGGTCATGAAGAACCGCTTTTCCCCCTTAATCGGTTTTTCTGGCATATTTCAGGTACACCTCCTAAATCTGTTTAGCTTATAAGTATTTCTTTCCCAATCTTTTACCAAAGCGTGTGCGGCATATAGCGCTTAATCGGCCACACCGGATTACCCACGCAATCTTCAGGCCCGATGTCCACCGCCACTTTTTCCACCGCTGTGGTGGCCAGCACCGCCATTCCCAGCAGCCTGGCCGCTTCGCTCACGGCCGCGGCCCCTTCCTGGACTATTTCGGCGGTGGTTTCATCGCCCAGATGAGTATTGTTAAGCAATATGTCGACATTGCCCAGTTCCCTTACATACTCGACAATGTCCTCCACCGTGCCGGTCATGGGCCGCGATGTGTTTATCACGGCCACCACCTTTAAGTCGGGGTCATCCCGGGCGCCTTCCAATAAGTTCAGGGTACGGGATCCGCCGACGCCGTAGCCGATATCCAGTATTATGTCGCCCGGACGCTTAAGCGCCCAGCGATTCTCGGCCCTGATCACATTGCCGGTTTCGCCAAGGCCCACCATATCCCTGGTCTCCCAGGCCAGGACCTGTATGCCCTCGTCAGAAAGCTTCTTTTTTATGGGCCGCAGGGTATAGCACGGCTCCACAATGTCAAGGTCCACCAGAGTGACGGCCCTCCCCATGCGGGAGATCGTCAGAGCCCTGTTAACGGCCACCTCGCTTTTGCCGCTGGCATATTCTCCTACATATGCTTCCACTATACGGCTAGAAATATTAAACCTCACCCCCTGTTTTTTGTCCAGGCAGATATTGACATTCTAATTTTTTTATTTTATTCTTAGAATTTTAAAAATTTTCCCCCACATAAACAAAACCGGGCGCAATGCACATGCAACCCGTTTTGTAAAAAAACACTATAATAAGTATATTGCAAAAATAAAAAATGTCAATAAACCGCATTGTTGTTTGAATATTTAGCATTCAGCCTGGCAAAAGCGAAAATGAGGCCATGGACTTTCCTCTCTAACACCAATAACCGAATGTTATACTTGGACAAAAAAATAATTTAGCACTACCAGAAGAATAGCCCCGGGTATGTTCAGCGCCCCCACCGTGAGAATGGTGGCCGGGTTGACGGCTATGCGCATGCCGAACTGGGCCAGTATCACATTGGCCAGCAGTATGATCAGAATGCCGGCAGCCGCGCATGTAATAAGCCGGATCAGTATTTTTACAGGCTTCACCATGAACACCGCCGCCACCACCAGCAGAAAAACACCCATCAGCGCCGCCAGGACGAATTTCCATTCCACCGTCAATCACCCTTTCTGCACATGCCTGTTAATTGATTATGCGGGTTGATGGAATATTATTCCTCTAAAACAGGAAACAATGCATGAAAGAATTTGACCCCACCTATAAGCATTAAGTCAGGTGGGGTCTTTATTGTGTCATGCGCAAAGGCCCTGTCAGCCCAACTCCTGCCGGCCCTCCAGCGCCTTCGAGAGGGTCATTTCATCGGCGTACTCCAGGCTGGCTCCCACCGGCAGGCCGTGGGCTATCCTGGTGACCTTTATCCCGGACGGCTTGATAAGCTTAGCCAGGTAAAGCGCTGTGGCATCCCCCTCCACGTTGGGATTGGTGGCTATAATGACCTCCCTCACATCGCTTGCGGCAAGCCTCTCCAGCAGTTCCCGGACGGCAAGATCCCCGGGCCCCACCCCGGCCATGGGTGATATTGCCCCGTGCAGCACGTGATAGCGCCCCTTAAAACCCCTGGACTTTTCCATGGCGATTACATCCCTGGGCTGTTCCACCACGCACAGCATCTCGTCGTTCCTTCTGGGATCGCCGCATATCGCGCACGGGTCGCGGTCGGTAAGGTCGCAGCACCGGGAGCAGCGGCGAATATTCTCCCTGGCGTCCAGAAGGGCCCTGGAAAGGTTCCGGGCTATCTCGGGCGGTGCGTTCAAAACATAAAAGGCCAGACGCTGGGCGGTTTTCGGCCCTATTCCCGGCAGCCTGGCAAATTCATCAATCAGTCGGGCTATGGGCCCGGGAGCGCTCATTCAATCCTCTCCCCAGCAAGATAATGACGTTAAAACCTACAACCAATAACCAGTTCCCTTAAAACAGTCCTGGTATGTTCATCCCCCCCGTAACCTTCCCCATCTCCCTGGACACCATCTCCTGGGCCTGCTTTATGGCGCCGTTTACCGCTGTAAGTATAAGGTCCTGCAGCATTTCAACGTCTTCGGGGTCCACCGCTTCAGGCTTTATTTCAATGGACACCACTTCCATTTTCCCGTTGGCAACGGCCTTCACCACGCCACCCCCGGCCGTGCTTTCCACCGTGCGGCTGCCCAGCTCCTCCTGAAGCTTGGCCATATCCGCCTGCATTTTTTGAACCTGTTTCATCATTTTCTGCATGTTGCCGCCAAACATAAATGATTACCTCCCGTATCTTTAAATATACCCTGAAATTAGCATATTACTATTCTACATTTTATGAATCAAACTGAAAATCTTCCCCGGAAACTTCTTCCCCCTCGCCAAAAAGGGCCTCAACGTCATCCGGGCGCACTGTTTTCCCGGGAGGTCCGGCTTTCCTGGCCGGTTTGCCGTCGGCCTCCACCAGTCGGACCCGGAGATCCTCCCTGCATACCGATTTTATAAGATCGGACAGCTCCTTGCGGTTTATTTCCGATTCCAGTATCCTCACAGCCAGGGGGGTATATGGGTCGGACCTGGGAAATGCGATGGTGAGGGTGTTCCCCTCAACTTCAAGGGGCCATCCCTTGCCCTGGGTAAGGTGGGTTGCTATGTTTGGATACACCCTGCGGGCGGTTTCTAGAATATCATTCCACCTGGAATCTATTTTCTTCAGCGCCTCACCGGCGGGCGGGGAAATTTTATCCGGCGCGGCAGCAGTTTTGGTATCAGGCGCAGCTTCCGCAGCTTTTACAGGTGGGGTGGCCGCCGGCGGCAGCTTCTGAGTGCTGACGGGACGGCTTTTTTCCCGCAGCGGCTCTGTGGGCCGGGCCTCCTTCCGCCTGGCCGGAGCCTTTTCAGCGGCCCCGCCTGCCGCCGGAAGATGATCCTTTCCCACAGTCCCTGATGGCCGGTAATCAACAGAATCTTCCTCCGTCCTTTCGGGCTGGGCATTACAGAACTTTCCGGCCACTTTTGCCATCAGTCCCTCCAGCTCCCTTACCCTTGCCGCAAGCTCCCGGACCCGGTCAGAGCCGTCGGGGGCTCCCCCTCCGGCCATTGTCCCGGCCGCCCGGACCAGGGCCACTTCCAGCAATATGCGGGGCTGGCTGCTCCACCGCATTTCCTGATCGGCCCTGGCCAGGCCGGCTATAACGCGGGAAAGCCGGTCAACCTCCAGGTCCCCCGGCTCCGTTGGTTTCATCTTATCCAGCATACGCCTCCGGAGGCAGGCATTCAGGTCCCTGATGAATATGCGCAGGTCCTTGCCCTGATCGGATATTTTTGCGATTATTTCCAGAACTTCTCCCGCCCGGCCCCCAGCCAGGCCTGAGACCACTCCATTTAACATGTCCTCCCTGACAGTCCCCAGTATGCCGTGTATTTCGTCCGGCCCCACCCTGTTGGCCCCGTAAGCCGCGGCCTGGTCCAAAATGCCCAGGGCGTCCCTCATCCCTCCCTCGGCCGCCCTCACTATCAGCTCCACCGCCGCCCGGTCTATTTCTATTCCCGCTCCTTCGGCCACCTCCCTGATGCGGCCGGCCATTTCCCGCTCCCCTATACGATGGAAGTCAAATCTCTGGCAGCGGGAAAGTATGGTAAGGGGCACCCTGTGCGGCTCGGTGGTGGCCAGTATGAACATGGCATGGCCCGGAGGCTCCTCCAGCGTCTTTAAAAGTGCGTTGAAGGCCTCGTTGGTAAGCATGTGCACCTCGTCTATAATAAAAACCCTGAATCTTCCTGCGGAAGGGGTGAACCTCACCTTTTCCCTGAGGTCCCTTACCTCGTCGATCCCGCGGTTTGAAGCGGCGTCAATCTCGGTAACATCCATCGATGTGCCGGACTCGATATCCCGGCACGGATCGCAGCTCCCGCACGGGTTTCCCTCTTCGGGCCGCCTGCAGTTGGCCGCCCTGGCCAGTATCTTGGCGATGCTTGTTTTGCCAGTCCCCCTGGGGCCGCAAAAAAGATAGGCGTGAGACAGCCTCCCCCCCATGAGGGCGTTTGAAAGCGTTCGCACAATATGTTCCTGCCCCACCACTTCCCTGAATGTCCGGGGCCGCCATTCCCTGTACAGGGCCATGTATGTCATATGCACACCCCCCATCTTTCTAGATGCCGGGTTAACAGCTTTATCTACTTTCGCCGGAAAATGAATATTTCCTTTTGCCGGGGCACTGCCCGGACCCGGACCGTGCAACAATATTTTGCCCCAATTATTTGCAAAAGCAAAAAAGGAGCCGTAGTTTTCAGCAATACGGCTCCTCCATCACAATCAAATTTTAAGGCCGCGCACCCACCTTTGAATAATAACTTCCGGGCGTTACCCCTGCAGGTAGCTCAGACCAGGCTCCCTTGCGGCACCCGCAGTGCATCCCTTAGTGCTGCTTCCGCCAGGACCTGACACGGTTCAGGAGTCTCCGTCGCGCAAGACCCAATCGTCAACACCCCTTACAAGGGCCGGACCCCACAAGCTAAACCCGGGGGTGGGAATTCAATCCCGCTGTAGCGGTTTGCGGGTTCAGGGCACCGCCAGCTCCCCATCTAGCACGGCCAATAATAAAAAAAAACTGGCGGAGAGAGCGAGATTCGAACTCGCGAAACGGTTCCCCGTTCACACGCTCTCCAGGCGTGCGCCTTCATCCACTCGGCCATCTCTCCGTGGACTCGACCGGCACGGACAATCACTCCCGCAACCGGCGAAAATTATTATACATCGAATTATGGCCAATTGCAAGAACTTTTAATATTTACAGTTCCGCCAACAAAAGGGTACGGTTTTCGGGGTTCGAAGTCAAATAACCCCCATCTGCCTGCCCACCACGGCTATCCTGTCAACGGCCCATTCCAGGTCCTGCCGCCGGTGGACAGCCGTTACGCTGAAGCGTATTCTGGCAGTGTTTTCGGGGACTGTAGGAGGCCGTACGGCCACTGTTGCGATCCCTTCCTCATGAAGTCTCCGGCTGAACAGAACAGTCTTTTCATCGGTCCCGATGACGATGGGAACTATCTGCGACTGGCTGCCGCAGGTATCGAACCCCAGCCGGGACAGGGCGGTCCGGAAATAACGGCTGTTGTCCGAAAGCGCCCGGCGGCTGGAGCTGTCCTCCGAAACAATACTTATGGCTGCTTCTATTGCCCCCAGGACGGCTGGAGGCAGCGCGGTTGTAAAAATAAAACTCCTCATTTTGTTGACAAGATAATCAATAAGCCATTGGCCGCCCACAACGTATGCGCCGAAAGAACCCATCGCCTTGCTGAAGGTCCCCATCTGAACATCCACTTTATACTGCAGCCCCAGGTGGTGGGCCATCCCCTGGCCCCGGCTGCCGATTACGCCTCCGCTGTGGGCTTCGTCCACCATCAGAATGGCGTTGTAACGATCTTTAAGATCCACCAGCCCCTCCAGGAGGGCCACATCGCCGTCCATGCTGAATACGGCGTCGGTGACAATAAGCTTTTTCCTGTCCGGGGGCGTTTTTTTAAGCAGCCATTCAAGGTGGTCCAGGTCATTATGGCGGTAGCGGTTGTTTTCGGCCCTGCTTAAAATGATTCCGTCAATTATGCTGGCATGGTTCAGTTTATCGCTGAACACTGCCGTATCCCGGCCCGCCAGGGCCTGTATAATGCCTGTATTGGCCGTGTAGCCGCTGTTGAATATCAGCCCGCCCCCGGCTCCCTTCCACCGGACCAGCGCCGATTCAGCCTCCCGGTAAGCGGGGTGGTTACCCACCACCAGCCTGGAGGCGGTGGCCCCGGCGCCGTACTTTTCCACGGCCTCGATGGCGGCCCTCTTCAGCCTCTCGTCCCCGGCAAGTCCCAGGTAATTGTTGGAGGAAAGGTTAAGCATACTGCGGCCGTCAATCTTCAGCCAGGGATCTTTAGCCCCGTCAACCTCCACCAGCCTTCTTCTCCGGGAGACGGCATCCAGTTTCTCCAGCTCTTCCTTCAACTCATCTGCCCAGGACCGCATTTTCTCCCCTCGATCCTTCTTCCCGTGCCCAAAAGGCCGCTACTGCCTCCAGGTCGATACACTCCTCCAGCGCGTCTATCACTTCATCCCTCCCCGGGTTTTCCCCAATCCAGGGCAGTGAACCCAGGAAGGGCACATTCCCGTAGCGGACAATCATACCGGCGTTGGTCTTTTCCGCCACCCCCACAGGGGTACGGCCCAATCCCGAAAATATAATCCCGGCGATCTCCAGCCCACGCCTGCGGGCGTACTCCACTGTGAGCAGGGTGTGGTTTACCGTCCCCAGCCCGGGACGGGCCACTATAACCAGAGGCAGTCCCAGGGCCGCGGCGGCGTCCGCCACCAGGCCGTCCTCCACATACGGAACGGCCAGCCCCCCGGCCCCTTCCACCACCAGAAATGAATGCTTCCTCTTAAGGGCTTCATATCCCCCGGCAATATCGGCCAAATTCACCCGGAGTCCCGCCCTCCGCAATGCCAGGAGCGGCGCCAGGGGCTCCTCCGTGGCGTAGGGGCAGATCATTTCCGGTTCGTCCTCCACACCGGACAGGCAACGCAGGCGGTAGGCGTCCCCTTCCGGGTGACTGGCCGGGTGGCCGCTCTGTACCGGTTTATACACACCAGCATCAATCCCTCTGCGGCGTAGCGCCCCGGCCAGGCCGCCGGCTACCAGTGTCTTTCCCACCCCGGTGTCGGTGGCGGTTACGAAAAACCCGCTCATTCCTCGCACCTCCGTCCGGAAGGCATCCGGCTATTCACCGGTAACATCGGCTATGGCCCTGTAAAGAATGTCCGTCATTTCATCCAGTTCCTCAACGGTTGTCGTCAGAGGAGGCATAAAGACTATAACGTTGCCCAGCGGCCGGGCCAGCATCCCCAGCTCCCGCGTCCGTCTTGAGACGCGGACGCCTATACGGTCCGCCCAGTCATACGGCTTTTTGGTTTTCCTGTCCGCAACCAGCTCTATCCCGGTCATGAACCCTTTCTGCCGAACGTCACCCACGTGGGGCAAACGGTAAAACCGGCTCAGAATACCGCTTAAGCTTACGGATTTTTGTGCCACGCTGTTGACCAGTCCGTTTTCACGGAAAAGCTCCAGGTTTGCCAGCGCCACGGCGCACCCCAGCTGGTTGCCGGTGTAGCTGTGGCCGTGGAAAAATGTTTTCATCTCCTCGTAATCACCCAGGAAGGCGTTATAAATTTCGTCGGTGGTAACGGTTATGGCCATCGGGAGATATCCCCCTGTTATTCCCTTGCCCGCCGTAAGTATATCCGGGGTCACCCCTTCGTGCTGACAGGCGAACATGGCCCCGGTGCGGCCAAAGCCGGTGGCCACCTCGTCGGCAATGAGCAAAACGCCGTAGCGGGTGCAAAGATCCCTCATCCCCCGTAAGAACCCATCAGGCATCACTATTATCCCGCTGGCCCCCTGGACTATGGGCTCCACTATGACTGCGGCAACATCGGCGGCATTTTCCAGCAGGGCCTCCTCCAGCAGACCAAGGTGATGATCCCTGACCCCGGCATGGTCCCCACAAAGTGGCGAACGGTATATGTACGGGTAGGGCACCTTGATGGAAGGAAACAACAGGTGTTCAAAGGCCTTGTGATAAATGTCTATGGCCCCCACCGAAACGGCCCCGATGGTATCCCCGTGGTAGGCCTCCTTCATGGTGATGAACCGCCTTTTTTCGGGCGCCCCCCTGTGCCGCCAGTACTGGAAGGCCATTTTCACCGCTATTTCCACCGACGTGGCCCCGTTGTCGGAATAAAACACCTTGGCAAGACCCTCGGGCATTATCTGGATAAGCCTTTCGGCCAGCAGTATTGACGGTATATTGGCCATCCCCAGCAGCGTGGAATGGGCTATCAGCCCCAGCTGTTCCCGGATTGCCCCGTCCAGTTCGGGCACCCGGTGGCCGTGCACGTTGAGCCATATTGAAGAAACCCCGTCCCAGTACTGGTTTCCCAGCACGTCATACAGCTTCCTCCCCTCGCCCCCGGCTATTATAACGGGGTCGTCGGCCAGGTAGTCCTTCATCTGGGTGAAAGGGTGCCATACATATCTCTTGTCCTTTTCGGCCAATTCCCGGTATATGTACTCCTTCGGATTCACTTGTACCCCTCCCCGGAATCGTTAACCACAATTTTTATCTTGGTTAACAATACAATGATAACACAGGTAGGAGCCGTTTTC
>JBMOPC010000050.1:0-11554 GCA_049323915.1 Bacillota bacterium
TTACCAAAAATATTTATTCCTGCCGGCACCGGCTTTCTTCAGATTCTTATAATAAGACCTATACATTTTCAAACTTGTAGCCGGTTCCCCAGACCGTTTTGATATACCTCGGGCTGGAGGGGTGGCTTTCTATCTTTTCCCTGAGCCTTCTTATATGAACCATGACTGTGTTTTCATCACCGAAATAGGAGCTGTCCCACACCAGGTCCAATATCTGCGCCTTTGTGAACACACGGTTCGGGTTTGAGGCCATTAGCCACAGAAGGTCGAATTCCTTGGGGGTGAGGTCCACCCTTTTTCCTCCTATGTTCAGCTGACGGCTGGCGCTGTCGATGGCCATTTCTCCGAATCTCAGCGCCGCCTGGGCCTTCCCCCTGCTGTCTTTCGCCCTCCTGAGCACCGCCTTTATTCTCAGCGCCAGTTCGGTGGGGCTGAAGGGCTTGGTCTGGTAGTCATCCACTCCCATTCTGAATCCCACCACCTTGTCAATCTCGTCGCTTCTGGCTGAAAGTATTACAACCGGCACATCCATCAGGGACTTCAGTCTCTGGAATGTCTCGAAGCCGTCCATCCCTGGCATCATTATATCCAGCAGCACAATGTCCGGCCGGTGCTTCACCGCAAGGTCCAGAGCCTCATGGCCGCTTCCCGCGCTGATAATCTCCATCCCCTCTTTTTTCAGGGCATGCTCCACTATTTTGATAATCTTGGGCTCGTCGTCCACCACCATCACCTTATTAGGCATTTTAACACCTCCTCCGGGTACTGTGCCGGCATTATTACTGTAAAACAGCTGCCCCTGCCAAGCTCGCTTTCCAGTTCGATCCTGCCGCCGTGCATTTCCGCCAGCCTGGCCGCCAGCGTAAGACCGATGCCGGCGCCGCCGTACATCCTGGTGCTGGCTCCATCCACCTGGTAAAACATTTCAAATATCAGATCCCGCTGGCGGGAGTCAATCCCCAGGCCGGTGTCGCGCACCGATATCTTAACCTCACGCCTTTCCCGGTCCTCGGCGGCGGCCATCCTCAGCTGCCTGTTCATTTCGGCCAGCTCGGCGCTCTTTTTCGCAAGCTCGGCGTTGGCGCTGTAAATACCGGCAACGGCCTCGTCCGCCAGCGCCTTGAGTATAAATCCGGAAGACAGTGTTTTATAAACGTGCCCCAGCAGGTTGTATACCGTCATAGGTACTGGAGTACATGGTAAAGGTAACTTCTCCCGCCACCCCGGTGAGAAGCGCGGCAGCCAGATAAAAATCACGCCGGTCTTTTTTTTCCTTTTTAAAAATAATCAGAGCCCCGGCGGCCAGCACACCCATTACCATGTATTCAAGGCCTATCTTAAGCGGTTTGTGCTTTTTTAACACCGTCACTCCCGTCCATTATCCGGCCGTCCGGGGCCCGGAAGCGCCATCAGGTCCGCCGCGGCATTTATTATTTCATCCATGGCGCTTTTATTACCCAGTATCTCGCCTTTTTTGTCAGTGCCTGGGTAACAGTAGACTCCCGCCAGCTTCACGTCGATCATCTTGAAAAAATACCTGACCACCCTTATGGACCCGTCAAAAACACCCGGAAGGTTTGTCCCGGCGCAGGAGATGTACATCCCCCTCCGGCTTTCCCTGAAGGACCGGTCCTCAACCGCCCGCCCTCCCAGCACGTACCTGACGGCCCAGAACTGCTGTGCCCTGTCTATAAACGTCTTGGCCTGGGCGCATATGCCCATGCTGAACACCGGGGCGGCCATTACCAGCATTTGCGCCTTCAATATTTTTTCATATACGGGTCCGGCGTCATCCCTTATAACGCACCTTCCGGTTGAGTAACAGCCCTCGCAGGCCCGGCAGGGAGAATAGCTCAGGCCCGCCATGTATATTATCTCGGTGTTCACTCCCGATGAGCCCATCTTTTCCACCGCCGATTCAAGCAGGATGTCCGTGTTTCCTCCCCTTCTCGGACTAAATGCCAGTGCCACACAGGTCTTTTCCGACATCTTTTCAGACCCCCGAAGCAATTGTTTTATACAGGGTAATTATATATTATCGGGATGCTTTGTGGTATTATTAATTAATTGCCGGCAAAACACATGCTTCATTTCTGGGGGTGTTTTTTTGACTTCAGCCAATAATTCCGGGCCCAAGGTAAACCCTGCCGTGGAAACGGCTTCACGTTTTCTTGGAGCCGTTAAAAAAAGGGACTCCGTAGCATTCTGGGATACCCTTGACAAAAAGGGGCAGGGTTATTTTTTGGGACTTTGGTTTTATGCAATGGAAAGCGTCAATATTGATACAATTATAAAACTGAGCTGTGAGAGGGATTTCCTGGACGGAGTGCTGGGCCCACTGATGGACAGCCTGAAGGAGAGCATGGGTGAACTGCTGGACAACCCTGAATTCGGGGATATTAAGCACAAGACTCCGCACAGCGCCCTGGTGGAAGTGTCAAATGATTATATACCCCTGGTACTTGAATTAAGCCAGGACCAAAGCGGCAGCGGGGATGTAAACCTGACCCGCTGGAAAGTGGACACGCTGAACTGCTTTAAGCTGAGCAAGGGATCACACTAGCTGGAGCATGACAGCCAAACTGAAAGAGCTGCCCTATAGCCTTGTGCAGGAGGGCGGCAGATTACTCGGATGTGATCGATCAACTGGGTGAATTGGATAAATAGCCGCATACCGGCTAATCTTCCCCGAAACCGTCCGGCCCCGGAGAGGGCTTTTTGGCCGGAGAGGGAGCAGGAATCGTGCCCCGGCGGCCTTCTTCCCCCGCTGCCTCGCTGCGGGCAAGGGCGCTCCTGCCATAGCCGTACGAAAAATACACCGCCACCCCTATGGCCATCCAGACCACAAACCTCACCCAGGTAATGGCCGGAAGGTTTACGGCAAGGTATGCCGCCGATACTATAGTCAGTACCGGTATGACCGGCATCAGTGGAATCCTGAAAGGACGCTCCAGGTCCGGGGACATCCTGCGCAGTATCATCACACCGGCGGATGCTGCCATAAACGCGCTCAAAGTGCCTATATTAGCCATTTCGGCCACCAGACCGATTGGGAGCAGGCCGCCGATGGCTGCAACCACAACACCTATTATCAAACTATCCCACACCGGCGTTTTAAGTCTTGGGTGAAGCCAGTCAAAAACAGGCGGCAGAAGGTCGTCCCTGCCCATAGCGAAAAAAATTCTGCTCTGGCCGTACATCGCCACCAGCAACACACTGGTAAGCCCGGCCAGGGCCCCCACCGACACCAGTGCCGAAGCCCAGGGAATACCCGCCTTCAAAAGCGCGGCGGCAACCGGAGAGGCTGTATTAAGCCCTGTATACTTCACCATTCCGGTCAGTGTAACCGCCACCGCCACATAAAGCACCGAAGCTACTATAAGGGAATAGATTATACCCCTGGGGAGATCCCTCTGGGGGTTTTTGACCTCTTCGGACGCCGTTGCCACCGCGTCAAAGCCTATGTAAGCAAAAAACACTATGGCGGCCCCCTTGAAAACACCGGCAATGCCAAATGGTAAAAGCGGCGTCCAGTTTGCCGTGTTGATATGCCTTATGCCTATAACCAGAAAAAGCACAATGGCGGCCAGCTTGGCCGTAACCACTATCCTGTTTACCCAGGCGCTCTCGCGTGTCCCGGAAATTATAAGCGCCGTGACCGCTATGGCGATAAAAATTGCCGGGAGATTTATTATCCCCCCTTCAAAGGGGGATGCCGCCAGACTCACGGGAAAAACAAGCCCCACCGATCTCAGCAGATCCACTACATAGGAGCTCCAGCCGATGGCCACCGCCCCGGCCGCCACCATATATTCCAGTATAAGATTCCAACCTACCAGCCAGGCTGCTATTTCCCCCATTGTTACATAGGTGAAGGTGTACACGCTCCCGGCCACGGGCAGGGCGGCCGCCAGCTCGGTATATACTATTGCCGCCAGACCGCTGACAACGCCCGCCAGTATAAAGGAGAATATTACTCCCGGGCCGGCATAGTTGGCCGCCGCAACCCCCGTGAGCACAAAGATCCCGGTGCCGATGACGGCCCCCACTCCCAATGCCGTAAGGTCCCAGGCATTCAGCGTGGGAACCAGCCCCCGCCTGTTTTCCGCCCTGCCGGCTAACACCGACTGAACCGGCTTCTTCCGAAAAATATCCACAGCTGCACCTCCGGTTATACGCCAGCACAGGCCATTTAAGCGGCTTTATCCCTTTTTAAAACGTATCTGACAAGGTAAGTGTGCAAAAACCACTCGGAAACCCCCACAATTAATGCAAAAGCCAGCGCCTCCCAGAATGAAAGACCTATGCCGTCAAGCGCCCGCACGCTTATCCAGTACAAAACGCCGGCCGTGGCCACATCGGCGGCAGTGGCCGCGGTATTGTCGGTGACGGGCAAAACCACCAGGTCCCCCAGTATATAAGTGAGCACTGAAATAAGTATTCCTATGAGGACTCCCTGCCCCAAAGACAGATCGGTAAACATCGGGGTAAGCAACCCCGAGAAGATGACGATGGCAAGGGTTTTTATTCCCAGGACCCTGATATGATTGAAAAAAATAACAAACACCCCCACGAAAAAAATGGCACCCGTTAACCCTAATGGTGCCCTGTGATGTGTAAAATATACTTGCTAATCCGGGGCATAATGCCGGAAAGCACATCCCCGAGGTCATGATGGCCCAAATAAAAAGAACTCTTCCGGGCTTGATGCAGCTATTGTTCATCATTGATAATTGACGTTATTATATGCCGGGAGGACCACTCCGCTCCTGAAAAATATGTCAGAAACTGGCGCTTGAATAACCTCCGGTCTATTTGGCTTACCGGCGCCCCGGACCGGTGGAGCTTTAAAACCTCTTCACTCAGGCGTTCCAGGTAATCCAGCTTGGACTCCATCATCTCCCGGCCCTTTTCCACCACCCCGGCGTGGGCGCAGAAAAGGGTGTTGAAATCTTCCCTCAGCAGGGACCTTATTGACCTTATAATACCGGGAACAGACTCATTACGCATGATAGTCCTGGTCCTGGGCGTGACAAACAGATCCCCGGTAAAAACAAAACCCTTTCTTCTGTCAAGAAAGCAAACGTGGTCATCACTGTGGCCGGGGGTGCCCAAAACCTCCAGAGGGCCTTCCCCTGTTTCAACAACGCCCCCCAGGGGAGTTGGGCCGAACTTCTTTCTCCCCCCCCACACGTACCTCCTGTACTGGGGTATGACGGCATCCCTCCGGCATATATCCAGCGACCCGGAGCCTGCGAGCACTGGGATGCCTCTTTCGCGCTGCAGCCGCGCCGCATTGCCGGAGTGGTCCTCGTGAAAGTGGGTAAGCAGGACCCTGTCCACCCGGCAGTCCGCCAGTAGCGGAAAAAACAGTTTTTCCAGCCGGCTGGGGCCGGTATCGATCATGCTCCCGCCCCACAGGAAGGCAAAAGTATTAATAGATGCCAGCCCCCCAATGGAGACCCTGCCCTGAAAAACCTTGACTCCGTGATATTCCCAGGCCTTCACCCAAAAAGTCCCTCCATTTTTTAGAAATACTCCCAAACATCTAAATATTAACATAGTTAAATTATTAATCAAGGGGGTATAATAAAACTGTATTAATATTTGAACAGTTGTGTTAAAATCTAGTCAAACGTATGGGGGGGTATGAGATTTGGCCGCCAAGGCAAAATCGATATCATACCACAAAGATGTGCTGCTCAAGCCCGCCAACACAATCAGAGAGGTTGTAAACACCTTTTCCATGACCCGGCTGGACGCCGTCCCGGTAGTTGACCGGCAGAACAAGGTTGTGGGGGTGATGACAAAGCACAACCTGTATAAGGCGCTGCTTAAGGGACACTCACTGGACACCCCCATTGACGGTCTCTATGCCAGTCCAGCCATATCCGTCGACGAGGACATGAACTTCGGCGAGGTATACAGCTACATGCAGAAAATGGAGCTGGGCCAGGTTGTGGTGACAGATGCCCTGAACCAGCCCTGGGGCATGGTAACCAAAATGAGTGTTATAGAAAACCTGCGCTCCCGCAGCGACAGACAGGCCCGGGAACTGGCCTCTCTGCTGGACGCCCTGGAAAACGGGGTTCTGGCGGTAAACAGGAGGAGCATAATAACCGTAATCAACCCGGCGGCCGAAAACATGCTCAAAGTAAAAGCCCGGGACGTTCTGGGAAAATTCGTGGTTGACGTGCTGCCCAACGTAAGGGTGGACAAGGCGATGTTCGACGGCAGCGTTATGAACTGGCACAGGATACAGGGCCTGCCGGGCATACGGGCCAAGTACCTGCCGGTGTACAGCGGCGGGGAGCCCAGCGGGGCAATAGCCGTTCTCCACGATCTGACCGGGTACGAAAAGCTGGCCCAGGAATTTGAGAGCGTGAAGGAGGTCCAGCAGACCCTGGCCGCCGTGCTTGACCTGGCCTACGACGGTATTCTGGCTATAAACTCCCATGGGTATGTTACCACAGTGAACCGGGCCATGATGGAATTTCTGGACGCCAGGTCCGAACAGATCATGAGCCGTAAAGTGTCCGAGGTCTTCCCGGAGCTGGACCTGGAAGAGATAATAGCCACCGGCGCAGCTGATGAGGGAGACGCCAAGACAATCAGGGAGAAAAAGTGCATTGTCACCAGGCAGCCGATAAAAAAGGGCGACCATGTACTGGGGGCGGTGGCCAAGATAACCTTCAAGGGGCTTAACCGCCTTCCCGAAATGGTTAAAAGGCTTGAGACACTGGAAAATCAGATATCCTACTACCGTGACGAGCTTTCCCGGGTGACTCACAGCGGTATAAGATTTGAAGATATAGTGGGAAACAGCCCTCAGATGGCCGGTGTTAAAAACATGGCAAAGCAGACGTCCCGCAGCCTGTCCAGCGTTTTTCTGCTGGGGGAGAGCGGAACGGGGAAAGAATTGTTCGCGTCGGCAATTCACAACCACTCGGGCAGGACAGGTCCCTTTGTGAAGGTAAACTGCGCCGCCATGCCGGATAACCTGCTGGAATCGGAATTCTTCGGATACGAGGAAGGTGCCTTCACCGGAGCCAAAAAGACAGGGAAGCCCGGAAAATTCGAGCTGGCACACAAGGGGACCCTTTTCCTGGACGAGGTGGGCGACATGTCTTTGCAGCTCCAGTCCAAACTGCTCAGGGCGCTTCAGGAAAAGGAGTTTGAGAGGGTAGGCGGGGTTAAAACCATACGGGTGGACGTGAGAATAATAGCTGCCACCAACAGGGACATAGAGAAGCTGATGGAGGAGGGAAAATTCCGGGAGGACCTTTACTACCGCCTTAATGTCATTGCTATACGGGTCCCTCCCCTCAGGGAGAGAAAGGGAGACATATACCCGCTGACGGCGCACCTGATAAGAAAATACAACCGCGTTCTCGGCTGCAGGGTGCGGGGAGTCAGCCCCAAAGCCATGGAAATACTGATGGGCCACTGGTGGCCGGGGAACGTGAGAGAGCTGGAAAACGTTGTGGAACGCGCCCTCAACATCGTCTCCGACGGAGATATGCTCCCTTCCCACCTGCCGGAATACCTTCAGGAGAAGTCACCGGCGAAGCCAACGGGAAACGGGTATGAAGAGGTATTGATCGACATGGAAAGTGGTATTGCCGGAGCAGAAAAGGAGCTTGTCTTAAGGGCGCTGGCCGAGGCCGGCGGCAACCGCAGCAAGGCCGCCAGGATACTGGGCATAAGCAGGACAAAACTGTACGACAGGCTTAATAAGTACGACATTGGTTATAAGCAGTAATTTTAAACTGTCTTCTGTATTCTGATACTTTAAAGGGGGAGTAAAATGAAATACACTCAGGGCGGTATAGGAAGGGTTTTTGTGGCGAAGCTGGAGAACGGCGACAACCTTACGGGAGAGTTGAAAAAGCTGGCTGAAAATGAAAAGCTGGAGGCCGCCATATTTTATGTGATCGGGGCTCTTAAAGACGCTTCACTGGTGGTGGGGCCCGAGGAATGCACCCTTCCCCCCGTGCCGGTCTGGAGAAAATTCAGCGACGGGAGGGAAATCATAGGGTTGGGAAACCTGTTCCGGGACAATGGCGATCCGGTCTTACACCTTCACGGGTCTCTGGGCCGGGGGGACTCCTCACTTATGGGCTGCATCCGGGGTGAAGCCGAGGTGTACCTGGTGGCCGAAGTCATAATACTGGAGCTGACAGGCACCGGCGCCTTCAGGCGGTTTGACCCGCATACCGGGATAAAAATGCTTGATTTCTAAAGCAAAAACAATTAAAGCCACAAAGGACACGGAGAAATCAGTTGCAACCGGCCGTCAGCTTTAAATATTTGAAAACCATCTGGAAAATAAATTATACATTTTCCATCACTCCCGGACAGCATTAGAATTACTTTATCAACGACAGCCAGCCGGCCAGACCGGATAGGGGGCCCGACCAGTCCGGCGTGAAATCATTTTTGCCCGGATTCACCATAAAATCGGTTACCAGGCCACGAACTTGACAGGATTCACCACCGGCGCTACGGCCATTCCCACTTCCTTCAGGTATTCCGCCGCAAATATAGCGGTGTCCATCTCCAAAAGAGTTCCGTCAAGGTCAAAAAGCACTGCTTGCAACTAACATTCCACCCTTTCCGCAATTCTTGATATCGGGTTCAGTTCGCGCTCGGCCTCCGTCATTCCTGCTCCTGTTTATTTTATAATTTAAAAGGAAATGGATGACCCGAAATATAAATATATAACTTCGGCATGCAAAACAACATGTGAAAGGCGTAAAAAATGAATATGTCAAACCGGCTTAAAGGGTTCCTTTTTATTGTCGCGGCCGACCTGATGTGGGCGCTTTCAGCATCGGTGGCCAAGTTTTTATTTAACAAAAAGGTGAGCCCCTTTGACCTTGTGCAGATAAGGCTGATATTCTCATTCTCCATTCTGGGGGCCTATCTGTTTTTGTTCAACAGGAAGCTTTTAAAAATCAGCCGGGAAGACATCCGCTACATGCTTGTCATAGGCGTTTTGGGCTTTGCTTCGGTGCAGTTCACCTATTACTTCACCATCAGCCGGACTAACGTGGCCACTGCCATTTTTCTTCAGTATCTGGCGCCTGTCTTTATTCTGCTATACAGCCTGGCCGCCGGCAAAGAGGCAATAAGCCCCGCCAAAATACTAACACTCATATTCGCCACCATGGGGGGATTCCTCATGATCAAGGGAACCTCCGGCGCAGGTATGACGGTAACCCTGCCCGGTCTTGTGTCGGGGCTGGCGGCGGCTGTTTCCTTCGCATTTTACACGCTGTACGGAAAATACGGGCTGAAAAAATACTCCCCCTGGACGGTGCTGACATGGGGTATGGGCGTGGGCGGCGCCGCATGGGCCATTTACAGCCCGCCGTGGGTCACTTTCTCCAATTACCCGCACCTGGGAGACTGGCTGTTTTTCATATACCTGGCCGTGTTTGCCACCATACTGCCCTTCGGCTTTTTCTTCAAGGGGCTACAATACCTCACCCCTGTGGTGGCGGGCATCACCAGCACCATGGAGCCTGTGCTGGCAGCCATTCTGGCCTACCTCCTGCTTGGCGAGGCGCTGACACTGATGCAGATTGCCGGGTGCCTTCTTATCCTTACGGCGGTGACCCTGCTGCAGATAAAAGCCGGCCCTTCTGAAAAACCGGTCCGTGCCAGAGAATAACTCATTATATACTGATTTTAATTTGGGACAATAATATTTAAAGATATTCCATCCACAGAGAGCACAGTGAATCAGTTCTCTGTGATTTGTTTTTTCCAATTGAAAACTTCTATAATACAAGGTTGATGCAATAATGATCATTCCGCTATCAACTCTTCCTAAAAAAAAGCTCTTTTCCGCCTTATTCCTTATGGCTGCCGCTTTGGCCGCAATAATGGCAGCCACGCTTACAGCCGGGTGCGCCGCAAAGCCCTCTCCAGTGCAGCAAAAGCCGCCCGGGCTTATCCCGCAGCGCCCGATAATATCGTTCTTTTACACAAACGGACGTGGTGACGGGTCTTCCCACGGATCTTTGTCCATTAACAAGCAGTTTATTGATGAAATCTCGCCCTTATGGTATCACCTGAAAAGAGACGGCAGCCTGGTGGAGGAAGTGGACACCGAGGCACTGAGGATGGCCCGGGAAAACGGCATCAGGGTGGTGCCGCTGGTGGCGCTGGGCCGTGGCGCAAGCGGCGTTCTGACCGACCCCCCGGCAGCCGGCAGGGCTGCGGAGGCTATCTCCCTGGCAGTCCGTGAAAATGGCTTTGACGGGATAAACATTGACATAGAGATTATCATTAAAGACGGGCGCGACTATAAGGCTGAAAGGGACGGCCTGACCGGCCTTGTGGCCGGGGTGAGCAAATGGCTCAAGCCTTCGGGCAAAAGGCTGGACGTCAGCGTGACACCCCTTGTCCAGCCTCCCACCCACCTGGCCCCCATCTACGACCACAGGGCACTGGCGGATCTGGCCGACCGCATGGTAATTATGACTTACGACTACAGCCACCCCCGGTCTGCGCCCGGCCCGGTTGCCCCCCTGCCCTGGGTTGAAGAAAACA
This sequence comes from Bacillota bacterium, assembly GCA_049323915.1. Lineage (GTDB taxonomy): Bacteria > Bacillota > Desulfotomaculia > Desulfotomaculales > Desulfocucumaceae > BRHc4a. The sequence continues at coordinate 10,561 of JBMOPC010000050.1, forward strand.
TAAGGGCCGCTCTTGCGGCAGGCCTCGTACCGGGGAATATATACCTGGGAATAGCGGCCTACGGTTACGACTGGCCGGCAGGGTCATCCGGCGGCGAGGCCCGGCCGGCGGATGAAATACTCCGGATGGCCGGTGAGCGGGGAATTGCACCCGGATGGGACGCCCGCCACCAGGTCCCTTACCTTGACTATAACGACAAAAGGGGCACTCCAAGGAAAGTCTGGTTTGAAAACCGGGCCTCGGCGGAAAAAAAGTTTAATCTGGTAAATAAGTACCGCCTTGCCGGAATATCAGTGTGGCGGCTGGGTTATGAGGAGCCCGGGTTCTGGCAGGCGGTAGATTCTTTTAGGAATATTCCCAGACGTTCCACCAGGGCTGAGAAGCGCTCGCCGTCCCTGCCCTCCTCCATGTACAGCCTTACCGCCCCTTCCAGCGCCGCCTTCACCTCAGACTCGCCGGCCAGCTCCAGCACCACCTCAGCCAACCGGGGGCGCCTTCCCAGCCTTCCTCCGGCCAGAACCCTGAAGCCGCTACCGGCTTCCCGGATTGCACCGGCGGGGCATGACCGTATGCACTGCCCGCAGTTCAGGCAGCTGGCGGTGTCAAATGCCGGACCTTCTTCGGTTACGCTGACCGCGCCCTCCCGGCATGCCTTTACACACAGCCCGCAGTCTGTGCAGCCGCCTTCCCCCCTGCCCGGAACAGACTGGGCTATCACACCAAAATCAACTATCTGGGGCTGGGAGCAGGCATTTGGACAGCCGGCCACAGCCGCCCTGAATCTGTGGTGAAAAAGCACCGGCCCGTCTATCCTGCCGGCCATGTGTCCGTCCAGACCGGAAGCGTCAAGTATTGCCGCCAGAGCCAGTGAAACACTCCTGTCGTCGGCCAGTGTCAGAGGGCAGCCAGCTGCCCCGCCACATACCTTAACCTCGTGGTAGCGTGTTTTAAGTCCCTCTACAGCCACTCCCCTTTCCACCATTTCCTCAATCCT
>JBMOPC010000051.1:0-10732 GCA_049323915.1 Bacillota bacterium
GATTCGTTCTTGTACCGCAGTTTCCATGTTTCGTCCTCCTTTTCTTTGGTCCCCTCCCGTCGGCTATTTATAGCTTACATGAGCTTGCGGGAGTTGTCTAACCTCGTTTTGGGAGGACAAATGTCCTAAATGTAATTCCTCGAACACATCCTCCCACGTTCTTTTTTGTGTTGCCGTCACCTTGAGCAGTTTTGCCATGAAAAATACCTCCCTTTTTTTGTCAGTCATCTAAACCTATTGGGAGGTAGTCCTCTGCCCTATGGTTATGAGCAGTCCTCCAACCTACAGGGAAGCGTTTGGTGATTGGAGGACTAAACAGAAAAATCGACCAATCCCTTGTGGGAAAAGGCCGATTTTCTTACTGGAGGCGACACCCGGATTTGAACCGGGGAGTGGAGGATTTGCAGTTTTCCGGCAGGGTAATTTCGCACTCCTGGAATGCCCGAAAACCCGCGTAAGCACTGGAAATGTTAATATGTGGAAGTCCATGGATTGCTGCCAAATGATAGGGGTTTTGGTGGCGTCTGTGACGAAATTGTGACGAAATTTTAGTCCCCGTCGCCCAAGCAGGAGAACAAATACAGCAATTTATTTAAGCCGGTGCAGCAAGATCCTCTAGATAAAATTTGTTTTAAGTATGAGGAATAAAAGACTAGCACAGGAAAATTTAATAGAATTGGTTTATCCTTATGTCAAGCAGGATAAACCTTTTTTAATTGATTTGATTTGAGGATGGAATAATGAAATATAAAACAAATCTGCAAGAAGCCATTATTCAACCCAATAATCTACCTTTGCCCAATAGAGGTGAAAGGTTTGATAATTATGCAAGAAGACATCGGGGATCAAAATATTGCTTAAATTTAAAATATGAATGGTACCAGATGGAAGGTGTCGAATTACCAGAGCTGCGCAGAATAGGTATTGTGACAGATGAGCCAATAAAATTGCCCAGCGGTCTACATTATGAACTTCCCCTGTCTTTACATGAGATGCGTTTGATTTTGCCCGAACACAAGGGAAAAATGGCCTCCTTTAAAAAACTGGCAAGGACGAATTTTCATGATTTGTATGACATACCTGCATTCATGTTATTAACAGTGATTGAAAGCATGGAAAAATATAATATAAATTTCGGGGCACCCCGGCACAAGTGCAGGGAGTACTACAAAAACCTGCACACTCTTCTATTGCAATATTTTAATTGTTACGGGTGTTGGCACCCCAGTACAAAAAATGTAACTTTACCCGGCTACTTAGATATTCATTTAACAAAAATGGATAGTAGCATTATTGAGCTCCAATGTTTCAGACTCAAACAAATCATCTTAATGCAATCATATTATTGGCTTAACAGTTTTGCGGTGTCATACTTTTTTCAAGAGGAAGGTATTCCCTGGGATAACGAGTTGAATTCGGAAATAATTTTGCAAATAAAAGAATGGTACGATATTGACCATAGGGGTTACTCTTTGAATAAGTTGATATTAATCCCACGGAGGAAATTTGTGTTGCTATAATTTAATTAAATTTTATACGAAATATTAAATACAGCTAGCCTAACCTAATAGGTCCTTCTTAAATCTGGTTTAAAAAGCTGGGTTTTTATTTTTTATAGAGGTGATCCGCATGAGCCCGGTCAAAAGTAGAACCAGGATTATTGTAGTTGTCATAACTATTATGGTGAATCTATTATTTTTCAATGGTGTTGCCGTCACAGCAGATTATATGCATTTTAACGAATACGGTATTTATTACCGTGATAGCAGGGTGTTCGGTAAAATAATTTATTTCGATCCTGAGCGTGATTTGGTTATTGTTTATGGTTCTTTGTTCGTTGCTGAACCGGGTGGCCAGTGGCGACGGGTGGAATCACGCAAGTTTCATCTGGTTAACCCGGTTGGCAACGATATGCATGACACCATGGCCGGTTCTGTCGGCAGAACTGTTGGCGCAGAGGGGCAGCTGTTGGCCTGGCCCGGGCAAAAGGAAGAAATACTGGTGGCACAGTCAGTGGATTTCCATGATTACCCGATAGAAACCCCACCGTGGTATGCGTTCGGGGTGACTATACGTCCCGAAAGGATATACAAATTTAATCTTGATAATGTAACGGAGTTTGTTAATGTGCTTTCTGGACTACAACGGGCTGCTGATATCCCACAAAGCGCCAGACTGACAGGGGTCGAAATATCCAAAATATCTACCCGGATTACAAACGATGAACCGTGGGACCGGGTATTATCGGCCCGGGTAAAAAGAGAGATTGAAAAAAGCTGGAACAAAAAATGGTGTGTTACGAGGGACAATCAGGTCTCAAATGAGTTGCGGGCCGGTGTGGGTGGCTGGCAGTTCTACCAGGGTCTCCTTGGCTACAATAACTGTTATATCTCAAGTGCGCCGGTTATCCGCAAAAATATCACCGCTTTTATGGATGCCGTCAGAGAGGGTAGTGGACCTCCTGAAGAATCCGGTCCGGCTGTTATGTGCGCCTATGTCACAGTTGAACGGGACAGGTTCGGAAAAGTTATAGAAGTCAAGGCGTCTGGCGCGCTGTATGATAGTGTTTACGATTTGCTGGAAGCAATTAAAAATCCAGTCGGGATGAACCTTGAAACCTGGCGTTTGGAGGGATGGAATCAGGAAGCGGCTAAGGCCATGGAAGGGCAACTCTGCTGGCTTTCGGAAGCCGGGTGCTGGTATACAAAACCGGCCCCGGGATAGGTAGAAGCTATCTGGCAGATCAATATTTTGCCCTGGAAGAGTATCTCACCAGGGACGGTTTTGATAACGTTCTTGACGTGGGGAATTCTTTAATTGGCGAAGGGGGGTTTTGATGGAACTTGATATTTTTTAGCCGGAAGATGATTTGCCGGTGGCTGGCCGCCGGCCTGATCTGGGCTCTCCTGATAGCCGTTATTATTATTTCCATAAGAAGTGTCAACATTGTGACCCGGGTTAGCCGGGAGGCATCTGGGGCAATGACCGCGGAACATGAGCAGGCGCTGGCTGATGTACGGGAAAAGGCCCGGGCTTTCGCCGTGGAGTGGGCCACCTGGACCGGCAGTCAGGACGATTATATCCGCCGGTTGGGTGTTTTTTTGCGGAGGCCTGAAATAACGGTACCCGAGGGCATTCAGGATGTCACCGCCGCCTCAATCAGTTCCCTGACCGGTGACGGTAATAAGTACCGGGTCCGGGTTCTTTTACACACCAGAAGATTAATCCATCTTTCTCAAACCGAAGCCCAGGCGCTGCCGCAGGTACTGGTGCCGATCAGCTGTGAGGATTTGAGCCGGTTGAAACAGGATGGATTTACTTTCAGTAAAGATAAAACCGTTCCGGCATGGAGGAATTGCCTGATCAGTGTGGAGGTGCCCGTACGGTTACGTGAGGATGGCCAGACTGAAATAATGGGGCTACCTGTGGTAATTTCCTCAGAAACGGGTGGAGGTGAGGTGGCTGAACCGAACTTCAGCGATCCGGCCTCTCCCGAATTCGCAGCCTTCATAAAACAATTCCTGGGTCTTTATTACGGCGGTGGTCCTCTTGCCAACTTCCTGGCACCTGGTGCCAGGGTTACACCTGTTTCCGACTGGAAACTGGAGTCAGTAGGTGAAATCCGGCTGGATAACGGCAAACTGCCAACAAGGGCTTACGTTCGGGCAACTGTGTCGGGACCGGGTGCAGGCCACCTGGAGCAGCGTATTTATTTACTTGTGCAGCCCGAGAGGAGTAATTACCTTGTTAAGGATGTAAGTGCAGCTGAATAGTGGTAGCGCCCCCGGCAAGCCGGGTTTTTTCATCAAAGGGAGTGATTTAAGTCATGCGCAAAAATACTCATATCTGCTTTTTCCGCCGGGCTTTTGCTGTATCTACAATAATAATTCTTATTTTGGCTGTCTTTTTTCCCAGTCAGGCCCTTGCTTTTGACCTGAAAGCCGGCGCCAAGGATACCCTGGATTTAATCAAAGTATTCGTAATGATTGCGGTACTGGCCTCGGCCATGTGGACGTTCTTCCGAAGCCAGCTTACCGCCGCCATAGTCATCATCATAGTCGGTGCGGTGCTTCTGGCCATGACCACCCCCGGCCTGATGGAAACTGTGGGGAAGGGTTTCCTGAACCTGCTGGGTGGGGGTTCTTAATACGAGGGGGGTCAACATGTTTGGAACCCCCTACTACGACCGAGGAAATGTAGCATTATGTTAACATTTTACAAGTAAAAATATATTCATCGACTACTTTATGCTACGTTTATTAACCGTGCCTGAGGGTGATCTTTTCAAACATCCTCACAATAGCTGAGGTAATACCAAAGACTGATCGAATATTGAGATTATCTTCCGCGGTTGTGTCGAAAAAAATATTAAGTTTAGAATCAAGCTCATCTTCCGGCCTGCAGTAACAGTAACAAATGAGAATAGGAACTCTAGGCAGGGGATATAAAACAAGTGAAATATCAGAGGAATATCTATTCGTCCTATGCTTTCCACCAAAAACATGCAAAAGCATCTCAAAAAGATCGGTATATGTATCAGCAATTTGTTTTAAAGGCTTTTCGCATAATGGCTCAAAAAGCGGAATCCAGGTCATACCATTTTTTAGTTCCCTGAACGGAACCCAATGCCCAGTAACATCTTTTCCTGAACAAGTTACAATATAGTCAATTAATGGTATGGTTAGCCATGGAATCACGTGACAATCAGATGTAATACTTCCGCTAGAATCTATGGTAAAGTCTTTACCTAAACACTTTATTTTTAATTTTCCTTCGGTAAAAGAGTCTCCCAATCTTTCCGCTGATGAATAAAAATCTATTGTGGCCATTTGATTTTTTAACTGCTCCAGTATATGATCTGTCTGTTGCTCATAAGATACTCGCTTTATTACTTTAATATTAAGACTTTCAACTATATGGCCCTCTATATGTGGGCAGTTATCGAGGCCTTTTTGCCCTTTGATTACCGCATCAGCAAAAGCTAAACATGTTGGCAGTTCACATTGTTTGCAATTTGACTTTGGAAGCAACTTGTAAACTTCAAGAGGATTATTTAGTTGATGCATAATGTCCCCTCCTTTTGAGACATAGTTTAGTTTATCCTAATCCTTTTCTAATTTTTTCCAACAATGAAATCAATGTTTCCTTTTCATGCATGTCCAGTGAGGACATGACTTTATGCATGTAATCATTATGCATGGGCAAAAATGCATGCATTAGTGCAAAGGCCCTGTTGGTGAGGCAGACCCGAAACACCCTTTTATCTGTGGGATCAGTGTTGCGAACCACTAGGTTTTCTTTTTCCATTCGCTCCACAAGACCAGACATTGTTGGTCTGGAAACCAGAACCTTTTGACCTAGTTCTGACTGTGTTAATCCACGGTCGCCCGCCATGTACAGGTGAATCAGGGCGTTAAATTTTGCCGAGGAAAGACCGTGACGGGCAAAATGCATAGAAAAAACATCTTCTATGGCCTCCCAGGTCGTTTTCAGCTCATACAGAGTGCGTTTTGAGAGGTATTGATTTAATTTATCTTCGTTTTGCTTTATTTTTTTATCCCCCCAATAAATGTTAGTATGCTAACAAATATGTTAGCATACTAACAACACTTCGTCAAGTTTACCCAGTGCGTGAATTGTATTTTTCAAAGATGTGACGATATTTTACAACTGACTGAAAATTTCCATGTTCTAGATAGGAGGCCAGACGGTGCCCGAAACAAAGGATAATCCGCGATATTTTTACAGCTATAAATCCCTGTTCCGAATTAATTTCAAAATATACGACGTGGGGGGAAAGGTCCTGCCGCGGGCAGTACCCCTGGACGCCCTGTTCCTGGCGGCAATCATATATTTACCCCTGTTTCCCTTGGGCTGGCTGATTAAGCCCTCCCACCCGTGGCTTACCACCTGCTTGCTGGCGGGGGGTGCGGCGTGGCTTCTCTCCCAGGCGGACCCCCAGGGAAAGTTTCTGCCGGTTTTCATAATGGACATCGCCGGTTACCTGCTGCGCCCCAAAACGGCCAACCTGGCTGGCCAGCCAGTACGCGGCAACCGGCGCCACATGCTTGACTGGAGAGCAATGGAGGTAATTGACGATTGAAGTTTCCCATAATAGCCTTCAAAAACAACATAGTATTCAGCGATACCGGTGAGGCTTTCGCAATATATCGCCTGCGGGGGGAATCGTACCACCACCTGCCAAGGGCCGAACGGGAAATGGTTATCCGGAGGCTGGAACAGTTTTTGTACGGTTTCGAGGGCCGCGGCATGATCCTTCTTCTCTGTGAGGAACTGCGCCTGGACGAGGACGGCTACCTGGCCGGCGCAGGTGTATCTGATTTAACCGGAGATATGGTAACAGAACTGCAGCGGCACGCCCGGTCTGTGCGCGGTGTCCTGGCCTCGGGCGCCCGGCGCCGGAGGCGCTACCTTGTCCTGCAACTCCGGTTAACCCGGGACGAGGACTGGAAGGCGTTGTTGCGGGAATTCCGGGATGCCGCCCTGGGCGCCCTTTTCCGGTCGGAAAGGTGGCTCCTTTCTTCCGGGCGTATCCGGGAGGCCCTTGAGGCCGAGGAGGAGATGTTCCGCCGTGTCAGCTTACTGACAGAGGGAAGGATTGATTTTGGGGACCTGGATTTTATTATCCGGCGCAACGTACGGCGGGTCGGAGTACTGCCACTGCCCCTTCCCTCACGGGACGGGGGGAGGCTTACGCCAGCCCTGGTGGCCGCATTCTCAGACGGCTGCCTGCTGGAGGAAAGGCTGTCCTACCTGACTGTCTCGGACGGCGTTGATGACCGGCACCACCAGTTGTTTATTACCTTCCCGGATTTGCCCAAGGTGCTGCCGGAGGTGGGCGCCGAGTGGCTGGCTGGCCTTGATGCCGTGGAAACGGCGGTTGACGCGGTGATCCACTTTAACATCATGCGGCCTTACAGGGCCAGGAAGAAAGCGGAGAGCCGCCGGCGCTTTCTCAAGGGGCAGATCAGGGAGGCCCTGAGGGGGGACGACGAGCCGAGCACCGACGAGGAATATGGATTTACAGAAGGCAGGTTCCTGGAGGGAAAACTGGGAGGGGGCCAGCCCCTGGCCTCCGTATCGGTAACCCTGGTCGTGGCCTCAAGGGAACTGAAGGAGGCCCGGGCCGCGGGCAAAAGGCTGATGGAGAGATACTCGTCTTCCGGTTTTCGGGCTGTCTGTCCGGTGGGTGACCAGTTGAAGTGCCTGCACTCATTCATTCCCGGCAGCCGGCCGGCGGCGCCGCTGATCGAGTGCGACCCCGGCTTCATAGCGTCCTCCGGGCCCACGATAAGCCTTGAGATGGGTGATGGGGCGGGCTTCTTTCTGGGCTGGTCCGGTTCTTCACCGGTACTCTGGAAGCCGGGGCACGCGGCCAGAGACCTCAACCGTTCCAATGCAGTCTTCATAAATGGTGGCCTGGGCGGGGGCAAGAGCATGCTGGCCAAGCTGCTTCTGTACCTGGCGTACATGGCCGGCGCACACCTGTTCGTCATAGACCCCAAGAACAATGAGTACGCAGTTCTGGAAAGAATCTTTAGTGTGAGGAAAGTCGACCTCTATCCCGGGGGCGACGTTCAGCTGAATCCCTTTTTACTTTCAGGAGATTCCCGCCGGGCCGTAGGTATAGCAATGGACTACCTGTCCATTGTGCTTAACCTGAAGGACGATAACGACGCCCGCCGGGTGGCCGTGGCCAGGGCGGTGGACGCGGTGAGCAAGCTTCCGGAAGGGCACCGCAACATGCGCTCCTGCCTGGAGGAACTCTTCCGGCTGTCAGGGGCCACATCGCACCCCGATGTGGCCAGAGAGGCCGGCCAGTGCGCCATGCTCCTGGAGGCCCTGCGGGACGGCAGCATGGGACATCTGGTCTTCGGCACGGACACGGCCGCCGAAATTCCCCGGGCCACCGTGGTCAACCTGCGTGGACTGCCCCTGCCCCAGACTAAGGGCCACATGCAGGGCGGGCGGATCACCGAGAGCGAGAGACAGGGGCTGGGCATGCTCTTTCTAGCTTCGGCCATGGCCCGGGAGATGGCCTTCTCCCTGCCCCCGGACGTCCTGAAATGCCAGGTCTTCGATGAGTCGTGGATGCTCCTGGGAGTATCCGAGGGAAGGCGGATGGTTGATGAGATTGTGCGTATGGGGGCGCGCACTTTCGGGGTCATACCCGTCCTGGTCACGCAGAACGCAACCGATATCAGCGATTTGCAGACTATCAGGAACAACGTGGGTTACGTGTTCTGTTTCCGTGCCCAGGACAGGGCTGAAATATCGGCAAATCTGGAACTGTTGGGAGCGGACAGGGAGGAGGAAAAGGGTGGCCCGGGGCTGGGGTCGATATTCTGTTCCATGGAGAGCGGCTGGTGCGTCATGAGGGATGCCGCGGGGCGCATCGGTCACGTGTGCATCGACCCGAGGCCTGATTATCTGCTTCGGATATTTGACACTTCGCCAGGCAGCGCCGGGGGTGGTGGAGATAAGGATTGTTGATTCAATTACCAGAAGGAAATTTTTCATTTGCCCAAATCGATATTTACTTAATCAATCAGCCAGTCGGACTGGATCAAGGAGAAAATAGCCCAGGTAAATTGATCCGGGGCATTTCCGGACAATCGGGAGGGGAGAGCTGGTGGGCAGGATTACCGCCGTTATACTGGTCCTCTTCATGCTATTGATATTTGAGGCGCCGGCCCTGGCGGCCATTGGTGACCAGCCGGCGGAACTGTGGAGCCTGCAGGGAGACATTCAGGCGGAAAAGGAGATCGAGGGGCAGATGTTCAGCATTTTTTCCCTGAGCTCTATAGCCACCGCGCCGGGGGCGGCTGCCGTGAGCGGACCCTTCGGCCTGCTGGTGGTGGGCGCCGGGGCTGCCGGGGCCGGTATGGCCCGGATAGCCAGCCCGGAGAACGCTATCTGGGAGAACTGGCCGGAGGGCCGTTACGTGTTCCACCACGCCCCACCGGACAAGTTCCCGGGTCTGGGAGTGATGGCGGAAAAGGCCCTGTATTCCACCGTGGAGTTCATGGCCAACATGATATTTTCAATAACCAAGATGCTGGTCAGGACCTCAAATAACATAATGGTTCTGGCCTTTCACACCAGCATTATAACAGGTATGGTGGGCTGGGTTTCTGAGGGGATGTCAGAAATTTTCTCCTCCGGCAGTGATTTGACCGAGATCCTGATCTCCACCGGACTGATCATACTGCTTATCTATGGGATTTTCAGCATTCTCCGGGGCCGGGCCATGTCGGCCCTGAGTTCCCTGCTGGTGGCCGTTCTGGCTGTGGGCGGCGCCTTTTTCTTCACCGCCAACGCCCGGCAGATTATAAGCAATACCGCTGAGGTCACCGATTCCCTGGCCGGTGTTTTCCTGGCCACCACCGGGAGGTATACATCCGCCGGTCAGAACGTGAATATTGGGGACCCGGTGGATAGAGGCCTGGTGGCGGCGGGTCAAACCACCTGGCAGCTGATTGTGGCCAGGCCCTGGGCGCTGGCCCAGTTCGGGACCTCTGACGAGAACAGGCTGAGGCTGACCAGTGGGGAGTACGACATACTGAATAAAAGTGTCTTCCCGAAGGAAAGTCAGGCTAAGATTCAGACAGGCATGCGCCTGGACACCCTGATGCTTGGTTCCACCGGGGAGGGCCGGGACGCGGTTGCCGAAACCCTGGCCCGCCCGAATAAGAAATACCTGTGGGTTATCGATGGCCAGGATATCGACCACGGCGGTCACGACGGCACAATGGTGGGGTTTGCACCGGAAGGCGCCATGCAGCACCTTAAAACGGCCTTTTTTACCCTGCTGCCGGCTGTAAGCCTTGCCCTGCTCGCCATCCTGGTGGGACTCAGCATAGTGATCTGCCAGATAATCCTTGCCCCGCTTCTTCTGTTTTTGCCGTTACCATTCTTTGCCATGATGATACCCGGCGCCGGATGGGCCTTCGCCGCCAGGTACTTCCGCACCCTGCTGGGTTTCTTCATGGTCAAGCTGGTGTATGGACTTTACCTGTCGCTGGTGCTGGTTACCGGAACGGCCTTCTCCGCCGCCTTAATCGACCACAACCTGGGTGCGGCCATGGTGGTCCTGGCCGTCATATTCTTTGCCGCGGCCATATACCGGAAGAAGTTTCTCGGGCTGGCGCTGGAGTCGGTACAGAAAGGAACCCTCAGATATCACGATAGCGTTTCACTGGAGAGGATCGTATCGGCAAATGCCACCCTGGCCAGAAAACTTGGACTGACGGACATCTTCTCCGACTGGGCTTTTTCGAGGAGAGGAGGGAGAGGGGAATGGCCGGAGCAGCCACCACCGCCGCCTTCCGGTGAGTGGTCTGAAAAATCCACGGCGGGACCGGGGGGCTTCAATAGAGGTAACGGGACGGGCTCCGGCCCCACCATAATAGATGTCGATCCGGAAGTGACAAAAGAGAGCGCCTGGGAAGGCCAGCCGCCCAGGGGTTACCCCTTCAAGGAACTCCCGGGAGAGGCTTCGGAAAATTCAGGCCGGGATGTGAACGTGCGCTCTCCGGGTCCATCTGATTCCGTTGGTATTCAGGAAACCTCCCTGACAGTGCCCCGGGAACCGGTGGAAAGTGAAACAAAAGCCGGGGAGGGCGTATTTGCCGCCACTGGTGATGCCAGAGCCGGTATGGCCACGGCAGGTTCCGGGGCTGGAGCTGTGAAAGCCGGGAGTCCTGGCGGC
>JBMOPC010000052.1:0-10711 GCA_049323915.1 Bacillota bacterium
GGGCCTCCCATAAGGGTGGGGAGCAGGTCTGAGGTTGTCAGTCTGGACATAGTTTTCGGCGGGGAATAACAGATGCAGGAAAACCGGGTCCTAATGTAGAATAGTATGCTGTATGGCAGGATATGGTTTCCAGGTGCCCCGCCTGTCGCCACTAGGATTACGGCCTGGGTGCTGGTCAACGGCGGTAGGGTGGCAGAAGCGGTTAATCCCCGGAAGGCATTTGGATGAAATTTTTCAGGCGGGCTGCCGTCGGTCATCCGGACGCAGGCCGCGTCCGGATGACTCGGTTAGCATGGGTGAGAGGTACCTCCCCCGTTTTATAACCAGTAGTTTTTAAGTATGGCCTCGGCCGCCGCCAGGCCCAGCACATCGTTGGACCCGTCCTCGATAAGGGCGGCCCGGGCGTCCCGGAAGAGCGCCTCTATAAAATACTCCTTGCTCACCCCGTAGCCGCCGAAAATCTGCACCGCCTCGTGGGCCACCTCGAAGGCGGCCTGGGTGCAGTAGACCTTGGAGGCTATGGAATACTCTATAGCCGGGGGCGAAATGCTCATGTTGTAAACCATGGCCTTCCGTGAGATGGCCCGGCTTGTTTCCACCTTCATGAACATATCGAACAGTTTTTTCTGCACCAGCTGGTGCCGGCAGATGGGTTTGCCCCCCTGCACCCTTTCCTTGGAGTAGGCCAGGGCCTCTTCAAAGGCAGCCCTGGCCACTCCGGTGTATATGGCTCCCATGCAGGCGTTGGCCGTGGCCAGGGTCATGTCCAGCATGGCCTCGTAAGTGTCGGGGTCGGCCACCATGCACCAGCCCGGTATGCGTACGTTGTCAAAGACTATCTCCCCCTGGGGGACCTCCCGCTGGCCCATTTTATCTATAGGCCTGCCTTTTACAACCCCGGGGAGGCCCAATGGCATGATGGCGATGCCTCCCCCGGCCATTCCCATGGATGGGTCTATGTTCAGGAAAAGCAGTGTGTGGGTGGCCTGGGGGCCGTTGGAAACCCAGGAGGACTTCTGTCCGTTGAGCACCCACTGGTCTCCGTCCTTCCGCGCCCTGACGTTGCCGGTGATCCTGGGGTCTCTGAAATAGGGGGTGCCCACCATCAGGGTGTCCGAGCCGTGATCGGGCTCGGTAATCCCCCAGCAGCCTATAAAGTTGCATTCGGTGTCACTTACGAAGGGGTCCACAATATTTTTTATCAGCTCATCCTCACCGATAAGGGAGGCGAAGAAGGCCGGGAAGCTGTCAACTCCCAGTGAGATGGCCAGGCCGGCGCTGCCCCAGGCGATTTCCTCCCAGAATATGTGCAGCTCCAGGGGGGAGAGCCCCATCCCGCCGTAATGGTCCGGGATGAAGACCGTGTGGTAGCCAAGCTTTTTCATCTTACTCATTACATCCCAGTATACCGAGCCTTTCTTCAGCACGTCCCCGGGGTCGGCCAGGGCGTCCAGTTCCCTGGCGGCCGGGCGCAGGACCTCTTTGGCGAATTTGTGCACCGATTTTTTCAGGTCCATCTGCTCGTCGCTGAGATTCATGTCCAGTTCAAGGTATTCCATTTATTAATCTCCTTTACCGGAAATTTTGAAAACTGAAGACATTGCCGGCGCCGGGACTGAACTGCTCCCGCAGTACCCGGTCCAGGTGCTTTTCGGAAATGGTTTTTGGAATCTCGTCAACCACCTGAATATATGAAGGCACAGAGTTTTTTTCCAGCCCCCTGACGCAGGCGTCAAACAGGGACTTGGGGTCAATGGAGCGCCCGGCAAAGGCCACCACCGCCGCCACAAGGTCGCTTTCGCCCGGTGCGCCGCTGGCGGCCGGGATGCCGTAAACACAGACCTCTGAAACGTCGGGGTGTTCGGCGATGACCTTTTCCACGTAATCAGGCTGTATAAAGTCCCCCTGCCTCCGCAGGCCGCCGCCCTTGCGGTAATCGAAGAATAGCCAGCCGTCTGCGTCCCGGTGGCACATGTCACCGGTGCGGAGCCAGCCGCCCCGGGTTTTCTCGGTGGACGCCTTCTGGTTCCCGTGGTAGTCCACCCTGGTTTCCCCCTGCGCCATGCGGCAGATTAGCTCGCCGGTTTCCCCGGGATCGCACTCGGTATCGTCTTCCCTTACAACCTTCATTTCCATCAGTCCGGGCAGAGGCTTGCCGAAGGACCCGATGGGCCCCGCCCCTGGAGGCTTGTGGGCGAAGCCTCCTTCCACCGCGCCGTACCATTCGTGTATTTGCAGATTAAAGCGCCTTTCAAATGTTTCCCAGACCGAAGCCGGGGTGCCGGCGCTTAATATCATGCGCACCGGGTTGTCCCCGTCGTTCTCCCGGGCGGGCTCACTGTATATCCCCATCATCATCCCGCCCAGCAGGGAGAAGGTGGTGCACCCGTGCTTCCGGCATATGTCCCATATGCGGCTCTTGGTGAAGCTGCGGCTGAAAACCGCCCGTATCCCCAGGAAAAGGGCGGGAACAAGGGTGGCCGCCTGGGCGTTGCCGTGGGTGAATGAAAGCCCGGTGTAAAGCACGTCGTCCTCCCTGTACTGCCAGACCATCTTTGCCAGTGCGCTGTAGGTGGCCAGCCTGTCCTCGGCGATGCGGACCCCCTTGGGATTGCCGGTGGTCCCCGAGGTGTAGATTATTTCCAGGGGCACCCTGGGGTCCGACTTTACCTGTTCCACCAGTCCGGGGTTGTGTCCGGACAGTATTTCGTTGAGGTTTGTGTAATCATTCCGGACGGGCTCTTCAAAGCCGGGCTTGTACAGTATACCGATTACTTTCAGGTCCGGCAGCGCCTTGAGAACAGGCTCCACCTGACCGGCCAGCTCGTTGCTGAATATGATTCCCCTGGCCCCTGAATCGGACAGCTGGTACTGCAGCTTTTCCTCTTTGGAACGGGGGTCGATGGGCACCAGAACGGCCCCGGTCATGGACGCAGCCAGCATGCTGTAGACAAATTCCGGGTGGTTGCGCATTGCCAGGGCGAAGGTGTCTCCCTGCCCGATGCCGCTTTTCAATAGGGCTTGGGCTAGCCTGCACCCGTTTTCAAATATATCTTTGTAAGTCAGCACCTCATCGGGGTGATTTCCGTTTTCGAAGGTGAGCACTGGAAAGTCCGGCTTTTCCTGGACCTTCTGGGCTATTCCGGCGGCAAAAAATCCTCCTGCAGACTGGGTCATTGTTGCATCCTCCCGTCATTAATTGATTATTTGGGCAGACCATGCTTGTCGCAAAGCCCGGGGTAGTTTTCATAATTGGGCCCCAGAAGGGGCAGCAGCTTCATAACCTTGTCCATGGACCCCTTGCTGGTAATCAGCCGCTTGGCCAGGGCTACGGGAAGGCTGACCTGTTTCAGCCAGAATTTGTGGGCTGTATCGGCGGCCAGGGTCATCTCCACGTCGGCCTTCAGTTCCTGGTCCCCGGTTTTTACCCCCTGGGGAGTGACCCATAAAACACCGTCAGGATCGTTAAGCCTGTATTTTATGGTCAGTTCCGCCTTATTCATCCTGGGCCCGCTCTCCGGGTGCTCCAGAAGCGCTGTCCACAGCTCTCCCAGTACTTCATACATTTGTGCGGTATCCTTAAACACTGCCATTTTTTTATCCCCCTTAAAATTTTTTACCAGCGCCTGACACTTTCGAAGATTCCCAGCACCATGGCGGCCTCTTCAAGTCCTATATTGCCGCCGCCGTTTTCCCCCAGGCCAAGGCGGGCACCTTCAACCTGCCTGGGACCGGCCTCGCCCCGCAGTTGTGTGACCAGCTCGTGGACCATGGCCAGTCCCGAGGCGCCGATGGGGTGCCCCCTTGACTCAAGGCCCCCGGAGGTGTTGATGGGAATCCTGCCTCCCAGCCTGGTGGCCCCGGACTCGGCCAGCAGCCCTCCCTCCCCTTTGGCGCAGAAGCCCAGGGCCTCGGTCTGGTGCAGCTCGCCAAATGCCGTAGCATCGTGCACCTCGGCCAGATCCATGTCCTCCGGCCCGGCCCCGGCGAGGCTGTATGCCTGCCGGGACAGGCGGGCGCCTATCTCATCTTCCCCGGATGGATTGTCCATTCCGGACCCCAGTACACAGGCGCGGACCTTCACCGGGCGGGGGCCGGCCAGCTTCTTCAGGAACTTTCGGGAGCAGAGCACCGCCGCAGCCGCGCCGTCACCCACCGGGGAGCACATGGCCCGGGTCAGGGGGTAGGAAACCAGGGGATCGGCCAGTATTTCCTCCACTGTCATGTCCTTTTGTATCTGGGCCAGGGGGTTGAGGCTGCCGTGAAAGTGGTTTTTGGAGGCTATCAGCGCCAGCTGCCTCTGGGTGGTGCCGTACTTTGCCATGTGCATGCGGCAGGCGGCGGCGTATATATCCATGAATACACTTCTCCCCTGTCCCGGGGGTGCCTGGTCCTCCTGGATTTTTAAATCCGCCTTTTTATTCAGATCCAGCAGGCTCTGCATGTGGGCGGCGGCGTTTTCCACGTCCAGCGCCGATGTATACGCTTTGAAAGAAAAGGCCTTGTTCTCATGACTGATTTTTTCGGCGCCCACGGCCAGTGCCACGTCAAACATTCCCGAGGCCACCGCCATGTGGGCCAGATAGAAGGCGGTGGTGGCCCCGGCGCAGGCGTTTTCGGTGTTGATTACCGGTATGCCTTCAATGCCCAGGGGCCTCAGGGCCACCTGTCCCTTTATGGAGTGCTGATCGCTGTACATTCCCCAGAAAGAATTCGAAAAATAAGCCGCCTCTATGTCCTTCACACCTATGCCGGCGTCCTTTATAGCCTTTTCAACCGCTTCAGCGGTCATTCCCTTGATGGTGCCGTCCAGGTATTTGCCAAAACGGGTCATACCCACCCCGACAATGAAAACCTCCCGCATAATCGATCCCCCTTCGTTAAGCAGTAAACTGTAAGCTATAAGCGGCAAGTGACAGGTTAGTTATAAGTAAACCAAAAACTTATAACCTATAACGCAGGCCGGCTCACTTACTATACCTGGCCTCGATTTGGGGGCCGTATTTGGCCGCCAGTTCGGCCATTTCCATGACCACCTCGTAGAGCCTGACCTCGGCCTGCTCGCTGGGGCCCCAGGCGATAAGGTTGTTGGCCTCCCACCAGCGGTCGGCCGCCTTGAACACCGGCCGGCCCCCTCCCGGGAAGGCCATAAAATGGGTGGGTATGCTGGCCAGCATTGTGTTTATGTGGTCTTTGTAGCTGAATTTACGGTTCATCACGTCCCGGCTGTACCACACCATTTCCCGGCTGGGCCCCAGCGGCAGGCCCATCACGCTGGTGCAACCGGGCAGGTAGCCCAGGGTGCCGGCCACCCCTCCGCTGGAGCCCTGAATGCGGTTGTCCACGTTGTACTGCCAGGCGGCGGCGCAGGCCCAGTCGCAGGCAATCCCCAGGTCCAGCACCTTCCAGTTGCAGCAGGGCCCGCCGCAGATCAGTCCGGTCCCCCGGTTTTCTTTTGAATACCTGTTGAACTCGGCGCAGGTGGCGAATCCGCAGGCCCCGCAGTTCCAGCTCATTTCGGACACCGTGGTGTCGGCCCCGATCAATACCAGCACCGGCGGGTTTCCGGCCTCGCATGACTCCTTGAAGGTGGTGTAGTCCCAGTTGACAAACTTGGAAACCTTGGCCAGCACCTCCAGGCCCTCAATGATGGGCACCAGATCTTCCCCGGTGATTATCTCGGTCTGAAGCTTCAGCCTGCCCGTCATCAGAGGAGCCTTGTGCACGGCGTGGACAACGTGCTTTGCCACATCCAGCAAATGCTCCTGGGCGGCTTCTTTTCCGGTGTATCGTGCCATGATTACTCCTCCTCGCTCTTTTTTGGGATCCACTTGCGATAGTCAAAGGTGGTCACTGTCCTTGGAGTTACATACTGCTTGCGGGTATTCTCCAGTACCTTTGTCATGTTGATCAGGTGGTAGTCTGGGTTTATATCGACATAAGGGTTTTTGGCGAGAGTGGCAACGCAGACTGCCGTTACCATGTGCGACCTCCTGCAGTAGCCCAGCTGCTGTCCGGCCAGGGATACGCTGATCAGTGGCCTGGCGTCCACCAGCAGCCGGGTGGCCATCCACAGGGCCGAACCCGTGGCGAACCCCAGGTCGCTGACTCTGGCAGAGCAAAGGGGGCCCTTGATTAACGTATCCGACCGGCGGTCGGTGGTGTCCACCAGTCCGTACCGGGTGTCCTTCTTTTCGTAGAAAAAGCTGCAGTCAGCCCTGCCGCCGCACATGCCGCAGCCTGCATCCAGGGCAAACTCGCCGGCCAGGCGGTTCCCCAGAAAAATGACCGCGTCGCTTTCACGGGCCATTACCGCCTCGTACTTGAACATCTCCTCCCAGGCCCGGTTGGTGTAAGCCAGTTCCTCAATCTTTCCGGCCAGGTCTTCCTGTTCTTCCTGTCCGTACACTATCTCGGCCTCCACCTGGCAGACCCCGCCGGCAAAGGGGGCCGTCAGGGCGGCGTTGACCATCAGCCGGGCGGCCAGCAGGGATCCCTCCCGCCTGTTGAGGTCCTGCGGGGAGTAGGGAGGGTATTCATAAATCAGCTCCCTGCCCCTGAAATCATTATGATCGCCCAAAACACTTCACCTCTCATAATTAAAAAATTGAGAATTATTAATCACATTCTTGGTTTTGCAATTCCGGTGCCTCAAAAACAAATTGAGCGGAAGTACTCACTACCGCTCAATCCAGGGATTTTTACCGTATGCCGGAAAGGCTTTGCGTATTCCTTGCGGTGTCCCGGCGCAACACATGCGCCACACGCTGCACTACATGAACAAGAATACCTAAAAAAATGCTTGGCGTGCAAATTTACTTTCCAATTAACAGCACCTTAAGACCTTGCCGGATTTCTTCCCCGGGACGGCTGCGCCGTTCCGGACAACTTCTTCCCCGTTTATAAACACGTGCCTGATCCCGGAGGGCCTTGCCCCGGTATCGGACAGAGTGGTATTGTCCCTGATCTCATTGTAGTCGAATACGGTTATATCCGCCCAGTTTCCCGCCTCCAGGGCGCCCCTGTCCCTTATCCCCAACCGGCGGGCCGAATTTCCTGTCATTTTGGCCACCGCTTCCTCCAGGGATAAAATTCCCAACTCCTTGTGATATTTCTGGATTACCCCGGGACAGGCGCCGAATGCTGACGGATTTCCCAGCCCCTTGGAAGTTATAATGGCATCGGTTTCAAAGGTGTTCAGGGGGTGAGCCAAAATCTGCCTTAAAGTTTCTTCACTGTTGTAATTGGGAAACAGGCAGCAGGCCTTGCCCAGGCTTAACCGGCCCACCTTTATGACGGCGTCAAACACCGAACAGTTCATGTCCCGGGCAATTTCCGAAAAAGACTTGCCTTTGTATTTATCCATTTCCGGGTGTCCGCCCCACATCAGCAGGATGTCCCCCACGGTAAAGCCCAGCAGCCGCGACATCAGCAGCCACTCCAGGCGCAGGCGCCCTCTGGCCAGGGGACGCCGGAAGTTTTCTTCCGCATTTTTTAGAAACCAGGCGGGAAAAGCTATGTAAATAGTGGTGTTGCCGTACATATACGGAAAGCTGTCAAAGGCTATATCGACGCCCCTCGACCTCGCTTGTGCAATCATGTCCAGGGCCAGTCCACAGCTGGGCCAGGTTTTGGTGCCCACAAACATAAGGTGAGAAATCTGAATTTTTACCCCCGTCTTTTCCGAAAGTTTGATAACATCGGCCAGCGCCCTCAAGTTATGGCCCTCACCCGGGAAAAGTGACATCCTATATGCTGGCGAAATGCGGGAGAGGGCTTTAAGGTGCACCGTTAAAAGCCTGCCGTGCTTTTTCACACAGCGGGCCAGCTGTTCCAGTTCCCTCATATCCACGAACATGCCCGGCTCGTACCCCAGCCCCAGGGACAGCCCGCAAGCGCCGGCCTTGAAGGATTCTTCCACGATCCCCTCCATTTTAGCCATTTCCGTCTCTCCGGGGTAGGCATAATCCGTTCCCCACAAGGACCATCGCAGTGTCCCGTGCCCCGCCAGCATGGCCAGGTTGAGGGCCACCCCTCTCCTTTCCAGGGTCCCGAGGTATGACGCCATGGAATCCCACTGTATGTCCGGGATTCCTTCCGATATAAATTCACAGCCGTTTAGCACCAGATCCAGATGCTTTGAACCTTTGGCCAGCGGAGCCAGGGAAAATCCGCAATTACCGCCCACCAGCGTGGTAATGCCCTGTTCCATCAGGCATGTGAGCAATTTGGGGTGTTCTTCCAGGTGCATAACAAGATCACTGTGCGAGTGCATGTCGATAAACCCCGGGCAGACCGTAAGCCCGCCTGCGTCCAGCACACTCCCGGCCTCAAAGTTTTCCCGCAGGGAAGCGCCAGCGGGAAAAACCCCAATTATCTTGCCTCCCCTGACGGCTACATCTCCTTCAAACCTGTCTCTGCCCGTGCCGTCCACTATGGTTCCGCTTTTAATCAACAGATCACACTGCATGGTTATCCCCCCGCCTGGAAAATTAACCCGCTTTCTCCCCCGAAGGCCCGGGTACGGATTATCCAACCGTTTTTGCAATTTTTATGCCCCGAGCCGCTATTTCGTCGAAGAATTCACCAAGGGGCACCCCTGCCTCGGGGGCCATGACACCCCTGCCGGTGATTTTTCCCCTTCCCAGCAGCAGCGTTCCGATGGCCAGGGGCAGCCCGGTCAAATCCTCCATCTTGGCGTTGGCCTCGTATACAACCAGGGCCTCCCGGCCGTTAACCCTGCCCCTGACCTCCACTTTTACCGCCGACCTTGTCTCCTGGTTTTTCAGAAACGGGCTGATGGCCGGCAAAAGGGGCTTCAGCATGGTTCCGATCATGTGCTTGCCCGAGGGCGCGGCAGTCAGCCCAAGGCCGCCGATCAGCAGCGAAATTTCATTCATCAGGTGGTCGGTCAAACCTCCCTTCAAACTTACCTTCTTCAAAAAGGGATATTTCTTCGGCAGGGTAACCGGCTCGGGGTGCCCTACGTGAAACATGGTGCACCGGCCCAATTCGTCAAATAAAACCTCTTCCCGCTCAGAACCGGCGGGTATGCTGACCAAGCCGCCGTCAACAAAAGTGGGTATGCTTCCGGTAAAAATGTGCAGGGTATGTAAAATAACAGCCAGGCCGGAATCGCCCACCGGGCTGCCCGCCCAGTATATGTCCACCTCTACGGCTTCATCCATTTCCTCAATACCTTTTGCTGCCAGCAAGTTGCTCAGCCCGGGCGTCCACCCCATGCCGGTAAGTACCACGGCACCATTTTTTTCCGCTTTCTCCTGCAGTGAAAAGATATCCTGCAAGGCGTCGTAATCATCGCATATGTCCACCATGTATATTCCCGATTCAATTATGGCTTCAGCCACCTTTTTACCATACAGGTAATAGGGGCCGATGGCGCTGGCCACCACGTCGCAGCCCCTTATGGCCTGCATGACGGTGTCGGGTAAATTGGCGTCAATATATGCCGCCTTTACCTTTTCCTTACCCAGCTTGTGGTTAATCTCCCCGGCCAGCTTCCTGGCCGACCCAAGATTGATGTCTCCTATGGTTAATTCAGTTACGTCGCCCTGAAATGCAATATCACTTGCCGCCCTGCTGCCCATTCCACCGGCGCCGCCAAGTACCGCCACCTTCATATAACAACCACCTCATTCAACAAATTAATCGGTCGGCCAGCCGACCGATTAATTGAATTATAATTTCCGATATAATTTCAGTCAAGAAGAGAATATTGTCTAAATGCCATTCATTATGGATAATAAGAATAATCAAGGTGGGACGGGAGGAAGAGTTGTTGCAGGAAAACAAGAAAAGGATACTGGAAAGTTCCATCAAGGTTTTCTCGGAAAAGGGCGTTCACCAGGCATCCCTTGCCGACATAGCCGCCGCCGCCGGAATCAGCAAAGGAACGCTTTTTTACTATTACCGGTCAAAAAGCGACCTGCTTTATGACATACTGGATATCAGCATACAGGAAATTACAGGCCTCGTTACAAAGGTTATTCAGGAACACGAGGGGGAAATCACCAGGGAGATAACCAGGGAGCTTTTGGTCGTAACTTTTAACAACCTTCTCAAATATGACTTTTTAATGAAAATAAATTACTACCTGGTGCAGGAGGCGCTGCTGGAGAACGAAAGCTTCGGGGAAAGGTTTAAAAACAAGTACCGGAACTGGCGTGAAGATATCATGAGCGTGCTGGAGAAGTCCAAAATTCCGATAGACCCGGCCAGGTTAAAGGCGAAAGCCACCATACTGCTGTCCGCGCTGGACGGACTGTGCCTGCAGTACCTGCTGGACCCAGAAGCGCTTGATATAGACTCCGTATGCGCGGAACTGGCGGAGATGTTAAAGCTGTAGCCCCGGACGGACAATAGGGGCCTGTCTGAACTCCCATTTAAATCGTTCTCATAAAAAAGGGGCTGCCGCCCCTGGACGCAACGGTCCTTACCCCGCACTAAAGCAAGGGGGCACGCCCCCCTGAAACCCCCATGTATAGGAAATTATCCACAGAATTCCTCTCAGCATAATTTCCTATACCTAAAACCAAAAGGCAGCCCGTGGGCTGCCTTTAAGGCATCAGCAATGACTGCACCATAGATCCACAAAAGAATCTCTATTCTTCTTTAAGCTTTATATCAATGCCGTATTTCCTCAACCGCCGGTAAACCGTTGTCCGGTTAACCCCCAGCAATTCCGCAGCCC
>JBMOPC010000053.1:0-10081 GCA_049323915.1 Bacillota bacterium
GCTTACTGTCGCAATGGCATGGTATTATGGGAAACTCTGGATGGCTCCTTATGATCCATATTCAGCCTATTCACACATATGGACTGTTTCTGAGTCCATTAAAGAAGATCCCCATGCCATCGTAGGATTTATCCTGTTGGTAGTTACGCTATTGGGCTCCTTCCTGTATGATCGTTTCTTTTGTAAATATCTTTGCCCTGTGGGAGCATTCTACGGAATTATTGGTAAGATAAGTCCTACAAGGGTTGAACGGAATGACAATCTATGCATTCATTGTAAAGAATGCAACAAAGCTTGTCCTGTCAATATTGATATAGCTAAAGCAGTCAAAGTTACCGATGCAGAATGTATTAACTGTAATGAGTGTGTTTTGGCCTGCTCTAAAATGGCAGCACTGAAGGTAAAGACAGCAAGAAAGGTATTTCATCCTGTTGCAATGCTTCTTATAGTAGTAGGTTTGTTTTTTGGAACCATACTAATAGCTCAAGTAACTGGAAATTTTCAAACTATTCCTTCAGCACTGAAGGATGGTCAGATTATGCCGATATCTGAAATTAAAGGTTATTATACGATTGAAGAAACAGCCATTGCAACCGGCTTATCATTGAAAGAAGTATATGAAAAGCTAGGTATCCCGGAAAATGTTTCAAAGAATAAGAAAATGAAAGAAATATCAAATGAAGTACGAGGCTATAATTTTGACGAAGCTAAGGCAAAAGCCGGAGGGTCGGAAAATACCGCTAATGATATAAAATAGAGTCAAGGGGAGAGTCAAGGGGACAGTTCGTTTGACACTGCCAGACATTTATAACGTCATTTGGGCGCAACCCTTGAAACCATCCCCCATAGGTTATATACTAAAAACAGGTATTAACCTTGGAGCAACCTTAACATGAACAACAACCAAATCAGCCACGACCGCCTGTTCAAGGAACTGCTGCAAACCTTCTTCGCCGAATTCATGCAGCTGTTCTTCCCCGAAGCCTACCGGGCCATAGAGATAGGTGAGTGAAAAAGTGTTAGATAAGGAAACCAGATCACTTCTTGCAGAGATATTCAGTTCATACCCGGAGATTATAGCAGTTTATTTATTTGGCTCATGCCTCGAAAAGAAAGAATGCGCCCGGGATATGGATCTGGCAGTTCTTCTAAAGCAGCCGGTAAAAAGCCAGGTGGACATATATATGAGACTTTACCCCCACCTGGCTCAATCTTTGGCCCCAATGGAGCCGGACCTGCTATTTCTGCACTCCGCATCCCTGCCAGTGCGCTTTGAGGCTGTTTCCACCGGGGAAGTCATCTACTCAAGGGACGACGAGCGCCGTACCGATTTTGAGTATATTGTTTCCGGTGAGTATATGGATTTTAAATATCATCTGGATATGGCCCGTCGCGAACTGTTTGAAGCTATAAAGGAGGACAGTTATATTGTATAACAAGAATCTTATAGCTGAGAGGCTAAACATAATTCGCAGTGCTGTCAAGCGGTTAAAGTTGCTGGCCCAGATACCGGCCGAAGAATTCTGCGGCAATGAGGATTGCGTCGACATTGCGGAAAACAGGCTACGCCGAGCAATTGAGGCATTATTTGATTTGGGACGGCACCTGGTGGTAAAAACCGGCGCCGGGGTTCCCTCGGATTACCGTTCGATCATTAAGTTATTGACAGAAAGTGGAATTATACCTGATGAGTTTTCCAGGCAAATTGCCGGAATGTCCGGTTACCGAAATCGTCTGATACATGACTATAACAAAGTGACTCCTGAGGAACTCTACCAGGTTTTACAGACTAGACTGTCTGATTTTGAGTTGTTTTGCCAGCACATCGTTGACTACCAAAAAGAGCCGTAGGCAACTGGGGACGGTTTTTTCCCCAAGTGTTTCAACAGGTGAACTATATTAAATTGGAATCTTTATTCAGTCAATTAAAAAAGGAATAATAACATATTTTGTAGAATAATGATTCAATTTCCCCCTCGGAACAGGGGGATTTTTATGAGGGGATACCCGTATATAATGAAGCTGGCAATAAGAAATGAATTTGCAGTAATTGGCGCATTGTCACTGCTGCTGGCCTTTATAATAACCGCCGCCGACATCCATGCCCTCCGGGTGGCCCTGGGGCTGCCCTTCGTGCTTTTTTTCCCCGGCTACACACTTATAGCCGCCCTTTTCCCCGGGCGGGACAGTGCCAAGGGGACGGGGTTGTTGGCAACCGCCTCACAAGCAGGCTCAAAAGCGAGCCGTCAATCCGAACTCACGACTCTTACTGAGCTGGGTTGAGGAGGTTCAGTCACTTTGCGAACAATATCGTCCACTCACCTTCCACTTCACATTGAAACTCTTGAAAAAAACCCCGGACATCCGGAGTCACGGGGACGGTTCCGGCTGACATGCCCGGAAACCCTAGCAGCTGATATTCCAGGAAATTCTACAAGTTGACAGTCAACTTAAGGCAACTTTTTCTTGGATAGTTGGCCGATATCTTTATTTACTTCTTGGAAGACTCAAATCCAAAAGGCTTGTTGTAGCAATAGAATGTTTTGTGGTGATATAATACTATTAAAGGGCCTGGTTCTCGCCTCAATATCTTTACCAGACCTTGAAACCACATCCCACGGGTTATATGCTAAAAAAGGAAGTAACACTGGAGTAATCTTAATATGAACTACAACCAAATCAACCATGACCGTCTGTTTAAGGAACTGCTGCAAACCTTCTTCGCTGAATTCATGCAGCTGTTCTTCCCCGAAGCCTACCGGGCCATAGACTTTAAGCACCTCAAATTTCTGCAGCAGGAAATATATACCGACGTAACCGCCGGAGACAAGCACGTAGTGGATATACTGGTGGAAACAAGGCTAAAACAAGAGCCCGGTCTAATCCTGGTGCATGTGGAGCCACAGGCTTATCTGCAGAAAGAATTCAACGAAAGAATGTTTATCTACTTCAGCCGGCTGTACGAAAGATACCGGCGCAGGATACTGCCCGTGGCCGTATTCAGCTACGACCAGGTCCGGGACGAACCGGACAGATTCGACCTTCAGTTTCCCTTTCTGGACATATTGCACTTTAAATACTACAAGCTGGAACTAAAAAAACTAAACTGGCGGGACTACGCAACCAGCGACAACCCCTTGGCCGCGGCCCTGCTCAGCAAGATGGGCTTTAGCCAGGAAGAAAGGGTAAAAGTAAAGCTGGAATTCATGCGCATGCTGGCCCGGATGAAACTGGACCCGGCGCGAACGGAGCTATTGGGCGGTTTCTTCGAATCTTACCTCAAACTGAACCGGGAAGAAGAAGCGGAATTCCACCTGGAACTGGCTAAAATAGACAGAAAGGAGGCCGAGACTATTATGCAGATAACTACCAGTTGGCACGAAAAAGGCCGTGCAGAAGGCATAAAGGAAGGCATAAAGGAAGGCAGATTGGAAACCGCCCGGGCGGCCCTGAAAAAGGGGTTGCCGGAAGACGTTGTTGCGGAGATAACCGGCTTGGACCGCGAAACCGTAAAAAAACTGAAGGCCGATCTGAATTGATGTGTCATGAGGACGGTTCGTTCAGGGGTCAATCGGAAGTTTTGCGCTTACGTCGTAATTATTGATTTACATTTTTTGGTTTTTTCTTGATATTATTAAATGCCGGTGTTACAATGTAGCACCAGGAGGGGTATTTATGATTAAGACCTTGACCTCACATGGCAACAGCGCAGCGTTAGTAATTGATAAGGCCATTCTTGAGCTTCTAGGTATATCAATGTCTACACCATTAAAAATTACCACTGACGGAAAAAGCCTTATTGTTTCGCCACTTCCAAATGCCAAGCGTGACGAAAAATTTAAAGAAGCTTTGAACAAGGTAAATATGCTTCACGGGGACACTCTCAGGAAGTTGGGTGAATAATGGTTAATGGGTAAGGAAGGATTGATTTTTTTAACCCTGGCGGAGGTAATTGAGATACATAATGACCAGGTCGAACGCTATGGCGGGCACCCAGGACTACAGGATTACGATCTTCTTTGTTCTGCTATAGCAATGCCAGAGGCATCCTTCGGCGGAAATTATCTGCATATTGATATTTTCGAGATGGCAGCTGCATATGTGTTTCACATATGCAAAAACCATCCGTTCTTTGATGGTAACAAGAGGGCAGGTCTTGCCTGCTGCCTTGTTTTTCTTGAGATAAACGGAATTACAATAGTAGATGATGCTGGTAAACTCTATCAGTCTGTAATGTCAATTGCTTCAGGTAAACTGGATAAAGTAGGCATGTCAAAAATACTCCGTGAATTGCATCATGTGGCCACTACATAGCCACTATATCACGAAGGGGGCAAGCCCGGGGGGTTTTTATAGCAATAGCGAAAGGGGCAGGCTATTCGCTGACAGAGTTGAAGCCGGTAATCGGTAGAGATATCTCGGTTTTATCAAGGATGTCCGCCAATGCAGAAACCGATAAAGGGCGATAAATAATGGAAAAAGTTACTCTCCATTATGCTATTTGTAGATCCCGCCGCGATAAGAGTCAGGGGTCGGTTCCATGACTCATTATATTGCCCAATAACTATGGCTGAGGTTTTTCAGGGGGATTAATTGGTATTTTTTTCAACCAATTAAAAAAGGAATAGTATAATATTTTGTAGAATAATGATTCAATTTCCCCCTCGGAACAGGGGGATTTTTATGAGGGGATACCCGTATATAATGAAGCTGGCAATAAGAAATGAATTTGCAGTAATTGGCGCACTGTCACTGCTGCTGGCCTTTATAATAACCGCCGCCGACATCCATGCCCTCCGGGTGGCCCTGGGGCTGCCCTTCGTGCTTTTTTTCCCCCGGCTACACACTTATAGCCGCCCTTTTCCCCGGGCGGGAGGACCTGGACGGGATTGAGAGGGTGGCTTTGAGCTTCGGCCTCAGCATCGCTGTAGTGCCCCTCATAGGGCTGGTCCTCAACTACACCCCATGGGGAATCCGCCTCTACCCCATTTTAATCTCCCTTTTATTCTTTATACTGGCGATGTCACTCATTGGCTGGTACAGGAGAAAGAGGCTTCCGGAAGAAAAGCGCCTGCTGCTGGAGATTAACATCTCGCCCCCTGACTGGAAGGGGATGTCCAGGCTGGACAAGGCCCTCTCCGTGCTTCTGGTGGTGGCGATCATCTTTGCCATTGGCTCTCGGCCTGCCCCTTATCGTGGCCTCTGTTACCGTGGCCAGGGTCAACGGTTACAGGGCATCTGAGCTGGGAATGCGTTTTGGCAATATTCCCGGGCAGCTGCTGTTTTCCCTGGTGGGAATCGTGCTGGGCTATATAGAATACACCATTTTGAAGCCACAGCCACTGATTGCGCCCATGACATGGGAAAATATAATTCTGCCGTCCGTAATTCTAATTGTTTACACAGGGTTCATGGAAGAGTTCGCCTTCCGGGGGGTCATGCACAAAGCCTTTACCGACGGGGTTGGCGGCAGGTTCTCGGTTGTTTTCGTAAGCTACATTTTTGCCGTGCTCCACATAACCCACCTGCACGTGATGGATATATTCTTCGTTTTTGCTGTGGGAGTGCTGTTTACTTACGCCTTCAACCGGTTCCGCTCACTTTTGGGAATTACCCTGGCCCACGGTATGACCAACATTTTTCTTTATATAGTTTGGCCAAATATTTTATAATTTTTTTCCTTCACCGGAAGGATTACGTTATTTGCTGTCGAATAGTGGTGGTATCAACTGTTACCACCACTACAACCACAACAACTACAGCTGCAACCACAACCTCAACGGTTACAACGGTGGCAGGCACCACTTTGATTGCCCAGCTGGGTCTCATCGCGGTCCTTTCCCTTATTGTTCTTCTTATTGTCAAAGAACTGAGCGGGGCGTACGCGGCCCAGATGAGGGAAAACGGGACTGTGGCTTTGCCGGCGTCCAGGCTGGACACCGTTCTTAATACCGGGATAGTGCCTCTTCTGTTTGCCTTCGCTGTTATCGTTATTGCCAAAATCGCTCAGATTTTAATGTAAGCATAAGCATAAAGCATAACAAGTAATAAGGGGGCTGTCCCAAACCGGGCAGTCCCTTCTTCTAATCTCCCTCCAAAAAATACAAATAAAGGCCGCTGTCCACTCCCTTCAAAGTGTTTCGATGCATATCGCCTTTTTCCTTGACAATTATTTCATCAATATTCGACATATGACCGTAAAATAAAGGGCCGCCCCGTAGTGTTTTCAGGGCAGCCGCTTCAGTTATTTTGTTACTGAATACTTATGGAAACATCCGGCATGTTTAAGCTGGTGTTTCCGTATGAAACTTTTATATTTTTTATGCCCACTGCGGCACTGCCGGCGGCAATCCTCTTAAAGTCCAGGTATAAAAGCCTCACCCGTCCCCCATTGTAGTTAAGGGGGTCTGCCGTGTCCAGTTGTCTTGTTTTTATGGTCCTGAAAGTTTTAGCGCCGCTTATAATCCAGCCGGTGTCTATTGATATGTCGGAAAGGCTCAGGTTTCCGTGTCCTGCAAAGGCGGTTACTATACCCATAAGGTCCGGGATGACCCCCAGGGAGTTCAGCCTGGTGTTGTCATACTCGAAGGTATACTCGATATAGGTGGCGTTTGCCATGCTGTCCAGGTAAATGTTTACCTTATACTGGTCGGCCCCTTCGGGAACATAATCCATGCTGTAAATCACGCTGGGAACTTTGTTCTGCTCCTGGGGCGGTGAAACCCCGCCGCCTCCCGCTCCACCGCCGCCGGCAGCAGGGTTTGCGCTTACCGCACCTTGCGTACCTGAAAGCGAGTCGATTGATTTGTTTACTTGCTCTTGAATACCTGGCTGCTGCTGATTTTGTACTGTCTGTCCGGTTCCTTGTCCGCTGTTTATGTTTACCAGGCTAACGCTCTCAATTTTCCCCGCCTGGGACTGCACCCACTGACGGCTGCCGTTCCACTCTGCGGATTCTGCGGCGGTCATTTGCCTGGGCGCTTCCGGCCCTCCCTTGCCTGAACTGGCGGCCTGCCCGGCAGCTACCAGCACCTTTTTCCCGTTTGCCTCTACGGTTGTCTCTCCCATTAAAACGGTGGTTGACTGCCCGGTTGACGTTACTTCGTTTGTCCAAAAGCCGTTTCCGGATACAGTGCCAAAGGGGGTCACCACATTTACCGTCCCCCTGCCGGCGGTTTGCGCTTCCGCCAGGCCGGCGGCAAACCGTATGGATTGTCCGACCGAGGCTATCCTTGTGGTATTGCTGATCAGGGCTGTTTTATCTGTCTTTCTACCGGCCGGCCCGGAGCAGGCCACCACTATTTTTCCGTAATCCAGTTTTACCTCCACATCATATGCGATGCTTACCGGTTTGCCGTCCTTTCTTATCGACAGCTTACCTCCGGCCCTGGTTACCTTAACGCTGGTGTTGGCTTTCACCAGTATACCGGTGCCGTCCTCAAAAGTTATTTCTGCCTCCGCATTGTCGCCGGTGACGATTAAATCCGCGGGCATAACCACCGCGGCTTTATTTAATTCTGTTTCCTTTCCCGATCTTGTCAGCTTCACCTTGCCCTTTAACGGGGCAATTGTCCCTTTCAAATTCACCACGCTCAGCCTGGGGCTGGATGTGACAGCCAATGCGGCGCCCCTTGCGAACACCTCTCTGGTGGCGGGGCTTTCCGGGTTAAAACCTCCTCCCTCTTTGTATAAGAAGAAGTCTTTCTTTACAGCGGCGTCTATAAACTTTTTGGCCCAGTGCTCAGCGGAAACACCGGCGGTATTTGCCGGAACCGGGGATATTTCCATTCCTGACAGGTTCACCAGAAGAGCTGCCAGTTCGGCGCGGGTAACCAGGTCCTCCGGCCTGAATGTGCCGTCAGGGTATCCCTTTAATATTCCCGATTTCACCCCGGAGCTTATAAAACCCGCCGCCCAGTGATCTGAGGGCACATCGCTGAATATGGGGCTCGCAGCCTCGGATGGGGAGATATTTGACGCCAGGGAAAGCGCGGTCACGGCCTCGGCCCTGGTCAGTCCCCTGCCGGACCCGAAAGTCCCGTCGGGGTACCCCTTGACGACTCCCCTTTCATACAGGAAAGTTATGTATGGCGCATAAACTGAACCGGCGGGGACGTCTTTGAAAAGGTTGTTGCCGCCGGCCGATGCCGAAGCAGGAAACAGTAGGAAGCACAATAACAGTAACATAAACGGCAATCTCTTTCCCGGTACCCTTTTGTTTTTCATGTCAGTATTACACCCTTTCGACAAAAGCTGTTATCAATCCCGGGTATTTACCATAATCAGGCAATTATCCGGTTATTTAACTATACTACAAAAAGCATTATTGTTTCAACGTCACCTGCGGGATGCAAAGCCGGCGGGATGGTTTTTATGCCAGTTCCAGGCTGTGGAGATAATTGTCTCCAGGTGGTTGTACACAGGATTCCAGCCCAGCTCCCTTTTGGCTTTTTCGGCCGAGGCCACCAGGAAGGCGTGATCTCCCGGCCTTCTTTCCCCGTAAACGGTATTAACGGCCCCGCCCGTCACGGCCCCGGCGGCCCGGATAACCTCCAGCACCGAGAAGCCGCTTCCGTTGCCCAGATTGAAGATATCAGACCGGCTGCCTTCCATTAGACTCTTCAGCGCCAGTATATGGGCCTCGGCCAGGTCGGTGACGTGAATGTAGTCCCTGACACAGGTGCCGTCAGGAGTGGGATAGTCTGTGCCGAAGACCCGGACCTCCGGCAAAACCCCCAGGGCCGCTTTCAGCACAAGCGGTATGAGGTGCGTCTCCGGGCTGTGGTCCTCTCCCATGTCCCCGGCGGGGTCGGCCCCGGCGGCATTGAAGTAGCGCAGTGAAATGTATTTCAGTCCGTGGGCGTTGTCAAACCAGCGCAGCATTCCCTCCACCGTCAGCTTTGTGGCCCCGTAGGGATTTGTGGGGTTGGCGGGATGGTCCTCGGGGATCGGTATTTCCAACGGCTCCCCGTAGACGGCGGCGGTGGAGGAAAAGATAATTCGTTTCACCCCGGCCTGCAACATGGCTGTCAGGAGGTTAAGGGTTCCGGCCACATTATTGTGGTAGTACATCCCAGGTCTGGCAACCGACTCCCCCACCAGGCTGTGGGCCGCAAAATGCATCACCGCGTCCACCCTGTAATCACTAAACACTTTTTCCAGGTCGCCGCTGCAAGTAATATCCGCCTCCACAAAAGGGACATCCCCTATGGCCTCTTTATGGCCCTTTGCAAGGTTGTCCAGCACCAGCGCCTCGAAGCCCGCCTTTTGCAGCTGCCTCACCACATGGCTGCCTATGTATCCGGCCCCGCCGCAAACCAGAATCAGCAATGCAATTCCCCCAAATCATTATTTCTCAGGCATAGCGCCGGCCCTGCCGAAGTCGTCCTCAAACCTGACAATGTCGTCTTCTTCCAGGTACTCGCCAAGCTGTACTTCAATAACCTCCAGCAGCACCTTCCCCGGGTTTTCCAGCCTGTGCCTGTGGCCGGATTTGACAAAGGTGCTTTCACCGCTTCTTGCAAAATATTCCTGACCTTCTATGGTAACCCTTGCGGTGCCCTTGACAACTATCCAGTGCTCACTGCGGTGATGGTGCAGCTGGCAGCTCAGTTTTTTTCCGGGCAGTACGGTAATTCGCTTTATTTTATAAAAAAAGCCTTCTTCCAAAATGGTGTAT
The DNA here is from genome assembly GCA_049323915.1 of Bacillota bacterium. Taxonomy (GTDB): domain Bacteria; phylum Bacillota; class Desulfotomaculia; order Desulfotomaculales; family Desulfocucumaceae; genus BRHc4a. The sequence goes on from JBMOPC010000053.1 coordinate 9,680, forward strand.
GACCCCCACGGCCTGTATGTGGTTAAATGCACATCCACCCTGGGGTCATTCTTATCCTTCAGCATGTTTACCACTTCTTTGACTTTTTGCGACTGATCCTTCCGACATACAAGCAGGGCGTCTTTTTCATCAATTACAATCAGGTCGTTGACGCCGATTAATGCAACAGCCTTGTCCCTGCCGGCATACAGAAGGTTATTGGAGGAGTCGATTAAAATATTATCGTCAAAGGCAATATTACCGTTTTCATCACTGGAATACTGGTCATAGAAAGTGTCAAAGCTCCCCAGATCATTCCACTTGATATCCAGGGGAACCACCGCCACCCGCCCCGATAACTCCATGATGCCGTAATCTATGGATACGCCGGGCGTTTTTTCATATGTTTCATTGATATTGTCT
>JBMOPC010000054.1:0-9937 GCA_049323915.1 Bacillota bacterium
GATTGGTCCTCGGATACCTCTTTAGAGAATGGCTGTCATTGGCACCCTCTGCTTTCACCCCTGTCTTTTCATGGGTTTGCTCAGTTTCTTTCCATTTTTCAAAGATACTTGGACTTAAGAGCCTAAAGCAATAAGCAGGTCCCGGAATACCTTGCCGGTGGATTCGTTGATCACAATTTCCGCGCGGTCGTCCCAGGGAGTGGGGTCACGGTTGATTATGGCCAGCCTCCTTGAATACTCGGGCAGTCCGGCCACCGGGTACACCTGGAGGCTGCTTCCCGCCACCAATAACAGCTGACAGCCGGTTAGCGCCTTTACCGCCTTAAAATAGTCCTCACTCATGGGGTCCTCAAACAAAACCACGTCCGGCCTCAGCACCCCGCCGCACTCCGCGCAGCAGGGAGGGTTTTTACCGCCGTCATACATTCCGGTCAGGCTGTCAAAGGGGTATTTCTCATTGCAGGCCGCGCAGCGGCATGTTCGCAGGTGCCCGTGAACCTCCCACACCCTGCGGGACCCGGCCTTTATATGCAGACTGTCAATATTCTGGGTTATCACCCCCACCATCAGTCCATCTCTCTCCAGCAGGGCCAGGGCCCGGTGGGCCTCGTTGGGCTCCGCACCGGAGAAGCTTCTCCACCTCTTCAGATTCATATTGTAAAAGGCAGCCGGGTCTCTTTTGAACGCGCTGAGGCTGGCGGTCCTGGCCGGGTCCACCCTGGCCCAAAGTCCGGTGTCCGCGCTCCTGTAGTCAGGTATTCCGCTTTCGGTGCTTATGCCGGCCCCTGTCAGCGCAAAGCAGGGGCTGCAGCCCTTAATGAGTCCTGCCAGGGCTGAGATTTTTTCGCCATATTCTTTCATTACCGCGCACCCCCCATATTAAATTAAAAACCGCAGTCCCGCTGCGGTTTTTGCCCCCGGATTAACCTGCTATTCTTCCCTCGAAACCTTTGTCCCGCAGTATGAGCAGAATTTTCCGCCGGAAGGAAGTTCCAGCTTGCAGTCCGGGCATATGAGATCCTTGGGCTGCATCTTTTCAATCTGCTGCTCCATCGCATTGATTTCCTCTTCCAGTCTGGCCGTGCTCTGGCACAGGCGGTCAATCTCATCGTCCATATCGGCTGCACCCTTGTATTTCTGGTAAACAACGGCACCCAGTCCTGACAGATTGTTTTCCATTTCCTTCTCCAGTTTGGACATTTCATACTTCAGCTTGGTAACCTCAAGGAGTTCACCGGATTTGCGGGTAACCTCCTTGGCCATGTCGCCCAGTTCCTTTGCCTTCTCACCCAGCCCCTTAGCTCTTTCGCCCATTTTTTGGAAAAAATCCACGACAAAATCACCTCCAAGGAGTTTGTAATAGACTTTTCCACATAAACTTCTCATTTCCTGCCATAAACAAATAAAAGAAATAAAAGGAAAATGCTCTCCGGCCGAGAATAAATCTATAGCTGTCCGCTTATTTTATCTATACCGGAAGCCGAAACCACAACAGGGAAACAATTAACGTAACCGGGGCGCAGGAAAAATTTGGGCCTGATATTGCCAGTGCTTATCCACCCCAGGCGGATTAAGGAGCCAAGCAGGTCTATGGCCCCCTCCTCGTCCAGATTCAGCGTCTTCATCGCCAGGGGCATTACGTCTTCCGGAAAACAATTGGAGATCTGTATTTTATAGATTTGAGCCAGGCACTTTTTAAGGCGCTCCTCGTCCAAATCCACGACGTGGCAGTTCATTTCAACACCTCTCTTCGTATAAGCATTATCTTACCACCATTTTACCCGGTTTTTGAGTGTCAAAGCAAAGAGCCTGTAAATTTTAGTATAAAACAATAAATTACACTGCGGGGTGAAATTGCGTTGAAAAGCATGCACCACAGCCACTGGCACACAGCCGTAAACATAGCAGGGCCGGAAACCCTCTCGGCCAGGACTTGCTTTTTATCCTCCGGAATTGAATGCGCGGCCACACTCACGACGGATATCGGCACCTTCAGTATACAAAGGGCGCTATGGGAGGTATACCGTGGGCCGGACGGGGCATCATGCGCCGAAATTGACGGGCTTAAGGGGGTGGAGGCCTATTTCAGGTCCGGGGAGCTTCTGCGTGATGCTGTGCTGAAGAAGTACGGCCAAAAGGCCCACTCCCTTGTATCAGAAGCTGTCAGGGGTATAATACAGGCTGAGACCTTTCTCACCTGCGAAAGGGGCTATGAGAGCGCCGAAAGCTATGACCGGTACTGGAGCAATATGTACATTAACACGTGCAGGTATTACAGCAACCTGGACAGGGTTACCTCTCGATGGTCGGATCACATTTCCGGCCAGGAAAGGTTTAACGGAAGCCTTTACAACAAATTTAAGGCGGTCTCGGTTTCGGACTGCGGGGATACATACCATGTGGGGGCCAGCCTTTCCGACTCCTTCCATGAGGTGGGAATGAACATCACCCTGGACAAATACACCAGGGCCGTGCTGAGCGCCAACTGCCGCCTGTTGAGGGCGCCGGACGCAGTGTGCTTTGAATCGGGAGGCTACTCGCAAAAACTGGTGGGGGTAAAACCCGGCTCCCTCTCCAAAAGGGATGTGGCAGGCCTGCTGGGGGGAGGACAGGGCTGTGTCCATATAATTGATTTGTGCCACGATGTTTTTACCGTTCTGGGCCGGCTGTTTCTGTAGAAGATTTATGCTGCACCTGTGTTTGAATATTTTAAACTTTACCACTTGAGCCCGCGCTATTGTAAAAGTTATCCGCTGTCCATATAATATGGGTAGCTGCCCATACTGCAAGCGGCGGATATAAATCGCCGGCCCGGATGGTTAAAAGGTGGTGATGATGATGAGTGTGGGTTTGTTTAAGCTGGAGACTCCCAAAGGTCTGGTGTATATCGAGGGCCCGGTATCCGGGGAGTATATACAGTCTCTGGAAATGAATCAAAATCTCAATAATTTCAGGCCCGCCAAAAAGCAAAAAGAGGCCCTGTCGAGAATTACAGGGATGCCAAACGGTATGATCTACATAGCCCGGCATGAAAATGAAATAATCGGCTATGTGACTTTCCACAAAGCCGACGAGTATACCCGCTGGATCAAGCATCCCAAAATAATTGAAATGGGCGGTATTGAAATAAGCCCCGACTGGCGCAAGTGCAACGTGGGAGACACTCTGATGAAGGTGTCCTTTTCCGATAAAACACTGGATGACTTTATTATCATCACCATGGAATACTGCTGGCACTGGGATTTGAGGAACTGCAACCTTGATGTGTGGGAATACCAGAAAATGCTCACCAAGCTCTTCGCCAGGGTTGGACTTAACAAGATCACCACGGACGATCCCGATATAATCGAGCACCCCGCCAACGTATTGATGGCCCGTATCGGTAAAAACGTTTCCAGGAACGATGTATTGAAGTTTGAATCCCTGCGCTTCCTGGGCAAGCTGGGGTCTGCGGTGGACCTGATGTAAAAAGGCCCATCTGACAACACATCCTTATGGTGTATTGTCAGATGGGCCACTCTATCTATAAAAGGGGCTGGGCGCCCCTTCGGACGGTATAAACGTCCTCAACCCCCCACTGAAGCAAGGGGGCAAGCCCCCTTGGAACCCCCAAAGTGACCCCATTGTGATATGCATGCTCTGTGCTTTAAAAACAACAGGCGGGCCTTTTTCAGCTTATGCTCCTTATCCTTTCTTTTATTTCGGCAAGGCCTGCCTCAAATCTCTCATTCAACTGTCTCACCACTGAAGCCCACTCCTCGCGGAACTCCATCATCCTATCCTGCTCCCTGCCCCTTGCCCCCTGCCTGCGGCTCATCTTGCCGCGCATCTCCAGCTCCTGCTTGAATCTCTCCCTTGTCTGCTCCAGTGCCTGGCGGTAATAACCCATCAGTTGGTCCAGCTCGCCCAGAATGCGCGTTGCCTGTGATTTGTCACGCTTTATCAGCATTATGCCTTCCATTGCCCTCCTGGTGGCCTCGTCCGCTGTTTCATCGACGGACAGGGCAATGTTCAACAGAAAAACTTCCTGCATTCCCTCCAGCACATATTCTCTGGTTTCTGCAGCAACCTGGTCCAGGGCTTCCTTTAAGTCAAAGCTTTTATTGAACATAAAGGAAGCGGCTATCGTCCTTCCCCTGGGCATATATTCCATCCTGTCAATTTCCTCCCCGGAAACCTCCTTGAATGACGCCGCTCTTTCCAGGGCTTTTTCCAGCGCGCTTTTTATTTTCCCGTCCATGAGTTCTCTCCTCTCCCATATCAAAGGTACGCAACGCTATAATTATATACTATAATATGTAATCAATCCCTGCACCTCTTTAATAATTATTCTCATAAAATTAAAGGTATTTTATACTTTCAGCACAAAACCGCAACAAAAAGGTGAGACCACATGTCGGAGAAATTAATTGATCACTGCCTTAAAACCGGGGCTTCCCGGGCCAAAATCATTCCAACATCAGAAATCGCAGCCCTCAACCGGGTGGAATGCGGAGAATGCCCCGAGTACGGCCGCAACCTTTCCTGTCCGCCCCTTATTCCCCCTCCGCATCACTTTTTTAACGGACTGCCCGTATATAAACAGGGACTTCTCTTACAGCTGGACGGGCCGGGAATAAGCCATCCGGAAAATATTTTTTCATACAGCTCAAAACTGCACACCATAGTCCTTGAACTTGAGACACATCTTTGGGAGACGGGATACCAAAAAGTAAAAGGCCTGATATCGGGATGCTGCAAACTATGCCGCTGCTGCCCCCCTCCCGGAAAACCCTGCCGCTTTCCTGACCGGGCCAGGTCCTCCATGGAGGCTGTGGGTATAAACGTGGTGTCCACCTGTGAAAAAGCCGGGATGCCACTTGTTTTTCCCGTCGGGGAAACAGCCAGGTGGACCGGACTGCTTTTGTTCTGACAAGGGAAACTCTGGTAAGGGGATATCATCGGACGGGAAACACAGCACCTGCCGACTTTTTTCCGTTGATGCGGCCACATGCTCACTTAATGAAAAATATCTTAGTTGTTCGATTCCGTTAATTGATGATAGACTGTAAAATAAGGTTTATATACTTCGTTACCGTGAAGCCATATCAAATAGATTAAAACAGGGAGTACTGATGGCAAAAAAGACATTCCCGCTGTTGGCTCCGATACTTTTACTTTTAGTTTTAACAGTGCCGGCATTTGCGGCCCAGAAGTTCGCAACCGGCTTTTCAGACGTCCCCGGAAACCATTGGGCGGCTGAGCGGATCAATCTTGCCGCAAACAAAAAGTGGGTTTTGGGGTACGATGACGGCACCTTCAGGCCTGATCAGCTGGTAACCAGGGCCGAACTGGCCTCCATCATGGCCAGGGCGGGCCGCGTTCCGCCTGTCAGCCCCGAAAAACCTTCTTTTTCAGATACCGGAACTGATCAGTGGTTTTCCTCCTCCGTGGAGGCGGTTAAAAACTATTTTGCCGCCGACCCTTCACTCCAGAACGGACTGTTCCGGCCCTATGACCCTGTAACCCGCCAGGAGGCCGCAGCGGCAATGGCGCTGGCCGCGGGCGGCGCTGAAGTGTCCGGCCCCTCTGATCTTCAGATCCTTTTTGCCGATTATGAAAGCATTAACCCGGCCTATAGAAGCTATATATCGCTGGCCGTTAAAAAGGCATTGATTAAAGGATACCCTGACGGTTATTTCCGGCCGGAAACTCCGCTGACCAGATCAGAGGCAATTTCACTGGTTTTTAAGGTGTTTTACAATGACATCACCATATACGGCCTTCTGAGATCGGGCGTAATCACCGGAACCGGCCAGTGGTCGACAGAATTCGCCAGAGCCGAAGAGTTTTTAAACAGCCGGATGGAAAGCCTGAACGACGTTGAATTACAGTATCATATCAAGGACATTTCTTTTCCCGGGAATGGGGAGGACAGGCTGGTATTTGTTTTCGCCCGGGTGGACCCCTTTAAATACTTTTCTTTCACCGAAGTGGTTTATACTCCGGACCCTGAAAAAATTAGAGAATTTACCGAAAGCATCGCGGCGGAAATTTCACGGAATTACACAGGCCAAAGGGTTCTGGCCGTTTTAGGATACACCAACTTCACCTTTTACAGCGCCACGCCCGAAACCTTTGGCCGGGAATATACAGATTACCTTCCTTTCGAAAACAGCTGGAAGGTGGAAAGGTTTTATGCCGCCGCCCTGGGGCGGGACGGCGGTATACTTGACACCTGGGTTGAACCCCGGCTATGACTCCAACAGTGTCCTTCAGCCTGGAAATGAACCACCAGCCCGCTGCTCTCTTTGTTACAAGTATTGCCCTTAACTTCTATAAGAATCTTACCCCTTGGAAGAGCAACAACTATATCAACCTCTTTGTCTCTTTTTGCATCTCATAATAACCTATCTTAACCCATTTCATTTGAATCAGAAAAGACACTTTCCCCATAAACCAAAACCAATACCTTTTGCTTTAAAATCTTCCTCGGAATAAACCTTTATCCCTGCCCTTTGCAGAATGGCGGCGGCAACCCCCATTCCGGGAATTTTCCCGCCTGTAAAGGTGCCGTCGTAAATCATGCTGCTGCCGCAGGAAGGGCTTCTCTCCTTTAACACCGCAGCCACAGCGTTGCATTTATTTGCGGCCCTCAATACCTCTTCGGCGCCCCGGACAAACAACTCGGTGCCGTCATTTCCAGACGGAGTTTTAACCCTGGCCTTTCCGTCAAGCACCGCACCCCCGTCACCGCCCACTATTTCATACGGCTCCCTGGGGATCCCTCCCCCACCCAGTATTTCCGGGCAAACCGGGATGGCCAATCCCCTTTCCACCATTTCATTGATCTCCGGAACATTATTGTGCCCGCCATCGTACCTGCACTTAACGCCGGCCAGGCACGCGCTCACCAGTATCGGCCCTTTTTCTTTCACAGCCCGGCGGCCCTCCGGTATTTCTGGCCGGCTCCTTCCCAGTTTACCAGGTTCCACCAGGCCTCAACCCAGGCCGCCCTTTTATTCTGGTATTTCAGGTAATAGGCGTGCTCCCATACATCCAGGGCAAGAAGAGGAATGACACCCCACTGCGTCAGGTTTTGATGCTTTTCGGCTGTAAGAATGACCAGCTTGCCAAAATCAGGGCTCCAGCACAAAAGAGCCCACCCCGACCCCTCCACCGCCGCTGCGGCCGCAGAAAACTGTTTCTTGAATGCATCAAAGTCCCCGAAGTCCATCCTTATCCTCTCGGCAATCTCTCCCGCCGCCTCGCCGCCCCCGGAGGGTGACATGCTTTCCCAGAAAAGGTTGTGCAGCAGGTGGCCGGACCCGTGAAAGGCCAGTTCCCTTTCCCAGTGCTTAATCAAGGCGAAATCTCCCTTTGCCCTGGCCTCTTCAAGCTTTGCCTCGGCGTTGTTCAGGCCGTCAACATAGGCCTTGTGGTGTGCGTCATGATGAATGCGCACCGTCTGCTCGTCGTAGTGCGGCTCCAGCGCTCCGAAATCATAGGGCAGGGGGGGAAGTTCATGTTTTGCCATGTTTAACCTCCTTGTTTCTCTTTTTATATATAATAATATATATCCGCAGCCGTATAAATAAGGGGAACCCGGGAAATGCCCGGGTTCTTTGGTTATGACCTCACTATCCAGTTGTGCCCGCTGTTGTTGTCCCAGTTGTTGGCCGAATCCTTGAAACAAAAGGCTGCTTTATTGTCCATCATCCTGATGGTTTTTTCCCAGCCCCTGTTGGTGCGGTCCATCTTTTGCGTTGAAATGTTATGCCAGCTGTTGGGGTCTCCAAATCCGCAGTGCAGGTAAACCTGGTCAGCGCCTGACTTTGCCAAAAGTCCGTTGTATAAAACGGTTGCCTCATTGCCATACGCCGCCTGCTTTACCTCTACACCTTTAGCAAAATCGTTCCATCCATGTACCAAAAAACAAGCACCTCCCGGCAAATTTTTTGTTTGGGTTCATAAATTATGATGCCACCGGGCGACTTGTTTATGACTGTTTTTTCTGAGGAAAATAATTAAACTCAAACCTTTTTTTGCATTCTTTTAAAAACAGCTACAGCCTAACTAATCATAAAACACCAAATCATAAATTTAAACTGGTTAAGAAAACGTTTTTGTCTGGTTTTTTGACCCACTTTGTCTTGTGTCCTTGTCAGCAATGTATTTTACCAGCCCGCAGTATATGGCAAAAGCCATCTTGCTCTGGTACGCCGAGTCAAGCAGCAGCTTTTCCTCTGCAGGGTTTGAAATAAAACCTATTTCCACTATCACCGCCGGCACCTTGGAATGCCTTATAAAATAGTCTATCTCCTTTGGCTTCCGGCTGGTGTTGCCCAGTATCCTGGCCAGCTCGCCCTGGATAAAATGACTCAGGAGCTTGCCTTCCTCCGACCCCGGCTGCGAAAATGTCTGCGCGCCCCGCTGGGACCTGCTGGCAGTGAAGCTGTTGACATGTATGCTTATGAAAACATCAGCGCTGTTGCGGTTGGCCATCTCAACCCTTTTTGTCAGGTCCGACCGCTTCTTATGGGGCGCTTCCGGGTCGGCCAGCCACATATCGCTCTCCCTGGTCAGCAATACCACGGCCCCGGCCTGTCCAAGCATTACTGCCAGCCTTTTTGACACCTCCAGTGTGATATCCTTTTCCTTGGTCCCTCCCGGACTTTCCGACCCCCCGTCGATACCGCCGTGACCCGGGTCCACCACGATAACCCTGTTGGCCAGCACCGTAGATAGAGTCTCCATGTAACGTTGTTCAAGCACCTCGGAAACACGTGCCCAGGAGCCGTACAAAAGGCTTGCCAGCGCCGCGGCCAGGGCCACATAACGGAATCTGAACCTGATGACCTTTAATAGCGGCAAATTAACTCCCCCCGTTCGTTACACTAATGATTATATGAACGGGGAGGTAAATATATGTAAAAAAGGAAGGTTTACCCTTCCTTTTTCCTGATACCTGTATTCTGTTACCTCTTGGAGTACTGAGGCGCCCGCCTGGCCTTTTTAAGACCGTATTTCCTTCTTTCCTTCATGCGCGGGTCCCTGGTCAAAAAGCCGGCTTTTTTAAGTATGGGGCGCAAATTGGGGTCCGCCTGGACCAGCGCCCTGGCGATTCCCAGCCTTACCGCTCCGGCCTGGCCGCTTATGCCGCCTCCGTGGGCCTTGACAAATATGTCAAAGCGGCCTGTGCTGCCTGTAAGCTCCAGCGGCTGGCGGGCTACCATTTCCAGTACCTTGCGGCCGAAATATTCATCTATTTCCCTGTTGTTTATAGCAATCTTTCCCTCGCCGGGATTGAGATAAACCCTGGCCACTGCGTTCTTCCTGCGCCCGGTGCCATAGAATTTTACCTGAGACACTAATCTGTTTCCTCCTTTCAGCTGTCCTATAAGGACCAGACTTCTGGTTTTTGGGCCTGATGCGGATGTTCTGTGCCGCTGTATACCTTGAGTTTCTTTGCCATGGCCGCTCCAAGGCGGTTGTGCGGCAGCATCCCGACAATAGCTTTTCTTACCGCCAGCTCCGGCCTGTTGCTCATAAGGGTGGCATAGTTGGTAACCTTCAGCCCTCCGGGATAGCCGCTGTGCCGGATGTATTTTTTCTTCTGCAGCTTGTTGCCGGTCAGAACCACCTTTTCCGCATTAATCACTATAACGTGATCTCCGGTATCCACGTTGGGCGTGAATGTGGGGCGGTGCTTGCCCCTTAAAATGGCGGCGGCCTCTGTGGCCAGCCTGCCCAGCACCTTGCCCTCGGCGTCCAGGACATACCATTTCTTGTCCAGTTCGCCCGGTTTTGCCATATACGAATTCATGTGTTTATCCCTCCTGAAAAAGCTGCGAAAACATGTACATTGTGTTTAAACCCTTTATCTGAACCCGTTTCATATCTCTTGAAGGATTTGCACTCCCTCACCGTTCCCAAAGAGCCGGGGCTCAACCGCTCT
>JBMOPC010000055.1:0-9785 GCA_049323915.1 Bacillota bacterium
CTTTCATATACTCTTTAATGTTATCTTTTATATCCATAATCTGTCAACTCCCATTGTAATAAGCAAACGGTCCCAGATATACTTAAGAACTAGTACCACCCGAATTCGCCTTCTTAAATAAACTAAATAAACATTTCTGCTCTTCGGTTAAAATATATTCACTACTGCAAGATTCAGGATAAATTTGAGCCTTCTCCCAAAGCTGCATGGCTACACTAGTTGCAATACCTATTTTGACACCCCTGCTTTTCAGGGTTTCAATCAGTTTGCTGGCATTAAACAGAAAAACATAATCAATAGTCCACGGACGGGTTGTTAGGCGGGATGAAGAAGGATTCTTTAATGCTCCGGTCAATACGAGATAATAATCTGGCAAAGCATTGGGGTTAATATCCAAAATCCTTTCATGGTTTGTGTACCACTTTATATTTACTGTCTTTCCGCAAAGCACCCCCTGGGTAAAAATGCCGTCGCTGCCCTTATGCGCGGCAGATTCCGCAAGGGTAATATTGAGTATCCGGGAGGCAATATATTCTCCGGCATGCCCGATTAATGTAGGACGCTTAATTATGGAAGCTATATTTCCGTCAATGTCATTCTTGTTTGCAATTAAGTCTGCCAACTTTTGCATTTCTTCTAGTTTGTCATTCACACTATAAAACTCCTCACTGCCTGTGATGGCTATTCTAAACGGTAACCCACCTGTTCAAGTGTGTAAAATACAACCCCGCTTCCTTAACCCTCTCCCCGGATATCTTCTCCCAGAACCTTTTGTACATTTCAACCTGCGGAGAATAGCACCTGGCCAACTCTCTCAGCTGTTCCTCGCCCTTAACGGTGTCGGTCTTGTAGTCCACTATCACCCAACCGTCTTCCTCCTGGAAAACGAGGTCTATGACACCGGAAATAATCCTTTCCCTGCCGTTTTCCGGGCTGTCGTCCATGGCCGAGAAGGGCGCCTCCATGAAGCGTCTTCTGCTCTTCAGCATCCTCTGCCAGAGGTCGGATTTGATTATCTGGTTGACGAGGTTTATAACCTGGTCCCTTTCTTCCGGGGCCCGGCCCTCCACGGTAATGACGTTGTCTACGAAAAGCTCCAGGTTGGGAGGGGCTTTTTTGGCGTAGGCCTCCAGCACCCTGTGGACCACCCGGCCCCAGGACTGCCCGCGGCCGGTGGACTTTCTTTCCGGCCCGTCCCCTGCGCCTTTGACCAGGGAAGTGACGGACTCCACGGAATAGCTGGGGGTGTTGGCGGCGGCCGTCATGGTGACAAAGCCTTCCCTTGCTTTTTCCAGTTCCTCCCGGGAAAGTGCGGCCCCTTCGATGCCGGCAGCTTCCTTCCTGTCAATCTTGTTATCCTCCAACTCCGGTACTCCATTTAAGAGGCCGTGCAGCGGGCTCCAGGGACTTAACTCGGGCTTTCCGGAATACGTGCTTACCACCAGCAGGTTCCTGGCCCTGGTAGCTGCAACGTATAAAAGCCGGGTTTCTTCAGCCGAAAGGTATCGCATCTCTTCTTCGGAATATTTATCCCATCCCGGGGGCTGGCCGATGATTTCTGTTGTATATCCGCTTTCTTTTTTTACCACAAAATAACCCCTGGGGTTGTCCCCAACCCTGCTGATGTGCCTGTCGGGGGGATGGGATGCGTTTTTACCCGGGTTGGCCAGGAAGACCACCGGCGCTTCCAGTCCCTTGGCCTTGTGCAGGTTCATCAGCCTGACGGCGTCATCCTCCCGGGGGGCAATGTTTATTTCCTCTTCCACGCCGGCTTCCAACAGGAGGTCCAGGTACTCCAATATGGATGAAAAAGAGGTTATGCCCCTGCGCTCCGCGGCGGCGACAAATTCCATGCACTGCACAATATGCCCGGAACGGCTTTTCCCCAGTTCACCGGTCAGAGTATAGGGGATAACTCCCAGTTCCGTTACTATGTTTTCCAGGGCTGCGCTGGCCGGGAGCTTTACCGTCATGTCCCGGAACTTTTTAAATAATTCAAAGGCCCACAGGAAAACGTCCCTGTCGCCCGGGTCCAGGTCTTCAGGTACAGGAGCGTTGTAGTTGAATCTCCCCCCGGCCTTTTTAAACCTCCAGAGGAGTCCGTCGCTCAGGCCGAAAAGGCTTCCCCTGAGGGCTGCCGCCAGCCGTACCGGGTCATCCGGGTCCATCACCGCCTTCAGTACTTTCATTACCCCGGCCAGATCCGGCGACCCGGAAAATCCCCCTCCCCCGGCAATGTGAAAGGGTATGCCCTGCTTTTCCAGTGCCCTGGCGTATATGTCCATGTTGGACTTGTATCGCAGCAGGATCATGAAGTCGCATGGCCGGGGACTTTCCGTAAGCCCCGCCTCCCTCTCGCCTTCGGTCCTGGACAGGGAAATCCCCCCGTCCAGGGCCCGGCGAATCCAGCTGGCAATTCTCGCCGCGTCGATTTCCGCAATTTCCTGCTGTTTGTGCCAATCTACTTTGGGTATGGTGATAACCCGGGCTCCGGACGCCGTCCCTTCTTCGCTCTCCCTGACGGTATCGAGGCTGGTGAAGGTAGCCTGGTACGAAGTGGCCTCCCCGGGCAAAAGGGTGCTGAAGACGGGGTTCACCAGGTCGCCTATTTCCCTGACAGACCGGAAGTTCACGGTCAGGTTGAGAACCCTGCCTCCACCCCCGGCAATAAGCCTTTTGACCTCGTTGTAGGTGTCTATATCGGCCCGGCGGAACCGGTAAATGGCCTGCTTCGGGTCTCCCACCACGAACAGCGCCCCGGGCCGGGGAACAATCCTGCGCCAGTTCCTCTCATCGCCGTCCCGGCCTGTGAGGTAAAACATTATTTCCGCCTGGATGGGGTCGGTGTCCTGAAATTCGTCCACCAGAACATGTGTAAACCTCTCCTGGAAGTACCGGCGGACCTCGGTGTTTTCCCTGAGCAGCCCCGCCGTGATCATCAGCAGGTCCTGAAAATTCAGCTTGGACTGTTCCGCCCTGCGCCCGGCGTATAATTCCACTGCCGGCTTAACAAAGTCGAAAACCCGTGAGTGCCTGTATTCCCGCCATGCTTTTAAGGCCGGGAGGATATGATTTTTCCTGAACCCGTCAAAGGTACTCTTCATGAATTTGGCGTCATCTTTATTCAGCCAGCGGTTCTGGGTAATGGCGCCCTCCCTGTCAAGGGCGGCCAAAAGCCTCAGGAGCGCCAGGTCGTCGTCCAGGTTGAATACCCTTCGCCTTCCCAGCGCCTTCCTCAGAAGCTTCTGCAGCCCGTCCCAGCCTTTGGCGGGGACGGTGGAGGGAAGCTTCTCTTCGGCCAGCTCCAGCAGTTTATATAATTCCGCGCGCATCTCCCCAAGGCTGGGACGGGGCGCATCCCCGCCGGCGATTTCCACTTCGGGGTAGGTTGAGAGCGCGGCGTAGCAGTCCTTCAGATCCTGGGCTTCGACATCTATCTGTAAAAGGCCGTCAAGTATGCCGGGCGCTTCAACCTGGACCTGGGCGAGATAGTCCTCCCACGCCTTCTCCCTGATCAGGGCGTCTTCCAGCTCGTCCAGTTCTTCGAATTCAGGGTCCAGGCCGGCTTCAACCGGCCGCTCCCTCAAAATGGCCGCGCAAAAGGAATGGATTGTTCCCAGGAAGCAGCGGTCCAGGTCGTCCAGTGCCCTGCCGAGGTTTTTTCTTTTTCCGGGGTCCTGTTCGGACGCGAAAGCCTTTTCAAGGGCCAGCTGGAACCTCCCCTTCAGTTCCGATGCCGCCTTCCTGGTGAACGTTACCGCGGCAAGCCTGTCAGCTGTGCACTTCCCCCCGGCCACCAGGGCCACCATGCGCTCCACCAGGCTGTGCGTTTTTCCCGACCCTGCCCCGGCCTCAACCAGAATACACGTATCAAGGTCCTCGATTATTGCTTTTCTGGCTTCACGGTCTTTTAGATCCCGGCTATTCATAACCTTTCAGCCTCCTCCAGGGTTCCAGGCGAGGATCGCCGGAAGAGACCAGCTGTTTTGCCCGGCTAACTGCGACAGCGCCGCCGCACACTTCCGGGTAATCGCAGAAGCCGCACTTTTCGCCGTCGTCGGCGGCCACAAAGACTCCGCCGGCCAGAAGTTCGAACAGGCTGTTCAATACCTCCACCATGGCCCCGCGGTCGGTCTGCCGCCTGGAAACCCGCAGCCCCTCGCCTTTTACCGTCGGAAAGATGTATCCCGCTTCCTCAACCCTGGCCTGCTCCCCCTTGAGGGCCCCAATTATCTTTTCGGCAGCCACTGCGTACAGGGCGTGCTGCACCTGGCGGCCGCCGCAAAGGTGCCGGTGGTCTTCGTACCCGTAAGTGCCGCCCGTTTTATAGTCCCACACGCTGTATATGCCGTTTTTCACTCTGTCGATGCGGTCAATCTTTCCGCTGAGCAAAAAGCCCCCGGTACCCAGCGCAATCTCCACGGGATCCGCCAGGCCGCCGCCCGCGCTGTTCACTTCTTCCTTTCCCAGCCCGAAGGGAATTTCGAAATAAACCGGATCGGACGGCCGGGCTTCCTCGGCGGACAGGAAAACCTCACAGCTCAGGAAGATGTCCCTTGCCTCCCGGTTGAAGACAATATCGCTGGGAGGGGGTATTATTTTCCTGTACTCGGCGATCAATTCCCCGGCAATTTTCATGATCAGCGGCCTGTGCCTTGTAAAGCTGACCTTCTCCCCCTTTTCCGCCACCTTTCTCATGAAGTTGCAGTATACGCGGTGCAGGAGGGAGCCCCGCTCCATCGTGTCCAGCCACCGGCCGGAATCGAACAGCACCTCGTCCGGTGGATAAATGTGCAGAACATGCCTGAGGAAATACGCGAAGGGGCATCCGGCCAGGTATTCTATCCTGCTGCAGGACATGACCATGTCCCGGTTCGTACGGGGATCGAGTTCACCCGGGCCGGCGCCGATAACACCGTCGTACTCTGTGGGGGCTGCGCCCTGCCTTGCTTCAGATGCCAACTGCCCCAGGTGAATGCCCCTGTAACATTCCCGGACAGCTTCACGCCCGGCAACCACCCTGTCATTCAGGGTTTTCCAAATCCACCACCCGGTCTCGTCCAGCGGCACGGCGCCCCGCGGGCAGTATCCCGCCGGTTCGGACAGGAATAACAGGAGATTGGTGTAGTCCAGGGAAGGCTCTCCACGTATAAGCCTGCATGCCTGTAAAAGGGTTGAAGAGGGAAATACGGACCTGTATTCGACTACATCGAAGGACGAAAAGCTCAACACCACCCTGCCCCTTCTGGAAGCCAGGGCCAGGGCAAGGTCATACCGCTTATCCCCAGGTCTGTCCGCACTCAACGGGAATTGCCCGTTAATTTTTACCCGCTCGGAGTCCAGGAGGACCGGGTCCTGCCCGGTGCCGCCGGGGAATGTGTCGGCATCAAGGCCGCAAACAAAGGTAACAGACCTTGAGGACCAGATTAAGCTGTCGTTCAGGGTAATGTGCAGGTGCCCGGGTTTTGGGCCAGAGGCCCCGACACTCAACTCGCCCAGGATGCTTTCCACCCTCTCCAGGGCCTCGCCGGTTTCAATTTCAAAGGATGCAAGCCTGCCTGTTTCAACGAGGCTGGAGGTGACTGCCTTCAGCGCCGCCGCGTCCGTTTCGTCTTTTATACAGGCAAAGTGGGAAACGATCTCGGCAAGGCTGCCGGTAATTTCCCTGAAACCGACCATTCCCGATTCATCGGGCCCGGGTATCAGGGAAAGTATGTGCTGGAGTGTAGTGTGAAGTTTTTTGGCCAGTTCACCCTGCATGAGGATCAGTTCCCGCCTGCCGCCGTCTTCCTCAACTTCCACCCCGGCCTTTTCCAGGTAACCCCGGGCAAGCGCCTCCAGGAGCCGGTACCGATCCCGGCCCCAGCCGATACCGGAACTCCTCAGGATGCGGGCCGCGGCCGCCGGCGGAATCGGATCACCGGCTTCTTCATGCACTAATTTCAAGTCCCCGCTTAAAATCAGATCTCTTAAGGCTCTTGCTGAAAAGTCTTTTTTTATCCATTCTAAAAGGCCCTTTAAAGCCCTTCCCGGGCTGGTGAAAGAGGCCGGTATGCCCCCGGAGACCGTCAGGTTGAAGCCCATCCGCCTGGAAAGGGTGTAAAATACAGGTATGTATTCCCCGCTGGTACAGGCAACGGTGACATTATCCAGGGGTATTGCCTCTGACATGACCCGCCTCAGTATTTCCCTGACCTCGTTGGCAATCCCGTAAGCGTGAAAGAAATCCAGTGTACCATCTTCGAAAGGCGGAGGGGATTCTTCCAGTTTTAAAAGCCACGGCAGCCGTTCCACGTCTGTCCCGGCAGCAATATCATCCCCATCCTGGCTTTCCGCCTGATTAGAACGGGACAACCCGAAAACAGGATCGGAGTGCAGATAGACCAGCCGGTCCCCGGCCAGTTTTTTTATTAGTTCAGTTTCAAGGGGTGATAACTTTAGGAAGGAAGGCAGTATGTATATCTTGTCGGGTTCGTTGCCGTTGCGCGTTTTTCCCGGTTCCAGCATATTTAGAGCCAACCTGATTAATCCCGGGAAGTCCATGTATTTATTCTCATCAAGATACCGCTCGTACGCCTTAAGCAGCATCTTGAGGTCTTCCCCTTTGTCCGGGCTGACGAAGCTGTCCGGAGAAAGATCATCGCCCGTGATCCCGAAAGTTCTCAGTTCGTATATTGAGGATGCTATGGCGCGGATAAGTCCCGGCGAACTCCCCTGCCTGGCAAAGTACCGGATCATTTTCCTTTCTTCAAAGTCTTTGAATACTGTTTCCACCACGACGGATGAAAGGAAGCCGGGTAGCAGTGAAATGTTGTTTTCAGCCAGGTGATCGCCGGCCACCAGGCTGGCCAGGCCGGCCGTGGTTTCCGGGTGAAGGTTAACCCACCCCCCGCCATACCTTGCCAGCCCCTCGCACAGATCATGGCCGGCGCCGTAATCCGGCACGACGAGTATCTTTTCGTCCAGGGGAAATCCGTTGCAGATTTCTGAAAGCGACGTCAGCAGGCGGTTCATTGAGACCACACCTCAGCGCATATTATTTTTAACTCCTGTCATTGAAATTGTTTTCTATGCTTTTACCTGAAATAGCCATGCTCTCGGAGCCTTAATTCCGCTCCCCGTAGTTCCTCTTCGGTGAATAGTTCCTTAAATTCGGGTTTTAGCACATAAGCCTCGACAGTAAGGTCAAGACGACCGCAAAGACATAATTCCGTAAAGCCGGAAGAAATGTCCCGGGTTTGAAGCAAATATTTGGCGGCTCCAAGCCCGCCTCTTTCACTCAGTAATTTAAGAAAATATCCGGCATTGTAGCCACATTCCGCCTTGGCACGATTATAGATTTTTTTCATAGCACTGTTAAACTGCTTCTCCAACACGGTCATCCCATCTCACCCCAGCCATTTATAATTTATTGTCCGTCTTTATCATTTTTCTCTATAGAGCCCGGCCACCGCCATGGCCATGGACCTCATCTCTTCCCTCAGAGCCTTGGGCTCCAGAACCTCAGCAACGCTGCCCCACTGTATAACCCAAGTCCTGAACTCAGCCAGGCCACAGATTTTGAATGACAGAACAACCGAGCCGTCGGGGGGTTCCTCCACCTGCTGGGATGGGTGGTAGATCATATTTTTAACCCTGTGGGCAACGGATTTATCAAATTTCACCCTGACCGGCCTTGCCTCTCCGTCGCTGATGACGCCCCAGCTGTTTGCCATGTAATCTTTCAGGGAGAAATCCCGGGGATATTCAAATTTTTCGCTAGTGTACGGGAATACGCTCCTTACCTGGTCCACCCGGAAAACCCTTATGTCGTTTCTCTCCAGGCACCTGCCCAGGAGGTACCAGTTCTGCCTCTTGCATATCAGGCCGTAGGGCTCCACAACCCGTTCGGTTTCTTCGCCGCTGTGGGAAACGAAGTACCAAATCTTAATCCGGTGTGAATCCTTTATCGCTTCAATAAGCCTGGCGAAATGATCACCTACCTCTGCGGGATCCGTCAGCTCCTCCTCAACTATATGAATCCGGTCCTGTAATTTATCGGGCTGCAAACTCTCCGGGGAATACTTATATTTGAAGAGGGTGCTCACCAGGGCGTCTTTTATTTCGTTGAGGCTGCCGGTGAGGGCTGAACCTTTTTGCTGAAGCAGGCTCAGGAAAATGATGGTGGCCTTTTCAGGGCTGATGCAAGGAAGGTAACCGGCATCCAGGCGGAAGAGACCTTCTTTCTTGGAAATGTTTTTTTCGGGCCTCACCAGTCCAACCCTCATTTCATTTTCCAGGTAGTCCAGGTCGCGATATATCTGGCGCTCGCTGACACCGCACTTTTCCTTTAGCTCCGAGATAGTTACACCACCGTATGGGCTTTTTTTATTAAGAATGCCCAAGATTTTATTCAATCTAAGTGTTTTACTCAGGCTGGTTTTTTGGCAAGAAGATTCCCCCTTACAAATATGAGAATCCATACTTATAATGAGGAATTCTACCAGAAAGTATATTTACCTTCCAAAAACTGCAATTATTTACAGAATACCCGTCTATTTATCCCCTTTATATAATCAGACCAGGAACTCTCCTTATCTTTCCTTTCTTCCAACGCTTTACCGAATATATCAACTGCAGCGTCAATCATGTCAATGTGGTGTAACACCTGGGCTTCAAGGAACTTCGGCCGTTTTGGCGACTGCCACTCGTATTGGCCGTGATGTGATGCAATCATGTGCAGAAGTTTAAGGCGGAGCGTTTCGGGAAAATCTTTTATTTTCGACATTTTCTTTTCGAGAAATAATATCCCCAGAACAATATGCCCGAGAAGTCTGCCGGCATCGGTGTATGCAATGGCATCCTGCCCGTATTCAAGTTCCTCCGCTTTTCCCGAATCATGCAGTATCGCACCTGCAATCAGGAGGTCCCTGTCCAGGGAGGGATAGCTTTCTGCAATAAAGTTTGCTGAGACGGCAACATTCAGTGAATGGTCCAGGAGCCCTCCCTCGTACGCCTGGTGGTAAAGCTTTGCCGCCGGAGCATGGCAGAATTTTTGAGTCCAATCATAGTCAGAGAAAAGATCAACAAAAAGTCTCTTTATAAACTGGTCCTTTACCGAGAATGCAAGCGACATAATATAATCCAGTTTTTCCGCTGTATTCAAGTTTTCCTGAGTTACCATGTTTCTTCATCCTCTGCTTTTCTATGTCTATATGACAAGCCTTTTTCTTTGTTTATTACACAAATAATCTAATTGCTGGAATTACTCCGGCGCCTTCTGCTTGGGCTGGATAATGAGGTCCTCCTTCTCTGGCCATCTCCGGTCTTTTCAAACATCGCCAGGTGAATGATCCTGCCGTCAAGCACCAGGCAGGATCCCACCAGGCCGTCGCCGCTGAGCCGGAGGTCTTCGCCCAGGCCTGCTGAAGGGTAGGCTTTTGTTTCAGCCGAGGCAATTTTTTCAAGCAGGCTTTGTACAGACCCGGCAACAATCTTTTTCTTGTTGCCAGGCTGTTCCAGGGCGTCCAGGGCGTAACTCTCAATCATTTTTTCGAATAGTTGCCCCAAACTCCCCTGGCTGTCAAAAGTGTCCAGACATGCAAACTTTCCACCGATAAAAACCGCCATTCCCACCTGACCTTCTACTGCGTGAAAGGCGTCACGATAATTAACCAGTCTGTCGGCATAGCTGTTATAAATATCATTAACTGCACCGGTGGCCGATTCGGTCCCCATTTTAGCTCTCTTTCTGTCTACCTCTTCCCAGATGGCACCCTGGTCAGCGCTGAAAGACATACATGCCA
>JBMOPC010000056.1:0-9702 GCA_049323915.1 Bacillota bacterium
CCCCTGCCACCAGAACGGCCTCAGGCTTCGCCTCACTTACCAGTTTTACGAACTGGTCCAGGATGTGAGCCTGGTCGTCAGTCAGATGAACCCCGTGAAAAATTCGCCCCAGGTGCCAGTCAGAGGTGTGTAAGATTCTCATATTCTACCTCCCTCAAAAACCTGTTTTTTTTTGCTTTAATTATCTATATTTTAATACAACTGCTGCAAATTTTTTACTTAACGCCATGATGTCTTCAGTCCTTGCCAGCATATCCAGCCATTTACGGGGGACTGATCCAAGACCATAATAAATCCCCGCAAGCCCTCCGGCCACAGCACCTGTGGTGTCCGAGTCGCCTCCGAGATTAACCGCTTTCAAAACCGTTTCAGAAAAGTTAGTGCCTTTTAACAGGCACCAAAGGGATGCTTCAAGTGTGCTCACCACATACCCGCCAGAATTTACGTCATTTTCCGTGAGTCCTTCAAGCATCCCGGTTAATATGCGGCTAAAATGGGGTAACTCACCCGCCAAATTGAAACATTGCGCTAAATCCGGCAACAGATCTATTGCGTTACCGTAGGCTCCCATGGGATCTTCACCTTTGAGAAGCTCCTTAACCAGCAGGCAATAAAATACACAGGCCAACTGGCTGCGGGGGTGCCCATGTGTAATGCAGGAGATGCTGCATACAGCCTTGACCATGTCCGACTCATCACTTTCCGAAAAATACATCGCCGCCGGTAGAATCCTCATTAAGGATCCGTTTCCGTTGCTTCTCTCGTCGGCCGGCCCGGCATGTACAGGATCAACGCATTCCTCCAGTCTTAAAATTGCCTGCCTTGTTGTCCCGCCTATATCGAATACCTCCCCGTATGGCGTCATGTACCCCTCCCGGTACCATTTTACAAACCTTTTCGCGATATCATCCGGATTATAACCTGCCTCGGAGAGGCTTTCAGCCAAGCAAAGGGTTAATGACGTATCATCTGACCACGTTCCCGGGGGCTGGTTATAGGTCCCGTAACCAATCATGTCCATTACCGGGTCATCATACAATTCCCGGCGGGTCTTGAACTCCACCGGAACCCCAAGAGCGTCGCCGATGGCCACTCCGGTTATACCACCCACGATTCTTTCGTAAATGGTCATTTCAAACAATCCCTTCCTTGAGATATTGATAAAAAGCTATAACCGCTGTTGCCTTAAAACAATACCCCTAATATGGAGATGGATATGTAAAGGCCCGCGATAATACATAACCCGTATGAAACAATTTTTTCCGTCACTCCGTCTTCCCTTTCCAGAATGGATACAGTTCTTTCAATCACCAGTTCCCCATTAAAATTTAATATCCCTTCAAAACTATAGCAACCCGCTTCAGCCAGTTCTTTTGTTGTCACTGCCCATTCCCCCTTGTATGTATCTATTGATATCATAGAAAAAGGCCCTGACAACAATATGTCAGCTGGGTTCAATATTTTTTCAATATCACTGAAATTTTTTACTGGATCGCTTGGATGAGTAAACCACCCCTTCTTTGCTCTATAATGCCTGCAGGGGTCTTGTATAACCATGTTAGACCCCTGCAAAATGCATATCTATTGTTCATAGTTTTACTTTTTCTCCGCAGGGGGGTTCGTCTTCCGCATTCTACTAATACCCCAAATTACCTCATCCAGACTCATTTGACCGAGCCAATTGCTTCTATCTTTCGTATAATTACCTGTTCCCACATCATACAGTTGAATAAACCGGGCCATTCCTATGGGGCCAAGGGATTTTATCAGGGCCGCCAAGCCGGCACTTCTGATTTGGTTAGGACTCATCGATTGCGCTTGCATTTTGTATCACCTCCACAAACCATGAGACCGGATCATCTTCACTTTTTATAATAACATACTCGGTGTTTTATCATGCTTCTATAGATAATATAACCCTTCCTTAATAACCCACCTAAAAAGTATGGTTTAAACGGAGTCCGAAGTCCAAGCAGCTGAATTTTGGGCTTCGATGAGATAAAAATTAAAAGCCGGGTTTCCCCCGGCTATCAATCAAACAACTAATTATATCTCAGTTTTATCCAACTCTCTCCTTATAAAACCCAACACTTGAAATATCGCTTGCCCTGGGTCATGACTTATCCAGGAATTGGTTACTTTGTCTTCTGCTCCATCATGAACATGATGAGGATACGTATTTACACCGACATGGTGCGGTGCATTATCAAATCTAAACACCTTTCCGTCTATGTGGCGCCGCTCCCAGTGGTAGGAATAACGGCCACTTTCAGAAAACCAAATATCAAGGTAACTGGCATCTTTGAAAGTGATCCTGATTTTACTGGCGGTCCCTATTCCGACAAGCTCTGCTTTTTTTATAATATCGTCGTATAGTGCAAAGAGTCTGTCCAGATCAAGAGGCAACCACGCCACCTGCTTCCAGCCGGGAAATCAAATCGCGTAGTTTTAAAGCGTGATTTGACAGCTCCTCCCATAAAATAACATCTTCCCAGGCCGGGTGTTCGGAAACCTCGCCCCTTTTAATCTTTTTCTCCAGTTCGAGGTATCCACCTATTCCATACTTTTTCTTCAAATCCCGGATTATATTCTCATTTTCTTCAGCCTTGGAAGTCAAAAACCTTTTAAGGCCCTCTTTAAAAATAACTTCTCCCGGTAATCCGAGCAAGATTTCAGCTTCCTTAACAATATTATCGAGCATGACCGCTACCACCCCTGGGTGTATTATACCCCAAGGAAAAGAACCTTTTCCAGTATTATCACTCACGAAAAACCCTCTCCTTGCGAAGTTTTTTTACAGGGCCGGGCAATAATCCCGGCCCCTACACTTATACATTTCCCACTATTTGCCATTCCCTGTACTGCAGCGTCCTTCGGGAAATCCTATATAACTGGTGTCTGACTTTGAAAATGCGCCTGCGAGGATCAACCACCTGGAACATCTTCTCCTCCCTTCCATCAGCGAAGGAAATCGGCTCTGCGAATTCGATTACGGCCCCTTCGGTCAACCTGGGCTGGGACTTGCGCTTCCGAATGTTTTCCCGGCACTTTTCCCGCCAATTGAGCGCATTTTCATCATTCGTTGGCGTGAGGAGCTTAAGAATACGTTCCGGACAGTCATATTGATAAGGTCCCATCGACTCTTCCATGTCCTTGTATCCGAAGTTATACAACGGGTCGCGTGTCTTAAAACATAAAAGACAGATAACACCAATCACCTCTTTTTTGCCGCATGAGTTTGTTTCGTATCCAATGTAGGCAGTACTTAGATTAACTACCGCACAATTCAACACTTTACCATATATGCCGTTTTCTCTTTGGTAATTAAAAGTTCTTCCAAAGAATGCTTTCACGCTCTCACCGTGATATTTCTGCGTGAACGTCCAGCCCATAAGTTTTAAGGGCAGGCCCCCGGCGGCTCGCCCCCTCTCACCTCCTGGTTTTTTGGTGAGTTTGAGGCGGGCCGGGCCGCCTGAAATCAGTTAACCTGCGTGGTATCCCACCCATTCTGACACTGCATCGGTTAATTCTTCGAACGACAGGTGGAACGGGTATTTGTGGGCTAGCTCGTCCCATTCACTCCCTTTTGTTGTTGTCAGAAGTTCGAAGAACGCCCTGCGGAGCGTCAGAAGATCACTTTTCGTCTCCTCCGACAGATGCACAACTTCAGGGGCGGGCGATGCGCTTTCGGCCAACTCTTCGATAGCGGCAATCAGGGCGCAGATTGCCTCGTTGAACCTGCCGTCCAGAGCGTTAAGCCGGGCCTGCTTTAAATACACTTCCAAAAACTCTGGGAGACGGCATTCGGCTTGCCGCCCCCATCACCTCCTTGAAGAGATTTGATTGGGCGGGCTGGGCCGCCGTTAAAGTTATTTCAAAGATAATTTGCCCGGTTAATCGCCTCTCCGCCGCCCCAGGACCAGATTCGTGTACTGTGGGCATGGATGTCCGTACCGGCCGGCAGTTCAACCAGAACATCGTCATCGTCATCGCAGCAGCGCTCCCCGGCAATCTTGCCGGCCAGGGCAACAGCCTCTTCTTCACCGTGGCTTATCCAGGTGTCGGCGAGGACGCCCCCTTCAAGCTGAACGATTACGTAAGGCCTGACCATTGCCCTGCGCACCCGGCCGTCCATCCTGTCATATATTTCTTCCAGATCGGCATATACGCTTTCGGAGTTGTCCGGGTCATCAAACGGGACATGCCACGCCTTCCATGACTGGTTAAGGGCGACGACCGGTACGGAGAGCACGTTACAGCCGTAGTTATTCTCAGCAATCACGATAATCTGTGTGGTATCGTTGTAGGACGGGTCAATAACAGCTGAAAGCCGTAATTCCGGGTATTTTTCATTAACCATATTAACTGCCGGCATGTAAAAGTGATAGAACTTCGACCATACGCCACCCTTCACATCCTCGTCGTTAAAGAAAGGTCCGCATATGTTGGTACAGCCGCCCGGTTCAGAAAGAAACTCCTTATAATAAGCATAAAACGCTTCGACCAATTCCTCCGGAACGGCAAAGGCTTCCACATGCGGCTTCAGCTTTTCTTTATCGCCATCGTCAATAAAGTCTACCGTCTTGCCGTAATCTTTCATTAACTCCAGCTGCTTTATGAAGATCTCCCGCCCTGTACCGTTGGAGACCTTGCCGTTACATTTCTTAACCATCAAAAAACCCGCTAAAAACCATCACTTTAGGGACGGATCAGCGGGCTCACCTCCTTTCTCATTTCGTTTTTTCGATCATTGACTCGGGGCGGCAGCCGAAGCGCCGCCCCAGCAATTACTTTTTGGAACGAACGTTTTTCTTGGCCTTGACGGGAGACACCACATTTTCACTGCCAAAGGCCGACTTCAGTTTTTGAATCACTTCCAAAAGCATGGAATTCCACTCCGCCACTTCCCGGACGAAAGCGTCGTAATCCCACTGATCCCAGAAGCGGCCCTCATCGTTCACGCGTTTCAGTATGCCGATCTTTTCCGCCTCTTTCAGCAGAGAGCAGACCGACACGTGGCATTTAAGGAAATGTTCCGCCGATACATTGCTGGCGTACTGGGTTTTGCAGAACGACCGCCACCTCCACTCGTCTCCGAGTTCCGTCGGTATTATCCGGCCCCCGTACGTTATTGTGGCGGGGTACCTGGCCAGCCCGAAGTTGGCTTCCTCGCACTCTTCGCCCGGCCACACCGAAAAGAAGTAAACTTCCATCGGCGGCACCCCTATGGATACGTTGCCCACTTGAACGTACGCCGTGGCCTGGATAAGTGCCCAGGAGTGCTCTTTTTTACCCCGGTGCGACAGGTAGATGGCGATTTCTCCCTTTTTTAAATGAATCACTCGATGGGACACTGCCCTGACGGGCATGTCCAGCGCCTTTTGACGTAGTCTTTCAAGAACTTCTGCCGGCGATTGGCCGCCGTATCCCAATTCGTAATGAATTGTCAGTCCCATGTTTTCCGGGGCGGGCCCCTCCGGCCCGCCCCATTTTCCCCCTTTCGGTTCGAAATGGTTTGGGCCTGTGAGAGCCCCCAGATGGTTTTATTCGTCAAAAATCCTATCCGGCCATCTTCTCCGTCATCACGTCGCCACGCCGGCGGCGCCCGGTAACAGGTATTTCCTCGTATTGTTTGACCTCGCTGGTGATGCCCCGGCGTTTTCGCCCGTCTACGGCCGGCTGCGAGTCAACATCCACGCTTACGCCGCCGCGCCCGGTCCTGGGCCTGTGTCCCAGCGACAGTAAAACCTGCCTGTTCTCTTCCGCGATCTTCCTTAACACTTCCATGATCTCTTCCGCGTCGCGGTCCTCCGATTCCCTGTCCAGTATTTCCGACAGCTCACCCAAGTGCCTGATGACCTCGCGGTCCTCCATGAAGTTGAGCTGCTGCACCTTCTGTACCAGCTGGCGCAGCGACATGACGCTGGGCCCGGGCAGGTGCCCGTGCTTCTGGACATTGTCCCCGGCCGCCGACACGGCCTCGTAGATCATTGAGCGAAGCTGGGCGGCCAGGTCAGAAATGAAGCCCTGCACCTGACGGTGGTAAGTCTGCCTGATCTCGTCCGCCACGGCTTTTTCGGCGCTGGCCGCAACCTTCGAGGCCATGCGTGCCTCCATCTCGACCATGGTGGAGGTAACCGGCACGAAGCTGAGGTCGATTTCAAACCTGCAGGACTCCTCGATCTCCGCCCTGCCCGGGAACTTGGACATGACCCTGAACACGAAGTTGGCCATAAAATCCTCCGGCACACCGGCGCCAGCGTCTTTATGGAGGGTGCGGTAAACCTCCCGGGCGGCCTCACGGTATTTCATTTCAGTGGAAAGGCGGATGCTGTCGTAGTTTTCCAGGATCCGTCCGTTAAGCCTCCGGTACTCGTCGCTCATCTCCTCCAGCCTGCGGCGCAGATCACCGTACACCTGGTAGGGCACGAACCGGCCCCATGCCGTTTGAAAGCTGGATTCCCGCAGCAGCCTCCTGGCGCCGGTCTCGACGGCGTCCAGGCTCCTCAGGTACCTGACCGGTATCAGCCTGCGGCGCCCCAGCCTGACGTATTCATCCAGGAATTCACGGTAGCCGGGGTCACTGGCCTTGATGCCCAGGTCTTCGGCGTCAAGCCTCAGCTCAAACCTCTCCCGGGCGATCTTCAGGTCCACCAGCACTCCCTTTCGGGCCAGGCTGGTGGCGGTGGCGTCCAGTCGGACGCGGATGTCCTCCGGGTCACAGCCCAGCTTGGCCGCGACCTCGTTTTTCTGCTCGGCGATGTTCCTGTCACTTTCCTCCCGGGTGATGTTGTCGAGCAGATCCCTCAATGTTTCCCTGATTTCCATTCGTAACACCTCCACGGGGCCGGGGGGATTGCTTCCCTCCCGGCCCGGATGAATTTTAATTTCTTCTTTTCCTGCCCCCGCCGGAACCGCCGGAAACGACCTGCAGCTTCCGGTCGCGCTTCTCCATCATTTTCTGACGGTAGGCCGCCGGCAGGAGATCAAGGTCGTCGCATTCCTTTAGCGCCAGTTGGGTCATCATGTCGATATCCCCGGTGGTGGGGCGAAAAACTTCCAGGGCGTACCGCAGGTGGTCCGCCTTTACCGTTTCTGATCCGGCGTCCTCCGCGACGTCGGCGGCCTTCAGCACCAGCGCCCTTATCTCGGCGCCGGTATAGCCGTCGGTGGCGGCGGCGGCAGCCTTCAGCTCTTCTTCGGAGAGCGTGTGGCTGATGCCGTACCTCCTGAACACCACCTGAAAAACATCCACCCTTTCCTCCTCATCGGGAGGTAAGACGGGGAATTTCCTGTCCATTCTGCCCGGCCTTTTCAGCGCGGAGTCGATCAGGTCGGGACGGTTGGTCAGTCCCAGGAAAACCGTCCTTCCCCGGTGCCTGTCGTCGGCCATGAATTCCAGCAACCGCTTGAAGAGCCTGTTGGAAACGCCGGAATCACCCGAGCCGCTCCGGGACAGGCCGGTCTGGTCCAATTCGTCCAGCACCACGATGGTGGGGGCCAGCGTTTCAATACACTGGAGAGCTTTCTCCAGGTTCGCCTCCGATGACCCCACCCAGCGGTCCATGATTTTGGCCAGGTTCAGGGAGCAGCAGTTTACGCCGCTCTCCTTGGCCACGGCCTCGGCCAGTATGGTCTTGCCTGTGCCGGCCGGGCCGGGCATGAGCACCCCCGCCGGGCAGCGCCTCGCGTTCCCCTCCCGGAGGGGCCGGATGACATTCCTGCGGAAGAATTCCTTGGCGTTTTTCATCCCCCCGATGCTGCCGAAATCCAGTTCGGGGTCGATTATCTGCAGCACGTCGCCGTACTCCAGTGAAATAATATCCCTCTTGCGCTCCTTGATTAATTCCGGCGTAACGGCATCCGCACCGGAACGCAGGAAGATATCCTCTATATGCAGTTTTTTCAGGCCGGCGGTCAGCCCGGCCATTTGCGGGACAGTGACGTCCTTCATGTTCGGCCTGCCGTCCACGGCGTATTTTTCCGCCAGGGCCTGGATATATCTCCGGCGTTCCTCCAGATCCGGCAGCGGCACCCGCACCGCCTCAATTCGGCTGCTGGCCGAGCGCAGCACCCGGTTGACGTCGGAAATATTCTCCGCCACCAAAAACACCGGGGAGCCCAGATCGGCGATCTGCCTGTCCCTGGCCCACCGCAGGATGGTGGTCAGGACCGTTCTGTCTCCCGGGGGCATCTGGGCCAGTTCGGCCGCGGGCACCAATGTCTCGGCGTAGTCCATGATCACCGCCGTCTTTGCCCTTAAGCCCCCTTTTCCGTCCGGCACCGAAAGGCGCAGCGCGTCTTCCATCAGCATCAGGGCGGCCGCCGGGTCCCTGGGGACGATCTCGTCGACTCCCGCCGGCCCCGCGTCTGCAGCTGAAAATCCCAGGTCCTCCAGGAGCGTTTTTTTGTGCGAGGGGATCGGGAACGTGATCCCGGCCGACCGGTTGTAGTAGATGAGTATTTCCCTCTCCGCCACCAGGGGTGACTGCGTCAGGTACTCAATAACCGACGAATTTCCGTCGACGGTGTCCCAGACGTTGAAGTGCAGCAGGAAGACGTGGGCTATTGAAGCGCTCCACTTCCTGTGAATTTCCTCTATCCAGCGCATACCATCCCTCCAGACCGGATTTTTACCCGCACCACTTGTTGGCGTTGAGGCAGGATGCGCACTGGGGCGCACCCTGCTTCCCGCACAACGAGCAGATTATCATTGCCAGTTCCGGCGTCCACCACGGGGCCTCGGCGGTGCCGTCGGGGCGGATGATTATATCCACCTCCGGGCTAGCAGCGGTTTTTCTCAAAAGCTTCACCGCCGACCACCTCGCCCGTGCCGGCCTCCTGATTGATCACCGGCTTGTATCTTCTCCCGGTTACTACACCCAGGGATTCCTCGAAGTCCCTCGTAGCGTTGAGGCACTCCCTGTCCGCGAAGCCCGCCGCCTCCACATGAACCGATCCGTCAGGCTTTACAGTGATCACGATCTCTTTTTCCACGGTTACGCCGCCCCCTTTACCCGAAGCCTTACGGAACCGTCCTGCAGAGCCTCCTCGGTGACGGCGGCCTTGAGCGCATAAGCCTGGCGCCTTACCATGATGACCGCGTATCTCTGCTTCAGCAGGCCGAACTCGGGCCCGACCACCTTCTCCACGTAGCCCCGGTACCAGTCGGTGGTCAGGCTAATGTTGCCGCCTTCCTCCCTGTTTGCCGCTATGTCGTAGGGCGACTCCGGCGGTATGATCACCATCAGCGCCTGAAGGCTCCGGTAGTGTCCCCGGGCCTCGGCGTAGTGGGCCACCCCGCAGCCCAGCGACCGGGCGGCCTCCTCAAGTACTGTTAAATCCCTTATATTCGTTTGTACAGATGTCCAGTGGGACATGAGTTTCTCCTCCTTTGCAAGGCAAAATCAGCCCTCGACAGGCTGATTTACAGCATTCCGGCATTTTTCAGACTCCTGTACCCGCCACTGCCCACGATGATGTGGTCGAGGACCTGGATACCCAGAATATTCCCCGCTTCCACCAGCTTCCTGGTGATATCGATGTCCTCCCTGCTTGCCTCGCTATGGCCGCTCGGGTGGAAACGTGACAGTTCGTTTAGGCATTGTTTAAATTTGCTTCGAACTTATCGCCAAGGAAAATAGAAAAACTCCATGCAAAGCTTCGCATAGAGATGTGAGCGGTAAAATCAAAACTATCCAA
>JBMOPC010000057.1:0-9629 GCA_049323915.1 Bacillota bacterium
TTATAAATGGAAGCTCTTATATCCATATTCTGCGCCATTGTCGGGCTTGTGTTCGGACTTATGTTCCTGTGGGATTTTTCAGCCATTGCGGCCTCCGGAGGGGCGGGGAAAGGTAAATGGGTCCGGACCTGTATTAAGCTGCTGCTGACCCTTTTACTGTTACACTTCCACTTTGAGCTGGATATACTTGACTGATACTGTTTATAATTTCTTTATTTCATCAACAGCTGCCCTATTTTTTTCTCCACTTCCCCCTCTTCCGGGAAGCGTCCCTCACCCAGTTTGGAAAACACCGCCCGGTCGCCCACAGCCACCTCGAAGGCGCCCCCGCTGGAAGGAATCAGCTCAACGTCATCAACATTGAACCTCTTTTTCAGTATCTCGGCCAGACTGGCCGCCCTGGACCTGTATCCTCAGGCCGTGCAGTACTTTATCGTTATCCTGTTCGCCATTAAAAGCTCACCACCTTAATAAAATTTTGTCCGATATTTTCTCAAATTATCAAAAACGTGAGCATTCGGCCCGCCGGGCTGACAAAGCTGTACGAAGTTTATCGACCCCAGTAGGACTCTCAAAAACGAGCATGGCGCGAAGGAACTGGCAGGACGGGGCGGAGCGTACATAAACGTACGTGAGCACCGGACTGACAGGGCCGACAAAGCCAGGCGAAGTTTTTCAGAGTCCGTATTATTTGACTAGGCGGGCTTTTGCGTAGGTTCTATACACCTTATGCACCTCCACCGGCACTGTCTCTCCCACCAGCGACCCGGCCCCCTCTATGTCCAGTATGAATCCGTCTATCCTGGCTATACCGTCATTGGTGTTGGTGACGTGGGGCTCCTCCACCCTGACCTCCAGCACCTGCCCCTGCCTGACCGGCAGGGTGTTGGCCAGAATCTCGGCCTGGTTGTGCAGCGGCCGTACATTTACCGACTCAATGTGCTGGCCCTGGGATCCCCTAATATAAAGGCTCTTCACGGTTCGCTGCTCCAGCTCCCTAAGGTTGGCGCCCCCGCTTCCGATGAGCCTTGCGGCCACCAGAGGGTTGGCCTCAACTAAAATAGTGTCGGCGGGAGTCTGCCGGGCCATCTGGCATATGTAGTTTTTAAACTGTATGCCCACTGTCTCCTCGGAAAGCACCTTGCCCCTCCCCTCGCAATAGGGGCAGGGCCTCTGCATAACCTCGCTGAGGCTGGGCCTTACCTTCTTGCGGGTCATCTCCACCAGTCCCAGCTGAGTTATTCCCAGTATATTGGTTTTTGTCTTGTCCTTCCTGATCTCTTCCTCCAGCGCATGGAGCACCTTCTGGCGGTGTTCCTCCTGGTGCATGTCGATAAAGTCAACTATTATTATGCCGCCCAGGTTCCTGAGCCTCAGCTGGCGGGCGATCTCCACCGCGGCGTCAAGGTTTGTGCGCAACACGGTATCTTCAAGATTGGTGGTGCCGACGAACTTCCCGGTGTTGACATCAACGGCGGTCAGCGCCTCGGCCTGGTCTATAACTATATACCCCCCGCACTTCAGCCAGACCTTCCGCTTAAGCGCCTTTTCCAGTTCCTGCTCTATACCGTAGTCCCTGAAAATGTTCTCCCTTTCGTCCAGGTAAACTTTGAACTTGAGCCTGGGCTCGGTGATATCCAGGAGGTCCAGTATTTTTTCGTATTCGTAGCGTGAATCAATGGTCAGCCGGTCCACATCCTCTGTAAAGGTGTCCCTCATTATCCTCTGGATAAGCTCAAGGTCGCGGTGAAGAAGATTGGGAACCGGCCCGTGGGACGCCCTGTGATGTATTTTGCGCCAGAGCTTGGACAGTATGGTTATGTCCTGCCTCAGCTCCTCCTCGTCCACGCCTTCGGCCACAGTCCTGACGATAACCCCCGTGCTTTCGGGCTTTACCCTCGCGGCAAGATCCTTGAGGCGCTCCCTTTCCCTTTCGCTTTCTATACGGCGGGAAATGCCTATATAGTCCATGGTGGGCATAATCACCAGGTAGCGGCCGGGAAGCGTTATATGGGTGGTAACCCTTGGGCCCTTTGTGCCGATGGGCTCCTTGACAATCTGCACGATTACCTCCTGGCCGTGCTTCAGTATGTCGCAGATGTTGGTTCCCAGCGCCGACCCCCTGCCCTGGCCGTCCGGGGCCCTGGCCGGCAGTGCGTCCTCCACGTAAAGAAAGGCGTTTTTGTCCAGTCCTATGTCGACAAAGGCCGCCTGCATACCAGGAAGCACATTTTCCACCCGGCCTTTGAATATATTGCCCACCAGCCTCTGGGTCACCGACCGCTCTATAAAAAGCTCCACGGGGATCTTGTCTTCCAGCACGGCGACCCTTGTTTCATCCTCTCTTACATTTATTACTATTTCTCTCAGCATATAAACCCATCCTTACAGTCTTGTAAAACTAAACAGTGTTCTCAGCCCGGGTATCGGCACAGCCGTCCATGAAAAGGTCCTTCCCACCCCGGCCTGCTATCACGGTGCGGACTATTTCCAGCCCTGTTTCCTTTAATATACCACACCGCTCCCTCATTGCCCCTATAACTTCTTCGGGGCGCACATTAAGGCTGCTACCTGTCATCAGTTCCATTTCAAGCACCACGCTCCCGCCTTCCTCACCGGCGGAAATTCGTATCAGCCCCGGGCGAATGTCAAATACCGCCTTCCTGCCGTCCTTCTTGCGCCGCACAACGTTTATTTCATCTGAATTCATCATATCTTCAACACAATTTTTTACAGCGGCCATCCCTCCCGGAACTTCATCCCGGTCCACCCGGACACTGTATAAAGATCGCTCAGCCTCGGCCATCAAAGAGGGGGCCTTTTCACTCACGGGGCACACCCCGGTAACACCGAAGCCCGGAGGCATGGCTTTTTCCAGTGAGCCGGCAATTTCCTCCACAGGCATGGCGCTGTCCAGATCTATGTCCATGTATTCGTTCAGGCCCGACATGCCCACCGGCAGGGGAAAGCCGAAACTCATCCTGGGATGCGGGTTGAAGCCCTGTGTAAGCGATACTGGCAGCCCGGCCCGCCGTAGCGCCCTCTCAAAGGTTCTCAGCATGTCCAGGTGGGATATGAATCTGGCAGGGCCTTCCTTAGAATACCTTATCCTGTACCGGGGCATAATTGCCACCTCCGCCCACTTCCGGTTTCAGCCCCGTTCCGGGGCACACCCCGCACCCGGGGCACCTGCCGGACCGGCAGTCCGGAGTTGTTTTGGCCAGCATGGCGTTTTCATGCTCCCTTACCAGGAACCTGCGGTCAAGGCCGGCCTCAATATGGTCCCAGGGCAGCACCTGGTCATAGCCGTAACTGCGGTATGCGTACCACTCAGGGTCTGTGCCGGACTCTCTAAACGCATTGGCCCACTTCTGGAAGTCAAAGCACTCGGACCAGCCGTCAAACCGGCTCCCCATCCTCCATGCCCTTTCCATGACATCCGACAGTCTCCTGTCGCCCCTGGCGATGACGCCTTCCAGGAAACCCACCTCGGGGTCATGCCACTTAAAGGATATTCTTTTATCCCTGAACAGGGATTTAATGTACTGCTGTTTCTCCCTGAGTTCGGAAAGGGTGTTCATGGGTTCCCACTGGAAAGGCGTGTGGGATTTGGGAACAAAAGAGGAGGCGCTGACCGTAACCTTCAGCCGGCCCCTTCTAACCCCCGCCTCCTCGCCTTTCTTAAGCACAAGCCCGGCCAGGGACACTATCCCGTCCAGATCATCACGGGTTTCGGTGGGCAGCCCGATCATGAAGTAGAGCTTCACCGCCTCCCACCCGGCCCCGAATGCGGCGGAAACAGCGTCCAGAAGGTCCTTTTCAGTAACTCCCTTGTTTATCACGTCACGAAGGCGCTGTGTGCCGGCCTCCGGGGCAAAGGTGAGGCTTGAACGCCGGACCTTTTGCACTTCCCTGGCCAGGTCCACCGAGAAAGCGTCCACCCGCAGCGAAGGAAGGGAAACACCCACCCCTCGCCCCTCGAACCTCTCCAGAAGACCCCGCACCAGCGGATTTATCCCGGTGTAGTCGGCCGAGCTCAGTGAAGTAAGGGATATTTCATCATAGCCGGTGTTTTTCACCAGTTGCTCCGCCTGCTTAATAAGTGTTTCGGGGGATTTTTCCCTTACCGGGCGGTATATGGCGCCGGCCTGGCAAAACCTGCACCCCCTGGTGCACCCCCTCAGCACCTCCAGCATAATGCGATCGTGCACCACAGCGGTATTGGGGACGATAGGCCTTTCCGGAAAAGACACCCGGTCGTAATCGGACACAGCTCTCTTGGTTATTTTGGCGGGGACGCCGGCAACCCGGGGCTCCACCGAGAGTATGGACCCGTCCGGACCGTATGTCACCCGGTAAAAAGAGGGCACATATACCCCCCGGACACCGGCCAGCTCCTGCAGCAGCCGCTCCCTGCCACTGCCCCTGCAGGCCTTGTAAACCTCGACTATATCATGAAAAAGATCCTCACCCTCGCCGATGGCGAAGGCGTCAATAAAGTCGGCCATCGGCTCCGGGTTAAAGGCGCACGGCCCCCCGGCTATGACAAGAGGGCTGTCCGGCCCGCGGTCCGATGCCCTGACCGGTATTCCCGCCAGGTCCAGCATGTTCAGTATATTGGTGAAGCTCATTTCGTACTGCAGGGTAAAGGCGAGGATATCAAACTGACCCACCGGCCTTCTTGATTCCAGGCTTAAAAGAGGCAACCCGCGCCGCCGGATAAGCTCCTCCATGTCCGTCCATGGCGCGAACACTCTTTCCAACAGGGCGTCAGGCCTCCGGTTTACAGTATCGTACAGTATCTGCAGGCCAAGGTGGGACATGCCCACTTCGTACACGTCGGGAAAGGCAAAGGCTATTTTAACATCGGCATGGTCCCAGTCCTTGACTATGGAATTCCACTCTCCGCCGGCATAGCGGGCCGGTTTCTGGACTTTGTCCAGAAGTCTTTCATATGCTTTTCCGTAATCCTGCGTTTTGAATTTCCACGATGCCAACAAATTCCCTCCCGCCATGAAACTTAACCGCCTTATTGGCGCTGCCTGCGAATCTTTAACAGAATATACCTGTCCATATCCTTTCTACAAACTTTGTTATTTACCTGCGATACAATCAAAAAGTATTCCAATTTCCGGCTAGCCTGATATTTCAAGGTCTTTTTGCCCGCTGACCCTGATAACATTAAGGGGCACGTCATTCCTTAAAACCCTGATTTGCTCCAGGTATCTCTCGTCTATCAGACCGTTCATGGCCACCACTATTTTTTTGAAATAACAGTCTCTGTATTCGGCCGGAGCCCCCAGTTTCTCCAGGTATGCCTGGGCGGTTTTTATAAAGGTAAGATACCGGTATTTCTCTTCCTGTCCTACAATAAATTGTTTGAGATCTTCAAGGTCAACCTCGTATGTTATTCCGGAAATCTCGATCACATCTTCCCTGCCGGCGGCCATCTGCAGCTCCCGGCTGATGGATCCCTTCACTCCCACTATGATTACCCGCCTGCCGTCCCTTATCTTCAACCTCGCCACTATGTTTGAAAAATGGCCGTCTCCCGTCGCCAGTATAATATTCTCCACTTCCCTGTTCTCTTCTTTAAAAACAAAAAGGTCTTCCACGATTTTAAAGTCTGTGTAGGACTTTTCCTTGCCGCCCACAGTTTCAGTCCTGGTGTGCACCACCTCGAAACTGGCGGCCCTGAGCTTGGGGACCTCGTTTTTTATATAGGGGTTTTTCTCAAAGTCGCCGTAAGCCCTGGCAGTCACTATATGCCCGTAGCGGCGGGCAATTTTTATAAACTCCATGGGGTCGGGCTGCGCCTGAAACTTATTATACATACTGTAAAAAAGGTTTTCATAATCTACAAAAATGGCCATCTTGCTTTTACTTTCCAATCCGCCACCTCCCTACCGTATTTCATTTATCGGGGACATTCCTCAAAGAGGTGTGTCCCCATTCCTTTAAAAGTATTGCCTTATAGTTTCAAATCCATGCCCGGCGGAAAGGTTGCCCGTTATTTAGATTAAATCTATTTTTCCCACAGGGTGGTCAATGCCGTATTTAAAAAGACCTTCAATTATCCTGTCTTCCGGAAAAAACCCCCTGAATTCAAGCTTATCCGAATAAACGGCTACATAATGAAACCTTCTGGGCAAAAACATGCGCACCACTTCCCCCAGGGTGGCGTCCTCCCTGGCCACCAGGGCCACCGCCGGCAATACCCCTTCCCTTGCCAGGTCGTCCTTTTTCAGTATTAGCTGGCGCATGAACAGAAAAGGGGCCGACCTGCGCTCCCTGGTGGCGGCGTAGAAAAGAAACAGCCCTGTGCTGAGAATATCCAGTCCGGACCACCCCATTATTAGTCCTGCCGTTCCCATCCCCACTATTGCGGCAGCTATGGCCTGTCCCAACCCCGCCGCGCGGTAAGTGGCGCTTTTTATCCCTATCCTGCCGGACAGAACCGCCCTGTAAACACGTCCACCGTCCAGGGGCAGGGCTGGCAGCACGTTGAAAGCGGCGATCAGTATGTTGCACTGAAGAAAAAAGGACCCCAGGTCATCGTCCCAAAACCCGTAATTCCTAAGGGCCACACCGGTTAGAAAGAGCGCCATATTAGCGGAAGGGCCGGCAGCGGCAATCAACATTTCATTTCTCGGACTTACCGGCATGTCCCCCCCCATCCTTGTCACTCCGCCGAATGGAAGGAGTTCCACATCGGTCACCGGGACATTCAGCTTTTTAGCAACGGCGGCGTGGGCAAATTCATGGACCAGCACCACCCCGAAGGCGATTAAACCCTTAACCACTATTCCCGCCACAAAAAACAGGCCCAAAAGGGCCAGAAAAAACGGGTTCAGGTAAATGCCGACACCCCAAATCCTTCCTATTTTCAAGATCAATCACCCCTATCTGCTCACAGCCATGTCAAGCCTTTCCAAAGGGTCCACCAGCGCTCCCTTTTCCCTCACCTCGAAATGAAGCCCCCCGCCCTTTATATCCCCGTTTTTGGCAACTTCTCCTATTATTTCTCCCGCCTTGACCGCCTGCCCCTCGGTTACCTTTATGTTGGCTATCCCGGCATAAAGGGTGTAAATACCATCGCCATGGTCCATTAACACATACCTTCCGTGCTGGACGTCCGATCCCACCTTTACCACCTTGCCCGAAATGGCGGACTTGACCGGTGTACCGGGGCTGGCGGCGATGTCCACGCCATGGTGGAACCTGTCCATATTATCCATAGGGTCCTTATTGAGTCCAAATTCCCGCACAACCTTCCCCGAAACCGGTATTAACATTTTGCCGGCGAGGGCTGACTTGCCCATGGCCTCTTTAACCATCCCCTCCTGATGCGCCCCGCTGTCCAGGTGGGTTTCAACCCCTGCCATCTGCAGCCCGAATTTCACCGCCTTTTCCATGGCGGGCCTTACATTCCAGTCGGTGGTCAGAATATAGCGGAGCCCCACCTTGATGTCCTCGCCCACCGGGTGATTGAATTCCTTTACCGCAAAAAGCGCCACCAGTATGGCCAGCACGGCCATAACCCTGTATATGGTTTTCCTGCCGGGCCTGTCGCCCCCCGGGGGCATTCCCCACCCGTGATTCCCCTTTTTCCTGGGCCTGTAATAATCAGCCCAGTCATAGTCATATCCCGCCTTGTTGCCCTGCATAAAATCATGTATTGACTGAGATCCCTTGCCTTTTTTATCCCGGAACAAATTAATCCCTCCCGGTTTTTTCCAAATAACTTATAAAATATATATTTGTTCCGGTGGACAAATATGACAAGCCTTCGGCGGGAAATGCGGTGTTCCCATAATATAAGAAACCGCCCGGTTGAGGGGCGGGTTTGTTAATATACAGATATTTATTCTAGGAGTAAAAAGGGGACAGGCTACTTTTTTAGGAAACGACAGTGCCTGGCCCTTAACTCTTGTTAACTTATTTTGCCCGGTCTCAAAATAAACGCCCGGCAAGCCCGGACGGTGACAGGCGGTCAGGCTTGCATTTTTGAGGGAACTGACTCCGTTTTTACGATTCGTCAGCGAGAGGATAATGGCGGTGGGGAGGGCGGTGCCGGGATGCGGCGCCGTGAGGTATGAATCATACACCGCCGAACACTCCCGGCTTTACGAGCAGTGGCTGTTTCTAAATACATCAACAGGCGTGTATAAAAATAAATTAAAAAGTTAAGGGCCTGGCACTATAAACCCGCTAATCAAGCTACAGGGCTTTGGTTTTTACCCTGGCAGGTCTGTCTCCTGCTGAATAAGTTAGGGGACAGACCCTGACGGGCTGTAGTGGCGCTTGAGCCAGAGGGAAAGGCCGTCGAGCCCGGGGAAGAGCACCCTTTCGGTTATATTGGCCTGGTCCAGCTTATCCCGGACCTCCCACTTCAGAGAAGCGGGGATAATAATCCTGCGGTAGAGGTCCGGGTGCTTCTCCAGCCAGTCGTCCAGGAGCGCGGTGGGGTTGGAGATTGTGGAGAAAAGGGCGTATTGGTTGACAATGCGGTCATAAAGAGACGGCGGCTCGAAAAAAACAACGAAATCACCGGACCCCAGCCGGTCGAACTCCTGCAGGGCGCCTGCGGCCCTGGACAGCATTTCTACTGTAAAACCGTTGGCGCCTTCCTTCTCAAGTATTTCCCTGAGCGACCCGGGAAGGAACATATGGGCCTTCACGTAGTCCACGCACCAGATCACGCCGTCAATCCCGTAGTGCTCAATGTTGGCGGTGGCAAAGTGCGCCGCCACATAAGGCGAAAATGTCCAGTCCAAAAGCCTGGTGGGCAACCCGTGGTGCTGGGCCACGGTCAGCCAGTTCCAGATGGAGTCACCGCTTACCG
Organism: Bacillota bacterium; assembly: GCA_049323915.1. Classification (GTDB taxonomy): domain Bacteria; phylum Bacillota; class Desulfotomaculia; order Desulfotomaculales; family Desulfocucumaceae; genus BRHc4a. Next base: position 8,846 of record JBMOPC010000057.1, read on the forward strand.
CGTCCCTGTGGGCGTATTTACGAAAATTACGCACTATGTGGTTTTCCAGCCTGTCATATTCTCCCCCCAGCCTTGCAAGACTTGTCTTAAGCTGGTAGGATGCATTGGACAGCCCCCGGTAGACATAGTTCGAACGGAACCTTTTCAAAGGCTCCTGCCAGGAACCTTCAAACATTTGCTGGTTCAGGTCACACCAGCTGTTAACCCTTACATCATTTTCCACAGCCTTCACCCCCCAATAGTTCTTGAATTCTTCCTCCTGAATAAAAAATCCTCCGTGCACCTGCGGGTCGGCTTGTGACGCACAAGATACGTTGCGGCTGAAAACGGTACTGTAGTAAAATAAATATTGGGAGGCAAAAAAGCTTCCCCAAAAAACAAGCGGACGGGTAATTCACTATGGGTGGAGAAAAACAGCAGGCAAAGGTATACCAGTTCGATCCGGAGAAAAGGAAGCTGAAATCAGTTAACTACGTTTCCCCGGAAAAAAAAGAATTGATGAGGGAAAGAAAGCAGGCCCGAAAGGACAAAAACAACTTCTTCATAGGAGTTGCGGCAGTGTTGCTGATCATTGCGGTCCTGTCTGTTCTAAGGCTTGCATTTTAGGCCCTTTTTTATTTATATAAAAGGCATTGCCTTTTATATAAGGCTTGAGACTAAATAAAATAGCCGCCCTGTCGGGCGGGCTGGAACTCAGAACTCAGAATAGTGACAGCCTGCTTTAATAGCGACCTCAAGATGTCTGGATTGCATAGAAGCGCTTTTGCGATTTAGTACGTTAAAG
>JBMOPC010000058.1:0-86610 GCA_049323915.1 Bacillota bacterium
TGGGATGAGGCATACGAAAATTACTTAAAAACCGGTTGAAAATATGGGTATTGACAACAATGGCCATTGGGGCTATTATAACCATTAGCTGATAAATGACGGTAAAAGTGATGACGGGGAAAAGTAGGCAGGATACCGCTTTTCAGGGAGAAAGCGCCATCGACTGTGAGCGCTTTTAAGGTAAGGGCCGGCTGAAGTTCACCCCCGAACTTTGAGGCTGAAACCCCTGGCTGGGGAAAGTAGGCCGAAACGGGTTCTCCCGTTACAGGGAAGGGGTATAGGCAGATTTTTAAGTCCCGTGCCTTTTGGAAGAGAGGGTCTCCGTAAAAAAGGGGCCAAGTAGGGTGGTACCACGAGCCGTTCGTCCCTAAGTGGATGAGCGGCTTTAATGTTTGTATCACCTGTTTCCGGAGGGAGAGGTAATTGTCACTGTACCTTGTTGAGCGGGTTTTGCATGTGTGAAGCCAAAACGGGTGGTACCGCGGAAAACAGTCCGTCCCATTATGAGGGGCGGATTTTTTTTATGGCTTTGAAAGGAAGTGAGTTTAATGCTGGGAATGGCGGACGGCTGGACCGCCCTGGTGTGGCTGTTAAACGTGGGTTCAATGCTGTTTTGTGTGGCATATGGAATAGCAAACTGGAACAAAGGTGGTGAAGAATGGTGAATATAACTGTTTTGGCCCTGGTGCTTGTTATTTACGTGGCCATCGTCACCTACTTGAGCTATCTGGGTTACAGGCAGACCAGGAACGCCGAGGACTACATGATTGCCGGACGCCGGATGAGCGGATGGGTTATGGCCCTTTCCTACGCTTCCACCTTTGTAAGCACATCGGCTATAGTTGGTTTTGGCGGCGCCGCCGGGGTTTTTGGATTTACCCTTATGTGGCTTGCCTTTTTCACTATTATTCTGGGCATTTTTGTGGCCTTCATAGTATTGGGAGAGCCCATACGCCGCATGTCACTGAACCTCGGGACCACCACCCTGGCCTCAATGCTGGGGGAGCGCTACCAGTCAAAATTTATCACCTGGTTTATAGGGCTCATGACTTTCCTTCTGATGCCGGCATACACCGGCGCGGTGCTTATCGGCGGGGCCCGGTTTCTGGAGGAATCCATCAGGATTAATTTCGGCACGGCGCTCCTGACGCTGGCCGTGATAATAGCAGTGTACGTGGGGTGGGGCGGTCTCAAGGGGGTAATGTACGCCGACGCCTTCATGTGCGCCATGATGATTTTGGGGATGGTCCTACTGCTGATTAAAACATACTCGGTTGTGGGGGGCATCACCGCCGGTCACCAGGCCCTGACAAACATAGCCCACCTGGTGCCGGAAAACCTGGCCAAGGGCGGGCACCTTGGCTGGACTGCCATGCCAAAATGGGGGTCGCCGGTCTGGTGGACGGTAATAAGCACTATCGTAATGGGAGTGGGCATCGGAGTGCTGGCCCAGCCCCAGCTGGTGCTGAGATTTCTTACGGTGCCCAACAGGCGCGCCATAAACCGCGGGGTATTAACAGGGGGCGTCTGCATCTTCCTTTTCACCGGCACCGCTTTCATGGTGGGGCCCCTGACAAACGTTTACTTCTACGAGACCGTGGGCAAGATTTCCATAGCCGTGGCTAAAGGGAACACCGATTTAATAATACCGGCTTTCATAAACTCGGTTATGCCTCCGGCCTATATTTACCTTTTCATGGTGGCCCTTTTGTCGGCCTGCATAACAACTGTGAACGGCCTTATACACGTGCAGAGCGTAGCCTTTTCCCGGGACCTGATGGCCACCTGGAACGTGAAGGCCAGCCCCCTGCTGCTTTCCCGCATAGGGGTGGCACTGGGTACCGTCGGCGCCATTGTGCTGGCATACCTCCTGCCGGCCAGCATAATCGCCCGGGCCACCGCCTTCTGGTTTGGGATTTGCGCCGCCGGAATACTACCGGCATTGCTGGGGGCGATATTCTGGCCCAGGGTGACTAGGCAGGCGGCGGTTGCCAGCATTGTGGCCGGATACGGGGTTTCCATATTCGGATTTGTATTCCTGCACGCTTCGGAGGCCGTTTCCTTCGGAATCTGCAAGGCCATTTTCGGGGTGCCCACGCTGCTGCCGTACCCATGGACCCATATTGACCCGCTTTTTTATAGCATCGTTGTATCAGCTGCCGCGCTTGTGGTGGTTACCATGCTGACCAGCCCCATGAAAAAGGAGCACCTGGAAAGGTGTTACAGCCAAAGGCATAATACTGTGCCTGCGGGGGAGCATGCCGGGATTTGAGAGTGCCCGGCTTCAGTGGAGTTTTTTAAATTATTTTCAGAGGGAGGTGAGTTCTCTGGGTTTTTTGAGAGATAAATTGTTGTCAGGAACTGCAGTTTTGTAACTCAAGGTGGTGTTTCACGGGCCTTTGAAGGGCCCGCAGTACGGAAGGATGGTGTATTATGCCGGGAAGTCCTGGTATTGTTCCGGATGGCAGCAGCAAAAAAAACTGTCCCGGCTGGCGTTCTGTTTGCATCCGTGCTGTTTTTGGCTGGATACAGGGCGGGGCGGACTGACGCCCCGGGACACAAATCTATTAAGGAGTGGATTAAAATGCTGGGAATGGCTGACGGGTGGACAGCCCTGGTCTGGATTTTAAACGTGGCTTCCATGCTGTTTTGCGTGGCTTACGGGATAGCCAACTGGAACAAGGGCGGTGAAGACTGGTGAATATCGGCATTTTGACGGCAGTACTGGCAGTTTATATCATCGTAGTGACTTATCTAAGTTATATAGGGTACAAGCAGACAAAGAACGCCGAGGACTACATGGTGGCGGGGCGCCAGATGAGCGGATGGGTAATGGCGCTCTCCTACGCCTCCACTTTTATCAGCACCTCGGCCATAGTGGGTTTTGGCGGCGCCGCAGGGGTGTTCGGCTTTACCCTGATGTGGCTGTCTTTTTTTAATATTATTTTGGGAATTTTTGTTTCTTTTATTTTTCTGGGAGAGCCGATCCGCAGGATGACCAACAACCTGGGCACCACGACCCTGGCCTCAATGCTGGGGGAAAGGTACCAGTCCGGGTTTATTACATGGTTTATCGGACTGATGATTTTCCTTCTCATGCCGGCCTATACCGGTGTTGTGCTTATCGGCGGCGCCCGTTTTGTCGAGGAATCGCTTAAAATCGATTTCAATCTTGCCCTTTTGCTGCTGGCGGTCATAATTGCACTGTATGTCGGCTGGGGCGGCCTAAAGGGTATAATGTACGCCGACGCCTTTATGTGCGCCATGATGATACTGGGTATGATTGTACTGCTGTTTAAGAGCTATGCCGTGGCGGGAGGCGTGATGGCCGGCCACCAGGCGCTGACAAACATGGCCCACCTGGTCCCGGAAAATCTGGCCAGGGGAGGGCACCTGGGCTGGACGGCAATGCCCAAATGGGGGTCGCCAATCTGGTGGACTGTTATAAGCACAATAGTGATGGGTGTTGGCATAGGTGTCCTTGCACAGCCGCAGCTTATACTGCGCTTCCTGACAGTTCCAAACAGGCGGGCGCTGAACCGGGCTGTGCTTACCGGGGGGATTTGCATATTCCTTTTCACCGGCACCGCCTTCATGGTGGGGCCTTTGACAAACGTTTATTTTTACGAAACCGCGGGCAAGATATCCATTGCCATGGCCAAGGGCAATACTGACCTGATCATACCCACTTTTATCAACTCTGTGATGCCACCGGCATACATCTACCTGTTCATGGTAACCCTTCTCTCAGCCTGTATAACAACGGTCAACGGGCTGATCCATGTGCAGAGCGTTGCCTTTTCCAGGGACCTTATGGCCACCTGGAATGTAAAGGCCAGCCCCCTCCTGCTGTCCCGCATCGGGGTGGCGCTGGGCACCATAGGCGCCATAGCGCTGGCCTACTCCCTTCCGGCCAGCATAATCGCCAGGGCCACCGCCTTCTGGTTCGGCATCTGCGCGGCCGGCATACTTCCGGCCCTCCTGGGCGCTATTTTCTGGCGCAGGGTAACCAAACAGGCTGCTGTGGCGAGCATTGTTCTGGGTTACGGGGTGTCCATATTCGGGTTCGTATTCCTGCATGCAGCCGAGGCAGTACCCTTCGGTATCTGCAAGGCCATCTTCGGGGTGTCCACGCTGCTGCCGTACCCCTGGACCCACGTTGACCCGCTGTTCTACAGCATAATAATGTCAACCGCTGCATTGATTGTGGTGTCTTACCTGACAAAGCCCATGACTGCTGATCACATTGAAAGATGCTTCCAGATCGCCTCCGGGCGGCCGGAAACTCCTGCCGGAACAGATATAGAGGCCAAGGCATAAATCCATACAAAAGCATAACGGGGCCGGCGGCAGCCGGTCCTTTTATTGTCTGGAAAAAAATGCATTCTGGATTCCGGCTTCTGGATTCCGACCTGCAATCTGCTATTCCGACCTGCAATTCAGGCCCCCGGCGGCTTTTTAATCTTCTGTCCTTGACAAATCCGGGCATTGTGTTAGTATATAGTGTTGTAGGCATAAATCCATAACCACCGCACGGTTCAGGTTTCAAAATGGCAATGTCCGTACCTGACCCGGCGAGTCCTGAAAAAATAGTGGGGGAGGTTAAACATGTACGCGCTTATTGAAACCGGTGGAAAGCAGTATAAAGTGCGGGAAGGGGACACCCTTTACATCGAGCTGCTTCACACCGAGCCAGGCCAGACCTTGGAAATCGACAAGGTGCTGGCTGTAGAAAAGGATGGCCGGATTAAAGTGGGCACACCCCTGGTGGAGGGCGCCAAGGTGTTGCTTAAAGTGGTGCGCCACGGCAGGGGCCGTAAGATAATCGTGTTCAAGTACAAGGCAAAGAAAAACTACAGGCGCAAGACCGGCCACCGCCAGCCGTTCACACAGGTAACGGTGGAAAAGATAAAGGCGTAATCCCGGCTTGGTGTTTGTTTTATTAACGGAGGTGAGGATTTAATGGCACACAAGAAAGGTGTGGGCAGCTCCAGGAACGGCCGCGACTCAAGGCCCAAAATGCTTGGCATAAAGAGCTCCGACGGTCAGTTTGTCACCGCCGGTTCCATAATCGTACGCCAGAGGGGAACAAGGATTCACCCTGGCCGCAACGTCGGCAAAGGCGGGGACGACACCCTGTTCGCAAAGATAGACGGACTGGTTGAGTTCAGGACAAGGGGAAAAGACAAGAAAGAAGTCAGCATACTGCCCGGCGCGGAGGTTATGTAATCTGAGTAAAACCTGCCATTAACGTGGCAGGTTTTATTATATCCCGGCATGTAATTAATTACCATTGGAGAAATGTCTTTAAATAACGAAAATAAATAGTAGAGAACAAATTATAAATTCCCGGGGGCAGGCTATGGAACAGGATTTATTGGAGTACAGGCTTAAGAAACACTTTGCGTCAATTGACAGACTGATCACCCAGTTGGTAATCATAAGAAGGTACATTGACTCTACGAAAATAGGGGTGGGCTATTGCAGGGAGCACATCACCCGGGGACCGGCCCCCGAATGTTTTTCCATGCAGCCGGAAAACGAACTTTTCGTAAAAAATCAGGAACAACTGCTAATCCGGCTGAGGCTGGTTGAAAAGAGGGTTAAAAAGCAGCTGAGGCAGTCCAACAGGGAGTTGGCGTCTATCTGCGGTCAACAGCCGGGAGGCAGGCAAAGCATAAGGTAGACAGGTCAAAATAAAAGTAAAGAGCATTCCCGGTTTTAGGTTGCTGACAGAGCCGGTGTCGGCAACCTTTTGCTTTTGCATCAAATCACGGCCGCGAATAAAAATCTGCTGATCTACACTGCTGACATCTTTTTTCTGTGTTAACTGAAAATTATTCGGAAGATCTGGTAGGATTTTCTTGGTTGATGTCGAAAAAGTTCTATTAAAATAATTTAACCCCGAAAAAGCATACCTGCACGAAAGTCAGGGGCGCAAAGCCACGGGTCTAAAGCGTTTGCTATGACAGCCGGGCTGCCGAAGGTTTCTCATGTCTTTGACTCCTCGGTAAGCCCGGGGAGTTTTTTGAATTTACATGGTCACAGAAAGAAGATTACTAAAGCATGAGGATGGAATAATGACAGTTTTTTCTAGAATCCGCACCCGCCTTTTTGCCCTGGTTCTTATTACAGTCCTTCCGTTATTGGGGCTGATGTATTATACGGCTGCCGAACAACAAAAGCTTGATGTTGCCCATGGGCAGGAAGATGTGTTGTGGCTGGTGCGGGAAGCAGCCGGTGAGCAGGAAAGGATAATAGAGGTGACACGGCAGTTTCTCGCCATTATGGCGGAACTGCCTGAAATACACAGCGGCGATCAAGCTGCGGGCAGCAGGATCCTGGCCGGACTGTTGAAACGGTATCCGGTATATAGAAATATTGGCGTTATTGGATTAAATGGCGAACTGCTATGCAGCGCCGTTCCGGCCAGCGGTATCATAAACCTGTCCGACCGGCCCTATTTTCAACGTGCCCTCAGGACACGAGACTTTGCCATCGGTGATTATCAGGTCAGCCGCACCACCGGCAAGCCTACTCTCAACCTGGGCTATCCCGTCTTGAACGATGCTGGCCAGGTACAGGCGGTAATCTTTGCCGCAATAGATCTGAACTGGCTTGGCCAACTGGCTTCCGGGGCAAAGTTGCCTCCGGGCGCCACCCTCACCGTAACAGACCAAAACGGTACAGTTCTTGCCCGCTACCCGGACGGGGAAAGAGTTGTCGGCAAGTCTATGCCGGAAGTGCCCGCATTCCAAACACTTCTCAACAAACAAGGCGAGAGCGCAGCCCGTATCACAGGCGCCGACGGCACCGAGCGTCTTTTTGCAGTCAAGCCTCTTTATAGAGCAGAGGGAGGCGGCGAAGTATACATATGCGCAGGTATCCCTGTATATACCTTCACTGCGGACGCCAACCGGCAGCTGGCCCGCAATATGGCCGGACTGGGGCTGGTCACTGCCATGGTGGTGGTTACGGCCTGGGTGGGCGGCAACCTGTTCTTCCTTCGCCGGGTGAACACTCTTCTGGAAGTGGCCCGGCGTCTGGCGGACGGCGACCTGGGGGCTCGTACCGGACTGTCTTACGATCAGGGAGAGTTCGGTAAACTGGCCTACTCCTTTGATAAAATGGCCGGTGCGCTGGAACAGCGTACCACCCAGCTGGAAGCCGCCAAAAGGGATTTGGAAAATGAAATTGCCGGACGCAAAATGTCTGAAGAGGCGCTCCAGGACAGCGAGAGAAAATTCCGCCAGTTGTTCCACAACGCAAATGACGCTATATTTTTGCATGAAATTACAGAGCATGGAATGCCGGGACAGTTTATTGAGGTAAACGACATTGCCTGCCGAAGGCTGGGTTATGGCAGGGATGAGCTGCTTGCGATGTCCCCCGGGGACATTGACGCCCCGGAATATTTGGATAAAATACCGCTAATAGCACAGGAGTTGCTGGAAAAAGGCCGTGTTACCTTCGAGATGAGTCATGTCTCCAAGATGGGTGTGAAAATACCGGTTGAGATTAGCTCCCATGTTTTTACGCTGAATGATAAAAATGTTATGTTGTCTATTGCACGGGACATTACCGAGCGCAAGCGGGCCGCCCTTGAGAACGCAAGGCTGTATAAGGAGGCCCGGCGCCGCATCCAGCAAATACAGGCCCTGCGTAAAATAGACATGGCTATCACCGCCAGCCTGGACCTGCGCGTCACCTTTAACGTGGTCTTGGATCAGGTGACAACCCAACTGAGCATAGACGCCGCCGGCATACTATTGATCAATCCGCATACCCAAAACCTGGAGTACGCCGCCGGGCGGGGATTCCGGTCCAGGGCCATCGAGAGGTGCCGGCTGCGTCCCGGCAAGGGCTACGCCGGCCGTGCAGTATTTGAAAGACGTATCATCAGCATTCCCAACCTGCTTGAGGAAGGGTCTTTCTTATTGCGAGATCCTCTGCTGGAGGGTGAAGACTTCATATCCTACTATGGTGTGCCGCTAATCGCCAAGGGGCAGGTTAAAGGCGTGCTGGAAATCTTCCACCGGGCTCCGCCGGACCCCGACCCGGATTGGTTGGAATTTTTGGAGACCCTGGCCGGTCAGGCGGCAATCGCCATTGAAAATGCCGCGCTTTTCGACGGCATGCAGCGGTCCAACGTTGAACTTACCCAGGCCTATGACGCAACCATTGAAGGGTTGTCGTACGCCATGGACCTCCGGGACAAAGAGACCGAGGGGCACAGCCAGCGCGTCACCGAGATGACAGTACGCCTGGCCCGCGCCATGGGAATAGATGAGGCTAAACTGGTACATATACGCCGGGGAGCTCTGCTTCACGACATAGGCAAGATGGGTGTCCCGGACCATGTTCTGCTGAAGCCGGGGCCCTTAACGGATAAAGAGTGGGAAATCATGCGCCAACACCCTTTGTTTGCCTTTGAGATGCTCTCACCAATCGAACATCTTCACCCGGCACTGGACATCCCTTTGTGCCATCATGAAAAGTGGGACGGCACAGGCTACCCGCGCAGGCTGAAGGGTGAGCAGATTCCTCTGTCCGCGCGTATTTTCGCAGTGGTGGACGTATGGGACGCGCTAAGGTCGGAGCGCCCCTACCGCCCCGCCTGGCCTGAAGAGAAAGTGAGGGAATTTATGCGTGATCAGGCCGGGAAGCATTTTGACCCCAGGGTGGTGGAAATTTTCATGAAAATGGAAGTATAAGCTGGGGCGGCTTTGTTTTTTAATATTTACGGAATTGTAAGAGCCCGGCCTTGTGTATAGGCCAGGCTCTTTTAAAGATATGGGAAATTAATGCTCCAAAAAGAGCCCGTGGATAATTTCCTGTACACGGGGTTTCAGGGGGTGTGCCCCCTTGCTTCAGTGCGGGGTAAGGACCTTACGTCTATGTATTAACTTATAGAACCCAGTTTGAGGGGGTTCGTGTTAGTGGACCTGGCCTCGGCCACCTGACGCCAGTCCTCCCCGGAAAGGGGCAGGTCGAAGCTTCTGAGCTGAGCCAGTTCGAAGCCGTGCTTTTCCGCAAGGTTTCTCAAATAAATCATGTTGTCGAGGGACAGGTTTGGCCCCAGGCTCATGTCGGTGTAGTGGTGCTCAAGGGCCAGCATCATTGTTTCCGCCATGCAGGCGTAGGCCAGGCCCTGATCGAACCCGAAGTCCCACCCCAGGGACGGCCGGCCGGGCACCGCCACCACCCCCCCGTCTATCACCAGCACGTCGGGGCGTACCTGGCGAAGCGCCGGGCGAACGTTGGATGGTTTGGATATATCGCATATTATCGCCCCCGGGGCCACCCACATGGGGTTGATCAGGTCGTCCACGCTGCTGGTGGCCGTTATGACCACCTGGGCCTGGGGGAGGGCTTGACTCAGTTCGGTGGTTACTATCAGATGGCCTTCCTTTTCCAGGTTTTCCACCACCGGAAACCAGTCTTCCTGCGGCTGGTCCGGGGCGGGTAGATCCATCTGCATAAGCCGTGCACCCAGGCTGGACGGTGAGGGCGGGCTCCACCCGGACCCAAGCTGCCTGGCCAGGTGAGAGCAGATTTCGGCGCCCACCCTGCGCAGACGGCGGGAACTGGCCTGGGGGTGGCGGGAGTTGCCCACCAGTATTATCCGGTGCATTTCCTCCGACATCAGTATGGCCAGGGTCCGCCCTATTGATCCTGTGGCCCCGATTACCGCGGCGGAGCACTGCCCGAGGTCCATTAAAAACCGGCGGGCGGCCAGTTTTATGGCCTCTGCTCCTGCCACCACGGTATAGCTGTTGCCTGTGGTCAGCGGCAGGAATTTCCCCTGGAGCAAGGTGCCGCTGCGGGAAACCACCGAGGTGTAGGCTCCCAGCCCCACCAGCCTTGCTCCCCGCTGCAGCGCCAGCTCCATGGCTTTTTCCAGCTGATTCAATATTTCTTCGGGCTTCATTTCGAGCATTTCCCTGGCGGTGTGCGGGAGCGTTATAAAATCTCCGTACGCCCGGTAGCCGGCCTTGGATATAACCGTGGTCCTGCCGATTACGAAGGGTTCCAGTATTGTGCTTCCCAGGTCGGCCATCTGCTGCAGCTTGTCGGCGGGAAGCGCCTTCAGGCTTGGGTCGAACTGGTAATAGTTATAAAGGTCCAGAGGGTGTATAAGAAAGGCGAAACGTCCCTCCCTGGGGTCTTGTGACGGCCGGTAGCGGTCCCAGGTGTGTTTAACCACCCCTGGCGCCGAGTATACTGTTTTTTCATCCAGGTCCAGTATAGGCCTAAGTATTTCCAGTGTGTTTCCGGAATCCAGTATTGACATTACTCTTTCCAGTGATTTTAGAGCTGCCTCGCATTCCTCCCAGGTTATGGTGAGCGAGGGCTCAATACGTATCACCCTGTTGCCGTTTAGTGTGGGAGCAACCCTCAGCCCCTCGGAGTTGAGCAGGTAGCTTGAAATCAGCGGCGTCAGGTTGCCCTGCTCCGAGAGAACGCTTAAGAAGCAGGACGGAAAGTCCGACCTGGTCATTTCAAACTCCAGGCCCAGCATGTACCCGCGCCCCCTCACCCCCTTCAGCACCCTGGGGTATCGCCCCTGAAGCTCCCTGAGGGCCAGTATCAGGCGTTCGCCGTTGGACCGCACCTGGCGTACAAGGGCCATATTGTTTTTGGCCAGCATATCCAAGACCTTCAGCCCCACCCGGCAGCCCAGTGTATTGGCGGCAAAGGTGGATGAATGGCGCTCGCCGAAATCCCTGGTATATGCGGCGGCGGTGGAAAGACACGCCCCTATGGGGTAAAGCCCCCCGCCCAGGGCCTTGGCCAGAAGCAGTATGTCCGGGGCGGCGCCTTCGTCCTGGCAGGCGAAAAGGCTTCCCGTGCGGCCCAGCCCGGTCTGTATCTCGTCCAGTATAAAGAGCAGCCCGTACTTGCGGCACAATTCCCTTGCGTCCAAGAGGTAGCCGGGGGGAGGGACCACGATCCCTCCCTCGCCCTGTATCGGCTCCAGTATCAGGGCGGCGTATTCTGGCCCGCCGTCCTCCAGTTCCTCTTTCAGCGCCTCAATATCACCATAAGGTATTGTTTTGAAGCCTGCCACCGGGGCCCCGAAGGGGGACTGGTAGTATTCCCTTCCGGTGGCCGACAGCGCGCCCAGTGTTTTTCCGTGGAAGCTGTTGGAGGCGCTCAGTATTCCCATTCTCCCCGTGGCCGACCGGGCCATTTTAATTGCGGCCTCCACCGCTTCGGCGCCGCTGTTGGTAAAGGTGACGTAACGCATATCCCCCGGCGCCAGTTCGGTAAGGCGCCGGGCCAGATCGCCGGCGGCCTCCAGTGCCGAGGGCTGTATGAAGCTGGGCTGCGCCAGAGAGCGGACTTCTTCCAGGGCCTCCCAGATTTCGGGGGGATTGTAGCCAAAGGGCAAAGCTCCGTAAGCGGCGATGAAGTCCAGGTAGCTTCTGCCCCCGGAGTCATACAGATAATGGCCTTCTCCCCGGGTGAACACCTTGTCCATACGGACCTGCTCCAGCAGATCGCCTAGGTGGGGATTTACATGTTTGGTAAAATTATGCATGAGATGATACCTCTTTGCTTATTGCTTGCCTGTTTAGTATTGGATGGCCTTGCGGAATGTATATAGCGTAAAAGGTCCGGTAGAACCTAGCCTGTGTTCTTGAGCTGGGATATAAGCTGCCTGAGCTGATCGGGATTGACCCAGCGGTCCTCCTTGATGGGGGAAATGCCTATCTCCCAGCTTATGACCTTTGGCCCCAGTATGGCCTCCATCAGTTTTATACGCATGTCGGACCCTATGAAAATAACGGCGTCGTAAGTTTTAACCTGTGAGATCAGGTTCATGAACTGGTTTATAAGCTCGGCGCCGTTTTTTTCCTCCACAAACCGCCACCGTTCTTTTTCATTCATGAGCAGTATAAAGTCCACACCTCCGGCCCTGGCCACCTCGGTCAATTCCTTTGCGTTCGCCACCGGAAAACCGATAAGGGCCAGCTGCGGCCCCTTGCGAATTTCCCCCAGGCTTTCCAGCCGGGAGATCAGGGTCCGGTCCACTCCCAGCCGGTCGGCCACTTCCTGCTGTGACATGCCTTCCTGGCGGAGCAGCAGTATGTGGTCAACCGTACGGTGGATCCGGTCGGGACTTAAAACCTTGTCTCCGATACGGATGAAATTCATAGCTTTCTCCTTTGTGCACATTTTTGTGCCCATGAATTATATTACCAATTACCCTTGCCCATTACAAGTTTATTTATTCCAAACAGAATAAAATGAACAAGCAACCCTTATGGGTTGCTTAAGTCTTTCAGTGATAGCAGGGCCAGGTAAATGTTGCGGCTTAAGGTCCGGTAGGATTTCCCAGAAGGTTGCCCGCCGTTGCCGCACGGGCGGTTTCCCTTTAAAACCTCTCCGGGCTTTACGCCCGGGACCGGATTGCCACTGAGTCCGCACTGCAATCCCCGGCCTGCCCCATCCTGGTGATGGACAGCCTAGAAGTTTTCCTTGGCGGTTGCACCTTTTACTAGCCTCTTTTGCACCTACGGTTTCAAGGGGCTTTAACACCCATCCATCCCCCGCAGCCACTTCAAGGCGGGCTACACTGCACGCAGCGTCTACCACATGCAGGTTCACACCCCGGGCCCAAGCTTTTTTTGTTCACCTGGAACCCGGGTCTCCACGGAAGCAGGGACATCATACATGCCTTTGTATTTAGCCCTGGATCCTTAACTCCCAGCACCAGCCCCCGATGGCGTCGAAAGCCAGCACCAGGAACTTCATCGATGTGCCCTTGGCGGATTTTTAGCCCCGCCTTCGTAAAAGATTTTCCGACTAGGATACTGCATCACTGACTGTTTAACTATTTGGATTTCAATTATAGCATGGCCGTATGGTGTTGTAAAAGGCGGTTTTGGATTTAACGGGGCCGATTTTGGGGCTAATACGGGGGAAATTCATGGTTTTAACGGTGCCACGAGGTAATCCGCATAAAATTGGCCTATTTCCTGCAGTGACATTGACCCTTCCCCGGAGTACCAGCGTCCTATCCAGTTGGCGGCTCCCATAATAAGGTTGATGACCACTTTTACCGGGACATCCCTGAAAATTCCCCTGTCCATCCCGTCTCTGATAATCCCTGAAATGTATTTCTCGTATTGATCCCTCTTGGCTATTATTATTTCGGAGTATTTCTCCTCAAGCTCGTAATCGTTTCCAAGGGTTACGGTGATTAAGTTGAATTCGCTCATGAGGGTTTCTATATGCCCCTTGATCACCTCTTTCAGCTTCAGGTCCGGCGGAAGGTCCGAGTCCTTTATCCTGTCGATGTTTTCCAGCAGCAGGTTCATGGCCAGATCATGGCACTGGAAAAGCAGGTCCTGCTTGCTGCTGATGTAATAATATATACTCCCCTTGGTGTATTTTAATTCCCGGGCTATTTCCTCAAGGGTGGCGTCGTGGTAGCCCTTTTCGCTAAAAAGCTTGGCCGCAGCCTTGAGTATGTTCATCCTTCTTTCTGCTGCCCTTTCCTCTCTGAAGCTCATGTTTATCCCCCTTTTCCAAGTATATTATCCGGATATTGTTAAGATCCTGTCGTTTTTAAGCTGATCAGCAAAAAAAGATTATTTGTTCCGGCCTTCAACCAAGATCTGCGGCAACTGTTTTTACCCGCCGGTCAATATTGTACCACTCAGTTACCTTTTTTGGCCATATAAAGAGCTGTTTTGACCGGTGGGATTCTTAGGTATTTGTTTCCCGCATCAAATATATTATAATGCGTTTAGTATAAATATAACCCATCGTTCAAATTATGTACGTAAAGAATTTTAATCTTCGCAAATGTATAGCGCTGAAATGAAGGAGGGAAATGAAATGGCCTATGAACAGGTGGAGGTTGAGCAGCACGGGCGGGTAAAGGTAGTGTTTATGAACCGGCCGGAAAAAAGGAACGCTCTGAGTGAAAAAATGACCCGGGAGCTTATTTCAGCCCTGAATGAGGCCAATTCCGACCAGGGGACCGGAGCGGTGGTGCTGACCGGAAGGGGGGAGGCCTTTTGCGCGGGGGCGGACCTGGAGGACTTCGCCCGGATGGCCTCAAACAGCGCTCCGTCTTTGCACCTGGAGGGCGCCTCATCCACGGAACTGTTCAAAATGGGGCTCAGGATAAAAAAGCCCATAATTGCCGCTGTAAACGGCCACGCCATGGGAGGGGGCTGCGGACTTGCGGCCATGTGCCACCTGGCGGTGGCCGGAGAAAACACTGTCTTCGGCACCCCCGAGATAAAGGTGGGAATGTTTCCGTTTGTGATCTTCCCCCTGCTGGCAAGGGCGGTCGGACCCCGTAAGGCACTGGAAATGGCGCTGACGGGACGCAATGTGGGCGCGGCAGAGGCAATGGAGATGGGGCTGGTCTGCGGGGTGTCCCGGAGGGAGGATCTCCTGGGGGAAGCATTGAGCCTGGCCTCCGATATAGCGGGCAGAAGTCCCCTGGTCTTAAGGCTGGGCCTTGACGCCTACAGCACCTCCATGGACATGGAAATCAACAAGGCTATGGACTTTCTAAACACTCTGCGGGTCATCGATTTTATGAGCCAGGACCTGAGGGAAGGGGCCGCGGCTTTTATCCAGAAAAGGACCCCGGAGTGGAAAGGGCAGTAGGGGGTGTGCTCAATTGAAGAGTATTCGCATCGGGGCGGGGCAGGGTTTCTGGGGAGACTCTCCCTTTCCGGCACTGGACGTTGTGCAGTCGGGCAATGTCAAATACCTTGCCGGTGACGCCCTGGCCGAGCTGACCCTGGCTATTCTGCAAAAGGCCAGACAGAAGGATCCGGCCAAGGGATACGTGGAGGACCTGTTCTTCAACCTGCTGCTGGCGCCCTGCCGGGAGAGAGGTATAAAAATACTGACCAACGCCGGGGGAATCAACCCGGCCGGGGCGGGGCGGATGGTATATGATCTTGCCCGCAGGATGGGGCTGAAGGGATTAAAAATAGCCGTCATTACCGGTGATGACATACTGCCCAGGATCGGGGAACTCCGTTCAATGGGCATTGATTTTTCCGACCTGGAGAGCGGGGGCGATATTTCAGGCATCGAGGACAGGATACTGTTCGCCAACGCCTACCTGGGGGCAAAGCCCATGGTGGATGCCCTTGAGATGGGGGCCGATGTCGTTATTGCCGGCCGCACCTCGGACCCGGCCCAGTTCCTGGCGCCCATGGTGTACGAGCTGGGGTGGCGGTGGGATGACTGGGACCGCCTGGCTGCCGGAATCCTCCTGGGCCACCTGATGGAGTGCTCCGCCCAGAGCACCGGGGGCAATTTTAGCGGCGACTGGTGGAACATTCCGGCCATGGAAAGGATAGGCTACCCTGTGGCCGAGGTATATGAAAACGGCGACGCCGTGCTGACCAAGCCCGAGGGGACCGGCGGGCGGGTTGACCTGGGGACGGTGAAGGAGCAGATGCTGTACGAGGTTCACGACCCCACCGCTTACTTCACCCCGGATGTGGTGGCCGATTTCACCTCCTGCCGGCTGGAACAGGAAGGTCCCGACCGGGTCAGGATTACAGGCATGAGGGGCAAGCCCCGGCCGGAAACACTGAAGGTCTCCATCGGCTACAGCGACGGCTGGATGGGCGAGGCGGTGGTCAGGTATTCCTGGCCTCACGCCATGAAAAAAGCCCGCAAGGCCGAAGAGATCATAAGGAAACAGTTTGCCGCCCTGGGGCTGGGTTTTGAAGAGATGCTGACGGAATACATAGGCTTCAACTCCCTTTCCGGGCCCCTGGCCTGGGGCGACGGCGAGGACCTAAACGAAGTGGGCTTAAGGATTGCGGTGCGTACCCGGAACAAGCCGGACGCGGCCAGGATGCCCCGGCTGCTGCCGCCCCTGGCGCTGAACGGGCCGCCCACGGCCGGCGGCGGAGCCGGCGGAGGCATGCCCAGGCCCCGGGAACTGATCGGCCTGTGGTCTTCCCTGGTGCCCAGGGAAGAGGTGGAGAAGCAGGTCGGGATAGACATCAGGGAGGTGGACTGAAATGCCCAGGGTTCTTTTACTGGAACTGGCCCACGCCAGGTCGGGAGACAAGGGCAACACGGTGAATATAGGCATCTTTCCCTACCGGGACGAGGACTACCAGCTGCTTAAAAAACACGTTACCGCCGAGCGGGTGAAGGATCACTTCAAGGGCCTGGTGGAGGGCGATGTGGTCCGCTACGAGGTTCCCAATATAAACGCCTTTAACTTTGTTCTGAGAGGGGCGCTGAACGGGGGCGCCTCCCGGTCCATGCGCAGCGACAACCTTGGCAAATGTTTCGGGGCAAACCTGCTCCGCATGTATATAGAAACCGATTAACTTTTTTAAGGCAGGGGTGAATTTAAGGAATGGCAGAAAGTTCAAAAAGACTGGAAGTAAGGGCTCCCATAGCGGGCGTGTTCTACCGCAAGCCTTCGCCGGAAGACCCGCCTTACGTGGAAGTGGGCGATACGGTAAAAAAGAAACAGGTTCTGTGCCTTTTGGAAACTATGAAGGTTTTCCAAAAGATTAAATCTCCCGCTGATGGAAAGGTAGTCGAAATCGTGGCCAAAAATGAAGAGCCTGTGGCCGACAACGGGGTGCTGATGATTCTGGAAGTGAATTAACTGAAACTGAATAAGGAATGTTTGAATATGTTTAAGAAAGTATTGGTAGCCAACAGGGGAGAAATTGCGGTGCGCATAATCAGGGCCTGCCGGGACCTCGGACTAAAAACAGTGGCCGTCTGTTCAGAAGCGGACCGGCAGGGCCTGCACACCGCCATGGCCGATGAAGGGGTGTGCCTGGCCGGTTTTAGGCCGGCGGACACATATTTGAACATGGAGAAAATACTCCGGGCGGCCAGGGAAACTGACTCCCAGGCAATCCACCCGGGCTACGGCTACCTGGCCGAAAATGAAAAGTTCGCCGCCAGGTGCAAAGAGGAGGGCCTTGTTTTCATCGGCCCGAAGCCGGAAAGCATCCACCTGGCGGGAAATAAGCTGGCAGCCAAAGAAAGGGCGGCCGCTGCCGGCGTTCCGGTAATCCCCGGGAGCATGCGGGGAGTTGTTTCGCGGGATGAGGCGCTGGCCACAGCCGGTGAAATCGGTTACCCGGTAATCATCAAGGCCAGCGCCGGGGGGGGCGGGCGCGGCATGCGCGTCTGCCTTGATCCGGGAGAGCTTAAAGAGGAATTTTCCATCGCCAGGGCCGAAGCAGGGGCGGCCTTCGGGGACGACACCCTTTACATTGAAAAATACCTGCAAAATCCCAGGCATATAGAGTTTCAAATACTGGGCGACAAATCCGGCAGGATTGTCCACCTGGGAGAGCGTGAATGCTCCGTACAGAGAAGGTATCAGAAGCTGCTGGAGGAATCTCCCTCCCCCGCGCTGGACGACGAGCTGCGGGAAAAGATGGGCGGGGCGGCCCTGAAGGTGGCCGGTTCGATAGACTATTTCAACGCCGGAACCGTTGAATTTATCCTGGATGAAAAGAAAAACTTTTATTTCATGGAAATAAACTCGCGAATCCAGGTGGAACACCCGGTAACCGAGATGGTTACGGGAATCGATCTGGTGAAGGAACAAATCAGGCTGTCCATGGGCGAGCATCTGGCTTACGATTATTCTTCGGCGCATAAAAAGGGCTGGGCGATAGAGTGCAGGATAAACGCGGAAGACCCGGAAAATTCGTTTTTGCCCTCACCGGGCACAATAGGGTGCTACCGCCCTCCCGGAGGTTACGGCGTAAGGCTGGATACCCACGTATACCAGGGATATGAAATTCCGCCCTATTACGATTCGCTGCTGGCCAAACTCATAGCCTGGGGGCCGGACAGAAAATCGGCTATAAGTGTTATGTCCCGGGCTTTACAGGAGTTTGTAATAGAACCTGTCAAAACGACCATTCCGCTGCACAGGAAAATACTGGCGGACAAATTGTTCGAAGAAGGATATTTTGATACGGGATTTGTCAAAAAGTTCATCCCCGAGGAAGAGGACGAAGATTGAAAAGAGGGGTATGCCATGGGTAAATGGATGGATGGTTACCTGAAAAAACTCAGCCAGCTTCGCGAGGAAAACCTGAACGGGGGAGGGGAAGATTGCGCCGCCGTGCAGCGGCGGCTGGGCAAGCTCACGGCCCGGGAGAGGATAGACCGCCTGGCCGACCCCGGCAGCTTCGAAGAAATCGGCTCCGCGGTCAGGGATACCCGGCCGCCCTTTGACGGGAAATCCAGATTGAGCCCCGGGGACGGGATCGTTATGGGCCTGGCCAGGGTGAACGGCTGGCAGGTCATGCTTTATGCCCTGGATTTTACGGTAATGTCGGGATCTTTAGGCGACCAGGCCGCATGGAAGCTGGTGGACCTGGTAAAAATGGCCGGCCGGTTGAAAGTGCCGCTAATTGGAATATTCGACTCGGCGGGGGAAAGGCTGAGCATGAAAAACGGCGATGTGGGATTCAACGGCATTGCCCAGCTGATCAGGCATTACTGTCTTTATTCAGGCATTATTCCGAAGATCAGCCTGCTCATGGGGCCCTGTACCGGCCTGACGGCCTACCTGCAGGTTTTATCCGACTTTCTTATCATGAACAGGAATACCTCTTTCCTGTGGCTGGGCGGCAAGGTTGAATCTTCCGGCGCAGGGTCGGCGCAGTTCCACATGGTGAAAAGCGGGCAGTGCGATCTGATTGCCGACAGCGATGAGGAGGCCATTGAAATGGCCAGGACCCTGCTTGGCTACCTTCCCCAGAACTGCTGGGAGAAGCCGCCTCATGCCGGGACCGGCGACGACCCTTCAAGAAGGGAGGAAGACCTGCCGTACGTTTTGCCGGATAATCCCAAATTTACTTACGATATTCATGAAGTTATCGAAAAAATTGTTGATGACGGGGTGTTTTTCGAACTCAAGGAAGAATATGCGCCGCACCTGGTTACCGGCTTTGCCCGGTTCGGAGGCAGGGTGGCCGGTATTGTGGCCAGCAACCCTGAAGAGCTGAGCGGCATTTTCGAGCCCGATTCCTCGGATAAATACGACCGCTTTATGAATATACTGGATGCTTTTAACATCCCTCTGGTCACCCTGGTGGATACCACCGCCTTTGTGCCCGGTGACAAGTGGGAGAAGCTGGGTGTAATCCGGCACGGGGCGAAATTGCTGCATAATTACGCAAACCTTACCTGCCCCAAGATTACCGTGGTTCTGAGGCGCTCCTACGGAGGGGGAAACATTGTCATGGGCTGCTCAAGGATGTTTCCGGATTTCATCTACGGCTGGCCGACCATGGAATTTGCCCCCACCGGCCCGGAGACAGTGGTGCATGCCGTATTTAACAAAGAGCTGGCCGAGGCCAGGGAGAGAGGGAATTACCAAGAAGTTTTCGATTTTTATTTAAATATTTTGAAAGAAATGTTCAGCGTGTTTCAGATGGGCAAACACTGGACCACGTATTATACGGTGCATGAAATTATCGATCCCAGGGATACGAGGCCCAAAATAGTCAGTGCCATAAAGGCGGCCGAGAACAAGTACGAGGAGATTCCCGAGAGGAAACGTTCGATAAAGCCGGCGTAGGAGGTGGAAAATGGTGGGCAGGGTAATGGATGAAGCAATACAAAGGCTAAAAGACATAAGGCGGAAAAATTTAACCGGCGGCGGGCCCGAGGCCGTCGAAAGGCAGCGCTCCAGGGGCAAAATGACGGCCCGGGAGAGAATAGAATGCCTCATGGACCCAGGCACCTTTTCCGAGCTTGGTTCGTGCGTGCAAACCACCGGCAGGCGTATTGACGGCAAAAAATCAGACGCCCCGTGCGACGGTGCGGTTATCGGAACTGGTAAGGTGGACGGCCGGCCGGTGGCTGTTTATGCCAGCGATTTTACTGTGTACGGCGGGTCAATAGGAACCCAGCACCTGATGAAGTGCGCCAAGCTTCTTGACATGGCCGCCAGCTGGGGCATCCCCATGGTCTGGCTGCTGGACTCTTCGGGGGGCAGGCTGGGTTTCCAGGACGTGCCTTCGGCGGGCGTTGACTGGTATTTTGCCCTGGAATCGCGCTACTCCGGACTGATTCCCCAGATCAACGTGCTGATGGGGCCCTGTATTGCCGGGCAGGCGTATGCGCCCACACTTTGCGACTTTCTTTTGATGAGCAGGGGCACGGGAAACCTGTGGCTGGGCGGCCCGCGGATGGTGGAGGCGGCCACCTCGGAAAGGATCGGGAATGATGTGGGCGGCGCCGACTACCACATGATATACAGCGGCACCTGCGACGTGGTGGGCGACAACGACCGGGAAACCATACTCAGCGCCCGGGCCTTGCTCAGCTACCTCCCTTCCAGCTGGCGGGAGAAGCCGCCCCGCAGGGAGACGTCCGACGGCCCCTGCCGGCTTGTGGAAAAACTGGCCGGCATAGTTCCCGATGACTATAACCTCGGGTATGACATGCACGACGTCATTAAACTTCTGGCTGACGATGGCCATTATTACGAGATCAAAAAAGAGTACGCCAAAAATCTGATTACCTGCTTCTGCCGTTTCAACGGGGAGGTAGTGGGGCTGGTGGCCAACAATCCCGGTGAGCCGGGAAGTATTCTTGAGATTGATTCCTGCGACAAGTATTACCGCTTTCTTGAGGTGCTGGATGCCTACAACATACCGCTGGTTACCCTGGTGGACACGCCGCCTTTCGTGCCGGGTGAGGATCAGGAAGCCCTGGGGCTTTTAAGGCATGGCGGCAAAATACTGGATGTTTACGCCACCGCCACCATTCCAAAGGTCAGTGTTGTGATAAGGGAAGCCTACGGCGACGCCGGAAGCATAATTATGGGCGGGGTAAAGGGGATGGGGGTAGACCTCTGCTATGCCTGGCCCATTGCCAGGTTTGCCGTGGAATCTTCCGAGGCGGATTACAGAAAGGTATATGGTAAAGGCATAGAAGAGGACGCCTACTCGGGATACCTGAACAGGGCGAGGGAAAAGCTGGATGTGTTCGAGGTGGCCAAAAGCTGGACCGCCCAGGTGGTGGATGAGGTGATCGAACCTGGGGAGACCAGGAAAAAAATTATAGAGGCCCTTCAGATAACCGCAAACAAAAATGAAAAGCTGCCGCCCAGGGCCAAAAGGCACGGCACTTCACCCACCTGATGCGTGTGGGAACTTATTACCTATAGGGAAGGAGGATTACCGTTGAAATATTCTGTATTCACCGGGGAGCACCAGGCGGTGCGAAGGACCATCAGAAAGTTTGTGGAGACCGAAATCGCCCCCCACGTGGAGGAGTGGGAAAGGGAGGGGTATTTTGCCGACTGGGTTTTCCCGCGCATGGGGGAGCTGGGCTTCCTGTCGCTGCGGTATCCCGAGAAGTATGGCGGCGCCGGCGGAGATTACTTTATGGGCATCGTCGTGGCGGAGGAGATGGCCCGCTGCGGCGTAGGCGGACTGCCCATGGCGGTGGCGGTGCAGACCGATATGGCCACGCCGCCCATCATGCAGTTCGGCACAGGGGAACAGATAAAAAAATACCTGATGCCGGCCCTCCGGGGCGAAAAAGTGGCCTGCCTGGGCATCACCGAGCCCAACGCAGGGTCGGACGTGGCATCCATTGAGACCAGGGCGGTGCGGGACGGCGGCCACTGGGTCATTAACGGCCGGAAGATATTCATCACCAACGGGGTCAGGGCGGATTTCA
Source organism: Bacillota bacterium (assembly GCA_049323915.1). Taxonomy (GTDB): domain Bacteria; phylum Bacillota; class Desulfotomaculia; order Desulfotomaculales; family Desulfocucumaceae; genus BRHc4a. Next base: position 21,691 of record JBMOPC010000058.1, read on the forward strand.
TCACCCTGGTGGCCAAGACCAACCCGGACCTGGGGTACAACGGGGTCTCGCTTTTCCTGGTGGATAAGGGCACTCCCGGCTTCACGGTGACCAGGAAGCTTGAAAAGGTGGGCATGCGGTCCTCGGACACGGCGGAGCTTTTGTTTGAGGACTGCCGGGTGCCGGCGGAGAATCTCCTGGGGGTGGAGAACAGGGGATTCCACCAGATCATGTGGGAGCTGCAGGGGGAGCGCCTGATCGGGGCCGCCGGGGCGGTGGCCGGGGCCCAGAAGACCTTTGAGAAGGCCCTGGAGTATGCCCGCCAGCGCACCCAGTTCGGAAGGCCGCTGGTCAAGTTCCAGGTCATCGCCCACAAGCTGGCCGAGATGGCCACCGAAATCGAGGCCGCCAGGCAGCTGGTCTATTCCACCGCCAGGAAATTTGCCGCCGGGGAATACCCGGTGAAGGAGATCTCCATGGCCAAGCTGGTGGGGGCCCAGGTGAGCCACCGGGTGGCAGATACAGCGTTGCAGATACACGGCGGGTACGGCTACATGATGGAGTACGACGTGCAGCGGTCGTGGCGCGATTCCAGGCTGAACCGGATTGGCGGGGGAACCGACGAGATCATGAAGGAAGTAATTGCAAAAGCTTTAGGGCTCTAATTTCCGGTCGGAATTCAGAATCCAGAATTCAGAATTCAGAAGAAAAGACAGGGCCTTTGGGCAGATTTGAGAGTCGCATATATGAAGTGCCCTGATAATTCTGAATTCTGGCTCCTGTCTTCTGTATTCTGACGGGATATACTGTCAGGATAAGGAGGATTGATTATGGCCCACTGGCTGTTCCAGGAGGAGCACGAAATGCTGCGCAAAAGCGTGCGCAGCTGGGTGGAAAAGGAGATCAAGCCCCACGTCGAGGAGTGGGAGGAAAAGGGGGAGTTTCCCAGGGAGATCTTCAACAGGGCCGGTGAACTGGGGTTTCTGGGGCTTACTTATCCCGAGGAGTACGGCGGCAGCGGCGAGGACTACCTGGCGGGGGCTGTATTTATTGAAGAGTTGGCCCGCTGCGGTTCGGGCGGGGTGCAGGCCGGCCTCGGGGCCAGCATAGGCATAGCCGGGCCGCAGGTTTACAGGTTCGGCAGCCAGGACCTGAAAAAGAGGTTTCTCACACCCACCATCAGCGGCGAGAAAATAGGGGCCCTGGGAATAACCGAGCCCAACGCCGGGTCGGATGTGTCATCCATACAGGCCACGGCCCGGGACGCCGGGGACCACTACGTGGTCAACGGCAGAAAGATATTCATCACCAACGGCGTGCGGGCGGACTACGTGGTCACCGCCGTCAAGACCAGCCCGGAGGCAGGCCGCAGGGGCATTAGCCTTTTGGTCATAGAAAAGGGAACGCCGGGCTTCAGCCTGGCCAAGAAACTTGACAAGCTGGGGTGGAATGCGTCGGACACCGGCGAGCTGATCTTTGAGGACTGCCCGGTGCCTAAGGTAAACCTGGTGGGCGAGGAAAACGCCGGCTTCTACTACATAATGCAGAACTTCGCCTGGGAAAGGCTGGTTATGGCCCTGGGGGCGGTGTCGGGCGCCCAGTTGGCCATGGAGGAGGCCATCAACTACGCCCACCAGAGGGTCCAGTTCGGCAGGCCTCTGGCCAAATTTCAGGTGACCAGGCACAAGATTGCTGACATGGCGTCTCTGATCGAGACGGCCCGCTGCCTGACTTACCATGCCCTGTCGCTGTTTGTTGCCGGGGAGGATGCGCTTGCGGCTGTGGCCATGGCCAAGATATACGCCTGCGAGGTGGTGGCCTGCCGGGTAGCCGATGAGGCGGTGCAGATTCACGGCGGCTACGGGTATATGATGGAATACCCCGTCCAGCGCTACTGGCGGGATGCCAGGATAGGCACCATCGGCGGCGGGACCACCGAGATTATGAAGGAGATTATCGCCGACAGAATGATTAGGTGATTGGAAAAATGGAATCGGGGGGTTTTAAGGTGCTGGATAAGTATTTCGAAGAGCTGGAGGTGGGGATGCGTGCGGTCTCCAGGGGGCGCACCATCACCGAGGCCGACATAGTCAATTTTGCCGCCTTCAGCGGGGACTGGTATCCTATTCATACCGATAAGGAGTTTGCCGCCGGCACCATGTTCGGCCAGCGCATAGCCCACGGGATGCTGGTGATGAGCGTGGCCACGGGCCTTGTGCCGATGAAGCCCGGCGTGGTGGTGGCCTTTTACGGCATGGACAAGGTGCGGTTCACAGCGCCCACCTTTATCGGGGACACCATCAGGGTGGAAGCAGAGCTGATTGAAAAAAATGACAAGGGCGCTTTTGGCGTAATCACCGTCAGACAGGAAATCAAAAACCAGCGCAACGAGGTATGCAACAGCGCCATTCTTAAGGCCGCGATAAACAAAAGCCCACAATAAGCCTTTGGGGTGGCGAGGACGACTGCAAGGATAGTCTGGATGATTGGACTATCCTTGTAATTTAATGTCAACATTCAGAAAAATCTGAAAAAAATAAGGAGGAGTTATACATGGAATCTAAACTGGCTCAAAACCTTATCCAGAGGGTGGCGGTGGGAGACATACTGCGCCGTTCGGCCGGGCGCAGGCCCCAAAAGGAGGCCGTGGTGGAGTACCGGGGCGGGGAGAGGATGAGCCTTACCTTTAATCAGTTAAATGAGGCATGCAGCCGCTTTGCCAGGGCAGTCCGCGGTTTGGGCCTGCGGAAGGGGGACCGGGTGGCCACCCTCTGCCTCAATTCCACCGAATATGTAATCTCGCTTTACGGCCTGGTCAAGGGGGGATTTGTTTTTGTTCCGGTAAACCCGGGCCTTAATCCGCGGGAGCTGGCCTACATCCTGAACCACTCCGAGGCCAAGGCCCTGATCGTGGACGACGCCTTCACCCCTTTTGTCGGAAAGTACCTGGACCAGATCCCCAATATAAAGCACTTCATTTCCCTGCCGGTTTCCGGACAGCAGGCGGGTCATCCCTTTATCGACTTCAGTGATCTTGTAGCCGGGGCGGATGGGGCTGAGATTGAGGACGTAATCATAGAGGACAGGGACATAGTGCAAATTATGTACACCAGCGGCACCACCGCCATGCCCAAGGGGGTCCTGATTTCCAACCTGAATGTGTATATCACCGCCCTCCAGAATACCATCGAGCTAAGAGTTGATTCGGACGGCGTTATTACTACCATGATGCCTATTTTCCACTGCGCCCAGCACACACTGCTGACCACAGCCCTTCTGGCCTGCTCCAAATCCATCATTATGCGGGGCTTCGACCCGGAGGGGCTTATGAAGATAATACAGGCCGAAAAGGTAACCTGGCTCTTTGCCCTGCCCATGATGTACCGTTACATGCTGGACCATCCTTCTGTAAACGACTACGACCTGTCAACCCTGAAAATATGCGTTTATGCCATGACGCCGATGGACCGGCGGACCCTGGAGGATGCCAGAAAGCGTATAAAGTCCACCTTTATTCTTGCCACCGGCCAGACCGAGGCCTACCCGGGCACCAACTATTTCAACCCCGACTGGTACCCGGAAAAGGAGGGCAATATCTGGGGCATGTCATCACCCAACTACGACACTGCGGTGATGGACGACGACGGCAGTATCATGCCGCCGGGGCAGGTGGGAGAGATTGTCTGGAGGGGGCCCGGTGTCATGGAGGGGTATCACAAGGACCCCGAGGCCACCGAACAGGCCAGGAAGTTCGGGTGGCACCACTCCGGCGACCAGGGCTACTACGACGAGGACGGCATGCTTGTCTTCGTGGACCGCAAAAAGGACATGATCAAGACCGGCGGAGAAAATGTTCCCTCCATCAGGGTGGAGGCCACCATACTGGCCAACCCCAAGGTGGAGTCCGCCGCCGTCATTGGCCTGCCCCACCCGCACTGGGCCGAAGCGGTGACGGCGGTGGTGGTGCCCAGAAAGGGCAGCGGCCTCACAGAAGAGGATGTAATAGACTGGTGCAAGAAGGAACTGGGAGGGTTCCAGGTGCCCAAGTCGGTCATATTTGCGGAGGAACTGCCCCGGACCACCACGGGAAAAGTAAAAAAGCACCAGCTGAGAAAACAGTATGCAGGGCACTACAACCAGAAGGGTTAAGCGCAAAAGGGGCCGGGAAAAGAGGCCCCTTTTGCTTGAGATCAGGAAATTATGCTTGAAAGCAATTCTGTGGATAATTTCCTGTGAGGGGGTTAAGAAGGGGGAGTTCCCCCTTAATTGCGGGGTGAGAACGCGTTACGTCCGAGGGGCGGCAGCCCCTTTTTAAAAGCAACAGGACATTTTTTTATAGCTTTGTTAATATTTTTTGACAGTTTTGTAACATGATTGCCCCATAATTAATAATGATTATCTGTACGGGGGTACGGCATGGGGAGGCGATGCCGGGTCAGAGTAGGGAGAGGCGTGGCGCATGTGACAAAATAGAGGATTTTTAGCGGGCGTAGCGAATTTATCATTTTTAAAAAACAAACATAGACATAATATAATTAACCGACGGAAGAAGATGGGATAATGTGGTACACAGTAGTCCTCGGTTTAGTTGGAGGTATGGGACTGCTGCTCTACGGCATGCAAATACTTAGCGAGGGACTGCAGAAAATCGCCGGGGCGAAGCTAAGGACGATAATGAGCACCCTTACACACAACCGGTTCAGCGCACTGGCGGTGGGAGCGGCGATAACCATACTGTTCCAGAGCAGCACAGCCACCACGGTTATACTGGTGGGCCTTACCAGCGCCGGCATAATGACGCTGAAGCAGACCCTGGGGGTAATACTGGGAGCAGATATAGGCACTACGGTGACGGCGCAGCTTATCGCCCTTAAGGTTACCGAAATCGCTCTTCCCATAGTGGGGCTGGGGGCGACCATAATATTCTTCACCAGCCGGGAGCGTTACCGGCGCTATGGACAGGTGCTGATGGGATTCGGACTCCTGTTTCTGGGACTGAAGATTATGTCCGAGGTTATGTATCCACTGAGGGATAACCCGCTGTTCCCGGAGATGATGGCCAAGATGGGCGGCATTCCTCTCCTGGCAATGCTGCTGGCGGCGGTTTTCACCTTTTTGATTCACAGCAGCGCCGCCTCGGTAGGTATCATAATGGTATTGAGCATGCAGGGGCTGATTGGGCTTCATGCGGCCATTTACCTTCTTTTCGGGGCAAATATTGGCACCTCTTTCACGGCGGTGCTCTCAAGCCTTGGTTCCAGCCGGGAAGCCCAGAGGGTGGCCACCGCCCACCTGCTGTTCAAGGTGGCCGGAGTAATACTGTTTTTACCCTTTGTAGGCCCTTTTGCAGCCCTGCTGGAAAGAATAACCTCATCACCGGGTTACCAGGTGGCCAACGCCCACACATTCTTCAATATTGCCATCGCCGTTCTGTTCATTCCCTTTATAAAGCAGTTCTCCGCGCTGCTGATGAAGATAGTGCCCGAAAAGAGGGAGGCCAGGGAGGTTTTCAAGCCCCGCTACCTTGACATGAAGCTCATCACCACCCCGGCCATAGCCCTGGGGCTGGCCACCAAGGAAATAAACCGGACCTTCGACTATGTATACGATATGACAAAGGATATTACCCTGATGATCGAGAAAAACGACGTGTCGCTTCTAAACCAGGTGGCCAAAAAGGAAGAGCGTGTGGATATACTGTTCAAGGAGATAAGTGAGTACCTTACCAATGTACTGAGGCAGCCCCACTCCAGGCAGGAGTTCCTTAAGTGCATGGGGCTTATCAACATTGTCAACGACCTGGAGCACATAGGAGACATTATAGAAAAGAACGTCACCTACCTGGCCCAGTGCAAGATTGACGGCCACTGCACCTTTTCGGAGGAGGGCTGGGATGAGATATCCATTATGCACAAGAGGGTTTGCGATCTGATGCAGATGACCAACACCGCCTTCGTCACCAGCAACCAGGAGCTGGCGCAAAAGGCGTACAGCCTCCAGCCCGCGATCACAAAGATGGAAAGGCACTTAAGAGTGCTGCACATACACAGGCTGCGCATAAACGCCGACTCCGAGGAAGTGGGCGCCGTTCACCTGGACCTGATCAACGCACTGCTGCGCATCAGTGAGCACGTCCGCAACATAGCCTGGGAGGTGGCCAACGAGGGAATGGACTTTACGGCCAGCGGGGAAAGGGTTGCACTGAGCTGATAGTGCCGAAAATATACATTTATTTCCAAATCTGACTTTATAACGTTTATCAGTTGTAGATTTGTAATTTTATATTTATAATTTTTGTTGTAAAACTATAATCAGACTGAAGGGAGGCTGATGTTGTTGTATCCGGCAAAAGAGAAAAACAGAGCCGCAGTTTTTGTTATTGTCGCCTTTGTCATCGGGGTTATGGTAACGGGGGCAGCCTTTTACCTGCTTCCCATCATGCAGACCACGGCCACGCTTCAGCCTTTGGGCAGCAGCGCCTTTAACCAGGCCGGGACAAGCCTTATGCCGGACATAGTGGAGAAAGCCAGTCCGGCGGTGGTCATGATCGAGACCACTGTTGAATCCAGGAACAGGTCATTCGACCCCTTTTTCAACGATCCATTTTTCAGGGAGTTTTTTGGCGGGAGAATACCCATGGACACCGGGCCCAGGGTTTCAAGGGGAATGGGGTCGGGGTTCATAATTAGCAAGGACGGGTATATACTGACCAACGAGCATGTTATAAGCGGGGCCACCAGGATTGAGGTTAAAATGACCGGGAAAGATAAGCCGGTGCCGGCTAAACTTGTGGGGTCCGATTTCGAGCTGGACCTGGCGGTGCTCAAAATAAACTCTGAAGGTGATCTGCCCACAATTGAGCTGGGCGACTCCGACGCGGTAAGGGTGGGTGAGTGGGCAATAGCCATAGGCAATCCCCAGGGGCTTGATCATACGGTTACAGTGGGTGTCATAAGCGCCAAGGGGCGCCCGGTTTCGGTGCAGGACAGGAATTACAAAAACCTGCTGCAGACCGACGCCTCCATCAACCCCGGCAACAGCGGCGGGCCGCTTTTAAATACCAAAGGCCAGGTTGTCGGCATCAACACCGCTGTCAACGCCTCGGCCCAGGGTATAGGTTTTGCCATACCCACCAGCACGGTGAAGCCGGTGCTTGACGCCCTGATAAACCAGGGAAAAATCACCCGCCCATGGATGGGTGTGTATATCCAGACGGTGAACAAGGAGAACGCGGGCTACTTCAGGCTGGCCAGGACTGAAGGAGTTCTGGTGACAGCGGTGGTGGAGGGAGGCCCGGCGGACCTGGCCGGGATAGTGCAGGGGGACGTCATTGCCGAAATAGACCAGAATAAAATAGCCACCTCCAATGACCTGACTTCGGTGATCGAGAAAACCAAGCCGGGACAGAGTGTTACAGTGGTGGTCTACCGGGGTTCCAAAAAGTTGGTTATAAACGTTAAAATAGGTGAAAAAGGCAAAGTAGAAGGGTAAAATTGGAAGTTGGATGGCACTGTTAATCCCACCTGGGCAGGTGGGATTATTTATTTTTTTTTCGAATCCTGTGGCTATGGGTGATTTTCATTATTTGCATTTAAAGCGGACAAAAAAAGTGGTTCCGGTGCTGCCGGTAATGACGTCTATTGTGGCGCTGTGCCGGGCCGCTATCCCGTAGCAGACGGCCAGCCCCAGGCCTGTCCCGCTGTCCTTGGTGGTGAGAAAGGGGGTGCCTATTTTATCAAGTATGCCCACATCGATTCCCTTACCCTGGTCCTGTACCGATAAGACCACTTCATCACCGTCAGTGAATGTTTTTATGGTCACAACACCTCCGGGTGACATAGCCTCCAGCCCGTTTCTCACCAGGTTCAGGATGAGCTGCCGTATTTCTTTTTCATCCAGCTGCAGGTCCGGGATTTCACCGGTTTCCAGGGTAATGTTCCTGTCCGAATTCAGCGCATCGGCAGCAATAAGCTGGTAGATCGACTGAACAATACTGCTCAGGTTTTTTTTCGCCAGTATCACCGGCTTGTTTTTGACCACCGACAGGAACTCGGTTATTATCGAGTTGGCCCTGTCCAGTTCTTCGATCATCAGGTCGAAATACTGTTCGTCCTTACGGTATTCAACCCTGGACCTCATCATCTGCAGGAAGCCCCGCACGGCGGTCATCGGGTTCCTTATCTCGTGCCCTATGGCTGCGGCCATTTGCCCCACAAGGTTTAACTGGTCAAGCCGGGCCATCTTCCTTTCCAGTTGTTTGCGCTCGGAAATGTCCCTGACAGACCCCAGGTAGTTTCCGTCCGGGAGCGCGGTGGCGTTTATTTCTGCGGGAATGTACCTGCCATTGTTGTCCTTTAGTGTAAGTTCCCCGAAAACATGGCCCTGGTTTTTCAATACTTCGAACATACTTATACCCACACTGGCAAACTCGGAGGCCAGGACATTCCCAATTCTCATTTGCAGCAGGCTGTCCCGGTCATAGCCGAGCAGGCGGCACGCCGCCGGGTTTACGTCGACATACCGTTTTTCCGGTGAAACCACGAATATGGCGTCCCGGGAGTGCTCGATAAGATAGCGGTAGCGTTCCTCGGACAAATGAAGCGCATCTTCCGCCTTCTTCCGGTCGGTGACGTCGCGCCCCAGGGCTACAGACCCGAACACCGCCCCCCTTTCGTCAACCAGGTTTTTCGAGTGCCATGAGAAAGTCTTTTTTTCCTTGTTCTTGGTTAGAATGACGGTTTCGAAGTATTCCACCACCTCGCCCTTCCTGATAACGGCCATTGCTTTGTCTGTAATCTGTTTCCGGTATTCTTCATTGGGATAGAGCCATTCCCATATCCTGCCGTGGCCGATTACTTCCCCCCCGGAGTATCCGCTGATTATTTCTGCCGCCTTGTTCCATGTAACCACATTGGCGTTATTGTCAAGCGCATTCAGCCACACATTGGTGCTGTCGATGATTATACTGAGAAACTGGTTGAGCTTGTTCAGCTCTCTCAGTGCCCGCTTATGATCGGTTATCTCCCGCCCCACCACCTGTATCGCCGGCTTGCCGTTGAAAGTCAGGGGTGCGGCGGCTATTTCCATGTCCACCACGGTTCCGTCCAGCCTTAACACCTTTTCCTCCGCAAACAGCTCGCTTTTTCCTGTTCCCTGCATTTTTAAAAACCGTTCTTTCACCGTTTTGCGGTATTCGGGATGGATAAAACCCATTGCCTTTTTTCCTATGATTTCTTCGGGGCAAGTAGCGCCCAGTTTTTCAGCTCCCACCCTGTTTATAAACTCAATTCTGCCTTCGCTGTGTACGGCTATGGCGTCCGGTGACAGCTCAACCAGGCCTCGGTACAACTCTTCGCTCTCCCTGAGTTTTTCCAGAATTGCAAGTAAACCTCTTAGTTCAGGACAAACATCATTGGGAGCATTTAAACCCGGCAAGAACTGAGTTTTTGTCGAATATTCTCTTTTCATACAAGACCCCCCGGGTAAAATGTTGACATTGTTTACGTCTATCGGTAAAAAAACGACAAATGGCTGTAAAATAGTTGTAGGCCAGCCATTACAGGCCTGGGCAAAATAAGTAACATATACTTGCGTGATATATAATATATTTGAGATAATTCTACTAAATTGTTAAATATCCTTTTGAGGCTTTATGATTAACTTTAGATATGATAAATAATTTAATAAATTATATTAAGGATAAAGCATTTGCAGGACATCATAATTAAACCCACCGTACCGGTGGGTTTTGTCTGATACTATCAGCTGTGTGGAGGTCTTGCCGGGTCTTCGGGAAGGTCGTGGAAGGGAGGTTTCTTGGATGGCGGATACTTAATCTCGTTCCCGGCATTTTTGGCAGTCACAGGTGTTTTGGTAACGGTTTTTTCATCCCTTTTCATTTTCCCACTCCCTTGAAAAATATAATCCCCGGCCGGCAGCTTAATTAATAATTCAATTTGCACCACAAAAGGCATATATTGACAGTGCTGGAGATTTATCTTTCTTCAAAAATCAGTCTGTTTAAAAGCCAGCTGACAAGGCTTGTGATTATCGCCCCCCAGAATGCGCCGCCGAAACTGTATATATTGAACCCGGGCACAAGGAAGGCCGTCAGCGCAAAGGTAACGGCGTTGACAACAAATATAAAAAGACCGAGGGTAAGCGCGGTGAGGGGTAAGGTCAACAGCAGCAAAAAAGGCCTTATCAGCGTGTTGACCACACCCATAACCAGGGCCGCCGCAATGGCCGGAAAAATGCCGGAAATATGCATGCTGTCAAGGGTCCAGTCGGCTGCAAGAAGGGCCGCCGCATTTATCGCCAGGGAGATTATCCATTGCATTGTGTACCGACTCCGTTTTGTTTATGAAGATATTTTCGTCATTGAATGTACAAATCCTCCCTGGTGGAATTTTTGAGCTGTACAGGAGGTGGTAACATTTGGCGGCCATATGCCATATTATGACACAAAAGGAAGTGTGATCTTTATATGGGATACGGAGCCGGACCGGTCAACCCGGGGCATACGCACAGATACGGCGGAGTCACGACATTTGATTTCGGCCATATACACAGATACGGGGGAGTGTCCAGCGCGGCTTTCGGGGGAGTTGACGCCCATACTCACACCCTGTCGGGAACAACCACCTTTGATGATGGCCATGAGCACAGCTACAGCGTTGTGACAGGCCCTGGAATTTTCGCCGGCCCGGGGCCGCATGTTCACCGCTACTTCGGCATTACCGCCCCTGCCGGGAATGACGTGTTGCAGTATTAGTTCGCGCGCCGGCACAGCCGGATAGTTTAATAGTTTCACTAAGGATAAATAAAAATAATCCTGGTATTCTCCAGGATTATTTTTATGCACGGGCATATTGACAGAGGGAGAAAGGGGTATAAGATTATATTCAAACGATAAATTGAATGTAATAGTATCTTTCTAACGGTTGCGGAGAAAATAGATCTGTCGAGGAGGCAAATATTATGTCTGACTTAAGCGCTGCAGCCAATCCCATGGTTTTTCGGCTGAAAGGACTTACCTGAGCAGATTGTGCCGCTCAGTTGGAGCGGGATTTGTCAAAGCTGGCCGGGGTGAAAGAAAGCCGGTTGAATTTCGGGTCCGCAAAACTGACCATACTGGGAAATGTTGATCCCGAAAGCATTGTAAAAGAATCAAAAAAGCACGGTGTTTCAGCCACTCTGGAGGGCACAACCCCCCGGCAGGAAATTCCCTTTTTTGAAAAAAACCGACGGGCGGTCACTAGCGGCATCTCCGGACTGTTTCTGGCGGCGGGCTGGATTGCAGAAGTTCTGCTGCAGCTGCAGAGTATTTCAATTGTTTTTTACCTTGCAGCCATGCTGGTGGGAGGGTTTGCCACGGCCCGCAAGGCCCTTCTCTCATTAACCCGTTTGGACTTTAACATGAACGTGCTGATGGCGGTGGCGGTGATCGGAGCCGCGCTTATTGGAGAGTGGAGCGAGGGGGCTGTGGTGGCATTTTTGTTTTCCGTCAGTGAGGCCCTTGAGTCATACACTTTCGACAGGGCCCGGCAGTCGATCCGCTCACTGATGGAAATAGCCCCAAAGGTGGCAACCATCCGCAGGAACGGCCGGGAAATGGACCTGCCGGTGGAGGAAATACAGCAGGGTGATGTGCTTTTGGTAAGGCCCGGTGAAAAAATCGCCATGGACGGAAGGATTATATCAGGGAACTCGGCCGTCAACCAGGCTGCCATTACCGGTGAATCCATACCGGTGGAAAAAATGCCGGGAGACGGGGTTTTTGCCGGCACACTGAACCGGCAGGGGTTTTTGGAGGTGGAGGTTACCAAACTGGTCAATGACACCACCATCGCTAGGATTATAAACATGGTTGAGGAGGCCCAGGCCCGGAGAGCTCCGTCCCAGGCCTTTGTCGACAGATTCGCCAGGTACTATACACCGGCTGTAATCGCCCTGGCTGCGGGAATAACCATATTTCCGCCCGTTATTCTGGGGGAGCCATGGAATCCGTGGATTTACAGGGGCCTTGCGCTGCTGGTGGTGGCATGTCCCTGCGCCCTGGTGGTTTCCACCCCCGTGGCCATTGTATCGGCCATAGGGAACGCGGCCAGAAACGGGGTATTGATAAAGGGGGGCGTTTATCTTGAGGAAGCCGGCTCACTGGCGGCGGTGGCCTTTGACAAAACCGGGACACTGACCAGGGGCGTCCCTGAAGTCACTGACATTATAACTGCCGGGGGAAGGATAGAGGAGCAGGAGCTCTTAAAGATAGCGGCCAGCGTTGAAAAGATGTCGGAACACCCACTGGCTGCCGCCATTGTCCGCAAAGCCAAGGAAAAAGGAATAGAAACCGGGGCTGTATATGACTTTGAAGCCATTGTGGGCAATGGCGCCAGGGCAAAATTCGACGGACGCACGGTTTTAATCGGCAGCCCCAAACTTTTTGACAATATGGCATTTGACCTGCAGTCATGGGAAAAGGCGGTATCCAGGCTTCAGTCCGAAGGAAAAACCGCCATGCTGGTGGGATTGGACGGCGAAATCGCGGGCGTGGTGGCGGTTGCCGACACTGTCAGGGAAACTGCGGCCATTGCCATAAGCGGTCTGAAGGAGGCGGGAATACAAAAAACGGTCATGCTCACCGGGGATAATGCCGCCACTGCCGGCGCCATAGCAAAAAAGGTCTGCGTGGATCATTTTATAGCTGATCTGCTGCCCCGGGACAAAGTGTCCGCAGTCATTGATCTGCGCCATAAATACGGCAAGATTGCCATGATAGGGGACGGGGTAAATGACGCGCCGGCACTGGCCACAGCCAACGTGGGAATCGCCATGGGCGGGGCCGGAACGGACACCGCTTTGGAAACCGCCGATGTAGTACTGATGGCTGACGACCTTTCCAAGCTGCCCTTCGCCGTCCGTCTTAGCAGGGCCGCACTGGGGGTTATAAAGCAGAACATCGCTTTCTCACTGGGCATAAAATTGGCGGCGGTGCTACTGGTTTTTCCGGGCTGGCTGACCCTCTGGCTGGCCATACTGGCCGACATGGGAGCAACGGTCCTGGTCACACTCAACGGGATGAGGTTAATGGGCGTAAAGACTGAGAAGTAAGGGAAAGCCCTTATTAGCTTAAGAGTATTTGTTATGCCGGAAGTGAAGAAGTGCGGCTTTGATTATGGTGCTGACGCATTCATCATCCAATGAATAAAATATCATTTTGCCTTGCCTGCGCTGCCTGGCCAGGCCTGTGTTTTTGAGAAAACGAAGGTGGTGGGAAGCCGCCGCCACCGTTGAGCCGATGATGCTGGCCACATCGCAAACGCAAAGCTCCTCCCGGGACAGCGCATAAACTATTTTAAGCCTGGTGTCATCGGAGAGCGCCTTGAAAATGGAGGCAAGCCCCTCCGTGATCTTTATTTCTTGTCGCAGCCTCTCAACTTTTTCTTCGTTAAAGCAAAAGATCTCACAAACATCCGGCTTTTCACCTGGCATAATACCCCTCCAAAAAAAGAACAATCTTTTGAAATCATAATAATACCTTGTGGCTATTATGTCACCATTTATTGTTCTTCTTAAACGTGCATTAAAGATATTTTTTAATATACTTAATCTGATACGGGATTGAAGGACAAAATCTGATTTGGCTTGTCAAAAGAGGTTGCCTGTGGGAATATATAGTTGCATATCCGCGACCCGGCGGTTTCGAGAAATTTAAATCAGGGAGTTGTCAAATGGGTAGGAAAGACTACAGGAAATGGGCCCTGGCCATAATAAAAAGGGCAATAGTGGATTATAGAATGATCTCTGACGGTGACCGGATAGTGGTGGGCATGTCCGGGGGAAAGGACAGCGGTGTTCTTCTGTACGCCCTGGACGCCATCAGGCGTACAGCGCCGGTAAAGTATGAGATTTACGGGGTCTACCTGGACCTGGGGTTCGGCATGGAATATGCTCCCATAGAAGAATACTGCCGCAGGCTGGGTGTACCCTTCCATCATCAGCCCACCGATATTGGGCAGATAGTTTTCGACGTGAGAAGCGAGAAAAATCCCTGTGCCCTTTGCTCCACACTTAGAAGGGGGGCCATTAACGACCTGGCCCTTAGGTTGGGGTGCAATAAGGTGGCCCTGGGCCACCACCTGGACGATGTTGTGGATACTTTCTTCATGAGCCTTGTGTATACGGGCCAGCTAAGGACATTTTCTCCCAACACTTTTATGGACAGGACCGGGCTGCACATGATCAGGCCCCTGGTTTATCTGGGACAGGAGACTGTCAGGGAACTGGCGGCGCTGGAAAAGGTGCCCGTTATAGAAAATCCCTGCCCGGCCAGTGGAATTACAAAAAGGGAGGAAATAAAAAAGCTGGTTTCCGGCCTTTCCCATCAATATCCCGATTTAAGGGAAAAGGTACTGGTGGCGCTTCAAGGCGCCGACCTGAAGAATCTGTGGCCCCGGGCCTTGCCCCGGGTTCCCCGCACCAGGAAAGAAAAGTGTGGCCGGCAGCCGGAATGTGCTGCGGTTAATGCGATGTGGGAGGAAGGCAGTAATCCGGAAAGCAGAGGGGGATTCAGTTGAGGTTTGTAATGTTCCATGTAAACAGCTTTTGCAGCACAATCACAGAAAAGGGGCGGTCTAAATATGTTGAGCCTCCCGATCCGCGGGAGACTAGGGTGGAAGAGGCTATAGTGGCGCTGATAAGCGTTGAGGCGGGGGACGAGGAAAACCCGGAGGGGGTTGCCCTTGACGCTGCCGCCGAGATGGAAAAGAATGCTAAAAACCTTAAGGTAAAGACCATTGTGCTGCATCCCTTCGCCCATCTTTTTGCCAGTCTTGGCCCGCCGGAAGCTGCCCCCGGGATAATGGACAGGGTGAAGGACATATTGACCGGCAGGGGGTTTGAGGCAATACGGACCCCCTTCGGCTGGTTTAATACCCTTCAGATGGACGCCAAGGGCCACCCCTATTCCAGAGTGGCCCGGATAGTGGGCGGTCAAAACCGCTGATCAGCCACATACGGCCTTACAGCCTCGTATATGTTCTGGAAAATCCTCTCCCTGATCTCGTCCGGGAGAGGTTTTCCGTTTATACGTCGTATAGTTTTGGGTATTGTAAAGTCGTTATGCTGTGCCTCCCTGTGATACTGCACCACGCCGTCACCCAGAAACACGTTGTCTTCAAACACCTGGTACCTGACGATGTAGCTGGGGTCCACCGACAGGTCCCGGTCCACCCGCGTAAGAATCTCAAAGGACAAAGCGCACACCCCCGGTAATGATTTAGATATATTTTTTACAGATAAATGAATTTCTAATTCTCCGTATTTTTAAAATTGTACTATTTCGCACAAACCCCGCAAATACTATTTACCGGCCGTCAGGGCGCAATTATAATTAAATAAACCCGGCGAACAACAATGTTTTGAAAATATATTGCATATCTAAAAAAAGTGCACTGGTGTAAAGAGGTGAGCAGATGAGGATCAATAATTTTTTCAGTCCTGCCTCCGTAGCGGTAATCGGGGCTTCCCGGGCCGACGGGAAAATAGGAAACGCCATAGTGAAAAACCTGATTTCTTCCGGCTACGGGGGAAGGATCTATCCCATTAACCCCAGAGAGAGCGAGATCGAAGGGCTAATGTCTTACACATCCCTGGCGGATTTGCCGGAAAAGGTGGAAATGGCGGTCATAGTGGTCCCTGCTGCCAGAGTTCTGGAGGTTGCAGGTGAGTGCGGCAAAAACGGGGTCAAAAACATTGTGACTATCACGGCCGGTTTTAAAGAGGTGGGCCGGGAGGGGCTGGAAATGGAGAAAAGCCTGCTGGCCCTTTGCCGTCAATATGGAATGAGCATGATGGGCCCCAACTGTGCGGGTATGATGGATACCCACGTTCCAATAAACACTTCCTTTGCCAAGGGATTCCCTCTGAAGGGCGATATAGCCTTTTTCTCCCAGAGCGGCGCCATGATGATTGCCATACTGGACTGGAGCCAATCGGTGGGGCTGGGGCTTTCCAAGGTGGTAAGCATGGGAAACAAGGCCGACCTTTCGGAGACCGACTTTGTCGAGGAAGCCGCCAACGACCCCTACACCAGGGTTATAATGTGTTATATTGAGGACATTGCCAACAGCTCAAGGTTTCTGGATGTGGTCGGCAAGGCCACCCGCAAAAAGCCGGTGATTATTCTAAAATCGGGGACCAGCCAGGCCGGAGCCCAGGCGGCCTCGTCTCATACCGGCGCCCTGGCGGGAAGTGACCTGGCCTATGACATTGCCTTCAGCAAATGCGGCGTAGTCAGGGCCAGGACCATGACCGAGCTTTTCGACCTGGCCCTGGCCTTTGCCAAGTCCCCTGTTCCAAAGGGCCCAAGGGTGGCCATTATCACCAATGCCGGGGGCCCCGGCATCATCACCACCGACAATGTTGAGATCAGGGATCTTACCATGGCACGTTTTGAAAAGGAAACACTTGACGCTTTAAGGGATGGGCTGCCGGCCGAGGCCGGAATATACAACCCGGTGGATGTGCTGGGAGACGCAATGGCCGACCGTTACCGCTTCGCGCTGGATAAGGTGTGTGCCGACCCAAATACCGACAGTGTGGTGGTAATCAGCGTTCCCACCGCCACCAATAAACCGGAGGAAACCTCCGGGGCTATAATAGAAATGAAGGATAAATACCCCGACAAGGTATTTTTCGGCGCTTATATAGGGGGCATCGCCATGTCCGATGGCAGGGATATGCTGAATGATGCCGGCATACCGTGCTATACCTTTCCCGAACCGGTTATCGCGTCAATCAGCCAGATGGTTAAATACGGACAGTACAAGAATTCCGGGATTGAAGAGGAAGTCAGCTGCAGCGACATAGACAGGAGGGCCGTAAAGGCGGTATTTTATGATGTTCTCAGGGATAACCGGGTGGTGCTCCTGGGAAGCGAGGCCTCGGAGGTGGCCAGGGCTTACGGCATAGCGGCCGCACCCATAGCCCTGGCCGGCTCCCCCGGGGAGGCGGTGGAAGAGGCTGAAAAAATGGGATACCCGGTGGTGCTCAAGGTGGCGTCTCCAAAAATACTGCACAAGACTGACGTGGGCGGGGTCAAGGTGGGCCTCAGGAGCCCGGAGGAGGTATACAGCAGTTTCCAGGAGATTGTGGAAAACTGTCAGCGCTACATGCCTCACGCCGGTATCTATGGTGTCGAGGTGCAGAAGATGATGCCAAGGGGGACCGAGATAATAATCGGCATGACCAGGGACGTACAGTTCGGGCCCATGATTGGCGTGGGCCTGGGCGGGATATACGTAAACCTGCTAAAGGATGTGTCCTTCCGCCTGGCAAGAGGGCTTTCCAGGAACGAAATAGAAAGAATGATAATGGAAACCAAGGCCTATACACTTTTAAGGGGATATCGCGGAGAGAAGCCCAGGGACATAAACTCCCTGGTTGATGCGGTGGGACGGCTTGCCCGCCTGGTAATGGACTTCCCGGAAATAACCGAGGTGGACGTAAATCCCGTTTTTGCCTATGAAGAGGGTTTAACCGCCCTGGATGTGAAAATAACCATATCGGTTTAGTGAGGTGAATAGATATGAAAAATTTATACGTTATGGGCTCCCCCGGCAGTGGAAAAACCATGACAGCCCTTGGCCTTGCTCTCAAATTCCAGCAGGAGGGCAAAAAGGTCGCCTATTTCAAGCCTGTGGGAGTGCCCCTCAGGGCCAGCGACTCCGAGGATGACGACGCGGTGCTGATGAAGGAAGTTCTCGGCATGGACAGCCCCATGTCCGACATTGTGCCCTGCAGGGCCGGACAGACATATCTTTCATGGAGCAAGAAAAAGGAGTCGGTGGAAGCCATAATGCAGGCCTATCGGAGAGTTTCCGGGGGAGCCGATATGGTTATCATAGACGGGGCAGTTTTCCCTTTTATTTACAACAGCTGGGGGCTGGACGACGTTTCCATGGCGCTGAATACCGGTGCCGGGGCCGTGGTTACAATTAAAATTGAGAATGATTTCTGCGTGGACCAGGCCCTATTCTTCAACGAGTACCTCCGGGCCAAAAATGTTTCCCTGGTGGGCAACCTGTTCAACAACATCCCCTGGCCCATGGTTTCAAAGGCAAAGGGTATATTTGCACCCATATTGGAAGATCGCGGGTTTAAAACGCTGGGAGTGATCCCCAAGCGCAATGAGATATCTTTCCCTACAGTGGAGGAGTTTTACAAGGAGCTGGGAGGGGAAATACTGGCGGTGCACGACAGGCTTAACCTGCTGGTGGAGGATATAATGGTGGGGGCAATGTCTCTGGACGGGGCTCTGAGGTTCCTGCGCCGTTCCACCGACAAGGCTGTGGTTCTGGGCGGAGACAGGGCCGACCTGGCTCTTGCCGCCCTTGAAACCAGCACCTCAGTGCTGATACTGACGGGAGGGCTTTACCCGGATGTAAAGGTTCTGTCCCGGGCCGAGGAGAAGGGGGTCCCTGTAATACTGGTGCACTACGACACATATACCACCGTCGAAAAACTCTCCAGGGTCACCAGGCATATTAAGCCGGGCGATAAAAAAGGAATTAAGATAGTTTTAGAGAATATTGAGGAATACTGTAATTGGCAGGCAATCCTGGAATTTATGGAAGGGCGTCCGGGACAGCCTGACTAGTCTCGAAATGAGAGGTGGTTCCATGAATATTAGCGGAAGCAGGACAGAGGCCAACATTAAGGCTGCATTTGCAGGGGAGTCCCAGGCACGCAACAAGTACACCTTTTTTGCCTCGGTGGCCAAGAAAGAGGGCTATCAGCAGATAGCCGAGATTTTTGAAGAAACCGCAAACAATGAAAAAGAGCATGCCAAGCTTTTGCTGAAGAAGATCGGCGGTATAGGCGACACCCGGGCCAACCTGAAAATGGCTGCCGAAGGTGAGCACTATGAGTGGACGTCAATGTACGCCGAATTTGAAAAAGTGGCCAGGGAAGAGGGTTTCAGCCAAATAGCCGACATATTCAAAGGGCTGGCCGCCATCGAAAAGGAACACGACCAGAGATTCCAAAAGCTTTTGGAGAACATCGAAAAGGGGACTGTGTTCAAACTGGACCGGGAAGAACAGTGGAAGTGCAGGAATTGCGGCCACATTCACAACGGAAATGAAGCTCCGGATGTGTGCCCGGTATGCGACCACCCCAAGGCATTCTTCGAGCTGCGCTGTGAAAACTACTAATTTGTGACCGAGGCGCCCCGCAGGGCGCCTCGGTTTTTACCCGTCTTTTCTAAGTATTGACATATCAGTTGCTTGTCAATATACTTAATCATGTAAAAGATTAATCAGCTTAAGAATGCATTGCTGCAAAATGTATTGCTGCAAAATGTATTGCTGCAAAATGTATTGCTGCAAATGGAAGTGATATTTCGGGCATGGAATTGACAGAAGCAAAAAGAGAGAGACTTAAAAAACTTGAAGAAGTGTTTCTGGAGGTGGCAAGAAATATTTCATCCAAGTTATCCCAGAACGCTGATCTTAATCTGACCCACGCCCAGTTTTTTATGCTCAAAAGACTGGGGGCCGGGCCGGCCACAGTGTCGGAAATGGCCGAGTACATGGATGTATCCTTAAGCGCCGTAACCTCTATGGCCGACAGGCTGGTGAAGATGGGTTATATAGCCAGGAAGAGGTCCGAGGAGGACCGGAGGCTTGTTTGGCTGGAACTGACCGGCCCCGGGGGAGTGATACTGGAGGAAACCATTACAAAGAGAAGGGAAATTTTGCAAGGGATGCTGGGCAGGCTGCCCGAGGAGGACCTTGAAGCCCTTTATAATGTATACAGCAAAGTTTTGTCATTCATGTCAGAGAAGAAGGAGACAGGGGGAGCTGTATGAGAGCCGCACGATTAATTCCGCTGTTGCTGATCGTGTTGTTTTTTTTTCTGCAGGGCTGTTCCGGCAGGGCTGCCGGGCCCGAGGTGGTTACTGAAAAAGTCAGGGGTTCGGCTGCGGGATCAGATTATATCACGGGTAAAACCGAGGCCTTGGACTCGGTTGCAATTACTCCCAAAATTAGCGGCAAGGCAAAGGAAGTGCTGGTGGACGTGGGCCATCGCGTCAGCGCCGGCCAGCTTTTGATGCGAATAGACATGCCGGACCTGGAGGGTGTGCTTGAGCAGTCCAGAGCGGCGGTGCGCGACGCCGAGGCCGGTGTGGAAAAGTCAGGGCTTGACCTGGAGACCGCCCGTGAGAACTACGAGAGGGCGTTATCACTGTATAACACCGGGGCACTATCCAGGTCATCCTTTGACAACCAGTACGCGCTTCCTTATGAAACCGCGAAGCTGCAGGCGGAAAAAATCGCCCCCAACAGACTGGCCCAGGCCAGGGCGGCCCTGCAGACAGCCGAGGCCAATTACTCCAACAGCGTTATTGCCTCACCCATATCCGGAGAGGTTGCCGCCAGGTACATAAACCCGGGAGAGCTGTGTTCCACCTCCAAGCCTGTATTCGTGGTGGCCGACCCCGCCGGCGTGATGGTAAGGGCCTATGTGGACGAAAACAGGGTTAACCGGCTGAAGGCGGGGCAAAAGGTTGCCGTAAAGGTGGACCCTGCGGACAGAGTGCTGGAGGGCGAGGTCAAAAATATATCCAGCTCCAGCGATCCCACCACAAAGGGATATCTGGTCAAATTCCTGCTGGCCGGGGGCGATCCGCTGGTGAAACCCGGTATGTTTGCCAGGGTGTACACCGACGGGACAGCGCTGAAAAGGTTTGTTGTGCCCAAAAACGCACTGGTGGAGGGCGGCGGGGTTTATCACGCCTATGTGTACGAAAGCGGCCGTGTAAAAAGTGTCGCCGTCGGGATTGAGAAAACAAGCGAAAAGTACGCGGTGGTGAAAGAAGGCCTCTCCGAGGGGCAGGAGCTGGTGGTGTACAGCAGTGCCAGACTGGAGGACGGAATGTCCGTCCGGAAGAGATAAACGCCGGTAGCGCCGGTGCAACCTTTATAAAGAAATTCGGGTGAGTCGTCATGACAAAGAAAAAAAATATTTACATTATTCTGGCGGTAATGGTGGCCTCCTTATTGGGGATAACCGCGTATTACTGGTACAACAACACCTATTACGTCAAGACAGAAGACGCCAGGGTGGAGGGCGCCATAGCCAGGGTGAGCCCCCAGGTTTCAGGGAAGATAATCCTCATGTACGCCGGGGAGGGGGACAGGGTTGTGGCCGGCCAGGCCATAGCCAGGCTGGACGATACCGCCTTGCAGCCCGGGGCAAACCCCGATCTGGCAGTGATAAGGGCCCCCATGGACGGAATTATTATCAAAAAGATAGGAAATGCCGGAGAGATGGCCGCGCCGGGTCAGCCTGTTGTGATGATGATGGACCCGTACAGCCTTTATGTCACCGTGAATATCGAGGAGACAAAGCTAAAGCCGGTAAGGCCGGGGCAAAAGGCGGACGTGGCGGTTGACGCCATACCGGGCCAGGTGCTCCCGGGCAGGGTTGACAGGATAGGAGAGGCTTCTCTTTCAACATTTTCAATACTGCCCTCAGCCAATACATCCGGTAATTTTACAAAGGTGGTCCAGAGGATTCCGGTGAGGGTGGCCATTGATGATTTTAAAGGGTACCAGATTCCATACGGCGCCAATGCATATGTCAAAATTTACATAAAGTAGGCAGGTGGTTGGTTGTGAACAACCAGCCCTTTCCGTGGGCGGGACTGTTTGTGCTGGTGCTGGGAGCGTTCATGGCAATTCTGGACGGCAGTATTGTCAATGTCGCCCTGCCCAAGCTGATGGCCATATTCGGAGTTTCGCCCGACCAGATACAGTGGGTGATGACCGGCTATCTTCTCACATCCGGGGTAGTGGTTCCCATCACCGGTTTTTTGGGTGACAAATACGGCTACAAAAGATCATACGTTTACTCACTGGCCGCGTTTACGGTGGGGTCTGCTCTCTGCGGGGTGGCCTGGAGCAACGACTCGCTAATTGTTTTCAGGGTGATACAGGCCCTGGGCGGGGGGATGCTCATACCTCTCAGCATGGCTATAATATTCAGAATGGTGCCAAGGCAAAAAATAGGGATGGCTATGGGCATGTGGGGCATTGGCGCCATTATGGCGCCAGCCGTGGGGCCCACACTTGGCGGGTATCTGGTGGACCATTACAGCTGGAACCTCATTTTTACCATTAATATCCCGGTAGGTGTAGTGGCGGTAATACTTTCCTACATTATTATCGAGGAAACACCGCTGGTTAAGGACCTTAAATTTGACTTGATAGGGTGCTTGCTGTGCTGCACCGGCCTGTTCGCCCTGCTGCTGGCTTTAAGCGAGGGGCAGGGGGAAGGCTGGACCTCACAGTATATAGTAACCCTGTTCGCCCTTTCATTTTTTCTGCTTATACTTTTCTGCCTGTGGGAATTGCGCATACCGTACCCGATGCTCGACCTAAGGCTCTTTACGAACAAGGTATTCACCGCCAGTATAATAGCCATGAGCATGACGTCAATAGCCATGTTTGCGGCCATATTTCTGGTGCCCCTCTACTGCCAGAACCTGCAGGGACTCACACCTATGCAGACCGGCCTTCTGATGATGCCCATGGCGCTGGTCACCGGGCTTATGATGCCCATCAGCGGCAGGCTGTTCGATAAGATAGGCGCTCTCCCCCTGGGTATAGTGGGGATGATAATCGCCGGTGTGTTTACATATTATCTGAGCTTTATATCACTGGACACCAGCTACGGAGACCTGCAGACCCTGCTCATGCTGAGGGCGTCCGGACTGGGGCTTTGCATGATGCCCCTTTCCACCGCCGGACTGAACACCATTCCCCCCATGCTTGTGGGAAGGGCCTCAGCCATTAACAATCTCTTCAGGCAGATTTCAGCCTCTTTGGGCATAGCCTATATCACCTATATCATGCTGGACAGGCAGGCTCAACACGCTGTCCGCCTTTCAGAAGGTGCAAACTGGGGCAACTGGGTAGCGGTGGAGGCATATCAGAGGGCCGGCTCCCTGGCGGCATCGGCCGCCGGCCCCGCGGCAAAGGAGGAGGCCGGGGCCGGGTATCTCTACATGCTTATACAGAAGCAGTCCATGGTCCAGGGTATAGGGGACGCCATTCTGGTCAGCGCCATAATTGCTTTTTTGACTATCCCTGTTATATTCTTTTTAAGCAAGAATAAAGTTGAGGAGGCAAGGCAGGAGGCCAAGAAAAAGTACGCCCACCTTATCCCGGCAGGCCCCGGTGCTGGCCCCCCGCAGGGCGGCCCTCCGCCGGGGGCTTCTGTTTTAAAGATTTTGTAAGCTCCTGTTTATATTTTTGCAAGTTCTTTTTGGGATAATAACCTCAAACGGTTTGGGAGGTTATTTTTTTATGGCCAATAGGCTCGCTAATGAAAAAAGCCCTTACCTGCTTCAGCATAAAGACAACCCGGTGGACTGGTATCCCTGGGGGGAGGAGGCTTTCGAAAAAGCCAAAAGGGAGGACAAGCCGGTATTTCTTAGCATAGGTTATTCCACCTGCCACTGGTGTCACGTAATGGAGAGGGAGTCCTTCGAGGACCAGGAGGTGGCAGATGTCCTGAATAAGCACTACGTTTCCATAAAGGTGGACCGGGAGGAGCGTCCTGACATAGACCACATATACATGGCGGTCTGCCAAGCGCTCACCGGCCAGGGGGGATGGCCGCTGACGGTGATTATGACCTCCGGCAAGAAGGCGTTTTTCGCCGGGACATATTTCCCCAAAAGGTCAAAGTGGGGAAGGGCCGGGCTTATCGACATACTGGAACAGGTAGCTGAAAAATGGCGTACCCGCCGGGAGGATATCGACGAGGCCGGGGAAAGGATTTTAGGGGCGGTGCAGGGCCAGTTCCAGGGAGAGGAAGGGGATCTCACTCCGGATGTACTGGAAAAAACATGCCGGCAGCTGGAAAAGAGCTTTGACCCCGGATACGGGGGCTTTGGGGGGTCTCCAAAGTTTCCCGCCCCGCACAACCTCATGTTTCTTTTGCGTTACTGGAAGAGGACGGGCATTAAAAAGGCGCTGGAGATGGTGGAAAAGACGCTCACTTCAATGCACGCGGGAGGAATTTACGACCACATTGGGTTTGGCTTTTCCAGGTATTCCACAGACAATAAATGGCTGGTGCCGCATTTTGAAAAAATGCTCTATGACAATGCCCTTATCTCAATGGTTTTCACCGAAACCTTTCAGATTACCGGGAACCCCTTTTACCGCAGGGTGGCCGGTGAGATCTTCACCTATGTTTTGAGGGACATGACCTCGCCAGAAGGAGGCTTTTATTCGGCCGAGGATGCCGACTCGGAAGGGGAGGAGGGCAAATTTTACGTGTGGACCCCCGCCGGGGTTAAAAGCCTGCTTGGGCCGGAGGAAGGAGAGCATTACTGTAAAATCTATGATATAACAGAGAAAGGAAACTTTGAGGGCCACTGCATACCAAACCTGATCAATGCGGGAGTTCAGGATGGCAAGGAAAGGGCCCGCCTGGAGGCTTCCCGGGAAAAACTGTTCCGGCACAGGGAAAAGAGGGTCCATCCATACAAGGATGACAAGATACTAACCTCCTGGAACGGGCTGATGATAGCCTCCCTGGCCAGGAGCACCGCCGTGACGGGAGAAAAGGCACATGCCGCGGCGGCCCGGAAGGCGGCGGATTTTATTTGGCGCCGGATGAGGAGGGACGACGGCAGGCTGCTGGCCCGGTACAGGGAAGGGGAGGCTGCATTTCCGGGATATATAGACGACTACGCCTTTTTGCAGTGGGGTCTCATGGAGCTGTATGAAGTCACCCTGGAGCCGGAGTATTTAAAGAGGGCTCTGATGCTGCTGGAACAGATGACTGAGCTGTTCTGGGACATTGAAAAGGGAGGCTTTTTCTTCTACGGCAGTGACTCGGAGCAGCTTATAGCAAGGCCCAAGGAAGTATATGACGGGGCCGTTCCCTCGGGCAACTCGGTGGCGGCTCTTAACATCCTCCGCCTTGCCCGGATAACCGGCCGGGAAGAACTTACCGAACTGGTGGAACGACAGTTTAAAGCTTTTGCCGGCGTGGTTTCGGAATACCCCAAGGCACATTCCTTTTTCCTTACTGCCTACCAGTCCTCCATTACCCCATCCAGGGAGATAGTTATTGCCGGAAAGGCTGGAAGCGAAGGGGTTAAAAAGATGGCGGAGGCTGTGCGCAGGGAGTTTTTACCGGAAACCGTTCTCATATTCCGCCCCGACAACGGTGAAGCCGGTGAAATAGAGCAACTGGCCCCGTTTATAAGAGGCCGCCGGTCCATAGGCGGGATGCCGGCGGCATATATTTGCGAAAATTTCAGCTGCCACGAGCCCACCACCGATGTTGAAAGGCTGGTCTCAATAATCAGGGGGGAGTAGTGGGTTGACAATTTTACATCCCTGTGGTGTTCTATTAAGAAGCGGGCAAGGTGTGCACGGTCACATTTGCGAGACTAAAAAAGCTGCGGGGAATTGTCTGATGAAAAATGTTTTAAGCGTTGGCCTTGGTGGAGTGCTGGGGGCTCTGGCCAGGTATTATTTATGTCTGCCTTTAAATACCGGATCTTTGTTCCCATGGGGAACCTTTGCCGTAAACATGCTGGGGAGCTTTTTCCTGGCCCTCTTTCTTACAGTGGCGATTAAGCATCTTTACCACAGGCCCTTTTTAGTGCTGACCGTTTCCACCGGATTTACCGGGTCCTTTACCACATTTTCGGCAGTAAGTGCAGAGATGGTTAATCTGGCGTACTTAAACCCTTTTCTGTCCTTTGTTTACCTGGCCGCCAGCTTCTTTGCCGGTCTTTTTCTGGCATATGCCGGAAGGTTTGCGGGAAACCGCATTTCAGTGTCTTTCGGGGAGAAATTAAGCGCACGGGGGGGCATGGATTGTTGATCAGCCTGACTTATATTTGTGCCGGGGGTTTTCTTGGCGCCGCCGCCCGGTATATTCTGGGCAGGTGTGTAGGAAGAGTATGGAGGGGCAGCTTTCCCTTGGGCACTTTCACGGTAAATATGGTTGGAAGCTTCCTGCTGGGCCTTCTGGCCTTTCATCCGGCATTGTCCGGATCGCTGGGCAAAGACGCCACCCTGGGAATAAGTGTGGGCTTTTTGGGTTCCTTCACCACTTTTTCAACCCTGGAGTATGAGACTATGCAGCTGCTGGAAAAGGGAAAGGCAACGGTGGCGGCGGCCTATGTGACCGCCAGCTTTGTTGCCGGATTTGCAGCGGCCTGGGTTGCAAGGGCGCTTTTTATGTGAGCAATATCACACAATTTTCCGTCAGCACTCACAGATATTATGCCTTATATGGGCCATAATGTTATCAAATAACAAGTCGGAGGGCTGTGTGATGAAAAGAAAACGTAAAATTGTAAAAATAGATGAAGAAAGATGTACCGGATGCGGGCTGTGCGTGTCCCCCTGCGCCGAGGGCGCCATTGAAATAAGGGACGGAAAGGCCAGGGTAATAAGGGATGAGCTTTGTGACGGCGCCGGCTTTTGCCTGGGGGTGTGCCCGGAAGGGGCGCTGTCCATAGAAGAAAGGGAGACCGAGGACTTTTCCGAGGAGGCCGTTCACAGGCACCTGGAGAAAAACCCCCGCACCTATATTCCCCAGAAGTGCCACAGGTGCGGCGCCAGTGAGGATGACAGATTTATACTGCCTTGCCGGAGCCGGGGGGAAAGTCTGTGGGTCTGCACCCGCTGCCTGCCGGCGCTGATACACGGATAGAATCCGGCGCCCATAAGCAAAAGAATTATCCCGAACTCCCGACTTCCCGGGAGTTTTAATTCTTTATGCGGGGTTGGCAAATATGTAATTCGGGAGCAAAGCCAAGGGAGGTAAAAATATTTTTTTACAGAACTCTTTGGTAAAAGTTTAAGGGCTCAGGCACCGGCACTTGATGCATTTTCCCCTGGAGGCTTTGAACAGGTCCCTGAACAGGGTGTCAAGTTCGGAGTGTTTCAAGCGGATGAGCCCCTCGGGATTGGCCAGAGAGTTGTTCACGAACATGCGGATATACGCGTGGTCCTTGGTTTCCACCACGATAACCAGCTTGTATTCATTCAAAAATGCTCACCTCACGGTAACAATACTTCTGGCAGACATCCGGCAATTCCTCCGGCACGAAGCACTTTTTCAATTAATATTTTATCAGAAGTGGATTTATGATCCACGGTAAGGGTTAAAATGCCCATTAAACAGCCATGCAAAAAACGCAGAAAGGATCCTTGTAATGAATATATATGCCATCAGTGACCTTCATCTGTCTTTTTGCTCCGACCCCGACACCGTCAGGTGGGATGTCCCCGAGCACAAGCCCATGTGGGAGATAGACCGGGGCTGGGAGGATCACGCCCGCAGGATATACGAAAACTGGACCGGCGCCATATCCCGGGAAGACCTGGTCCTGCTTCCCGGGGACATCTCCTGGGCCATGCGGCTTGAGGAGGCCGGGCCCGACATTCACTATCTGAGCCTTCTTCCGGGAAATATAGTGGCCGTGCAGGGGAACCATGACTACTGGTGGCAAAGCGTCTCCAGGGCAAGAAAAAAAATGCCCCCCAACGTGAGACTTATACAAAATGACTGTGTTTTTTTTGAAGGGCTGGCAGTCTGCGGAACCAGGGGCTGGCTTTGCCCCAACGGCGCCTTTTTCGGGGAAAAGGACATGAAGATATACCAAAGGGAGCTGATCAGGCTTGAAATGTCCCTGAAGCAGGCCGGTGGAAAAGCCGAAAGGATTATTGCCATGATGCACTATATGCCAACCAATGAAAAAAACGAGCACAGCGGTTTTATTGATCTTTTTCAGAGATACGGAGTGGATACAGTGGTGTACGGGCACCTGCATTCAAGGGCCTGCCGGTACAGGCTGCCGGACAAATGCTGGGGAATAAACTTTCACCTGGTCAGCGCCGACTTTCTCGGCTTCAGCCCGGCGCACATAGGTTTTTGGCATGGAGCCCACAATATATTTTAATGTTTTTTTCTTTTTGGGACAGGAGGAAATCCTGACGGCATGTCGAATATTTTGCCAATAAATATTTTATGAACTAAAATATATTCCGCCGGGCGGAACTAATACTAAGGAGGTTATTATATGGCTAGCATGCAAGAAGTAGTGGCCGGTCTTTCCAATGTTCTCCAGAACAACGCGGCAAAAAACAAGGGAGTAAACGGAGTATTCCAGTTTGAAATCGGTGGGGATGAGCCCATGAATTTCTTCTTCCAGCTTGACGACGGCGTACCCACCGTTGGTGAAGGCGCCGCAGACAGCTCCAATATAACTATTTCAATGGCCTCGTCGGACTTCAAAGACCTTGTGGACGGAAAGCTGAACGGAATGATGGCCTTTATGAGCGGAAAGCTCAAAATAAAAGGCGACATGTCACTGGCCATGAAGCTGGAGAGCATCATCAAGTAAATCAATAGATTTCACTTCACCCGGAGAATATCCGGGTGAATTTTTTTTCGCCGGGGGGGCATGTTAGACTGTACATTTTTATCATGCGGGAGTATTGTTAAGATATAGAAAATTATGCTAAAGGTCAGCATTGAAAAGAGGAACGTTTTTATGTCGCTATTATCTCAACTGGAGTCAGAAATCTGCGAGACCTTTATCAAGCTGCAGAGAGAGCTTACCGGAAGGGGCCCCGAAGAGACAAGGGCTTATATATTCAGGGACATGGTCATTGTCCGAGCCAAGGGGATACTTACAAAACAGGAAATGCATGTGGCCGCTACCCGGAGGGGAAGGAGCCTGGTAAAACAGATGCGCCAGGAACTCCGGGAAACATATCTGGAAAGAATTGAGGGGATGATAACCAGCATTATGGGCTGCCGGGTGGTCAGCAGCCATGGCGATATAAGCATCCGGACAGGCGACGCGCTGGAGGTTTTCATATTGGAGTGCGATCTCAATAAAAAGCTGAAATAAGCCGCGGTGTTGCCATTTTTGCAGTTAAACTGTATAATTGAAGTACAATCAAAGGTGGACATGAAGCGGGAGCGCCTTGAGCGGCGGCTTTGGCCTCAGGTAAACCAGCACATAACGGCATACGGTGAGGTGCCTTTTGTGTTGGTTTTTTAGTTTGTCATCGGCAGCCATTGGGCACGTAGCTGTGGAGGTGGTTATAAAAAACGTTCATTGAAGGAATTTTGTTTTCTGTGGCAAAAGTATAGTATAAAAAATTAATTGTTTTTCCCTGCCGGCATTTTTTGTAGTACCATTTTGTTGTATTTTAAGGGAGGGTTTAAGGTGGCTAATTTTACATGTGACACTTGCGGAAAAGAGATCCACGCCATTGATGGCATACTTTCCTGGACAAGGGAAGATCACCGGCTGGGCAATTTCAAGCTGACGCACAAGGAGTCCCTGGGGACGGGCTGCCAGCCGAAGGAAAACAACAGATACAGGGAGTTGTACACCCTGACCCTGGCCACCGGTTTTATGGAGTTCATTTCATACCTTCTGGAGCGGTGGGAGGACGGCTTTTCTCTGACCGAGCCCCAAACATTAAGGAATGTCATGCGCCAGTTAAACCTGCACATCCATGAAAAGCTTCTTATGATGATTGAGGACTAAAAAAATAATATCAAAAACGCTGAATAAATGATCCGGGCTCGGTCCATAATAATTGCGTAGGGTTCGTAATGGCCGAGCCCAGACTGTTACAGGGTCAAAAAGGCTCTGTAATGGTCGGCCAAAGGTTAATATCGGGTCAAATGGCTCGGTATTAGCCGGCGGGAAGATCTATGTATGTTCCGGCAGGCTTTGTAATAGTCCCAAAGATTATTACAGGGTCGCAAGGGATGTGCATAGGTCGAGCTAAGATTATTACGGTTGCCGGATATATTCAGCTTTGTTGATATACGAGGTCTGCAGCAGTCGAGAGATTGCTGCAGGCTTCCTAGGTAGCCGTAATAGTCGAGCAAAGGTCATTGCGGGTGCCGTAATGGTCTATAATGGCCGAAAGGTCATTGTTGGCTATGCAGGTATTCGTAGTGGCTGTAGCGTAGTTCATTACGGGCTCACTAAAAAAAACTCTCCTCTTTATGGGGAGAGTTTTTTTGTGTGCACACCTGTCAAAAAAAACTTGATTGTTTTGGCCCGGTGATGTAATTTTACATGAGAATAATATTTTTAAGAGCCGGGAGAGGCCGTCGATGATAATTACAATCATAGGAGCCGGCAAGGTTGGGACTGAAATAGCTCACAGGCTTAGTGAGGAAGGCCACGATATTGTTGTGATAGACCGCAATGAGTCGCAGCTGGCCAAGATCAATGAAACGCTTGATGTCCTCACTGTCAAGGGGAATGGCTCAAGCTCCCAGCTATTGAAAGACATCGGGGTGTCTGACAGCGACCTGCTTGTTGCTGTTACCGACAGCGACGAGATCAACATGATTTCCTGCATGACCGCAAAGAGGGTGGGAGTTGCCAGGACCATCGCCAGGATCAGGGACCCGGATTATGTCAGGGACCTGATTATATCCAAGGAGGACCTGGGCATTGACCTGGTGATAAACCCCGACTACGCCGCCTCCACGGAAATATCAAGGCTGCTGACCATGAACCTCTCCATTCACACCGAACACTTTGCCAACGGCAAGGTGCAGCTGGCCGAGCTGGCGGTTGAAGAGTGCAATGTTGAGTTTGCCGGTAAAAGGATACAGGACATTGACCTTCCCAAGTCCTCCCTTATCGTGGGCATATCCCGCAAGGGGGAAATGATAGTGCCCGGCGGCAGGGACCAGATAAAGTCCGGCGACACCATTTACGTGGTGGGAAACAATGACTCAATCAACAAGTTGTACCTCAAGTTCAAGAGAAAGAGACAGAAAGTACACAACGTGATAATACTGGGGGGCGGCAGGATAGGCCTTTATCTGGCTGAAAAGCTCAGCAAAAGAGGCATGAGGGTAAAAATTATCGAGCAGAATGCCGAAAGATGCCATGAACTGGCCAACAGGCTGTCAGACGTCCTCATACTGAAGGGGGACGGCACAGACGTGGACCTCCTGAAAAGGGAGGGCATACACGAGACCGACGCCTTTGTGGCGGTAACCGGATTTGACGAGGAAAACCTGCTCATTGCCCTCCTGGTCAAGCAGCTGGGCGCCAAGAGGGTGATCGCCAAGGTCAGCCGTCCCAGCTATGCCCCGCTGGTGGAGCGGCTTGGCGTTGACGCCGCCATCAGCCCCCGGCTGATCACCATCAGTGAAATAATGAGATTTATCAGGGGAGGCAGGCTCCTGTCGCTGGTGCTGCTTCTGAACGAGCAGGCCGAGGCCCTGGAGGTCATCGTACAGCCGGGCAGCAAGATTGCCGGCAGGTCCCTGTCGTCTTCGGGTCTGCCGAAAGGGGTTATCATAGGGGCCATATCCCGGGGTAATAGGATAATCATTCCCGAGGGCAGCCATGTGATACAGGCCGATGACCGACTGGTGGTCTTTGCCCTGGGGCATGTTGTCCATACTGTTGAGGCTCTTTGCAGCCGGGAGGATTAGCCAGTTGAACAAAAAGCTTATATTAAAAGCACTGGGACTGATACTGCTTTGCGAAGGGGCAGCCATGGTCCCGTCTCTTTTGATGACATTTTATTTTTCCGAAAAAGACTGGCAGGCTTTTATTATCAGCATAATAATAACCCTTCTGGCGGGGGGGCTGATGACGGCGCTGGGCACCGGGGCCCAGGGCAACGTGGGGTACCGGGAGGGCTTTGCCGTTGCCGCCTTCGGCTGGATTATACTGGCCGGGTTCGGATCTTTGCCGTATATGTTGACAGGTGTGCTGCCAAACCCGGTGGACGCGTACTTTGAGACCATGTCCGGCTTTACCACCACCGGGGCCTCGGTTATAACCGACGTGGAGATACTGTCCCATGGCATGCTGCTCTGGCGCAGCCTGACACACTGGCTGGGCGGCATGGGTATCATCGTGCTGACCGTGGCGCTTATACCGTCACTGAAGATAGCGGGACTGCAGATGTTCAAGGCCGAGGTTCCCGGCCCCACAAAAAGCAAGGTGCTGCCCAGGATAGCCCAGACATCGAGAGAGCTGTACAAAATATACCTCTTGATTACAGCAGCCGAGATCATACTATTAACGCTGGCCGGAATGGATTTGTTCGACTCATTCATCCATACCTTCGGCACCGTCGCCACCGGGGGATTCTCCAGCAAAGGCGCCAGCATAGCCGCATATGACAGCTTTTTAATCGAGATTATCATAGTGTTTTTTATGGTCATCTGCGGTATGAACTTCGCACTGCACTACTACAGCATGAGGGGCAACTTCAGGCCCACCCTGAGGGATCCCGAGGCGCGGCTTTATATTGGCATAATACTGGCGGCAACGGCATTTATCACCATCGACCTGGTATTGAATATGAACTACGAAGCCGGGCAGGCCGCCAGGTACTCCATTTTCCAGGTTTCATCAATCATTACCACCACAGGCTATGCTTCCGCCGATTTTGACCAGTGGCCGTCTTTCAGCAAGATGGTGCTGCTGATCCTGATGTTTATAGGAGGGTGCGCCGGGTCCACCGGGGGCTCCATCAAGGTTTCGAGGATACTCATTATGTTCAAGGGCATCTCCCGCCAGATTACCAAATTACTTCACCCCCAGGCGGTTATTCCACTGCGCGTAGGCAAGGATATAATCCCCCAGGATGTGGCGGACAACGTGCAGACGTTCTTCTTCCTGTATTTTATTATCTTCGGGGCTTCGGTGCTGGTTGTTTCTTCTTTCGGAGTCGACCTGGTAAGCTCCATTTCAGCGGTGGCCGCCACCCTTGGCAACGTGGGGCCGGGCTTTGGCATTGTGGGCCCGATGTCCAATTATTACTCTCTTCCCACGGCGGCAAAGGCTGTTCTTTCACTGTGCATGATTGTCGGAAGGCTTGAGCTGTACACACTGCTGGTGATAATGAGCTCCAAGTTCTGGAGGAGCTAAATGTAGCCTTTGCGCTTTTTTTTCTTTATGTTAAAATATTTGCGGTGGTTGGAAGGAGGCATTTGTATGTCGGGACACTCCAAATGGTCAACTATAAAGAGGAAAAAGGCCAAGGTGGATGCCGTCAGGGGAAGGATATTCACCCAGCTGGGCAAAGAGATAATTATGGCTGCCAAGGCCGGGGGAGGCGACCCCGAAAACAACCTCAGGCTTAAAAACGCCATAACCAAGGCCAAGGAGGCCAACATCCCCAACGAAAACATACAGAGGGCCATAATGAAGGGCACCGGGGAGCTTGGAGGCGGAAGCTACGAGGAAATAGTCTACGAGGGATACGGCCCGGGCGGTGTGGCAGTGATGCTGGAGGCTATGACGGACAACCGCAACCGGACCGCCGGAGAGATAAGGCACCTGTTTTCAAAATATGGGGGCAACCTTGGTGAGAGCGGGTGCGTTTCCTGGATGTTTGAGAAAAAAGGGGTCATCATGGTGGAAAAGGGCCCGGGGGCGGACGAGGACGACCTTGTGCTGGCAGCCCTCGACGCCGGGGCCGAGGATATGAAGTCCGAAGATGATGATGTGTATGAAATAATAACGGACCCGGAAAACTTCGAGGCTGTGAGGGACGTCATCTCTGAAAAGGGGTTTAAACTCCCGGAAGCCCAGGTTTCGATGATACCGAAGACCACGGTTAAAATACAGGGGGCCCAGGCGGAAATGATGCTGAAGCTGATGGACTCACTGGAGGACCTGGATGATGTGAACGAGATTTATACCAATTTTGAGATGGACTAGCGGCTGATTTGCGGGGTGAGGTGTTGTGCTTCACCTCGTTTTTATGCTGTCCAACTCTTAGCCCGGTCTCAGCCGGGAGCGCCCGCCGGTGTTTTAACACCTGCAAAAATGGCAATAATAAGTGTTGAAACAATTGGCGGGGGCGTTGAAATGTTTACAAGAATCAGTTATTTCGTGACAGGGATGGTAATAACCGTGGCGGTGGCTGCGGCCGTGTTTTTGGGGGCGGTTTTTATCGCGGGCCCGGCTGTGTGGCCTTTGCTGCCGGTTTTTGGCGATGTCGGGGGCAAGGTGGTGGCGCCCGGGGCCGTGCTGAAAAAGGAAAACAGTTACCTGTGCGGTGACGTGGAACTGTCTTTCCAGGGGCAGGCCCCGGGGGGGATTGTTGGCAGGAGCTTAAAGGACCTGCGCGGTAAATATACTGAAAGCGAAGGCTGGTCGGTGGATTTAAAAAATGAAAAACTGGTGGTACTTAGGAAAACAGTTGATGAATTCTGCAGCCTGCACAGCCGGTACCGGCACCTCGGTGTTCAAAACGGCAGGCTGGCGGTGTACCAGGGGCCTCTGGGATTCGACAAAAAGCTTCTGAGGGTGGAAGAAAGCAAAAGAATAGAAATGCTGCCCCGGGGGCTCAGTGAAAAGCTTCAAAAGGCCCGGGAATTCGACAGGCTTTCGCCGGAAGAAAAGTCCGCCCTGCGCGGTGAGCTGGAGTTTATTGATGAAACCGCCCTTAACAGCGCGCTCGAAAACCTGGACGAGCTTTCAGAGTAAGACGGGAGATTGAGTGATTATTGACGGTATAGCGCTTTTCGGCATATAGTCGTAATTCTGGTTTTGGCAGGGAGGATATTTGGCCCGCTTACCAGAATTTTTATAGCGCTTGGGATAATACAGTTCATTTTTTTTAGGTTTTAGAGGCTTTTATTCAACTGACTAACACAACGGAGGTTGCCGGTTGATAATATTGGGAGTCGATCCGGGAACGGCCATAACCGGTTACGGTGTCGTCGGGTTCTGCGGGAACAGGTTTAGTGTACTCCAGTACGGCTGTGTAAGGACAAGCCCGGACATGGACCTGGCGGGCCGCCTGGGGGTGCTTTATCAAAGCCTTAATGGCGTCATAAACGGGTATAGCCCCGACCATTTCGCCATTGAGCAGCTTTTTTTCAACAAAAATGCCAAAACGGCCCTTGCGGTGGGCCATGCCAGGGGGGTGGCCATGCTGGCGGCGATTCAGTCCGGACTGCCGGTGTTTGAGTATACCCCGCTGCAGGTAAAGCAGGCCGTGGTGGGGAACGGGAGGGCGGCTAAGGAGCAGGTGCAGTTTATGGTCAAGACGCTTCTTAATCTTGACAGCAAGCCCAGTCCCGACGATGTGGCCGACGCGCTGGCAGTGGCTATGTGCCACGCCTTCAGATGGTCCGGAACGGAGGCGCTGCGAAGATGATCGCCTTTCTCAGGGGAAAGCTTTACTCCGTAAGGGAAGACGCCGTAATTGTAGATGTCGGCGGGGTGGGATACCAGGTCCATGTGCCCCTTTCCGCTATCCCCGGGCTGCCTTCCACCGGACAGGACGTGCTGCTGCACACCTATATGGTCGTGCGGGAGGACGGCATAAGCCTTTTCGGTTTTGACACCGTGGAGGCGCTTAATGTTTTTTGCCTTCTGCTCAATGTCAACGGGGTGGGCCCAAGGGGAGCACTGAGCCTGCTGTCGGTAATCACCCCCGGTAACCTTGTGCTGGCGGTGAAGGATGAAAATATTGGGCTTATTACCCGTGCCCCGGGCATAGGAAAAAAAATTGCCCAGAGGATTGTACTGGAGCTGAAAGATAAACTGAAGGCCGAAGACCACCCCTCCGGGAGCGGGGCTGTGACATTAAGGCAGGGAGAAGGAGCCGGGGACGCTGTGGAAGCGCTGTTATCCCTGGGTTACGGGATGTCCCAGGCGTCCCAGGCGGTGGACAGGGCGGCTGCCGAAATGGGAGCCGGCGCCGTCACAGCCGATCTGGTACGGCAGGCCTTAAGGCACCTGGCCGACCTAAGGCCGGGCAGATAGTATACTAGCTGTCAGGAGACAGAATCCAGGAGCCAGGAGCCAGAATAATATAAGCCGGACTTAATGAATTCTGACGGAAAATAATATCAGGTAAGTTATTATCAAGGGCGGTTATATTATGGACAGTAACACGGTGAAAAGGGTGATATCCCCCCAGTTGCGATCCGAAGACTCGGAAACCGAGGGGAGCTTGAGGCCCCGCAGGCTGTCTGAATACATAGGGCAGCAAAAGGTGAAGGAAACGATACAGATATTCATCCAGGCCGCCAGAGAGAGAGGGGAGCCCCTTGACCATGTGCTTTTGTACGGCCCGCCAGGGCTGGGCAAAACCACCCTGGCCAATATAATCGCCAATGAGATGGGGGTTAGCATACGGGTGACATCGGGTCCTGCCATAGAAAGGCCCGGAGACCTGGCGGCATTACTGACAAATCTTGAGGCGGGAGATGTTCTTTTTATCGACGAGGTGCACCGCCTCTCAAGGCCGGTGGAGGAAATACTGTACCCGGCCATGGAGGATTATGCCATCGACATAATTATCGGTAAGGGGCCCGGAGCCCGGTCAATCAGGCTGGATCTGCCCCGCTTCACCATGATTGGGGCCACCACCAGGGCCGGAATGATTACCTCGCCGCTGAGGGACCGCTTCGGGGTTATCAGCAGGCTGGATTTTTACCATGAGGATGAGCTTGTATCCATCATATCAAGGGCGGCCTCGATACTGGATGTCAGAGTTGATCCCGGCGGTGCGGCTGAAATAGGAAGAAGGGCCAGGGGTACGCCCAGGGTGGCCAACAGGCTTTTGAAAAGGGTCCGGGATTATGCCCAGGTCAGGCATGACGGAATTATCGACAGAGAAGTGGCTGTGGAGGCCCTTGAATTTTTCGAGGTGGACCCGCTGGGGCTGGACGAGATAGACCGGCGCCTGCTGCGGGTTATTATAGAAAAGTTCGGAGGAGGACCGGTGGGGCTGGATACCCTGGCGGCGGCGGTCAGTGAGGAGTCCGACACGGTGGAGGACGTATACGAGCCGTATCTGATGCAAAAGGGGCTTCTGGCAAGGACACCCCGCGGCAGGGTGGTGACGGCCGCGTCGTACCGGCACCTGGGAATAGCCTCAGAGGATAAGTCAGGCGGGACGGAGCAGGGATCCCTCCCCCTGCGGTGACGGCTGACAGCAAAATAGCTGGAAGGAGGTTCCGGCATCCGGGAAGAATATGAGGTTGCTTCTTCACACGTGCTGCGGGCCCTGCGCCGTATACCCCCTGGAGGTATTGCGGCAGGAGCCGGGAATAGGCGAATTAACAGGATTCTTTTTCAATCCCAATATCCAGCCCTACACCGAGTGGAAGGCCAGCCGGGTATGCCCGGGACGCCGGGCTGAATATGATATTTGATGAAGACTACCTTCTTGAGGAATTTATCAGGGGAGTGGTCAATCGTGAGGGTGAAAGGTGCGGATTTTGCTACGCCATGAGGCTCCGACGGACCGCCGAAGCGGCTGCGGCCAATAACTTTGAGGCCTTTTCCACAACGCTTTTGGTGAGCCCCTACCAGAAGCACGGCTTGATAAGGGAAATAGGCCTTGACGTGGCGAAGGAGACCGGGGTTGAGTTTATTTACAGGGATTTTCGCCCCGGTTACAGGGGGGCCGCGGAACGGTCCAGGGAGCTGGGGATGTACAGGCAGAAGTACTGCGGCTGCATATACAGCGAAAAAGAAAGGTATTGCGGGAATAAGAACAGGGGGGCTGGATCTTGACTGGTCCGTTTTTTTCCATGGGCAAGCTGCTGTTGCTGGGCGGATTATTTCTTGTGATACTGGGGGCGCTGATGATGGCGGCCGGTAAGCTCTTTAACCTGGGACGCCTGCCGGGAGACATTTTTGTCCAAAAGGAGAATTTCACCTTCTATTTTCCTTTGGTTTCTTCCATTGTGCTGAGCATATTGCTTACCATAATGCTGAACATCATTTTCAGGCGATAAAGTAATAGTTCTTTCGATTTGAACATCGAACCTCAAGCTCAGCCCCCCCCCCGGGGGCTGATTGCTTGCAGGAAAAATCCCTAATATCGTCGAAGGTAATCTGAAAACCAGAGCTTTTAGGAGGTTGTAATGCGCCGGTGCAGCAAAAGACTTACTTTCGGGACGGTTTTCTTTCTTGTTTTCGCACTTCTGGTCACATCGGCCCCACATAGCGCCGGGAGTGCTGTTTCTGTCACCCCAAAAACAGTACGGGTGGGCCTTGTTCAGGATATTCAGTCCCAGGATTTCCACGTCCGCGGTAAATACAGGCTGGTTGACCGGCAAACCGGTGAGGTTCTTTCCGAGGTGCTGCCCGGTGAGCGCTGGCAGGTCAAATTTGCCTCCGGAAGACTGCAGCTGTATAAAAACGGTGTGTTGAAGATGACATCGGGGAGTTCCATCGGGCTTCACCAGGTGAACCGTCTGGTGGCTGTTCTCTCCGGGGACGGAACGTTGAAAAATATTTCTTCGGCCGACTCCGTTTCTGCGGCCGGGGCCGGGGGTGGAGTCTCCTCCCTGAGGTTTGACAGCGGCCGTGTAAATGTTTTGACTTCTTCGGGACAGCACAGCCTGCAGGGAGGGCAGGACCTCAACATGGTGGGACTGTCCCTTGGCGACCGGACCCAGAATTACAGGGGGGAAGTGGAGTTCAGGCTGCTGCCGAAGGGTATTACCGTAGTCAATGAGCTGCCCATGGAAGAATATCTGTACGGGGTCCTTCCGAGGGAAATGCCGGCCTTCTGGCCCATTGAAGCCCAGAAGGCCCAGGCGGTGGCTGCCCGGAGCTACGCAGTGGCCCAGCTTGGAGCCTACAGGAATTACGGCTTTGACCTGCTGGCCACCCAAATGAGCCAGATGTACGGGGGATATGACGCCGAGCACCCCAACTCAACCAGGGCAGTGAATGAAACCAGGGGGCAGGTTGTTCTTTGCAGGACTAAGCCTATTAACGCTTTCTTCCACAGCAGCAGCGGGGGATACATCGATGACTCCCGCGATGTCTGGGTCGAGGCGCTGGAGTACATAAAGGGCAAGGCCGACCCTTACGACAGAAATGAGGTCCATTACAACTGGATGGTGGCGTACAGTCAGGAACAACTGGTCAAGCAGCTGACAGACCGAAAGGGTTATTACAATATGCCCGGGGAGCCTGAAAAGGTGTTTTCCAGGGTTGATGACATAGAAATACTGGAGAAAACGTCCACCGGCGCCCGTGTCAAAAAAATAAGGATTACAGGCCTGGGCGCCGACAAAAAGCCGCTTGCGGTGGAGGTTTCAAACGCTGACGCGGTAAGGGTGGTACTGGGATTAAAAAGCGCCCTGTTTTCAATGAAAAAGGAAACAGGCGCGGATAAAAAACTGAACAGGGTTACAATAACCGGTTCGGGATACGGGCACGGGCTGGGGATGTCCCAGTACGGGGCCTATGGAATGGCTGGAAAAGGTTATAATTACCAGGATATTTTGAAATACTATTATAGTAATTCCGGGGTTGGGTTCTTAACCGGGGATTAGGTGGTTTTTTTTTGAAAGTAACAGAATTTGACTACAGCCTCCCTGAGGATTTGATAGCCCAGGACCCGGCCGGGAGCCGGGATCAATCAAGGCTGATGGTAATCAGGAAGGACAATGAAACATTTGATCACAGGGTGTTCCGGGATATTGTGGAATACCTGCGCCCGGGTGACGTGCTGGTGGTTAACGACACAAGAGTGATACCTGCCAGAATGTATGGGACCAGGGAGGACACCGGAGGGCAGGTGGAGGTGCTCCTGCTGAAAAAGAACACCGGGGATGGCCTGTGGGAGGCCCTGGTCAGGCCCGGGAGGCGTGTGCGGCCCGGGACGGTTCTTTTGTTCGGGGACGGCATCTGCAGGGGGACTGTTATAGACGCCACGGACACAGGGGGACGCCTGATAAGGTTTGAAAGCGCCGCTCCCTTTGAAGAGGTGCTGGAAAGTGTAGGTATGATGCCCCTCCCTCCCTACATAAAAAAATACCCGGAGGATCCCGGCCGCTATCAGACTGTATACGCACGTAGGGAAGGTTCGGTGGCGGCCCCCACGGCGGGGCTCCATTTTACCGGCGACCTGCTGGAAAAAATAATGTGCTCCGGAGTCAAGGTGGTAAGGGTCCTGCTGCACGTAGGGCTGGGCACCTTCAGGCCGGTCCAGGTGGAGGACATCAACGACCACCATATGCATGAGGAATACTACGAGATTTCCCCGGAGGCGGCCGAGACACTGAACCAGGCCGTTCTTGGACGAGGGGGAAGGGTGATAGCCGTGGGAACAACCTCGGTGCGCTGCCTGGAAACATGTTCCGACCATCAGGGCCGTGTCAGGGAAGGGTCGGGTTATACCGACATCTTTATTTATCCCGGCTATAAATTCAAGGTGGTGCAGGGGCTGATAACCAATTTTCACCTGCCCAGGTCCACACTGCTGATGCTGGTCAGCGCCCTGGCCGGCAGGGAAAAGGTCTTGCGGGCATACCATGAGGCGGTGGAAAGGCGCTACCGTTTCTTCAGCTTCGGGGATGCGATGCTTATTCTATAGAATCCGGAATTCAGAGTACAGAGTCCAGAAGACAGAATAAAAGGGAATGTATAGAGGCGTTTGTGATGAGTGTTAAATTCATAGAGAAAAAAAGGGATGACCGCACCGGCGCCAGGAGGGGGCAGTTGCTCACTCCCCACGGAGTTGTAGAAACCCCGGTGTTCATGCCGGTGGGCACACAGGCCACCGTAAAGGCCATGACTCCTGAAGAGGTGTGGCAGGCCGGGGGAAGGCTTATACTGGGCAACACCTATCACCTCTATCTGAGGCCGGGGCACGACCTGGTGGCAGAGGCGGGAGGGCTGCACCGGTTTATGCACTGGGACGGTCCAATCCTCACCGACAGCGGCGGATTTCAGGTGTTCAGCCTGGGGCCCCTGAGGAAGATAGAGGAAGAGGGGGTATGGTTCCGCTCACACATAGACGGATCGGAACACTATTTCAGCCCGGAAAAGGCGGTGGAGATACAGGAAGCCCTTGGATCAGACATAGCCATGGCCTTTGACGAGTGCGCCCCATACCCCTGTACGCAGGATTACGCCTTAAAGGCGCTGGAGAGGACAACCCGCTGGGCAAGGCGCTGTAAAACAGCTCACCGCAGGAAAGACCAGGCCCTTTTCGGCATAATACAGGGAGGGGTTTTCGGCGATCTCAGGAGGAAAAGCGCCGCAGAACTGGTGGAGATGGACTTTCCCGGCTACGGCATAGGGGGCTTGAGCGTAGGTGAGCCCAAGGAAATGATGTATGAAATGCTTGAAGTCACCGTTCCCCTTATTCCCCGGGGCAAGCCCCGCTACCTGATGGGGGTGGGCTCACCGGACTGCCTTCTGGAAGGGGTGGCCAGAGGGGTGGACATGTTCGACTGTGTGCTTCCCACCAGGATTGCCAGGAATGGCACGGTATTCACCCACCATGGCAAACTGGTGGTTAGAAATGCCGAATACGCCAGGGATTTCAGCCCCCTGGACCCCCATTGCGGCTGCTATACCTGCAGCAACTACACACGGGCTTACATCAGGCATCTGATCAAGGCCAACGAAATACTGGGCGTCAGGCTTACCACAATACACAACCTTTACTTTATACTGAATTTGATGCATAATATCAGAGCGGCCATTGATGAGGGAAGATTTTATGAATATAAAAGGGAATTTTTAAGCAAATTTAACCTATGCTGATTTTTTTGATTAAAAATAAAGGAATTAGCAAACTCGTAAAGAATAAATCTCTTTGTGGAAAGGAGGTAGACAGGTAAATTGGAGCAGTACGGCACAATACTTTATATTATTGCACTCTTCGGCCTTCTGTACTTCCTCATGATCAGGCCTCAGCAGCAGAGGCAGAAGAAGCACATGGAGATGATCAGGGGGCTTAAGGTCAACGACAAGGTAGTCACCGCCGGGGGGATTCTCGGTACCGTGGTGAAGGTCAAGGAAGATACCCTTGTATTGCGTGTGGCCGACAACGTGCGTATTGAAGTGCTCAAAAATTCCATCGGCCAGGTGAGGGAATCAGCCGACGACGAAGAAGAGAAGAAGGAATAACCGGGCCTGATGCCGGCAAGGGCATCGGCCTTTGATGAGATGTGAGATGTGAGATGTGAGATGTGAGAAGTAAGATGTGAGGAATTGCATTTCGCGTCTCTAAACTTCCCACCGCTCACTTCCTACCTCTCACCTCTCAAATAACCGGTATCGAAGAAGGCATTAAGAGAGTAGGCGGAAGTCTACTCTCTTAATCCGTAAAGGACAGTTTACCATAAACACCACAGTGAGGGTATATATACCAGTATGTGCAGCAATATAACATTGGAAGATATAAAGACCAACCCGGTGGTGGACACTTTTATCAGAAAGGGCAACCAGTTTCTCGGCGCCATGGGGTTCACCGACCACAGCTACCGGCATGTAAGGCTTGTAAGCGATATCGCCAGGGACATCATCGAAAGACTGGGGTATTCCGGGAGAGAGGCTGAGCTGGCGGCCATCGCCGGCTACCTGCACGACATAGGCAATGTT
Organism: Bacillota bacterium; assembly: GCA_049323915.1. GTDB lineage: Bacteria > Bacillota > Desulfotomaculia > Desulfotomaculales > Desulfocucumaceae > BRHc4a. The sequence goes on from JBMOPC010000058.1 coordinate 64,109, forward strand.
GTCAGCAGGAACGACCACGGTATTTCCGGCGCGGCCATTGTTTATCCCATATTGATGGATATGGGGATGCCCCCGGAGGAAATCGCCGTGGTGCTTTCAGCCGTCGCCAACCACGAGGAGCAGTACGGGCAGCCGGTCAATACTGTGGCGGCCGCTCTAATAGTGGCGGACAAGTCCGATGTTCACAGGTCCAGGGTAAGAAACCATGATTTCGCCACCTTCGACATACACGACAGGGTGAACTATGCCGCAGAGAACTCTTTCGTGAAGGTGGATAAAGAAAAAAGGACAATTACCATGGATCTGACCATTGATATTGAGATTTGCCCGGTTATGGAATATTTTGAAATTTTTCTAACCAGGATGATGCTGTGCCGCAGGGCTGCAGCCTTTCTTGACTGCGATTTTGAGTTGATTATAAACGGCTCCAAGTTGCTGTAATTTAATGACAAAAGGGGAGAAAAAGACATGAAGTGGGGTAAGGTAATGGCCATGTCGGCCATATTGCTGCTGGTGGCACTGGCGGCAGTGTTGACCGTGTCGCCTGTTTTCCAGAGATACGAGCAGACTCAGAAGTACCTTCCATTTATCAAGTGGATTAACCTGGGCCTTGACCTGCGGGGGGGCGTTCATGTAGTCATGGAGGCCAAGGACACTCCGGACGCCAAAGTGACTCCCGAGTCCATGAGACAGCTCAAGGCAATTATAGAAAACAGGGTTGACCAGTTTGGGGTGGCCGAGCCGGTTATCCAGCAGCAGGGCGACCGCAGGCTTATAGTGGAGTTGGCCGGCGTAAAGGACCCCGAGGAGGCGGTCAACACGCTGGTGAAAACTGCTTTCCTGGAGTTTAAAACCATGGACGGAAAAACCATAGTAACCGGTAAGGACCTGGAAGACGCGCTGGAGGCCAAGGACCCGGTTTCCGGCTCCGCCGAGGTGAACCTTACTTTCAAGTCCGAGGGGAGCAAAAAATTCGCTGAGGCCACAACAGTCAATGTGGGCAAGCCCATTGCCATATTGCTGGACGGGCAGCTGCTGCAGAACCCCACGGTGAGGGAGCCCATCACCAATGGCAAGGCCCGCATCACCGGCTACGAGAGCCTGCAGGAAGCCCACAATATAGCCATACTGCTCCGTTCCGGTGCTCTGCCGGTCAAGGTGGACGTGATTGAGAAGAGGACTGTGGGCCCGGCGCTGGGCGCCGACTCGCTGGCCAAGTCCAGGCATGCCGGGGTGGTGGGAGTGACCGCCATACTGGTATTCATGCTGTTCTATTACAGGCTGCCGGGACTGGTGGCCAATTTTGCCCTGGTTATATATTCGGTTATAGTGCTGGTGATTTTCGGGGGGCTCAACGTTACCATGACTCTTCCCGGCATCGCGGGCTTCCTGCTGTCGATGGGTATAGCGGTTGACGCCAACGTGATTATCTTTGAGAGGATAAAGGAGGAACTCAGGGGCGGAAAGAGCCTCAGGGCGGCAATAGACGCGGGGTTCAAGAGAGGTTTTGTGGCGGTGTTCGACGCCAACCTCACCACTGTGCTGGCGGCGGCGGTGCTGCTTTTCCTGGGTACCGGCCCCATCAAGGGCTTTGCGGTCACACTGATCATCGGTATAGGCGCCAGCATGCTTACCGCAATAACAATAACTCGCTGGCTGCTGCAGTTGCTGGCGGCCTCGAATCTTGTCAAGAATCCAAAATATTTCGGGGCATAGGGGGGATTAATAGTGTTTCACTTCATCAGGCATAGGAAAATATTTTACGTACTGTCAGTACTGGTGATACTTCCCGGCATTATCTCCCTTGCCTTGCAGGGAATGAACTGGGGTATAGATTTCAGCAGCGGCAGCATACTGGAGGTCCGCTTCGACAAGCCGGTGCAGGTGGACCAGGTAAGGGAGGCGGTTGCCGGCCAGGGCCTGGAGGCAGGTCGCATCCAGCAGAGCGGGGATAGGGACTTTCTTATCCGCACCGCCAAGCTTACCCAGGAGGACAGTAAAAAGCTGATTGACGCTTTCGCAGGGAAAATAGGCAAGGTGGATCTTTTAAGAAACGAGTACGTTGATCCCGTCATAAGCACCGAGCTTTTCTGGAAGGCCTTCTGGGCACTGCTTATTGCCTCAGTGCTGATGGTGGTTTACATCACCATCAGGTTTGAGTTCAAGCAGGGAATAGCTGCGATTGTGGCGCTGCTTCACGACAGCCTGATTGTCATAGGGGTGTTCTCCATATTCCGTATAGAGGTGGACAGCGCTTTTATTGCCGCCATACTGACTATAATAGGCTATTCCATCAACGATACAATAGTTATTTTTGACCGCATCAGGGAAAACCTGCGCATGCAGAAGAAAGGGCAGTCTCTGGAGGACCTGGTCAACCTGAGCATCTGGCAGACACTGGCCCGGTCCATAAACACCGTGCTCACAGTTATGTTCGTGCTGCTGGCGCTGTACTTCCTGGGCGGGTCCACAATCAAGACCTTCGTGCTGGCAATGCTCATAGGGGTTACCAGCGGCGCCTATTCTTCAATATTCAACGCCAGCCCCGTCTGGGTAGACCTGAAGCTGATGGACAAAAAGGGCAGGGTGCAGCATGCCAAAGCCTCTTAAAAGCATGATGATGCCGCCGGTAAAAACCGGCGGCATTTTTTCATGGCATTGTGGCAAACTATTTTAAGGGAGGTTTTTGTCTGTTGAAAGACAGCGGACAAGAAGAGGCTATCAACAGCCTCCGGGATAAAATTGTGGAGCTTTCCACAAATATTGAAAAAATGAAGCTGGCCGAGTATGTCGATCTCTTACACAGCCCCTGGCGTCTCCTTTGGGTGAACTTTATTTCGGGAATAGCGCGGGGCCTGGGCATCGCGGTGGGCTTTGCCATTCTCGGCGCCATACTGATAATTTTCCTGCAGAAGCTGGTAGAGCTGAACATACCGTTAATAGGAGGAATCATAGCAGATATTGTGGAGGTGGTGCAGCAGCAGGTAAAAACCAGAAGTTATTAGGAAAAACAACTAATTCTTGGAGGTTGCACATGCTGTCGGAAGATATGAAGCAAAAGTTCAGGCAAAGACTTCTGGATGAAAAAAAGCATATAATTAAAAGAATTGAGGGCATCGACCAGGGGGGGCTCCATGAGTCCATGGCGTCGTCCATAAGTGAGCTTTCACTTTATGACAATCACCCTGGAGATGTGGGCAGCGAGATGTTCGAGCGAAGCAAGGACTTTGCCCTAAGGGAAGATTCCCTTCACATGGTAAGCGCCATTGATGACGCGCTGGAGAAAATGGAAAAGGGGACCTACGGAAAGTGCGATGTCTGCGCTGGAGAGATATCCCCGGAAAGGCTGGAGGCTGTCCCTTACACCACCCTCTGCCTGGACTGCAAAAGAGGTGACGAGCAGATCCCCAGGACCGAAAACAGGCCGGTGGAGGAGGTGGTGCTGGAAGACGTTTACGCCAGGCCCTTTGACAACAAAACCGATAACATGAGATTCGACTGGGAGGACTCATTCCAGGAGGTTTCGCGGTGGAACGAGCATGCCGTAAAATCAGGGGCCGGATCGTATTACGGCGGGGGGGAACCCATAGAGGAGGACCAGAGGGGAGCAGTAAGCCGTGTTGACAACATAACATATGAGGTGGGGGATGACGGGGTTTTTTACCAGAGCTTCCGCAGTGTAAACGACGAGGATTCTCCCAGGGAAATAATAGACGTGGGAGACCAGCACACCCATCCCGACCAGGGCTGATGGCCACCCCGAAAGGAATATTTTAAGGTCTAAACAGTTGTTGATTTGGACGGATCTGCCGTGTTATAAAGTACATAGGTATATAGGGGGCGCCCCCGGCGGGAGATGGCTGACCGATGGAACAGAAGGTAAATGTCGCCGGTATTTCCATAATTACCGGCATAGCCCTTACAGCGGGCAAAATAGTGGCCGGGGTGGCCATGAATTCGGCCAGTGTTATTGCCGGGGGAATCCATTCCGGCATGGACCTTCTGGCCGCCTTCCTGTCATATTCATCAGTCAACCAGACAAAAAAGCCTGCGGATGAAGACCACCGGTACGGCCACGGTAAATATGAAAATGTGGCCGCCATTACCGAGGCTTTTTTTATTTTTCTGGCTGCCGTGCTGATACTGTATAATTCGATTCCCGGTATCGTTACGGGAAGTCCCGGCATCAAGTATCACGAACTGGGAATTGCCGTTATGGGTGTGTCCGCCGTGGTGAATTTTTCTGTTGCCGCCATGCTTTCCGGATCGTACCGCAGGACTTCCTCACCGGCCTTCAGGTCCGACCGAAGGCACCTTTTTATTAATGCCGGCGCCTCGCTGGCCATTTGTCTCGGGCTTTTAATAATTAAATACAAGGGAATAACTCTCCTGGACCAGATTATGGCCCTGGCGGTGACCGTGGTGCTTCTGTTCGAAGGGTACGGGCACCTGAGGAAGTCTGCCGGCGGCCTGGTGGACGTCAGGCTGTCTGAGGAAGAGGAGGATATGATAAGGCATATACTTGCCCGGTACGGTGAGAAATATGTGCAGTACCATGCGCTGAGAACCCGCCGCTCGGGCCCCGACTGTTATGTGGACCTTCACATGGTGGTGCCCAGGGATCAGGTTATTTCGACCACCCACCAGCTTTGTGACAGCATTGAAAGAGACATCAGGGAAAAGCTTCCGGGGGTTAACGTGCTTATACATGCCGAGCCCTGCAGGCCGGTGAGCGGGGAATGCCGAAACTGTGGAATAGAGAAAAAAATGCGCGCCGTCGATACCGGCAAAGACCGGTGCAGCGCAAGGCCGGGTTAAGATCTGTGCTTTCAGGTCAGAATCCAAGCCGGAAGAGAGAATCCAGAATGTGGACTCAGCTTGGAAATCAATAAAAAATAAGTAGGTAATTTGAAAACAGATGTCGAAATTCAGGGGATCAGACCCTGTTTTTTTTTATCATTTCAGCCCCACAAAAAACTGCCACGCCTCGTATATAAAGATAAGACCGGAGCACCGGAGAGGGCGGTGGCAGTGGGAGAAAGGAAGTGAACGGTTGCTTCCGGCAGACATGCTTGAGGAAAAACTTGCACTGATAAAAAAGGGTGACAGCCAGGCCAGGGAAGAGATTATCTCATCATTCCGGTCTTTTGTGGCCCGGGCCGCGGTCAAGGTTTCCGGCAGGACACTGGATTGGGACAGGGATGACGAGCTGAGTGTGGGCCTGATAGCGTTCAATGAAGCCATCGACAGGTTTGATGAAAAGCGCGGGGTGCCTTTCCCCGCATTCGCAAGGCTTATTATCAAAAGCAGGATATTGGATTATCTGAGGAAGCAGGCCAGGCACAGCTCCCAGAGCCTGGACGACACCTCGCAGGGACTGTCGGCCTTTGAGTCGGCTCAGGCGTGGGGCCGGTATATGGACCAGGAGATGGCCAGGGAAAGGGAAGAGGAGATCGCAGAGTACAAAAAGCTTATCAGCCGGTTTGGGATTAGTTTCGACGACCTGGTTAAGTCCTCTCCCAGGCACAGGGACGCCAGGGCAACCCTGTTGCGGGTTTCAGGGGAACTGGCCGGGGATGCCTTCATGTTCGCACAATTGATGTCCGCCGGGAAACTGCCGGTGCTGGCACTTTCTAAAATGGCAGGGGTACATGTAAAGACCATTGAGAGGGGAAGAAAATACATTATCGCGACTTCGCTGATATTGCATTTTTGTGAGGACTTCCTCTACTTATGCGCGTTTCTGAGGCCGCATGGGAAGGAGAGTGGGTAAATATGGCAAAAAGGGCTGTGGTGCTGGAAGTAAAGGAGAAGACCTGTACCGTACTTACCGCCGAAGGTGAGTTCCGTGAAATAAAAAAAGGGGCAAGCTACAGGCCCGGACAGGAAATAATAATGCCGGCGGCGGTGTTTGGCGCCGGCAAATACTCTCTCATTGCCGCCTGTCTGCTGTTTTTCCTGGTGGCCGCCACGCTTTGGGGAAGAGGGATGACGCCGGCCGTGGCCGCTTATGTAAGCCTGGACATAAATCCCTCGGTGGAAATGGCGCTGGATAAGGAAAACATGGTAATTGGCATTGCCCCGCTTAATGATGACGGTAGAGATCTTATTTCCGGGCTGACCGTCAAGGGCCTGGGTGTGGAAATTGCAATTGAAAAGCTTGTTGAAGCCGCCGTTAGCAGGAATTTCATAGTTCCCGGAGAGGAAAGCGTGATATTGTCAGCCGTTACCTCCCTGGGAGGAGACCCCGCCCGGACCGAAACCCTGGTGGCGGAATCCATCAAGGTTTCGGTCAGTAAACACAGTATAAAGGCTCAAATAGTGGTGGGGGAAGTACCTCCCGGCAACAGGGAGAAAGCTGCAAAGGCAGGCATCTCCGCCGGCCGGTACATGATCTTCCTGGATGCATCCAAAGAAAGCGGGGATGTTAATCCGGAGGACTTTAAGGAAAAGGGCAGATTTAAAAACGAGATTATTAAAAAAGTCAAAGCCGAAAAGGGGTCCGGCGGCGAGCCGGAGGGTGGCGGTAAAAAGAACAACTCCGGCAAATCCGTGGAGGACGGCGGCCAATATAGTGAAAGCGCCGGCAAAAAGCTCGGGAAGGAAAGCGGTCCGGGAGGCGGTAAATCACACGAAGGAGCCGGAAGCCATGGCCGCGCCGGTGAGGACCGCCCGGGCAGCACCGGCGCTCAGGGGCCCCCGGGGGTATTGAGCAACCCGGGGCAGCGGGCTGAGCAAGCGGGCGAGGGGAAAGAAAACTCAGGCTCCGCAAAGGTAGAAAAAGAAAAGGATAAAAGCAGGGCAAATAACGATGAAAAGGATAAGACAAGGGGTGAAGGTGACCAGGTAAGCCCGGACCGGGATGGAAAAAAAGGAGCAGCCGGAAGTCATGGAATGGACTCCCCCCGGCAAAAGGACAAGGGGCGGGACTGAGATGTGCCGTTATGCACATTTTATTCTGCGGATCCATACAAATTTTTGATTATACAAAGGATTTACTTAATAAATACAGAATACCTTTATAAAATTCGAAATTGCTTCTCCGAGTCTGAATGCCTTCCGGCATATGTCATGGCAGCAGACCGATAGGGTATTCCGGGAAACCGGCATGTCTCCCGTTGCGGAAAGGAGGGCGCGTTAAGGGGCTTTTATGGCCTTTCGTTGCCTTGTCCTATAGCAATCGCAATGAAGGGCTTTTTATTTTTTATTTCATTATAAAAACGGGAATGATTGATTATGGAGCTGATATGGGACGGGGTGGCCAAGGCTTTTGATCTGCTGCTGCGGGGGGACCGGGAGGTGTTGGGAATAGCTTTGCTGACCCTTCAGGTTTCCGGGCTGGCCACCCTGATAAGTGTATTGATCGGCGTACCCCTGGGCGTATTTCTGGCGCTGGCTGTCTTTCCTGGACGCAATATAGCTGTCAGCCTGGTAAATTTCGGCATGGGACTGCCTCCTGTGGTGGTGGGGTTATGGGTGTCAATTTTTCTATGGCGCTCCGGCCCGCTTGGTTTTCTGAACATGATGTACACTCCGGGGGCTATAATAATGGCGCAGGCCATAATTGCCTCCCCCATAGTAACAGGATTTACCATGGCGGCCATAGGCCAGCTAAACCATAAAATAAGGCTTCAAATATTGGCTCTCGGTGCGTCCCGCCTCCAGTTGCTCTGGCTTTTGATGCGGGAGGCGCGGATGGGGCTGCTGGCTGCGGTTATAGCGGGATTCGGCGGTGTAATATCCGAGGTGGGCGCGTCCATGATGGTGGGGGGCAATATCAGCGGATATACCAGGGTTCTCACCACGGCCACGGTGATGGAAGTATCGAAGGGCAATTTTGATATAGCCATTGCCATAAGCTTTATATTGATGCTGCTGGCCTATACCATCACTTTCGTCATGACCATGCTGCAGCAAAGGGACAGGCATTCCTGACGGCCCGATTAAGACAACGGCCCGGTTTCCCGGGCCGTTGTCTTATCTGGCTGCTTTTTTGTATCTCAGGGCCTGCCCTATTTTAGGGAAAGTATAAAAGCTCCTGCGGCCACGGCCGTTCCTATCACTCCGGCCACATTGGGGCCCATGGCGTGCATCAGGAGGTAGTTCTGGGGGTTGGCCTGGGCGCCCATTACATGGACCACCCTTGCGGCCATAGGTACCGCCGAGACTCCGGCGGCCCCGATTAGCGGGTTCACCTTGTTTTTGGCGAACAGGTTCATAATCTTTGCAATAACAACCCCGCCTGCGGTGGCAAAGCCAAATGCCACCACCCCGAGGATGAAAATGTATATTGTCTTGGCGTTGAGGAAATTCTCAGCCGACATGGTTGAGCCAACGCCCACTCCAAGGAAAATGGTAACAATATTCATCAGTGCGTTGCGGGCGACATCGGTGAGCCTTTCCACCACGGCGCACTCCATAAACAGGTTGCCAAGCATAAACATTGCTATGAGCGGAGCGGACGGGGGCACCAGCAGAATGATTATTATAGAAGCCAGCAGAGGGAAGATGATCTTCTCGTCCTTGCCGACAATCCTCATCTGCTTCATCACCATGGACCTTTCCTTTTGAGTGGTAAGCAGTCTGGCTATAGGAGGTATTATTATAGGCACCAGGGCCATGTAGGAGTACGCAGCCACGGATACCGCGCCCATAAGGTGAGGGGCCAGGTTTGCTGATAAGTAAATGGTGGTGGGGCCGTCCGCGCCGCCTATGATCCCAATGGTGGCAGCCTCCGGTATGCTGAATCCCATCAGCAGTGCTGTGAAAAACGCGGCGTATACTCCCAGTTGGGCCGCTGCACCCAGAAGAAGTGTTTTGGGGTTGGCTATCACCGGGCCGAAGTCGGTCATGGCTCCAAGGCCAAGAAAGATGAGAGGGGGTATCAGTTCGGTTTCAATGCCGTAGTGGTAAAAAATATAGAACAGCCCACCCTCATTCATCAGTCCGGTCAGCGGAAAATTTGCCGCAAAAACACCGAAGCTGATGGGCACCAGCAAAAGGGGCTCTATCCCTTTTTTTATTGCCAGATACATGAGAGAGAAGGAGATAGTCCACATCACCAAGTTTTGCCAGGTAAGCTTCCAGATACCCAACCCTCCAAGGTTTTGAGCAAGCATTTCCAACAACTTCAATTCCCCCTAATTCCCTTGTAACGCTGCATTATTAGCCGGAGAGATGCTGCTTTCTTTTGCCTTCCGTTTGGCTGACTGTTCAAATATATAACCGGTCAGTCCCACTGCAAGGCTGAGTATACCCAGACCAAGAAAAACCGACAGTATCCCGGTGAAAGCCACGCTGAAAACTTTAGCCCATTCCATCCTTTGACACCTCCTCCATCAGTTAATAATGCCTATCATTATTTCTACAGCAGATTGTAAACAAATGCCCCGTAAACAAGCAATTAGCCGGTCAAATTGTATACAGTATAAATTAATCTAATTATTGCACAAATTAACTGATTTGTCTAGGATAAATTTAGCACACAGTATACTGTATACAAGACAAGGTGTTATCGCTGCGGCCAGCCCCCGCTGGGTGATAAAACCCGGGGAGTGGACTCTAAATTTTTGTTGATTGACCGGCGGTAAAGGGATATAATATAATGCAAGTGGATCAGGAAGGTCCAGATGCGCCGGGGAACAGGCGAAAAACCCAGTAAAAATCAATATCTGTTTAAAAATGGCCAAGGAGGTCTGGAGCCGCAGGATGCGGTTGTATTATCAGATCTAGGTGGCTATTATTATTTTAACGGGGATTGGGGTTTTTAACATGTGCATGACCGCTCGCAATCACGTAGAAAACGTTGCTCCACTGTGCAATATAGACCCCAGGGTAAAGGCGGTGGCCATATTCGGCTTTGTGGCCGTGGTCTCGTCCCTGACTTCAAAACCCTTACTGGCAATGGCGGTGGTTCTGATAACGGGGATGGCGCTTTTCTCCGGTATGACTCCAGGCATGCTGCTGCGCAGGATAGCCATGGTATTGCCCTTTACCGGCTTTATGCTGGTTTTTCTCCCCTTCATGGTGCCAGGCGAGGTTGCTTTCAGCATTAGCCCGGGCCCCTTTTCACTAAATGCCTCGGCCCAGGGGCTGGACAGGGCGGCCATTCTTTCATTGAGGGTGCTGAGTGCAGTTGTGGCGGTGAGCGTACTTACGGCCACCACGCCTTTTTCAGAACTTATGCAGGCCTTAAGAGGGCTTAAGGTGCCGGATGTATTTGTCCAGCTACTGGAGTTTACCATCAGGTATTTCCATGTGCTCTCGGACGAGGTTCAAAGGATGAAAATCGCCCGCAAATCCAGATGTTTTGAGACAGGGAGAAGCCTTTTCAGCATCGGGACCTACATCACTCTGGGCCAGCTGGTGGGAGTGCTTTTCGCCCGCTCCTGGGACAGGGGTGAGAGAATATACAGGGCTATGCTGTCCAGGGGGTACCCGGGAGCAGACGATGCGAAGGACGACTGGAAAAGGCCGGAGTGGAGGGATATTTGCTGGGGTGCGGGGATACTGGCCATGGCGGTAAGCCTGAGGCTGTTTGAGAGTGGGGCGCTTAAAGGCGGGTTTTGAAGGCAGTGGCTTTCATTAAGATATAGCTTTAGTGAGGGTAGGACGTCTATACCGTCCGAAGGGGCGCAGCCCCTTTTATAAAGACAGGAGTTGCATAGTTTGGCTGTAATAGAGGTTGATAACATATATTACACTTATAGAGACGGCACCGAGGCCCTGCGGGGCCTTTCGATTTACGTTGAAAAAGGGGAGAGGGTGGCGCTCCTGGGTCCCAACGGCGCCGGTAAATCAACCCTTTTGCTGCATTTAAACGGCATAAATATTCCCCAAAGGGGAAAGGTCAGGATAATGGGACGTGAAGTGGACAGCAAATCGGAAAAATGGGTGCGATCAAGGGTTGGGCTGGTTTTCCAGGACCCTGACGACCAGGTTTTTTCTTCCACGGTGTGGGATGACGTGGCCTTCGGCCCAAAGAATATGGGGCTGGGGAAGGATGAAACAGCCGGCAGAGTGAGGGATGCTTTGGAGGCCGTCAGCATGACCGGCTTTGAGCAAAAGCCCCCCTACCATTTAAGCTACGGCCAGAAAAAAAGGGTTGCCATCGCCGGGGTGCTGGCCATGCGGCCGGAAATAATAGTGTTGGACGAGCCCATGGCCTTCCTTGATCCCAAAGGCAAGGACACGCTGCTGGACATACTGAACAGTATGCACCGGCAAGGGCAGACAATAATAATCGCCACTCATGATGTGGATTTCGCGGTGGAATGGGCCGACCGGGTAATAATTATGAAAGACGGTATGGCCCTGGCCCAGGGCGGCCCGGAATTGCTGCGTAACCAGAGGCTGGTGGAAGAGGCCAGGCTGAGGCTTCCGGTGGTGAGCCGCCTGTTTAAGAGGATTCCCGGGTTAAGGTCCGGGCCGCTGCCCTTGACCATTTCGGAGGCGGCGGATATTATAAACAGTGTTATGGGTGAGCAGCAGGATGTCAATATAAATAAGAAGGGACGGGCGGTTATGGATAATGATATTCCGGGTGTGGCGGGAGGGTATGCAGTATGGCTGGAGCCTGAACAACTGCACTACCATTCCGGCACTGTGCAGGCCAGGGCGCTGTGGGGGCCTCCCATGAAGAGGGAGGGCGGCGCCGGTATCAAGGGATGGTACGCCTATGCCCTGGCCCCTGACGGGTCCGTTCTGGATAGCGACATAGCAGGGGGCGGGGGAGAAGATTATCAAAAGGTGGCCTTTTTTGCCGAAAGTGAGGGTTTGTACCATCTGGTGCTGGAAAATGAGGCCGGTATTTATTCCGGCGGAAGGTATTTGCAGAGGGCAAGGCTGCCCGTTCCTGTGGGGCACCACATATACTGCCCGGTAAAAAGCGTGGGTTCTGAAGGACTTGACCTCTTTTGTGAAGAATACAGGGATTACCGGATGGGAGACAGTATTTCCATTGTGGTATTGTATAACGGCAAGCCCCTTCCCGGAGCACGGCTGGAGGCCACCTATCACCTTTATGAAGGTGAGCGGATGCCCTGGCAGGGCTATGCTGGAGCAGACGGGAGGGTGTCCTTTGCATTCTCCGGTAAGGGGCACTGGCTGTTTACCTGCACCCATTTGGACCAGTCTCTGAAGTTGGAGGGGCAGTATGACCGTACTGTTTTCACCTCAACCTTTGTGGTGGCCGGAGTAAGGTAAAAAGCAGGAGCATGCCTGGCACTTTATGGTTATAATATTAGATGACCATAAAGTTTTGAGTCAATGAGTCAGGGGACGGTTCTCTGACTCAAGGTTTAATTATTTAGGCCGGGGGAGGTTTAATTTGAGTAAAGCCAGACTCTTTTTGGCCCTTTTCGCAGCAAAGCTGGCAACATTTCTGATAAAGCTTATGGGAAAGGGCAGGGGATCGTCACTGCCGGGCAGTGTGGCCCTAAAAATCTATCCGCGGCTCATCGAGGACTTAAAATCCCGGATAACACTCGGGGTTGTCATGGTAACAGGCACAAACGGCAAAACCACCACAAACAACATGATTGCCAAAATTCTTGAGGGCAGCGGGTTCAAGGTGCTGATAAACAGGGAGGGGGCAAACCTTATTTCAGGGGTGGCCTCGGCCTTTGCCAGGGAAATGGACGTGCTGGGCAGGCGGCGGTTTGATTATGCCTGCCTTGAGGTTGACGAGGCGGCTTTCCTGTCTGTGGCGTCCTGTGTCAGGCCGCAGTATGTGGTTATAACCAATTTTTTCAGGGATCAGCTGGACAGGTACGGCGAGCTGGATAAAACCGTATCTTTGGTTCGTGGCTCTCTCAAAGAGATGGAAGGCACAAGGCTTGTACTGAACGCCGATGATCCCCTGGTTGCGCAGTTGAGCAGGAGCACCGGACTTCAGTCCATATTCTACGGGGTTGCCGAGCACGAGGGCGTTTCCCGGCTCGGGTCGGCGGCAAGGGAAGCAAAATTTTGCCCTTTTTGCGGCCGTGAGCTGACGTACCGCTATTACCAGTACAGCCAGCTGGGCGCCTACAGGTGTCCCGGCTGCAGCTTTGTCAGGCCTGACCCGGATGTGGAGGGAACCGCCCCCAGGGCGGAAGGAACGGTTACTTCCTGCAAGGTAAGGTTCAGGCAGGGTTCGGTAATACCCTTAAGCGTGCCCGTGTACGGAATGTACAACCTCTACAACGCTCTGGCGGCGTATTCCGCCGCCCTTCTCTTAGGGGTTGACCCGCAAAAAACGGCAGGACTGCTTTTGGGATACATACCCGCCACCGGCAGGATGGAAAAGTTCAGTTGCAGGGGAAAGCCGGTCTTCCTGCATCTGGTCAAAAACCCCACCGGCTTTAACGAGGGACTGGGGGCGCTGGTCAAAATGGCGGATATTCCCATGGACGTTATGATAGCCATAAATGACAATGATGCCGATGGCAGGGATATATCCTGGCTTTGGGATGTGGACTTTGAAATACTGGCCGAACACCAGGAGAGATTCAGTAAATTCGTATGTTCCGGCTTAAGGGCCGAGGAAATGGCGATGAGGCTGAAGTACGCAGGCCTGACGGTTTCAAAGCTGGCTGTTGTGGGGAGTTTTAAAGAGGCTGTACTGGAGACGCTGGGCGGTGAGGCGCAAAAGGCGTACATATTGGCCACCTACACCGCTCTGTGGCCCGTGGAAAGGATTTTGAGCGAATATGCTGAAAGGGATCAGTCCCAGGCTGAACGTCTGCCACATGTATCCTGACCTGCTGAATCTATACGGTGACAGGGGGAATATTATTGCTTTCAGCAGGCGGTGCCAGTGGCGGGACATACAGGTGGAATTGTTTCAGGTCAATATAGGCGATAAGGTTAATATCAGCCAGATGGACTTTGTCTTTCTCGGCGGAGGGTCGGACAGGGAGCAAAACCTGATGGCGGCCGACCTCATGGAAAGGTCGGGCCAACTGCAGGAGGCCATAGAGTCCGGGCTGGTGGTGCTGGCGATCTGCGGCGGATACCAGCTTTTGGGCAAATATTACAAAACCCTTGAAGGGGAGGTAATACCGGGCCTCGGAATACTGGACCTATATACCGAGGGCGGACAGACCCGGCTCATAGGCAATGTGGCTTTGGAAGTTGAACTGGGGGGAGTTAAAAAAAGGATTACCGGCTTTGAAAACCACTCCGGCCGCACACGCCTGGGCAATCTGGAACCTATGGGCAGGGTTCTCACCGGGCATGGGAACAATGGTGAAGACAAAATGGAAGGGGCCCGGTACAAAAACGTGATATGCACGTATCTGCACGGACCCTTTCTTCCTAAAAACCCTTTTATCACCGACTATCTCATTTCCGGTGCGTTGAAGCGGAAATACGGGGTTGCCGGGCTGGAGCCTCTGGACGACAGCATTGAAAACTCGGCAAACCAGGTTATGCTGGACCGCCTGAAAGTCTCCGGGTAATTACTGGCACAGCCCTTCAGGGTGTTCAACCGCCGGACTGGAGTTTAAATCTGGCCTCCCCGTTGCTTTCAGTTGCGCCAGTCGGTTGTATACCACTTCACCGTTTACCATGGTCAGCTTTACATTAAGATCCTTGTCCAGCAGCACAATATCGGCGTCCATTCCCGGGGCCAGCGCCCCTTTAGAGCTTTCTTTGCCCAATAGCCGGGCAGGGTTGAGGCTGGCCATGCGAATTGCCTCATGAAGGGGGACTTCCGCCAGTTTTACCATATTTTTTACTGCATCTATCATGGTGAGGGAGCTTCCTGCCATTGAACCGCTGGGCAGGGTTATTTTTTTTCCTGCCATGGACACTTTGCGGCCGTTGAAATTATACTCCCCGTCAGGCATCCCGGCTGCGCAGATGGCGTCGGTGGCCAGGGTCAGCCCCCTGTTACCCTTTACCGAACGCAGCAGCTTGAGCATGGATGGGTGCAGGTGATGTCCGTCGGCGATTATCTCGGCGTTTATTTCCCTGTTGGCAAGGACCGCCCCCACCAGCCCCGGTTCCCTGTGATGCAGGGGGGCGGAGGCGTTGAACAGGTGTATGGCATGCTTTATCCCGTCTTTAAAGGAGGACAGCGCGATTTCATAGGTGGCTTCTGAATGTCCTGCCGCCACCACTATTCCTTCCTGTGCCAGCATTTTTATCAAAGCGGTACATTTGGGCAGTTCCGGGGCCACAGTAACCATTTTTAACGATCCCTCGCAGAGGGAAATGAAATTCGACATTTCAGCGGGATCAGGGTCCTTCAGGTAGGACGGGTTGATTGCGCCCGCCCTGTTAGGGTTGAGATAGGGGCCCTCCATGTGCGACCCAAGAAGCTGAGCGCCTTCGGTATTTCTCAGAGTAAGGGCGTTTATAATGGACAATGACTTTTCCAGTTTATTTCTCGGGGCCGGGGCCACCGTGGCCAGGAATGATGTAGTCCCGCCCTTAACGTGAAAGGCGGCAATTTCCCTTATGGACTTGGATGATCCGTCCAGTGCGTCGCAGCCGTTTCCGCCGTGAACGTGCATGTCGATAAAGCCGGGAGCGATATACAGGCCCTCGGCGTCTATCTTTACACACTCCTGGTTACAGGGTTCACTGCAGCAGCATTTCTGATCATTCAGCTGCTTTATTGCCAGAGCGGGCGGAATGCCAGGTCGGGGCCGGCCAATGGAGCACGAAAGCCCGGCATAAAGATTTTCGGGCCTTAATGCCCCCGGGACCGCAAGTTTTCCCCTGGTTACAAGGAGCCCGTTATTGGGCACCGTGCCGCTGGAGGTAACCAGCTCGCCGCCGCAGATTAAATAATCTATCATTTCATTCACCTTATTAAACAATTAAAAATATGAGTTTAATTAATTTGCCATCTTAATAATAAAATCCTTCTGATCATTGAAATATCTTGATCAGTAATGCTGTAACTTTAATTATTATAGTTTTTTTTGTTATTTCAAGGTAAAGGCAGAAAATTAAAAAAATTATGTCATAGAGGTTGTTATGTTTATGAGGTGGAAGTGGTGGGAATAATATGTATAATCGGGATTAATTCACTCTTTCCTTTTTCACCCGCCCGCAAATGGGCGGGATTTTTGTCAACGGGAGGATAAAAAACTTTTTTCGGGGTTACAATATTAAGGCTGCATCAGGCAGTAAACCAGCCTCCTAAATCTCTCTTAACACCCCGCCGATTGGTGGGGCTTTTTTTTCGCCTGGGCGCAGGATCAAGCCTTATATAATCAGATCGGGAATAAGTTTTACAATCAATTGATTGGGGTTTTTAATATTGAGTTTACTATAAAGCTGCTTGAGATGAGTTTACCACCACATTAATGAAAAATAAGGCCATGCACTGATCGGCAGAAGCCCCTTTTAATAAAAGGTAACCTCAGTCAGTTTTATCCATCCCAGCAAGTCCAGAACGTCCTGAAGCCGGTCAAACACTTCTTTAAGTTCATCAAGGCTCAGGCCCTCCAGTTCGGCTACCAGATTGTCCACAGTCGACATGAATAACACCCCCGGCCATTGTATTTATAATTAAAATAGTCTATAACCGGGAGTGTTGTCAAATGATGTTCAGGCTGTGCCATAAACACGGTAACGTCCGGACAGTTCTGCCCCTATGACTTTGGTTACTATTTTAAGCATAACGGCATTTTCTTCATGTATCATGGAGATGTCCGCCGATTCATAGCCCTTTCTTAGCATGGTATCGATCAAATATTTGATCATGTACGAGTCCAGCCCTCTGTGCCGGTACCGGGGCAATACGCCCAGTATGGCGGCCCTTACTGTTTTGGCAGGTGTCTTGCCGGCAGTGCCTGTTGGCAAAAAGATAGCTATTCCCGCTGGCTGTCCCGTATACCATACCGTTATGATCAGGTCGGGGTCGGCAAACATGGAGCAGTAGTCCAGCATCGCGGCTGCTTCATCAAATGTTAGGGGAATAAAACCCCAGTTGGCGGACATGGAGCCGTTGAACAGATCCCTCACCAGAGCGGCTTCAAACCGGATATTTAAAGGGTTTATCCTCCTTATTGAAGCATTGGCGGCAATCCTGACGCTTTCTGCCGCCCTGGTGATCTTTTCCGGCACATTCATTTCCTTAACCCAGGTGAATGTAAGCAAATCGGTATGTTTGACCAGCCCGGCCTTTTCCAGCAGGAGGTTGTAATGCGGCGGGTTGTGTGAAAGCATCGGCTGCGGGCTCCGGTGTTGGCCCTCAACCAGAACCCCAACTTTCTGGTTGGTATTAAAGGTAGCCGGTCCGATCATTTTAGAGCACCCGTTGCCCAAAAGCCACTGGAAAGCTGCGTCTATAAGCGCAGACGAGACTTTCGGGTCATCCAGGCATTCAAAACAGCCGAAAAAACCGGTTTCTTTATCGGGATTGAGAAAGTCCTTTATGGCGGCTATTCGTCCCGCCGGGAAACCATCCCTGTACGCAATGAAGTATCCGGTTTTAAGGTGCCGCTGTACCGGGTTGGACAGTGGGTCGTAATTTGCCGCCGAATCGGGAGCAAGGCCACTTATTTCCCTGTATTCCGGTATGTATCCGGGAACAGCCGCAAATTCAGCCAGATCCCGGATATTCTTTACCGCACGAATTCTTAAAGACAAACAAATCATCCTCTACTGTTTTTAATAGAGGATATGATTTGAACCGTGACTTGGTTCGGCGCGGGCAGGATTTTATATCATAAAGGTGGAAATCTAACAGGCGAGGGAGTGTGATTCAAGTGTCAGCCAGAAGGACTCCGGGACCTGCCCTGATAGCGGCCGCTATACTGACATGGGCGCTTGTTTTATGGTTTTTGAGTATTAACAATCCAAGCTTTGTACCAGTAGCCAGAGCTGTCTTTTTCGTTCTTGTTGTGCCTATGGCTGTTGCCGAATGGATAAAAATGAAAAAACTTGTCAGAGAAGACAGAGTTTTTTATTTGCGATGGGGCCTGAGCGTTGCCGCCCTGGTAATATGGTACATTACGGATAAAAAATAAGGATTTAAAAGCCCCACCTTACCGGGTGAGGCTTTTTTTAATCCACCGCTTAAAATTTGAAAAGGTTTCCTACCGCCAGTCCAACTCCCAGCGATATTACGATACCGGCCAGGACCCATACAAGATCCTTTTTTACCCTTCCGGCCACCACCTCGATATCGTTGTTTAATAGCGGAGCGGCCTCCTGTGCCGTTTGTTTCCTTACCACCAAAATATTTACCTCCTCGTACTGTTTCATTTAATGCCAGTGCTGTGGAAACGCCACTTTATTTTCGGGGACATTCCTCGAAAGAGGTGTGTCCCCATTCCTTATAATATCACAAACTAGGGCCATTGTATCGGAATTTTGACCACATCTTGCGGGGAACCGTCCCTTGGGCTGATCCAGAATACTTCAAGTGTGCCTTTTCCTTTCCCCGGGGGGGTGTAGGTAATTTTGATCTCGAAGTCGCCCCTTTCCGGAGCTCCCCGGGTTGCGGCGGCTGACCCCTCGGCCACCTTTTTACCGCTTTCGTCAATCAGCCTGGCATTGACCCGGCCCTCAAAAACCCTGGCGCTGCCCTTTACCAGTAGCGGCACACCGGATACCTGACCTGCAACCGGGTGAGTCACCCATATAGCCGGGTGATGTACTTTTTCAAGGCGGCGTTTAAAAGGCTGTTCGTAAAGCCCCACATGTCCCCACCAGTCCATGGCCCGTCCTTCTGCCTTTCCCTCCACCTGGAATGAAACCTCTTTTATATTGGGAAATTCAGTGAGGGTATTGACTATGCTCTGTATGCCAAGCGCTTCACCGGCGGATCCCACATTTGCATTTAGTACTTCTTTTGAAAAGTTCACAGTGGCCAGTCCGTCATTAATTTTCGCTCCCAGTATCCTGGTGCCGGGAGGCAGTACCCTTGCCGCCCCCGGGGTTTTGGGATTGCCGCCAATCAATTCATTGACGGCTGCCCTCGGGCCATCCTCGGTATAAGGGACCCGGTGAATCTCTCTGACAAGGTAAGCATCGGAATCCGAGGATTTAACGTAATAAACCGCTATATCCATTTCTTTTGGGGCTTCAGCCATTTTTTGCACTTTATTGATGTCGGGGGATGCCTTTGGCTCCTCCGCCCTATGGTAACGTTCAGCAACAAAGTACACTGCGACGGCAGCAACTATAAACAGCAGTGTTAACTGAAAAATCCTTTTTATAACTACACCTCCTCAAGTGAATAATTATTGTGGGGAAGATAAAAAAGGAAACAAAAACAGTAATAAAGGTACTGGCGCATTAAGAGATTTATATTTATAATTATATTGTTTTGATTCGGCACGGAAACCGATAAAGTCTTTTTTTTAAGCGAGGCGATTAGAATGTATCATTTTGTAATGGATGCTTTTAACGGTTATCGTTCCCGATTGGATGATATTATGCTGGTTCACGAAGTCTTGGAAGAAATACCTATGAAACTGGGCCTAAAGACGGTTATGGCTCCTTATATTCTGCCTTATTACAACGGTGTTGTCCCCGAGGACTGCGGCATAAGCACTTTCGAGTTTCTCGAGGGGGGGCATTTTACCATACACACATTTTCCTTCCGGGAGGCATATTTTGTTGATTTGCTGTCTCCCGAACCCTTTGATGCCATCAAGCTGGAAAATATGATCAAATGCGCCTTCCCGGCGGAAACAATAAACTGTTATACTCTGAAAAGGGAAGAAAAAAACAGCTATCCCCAAAATATACAAATAAACGAGGACATGGACTTCGGGCCTCATGTCTTTCTTGACTTTGAGGACTATGACGGTCCCACCACCATGGATGATCTCTTTGACCTTTTTGATGAAATGCCCTTTAAAATCGGGATGACTCCAATAATGCGCCCCTATGCAATAAGAAACACGATAGGAAACGAAAGGGTTACCTCAATTCTTACCATGATTGCCGAGAGCCATATCAGCCTGCACTATTTTGAGGAGTCCAAACGGGCATACCTGGACCTGTTTTCCTGCCGCTTCTTCGGTTACGACGAGGTGATAGGAAAGCTAAAGCAGTTGTTCAGCAGCAATGTCACCAATGAGACTCTGATCTCACGCGGCAGCAAATACCAGCAGTTAAAAAGAGTTTCCACTTCCCAGGCCATTAATTCCAGGGCCTGGCTGGATAATGTTTACAAAAAATAAAGCAGGCATTATTTGCCTGCCAAAAAGGTCAGTGGGCAATGTGACGCCCGCTGGCCTTTTCTTCGGTTTCTTCCATTATTCTCTGTACGGGCTTTTTATAAATGGCTGAGAATACCCCTATGCCAAGGCATATTACCAGGGAGTACCAGAAATAAGTGAAATCGATATTAAATCCGTTCATAAATAGAACCTCCTTCATACCCTTAAACCGGGCGTGTTGTTTAATGATAAAGGACCGATCTTTTTTATATGCACCAATTACTTAACATCATAAAATATTATTGCATATTTTAGCCTGTATGGAAAGAGGTCATTCTTAACAGCCCGTCCTTACGCCTGCTCCCTGAATGCCTGCTGAAACTGCTCAAGGGTCATCTTAATGCTCCGGGGCTTGCTGCCTTCAAATCCCCCGACAATTCCGCGCCTTTCCATAATATCCACCAGCCTGGCCGCCCTGGCGTACCCAATGTGCAATCTTCGCTGCAGAAGGGATATTGATGCCGTGCCGCTTTCAATGAATATCCTGACGGCCTGTACCAGCAATTCGTCATGATCATCGTCGGCATCCCCGTTTCCTTCTTCAGCCGGAGGGGCGGTAAGCACCTGTTCATCGTAAACCGGCTGGGCCTGCTCCTTCAAATAGGTAACCAAGCTCTCCACCTCCTGGTCGGAAAGGTACGCTCCCTGAACCCTCACGGGCTTTGCCGCTCCTACCGGGAAGAACAGCATATCCCCCCTTCCCAGAAGTTTTTCCGCGCCTCCCATATCCAGAATGGTCCGTGAGTCTACCAGGGAGGAAACGGCGAAAGAGATCCTGGAAGGTATGTTGGCCTTAATCAGGCCGGTTATAACGTCAACCGACGGCCGCTGGGTGGCTATTACCAGGTGCAGTCCGGCGGCCCTTGCCATTTGGGCCAGACGGCAGATGGAATCCTCCACGTCTGCCGGGGCCACCATCATCAGGTCGGCCAGCTCGTCTATAATTATGACAATGTAGGGCAGGGTGCTGTTATTATCCACCCCTTCGGGGCATGTCTTGTTATACCTTGCTATATCCCGCACACCGGCTGATGCAAAAATCTCGTAGCGGCGCTCCATTTCCTTCACCGCCCAGCGCAGGACTCCGGCGGCCTTTTTGGCGTCGGTGACCACCGGGGATATCAGGTGGGGGATGCCGTTGTAGGTGGCCAGTTCCACCATCTTGGGGTCCACCATCACCAGCTTAACTTCGTCCGGGGTGGACTTGAACAGTATGCTCGCTATCAGTGTGTTGATACAGACACTTTTTCCGGCGCCGGTGGCCCCGGCCACAAGGAGGTGGGGCATTTTGCCCAGGTCCGCCAGCACGGTGGACCCTGCTATGTCTTTGCCGAGGGCCACAGTAAGCTTTGACTGTGAGTTTGTGAACTCCCGGGTTTCAGCCAACTCACGCAAGGTGACAGGAGAAATCTCCCTGTTGGGCACCTCAATGCCAACTGCGGCCTTGCCGGGAATGGGAGCCTCTATGCGGACCCCAGGCGCCGCCAAATTCAGCGCAATGTCATCTGCCAATCCCACAATGCGGCTGACCTTTATTCCCGGCGGGGGCTGAATCTCATACCGGGTAATGGCCGGCCCCACCGAGACACCG
This sequence comes from Bacillota bacterium, assembly GCA_049323915.1. Taxonomy (GTDB): domain Bacteria; phylum Bacillota; class Desulfotomaculia; order Desulfotomaculales; family Desulfocucumaceae; genus BRHc4a. The sequence continues at coordinate 85,874 of JBMOPC010000058.1, forward strand.
GATACCCTGGCTGCTATACCGAAGCTCTCCAGTGTGGATTCCAGCAGGCGGGCGCGTTCGGTTATTTCCTTGTCGGAAACCTCGTTTTTATTTCTTTCCGACTTCAAAATACTTATGGGAGGCAGTCGGTACATACTGCCGTCCGCCAGTGAGGTGACAGGTAAGTCAGGGATTTCAGCCTGAGACCTGGATGACTTTTTTTTGGGGGCGGGATCATGTTCCTGCGGGGGCTTTTTTTCTTTTACGTGAGTATCCTCCGGAGGATCATCCCCTGGAATGGTCTTAGCTGCGGTGGGACTGATATTGGTGCTTTCCCGGGGCTCCACATCCTCAAAAAGGAAGTTGAACACCCAGTTCCACATCCTGCTCCCGGCCTTTCTGGCGCGCAGGGAGGCAAGAAGACCAAGCTGGGCCATGGTATAACCGGTTATCAGCAGCAGTGACGCCAGGATAAGGGAAGTAAGAATAATATAGGCGCCCACCGTGCCGAAAGACCCGGTGAGAGCGTAAACCAGTGCAGCGCCGACAATCCCGCCCCCCCGGCCTTTGAGTCCGTGGCCGAACAGATTGTCCAGGGGCGCGTCCAGGTGGCCCAGGGTAAGAAAAACCAGGCCCAGCATGATAAAACCTGCCGCCCTGGGGGTTATCCTGAAGTCGCCTTGTTCTTTAATCAGTTTAAGTCCGAGAAAAAACAGGCCGAGGCTTATAAGATACCTGCTCTCCCCGGCTACTATTTC
>JBMOPC010000059.1:0-86513 GCA_049323915.1 Bacillota bacterium
TAGAGCTCTCGCCATACAGCGAACACAGGATCAACATGTTTGACCTTTATGAGTCCGAGGATGAGGACGGAAAGGTCAGGATAAACCTGGAAGAAACCGTGAAGGCGGTCAGGGCGGTTGTTTTCAGGATGATCAGGGGCTATGACAACAGGGACGAGATACTTACCGGGAATGTAAAAATAAAAATAGAGTATCTAATTAAAAAACTGTACAGCGACAGGGGGATCACCGAGAGCCCCGATGACCTTTACGAAAATGTAAGGCCTGACAGCACGGTATTCAACGTGGAAAAAAAAAGAAAGCCATGCCGGTGCTGTCGGATCTCTATAACTTGATGAAGGAGGACCCCGAATTAAAAAATGCCGCCGATATACTCAAAACATTTACAGGGTACGGCGGTTCAAGGTCAAACTCCATATTCGACTGCCAGTCCAACGTGGACATCTCGAAATGCCAGGCCTTTACAATATGCGTGGCAGACCTTGATGAGGAAATACTGAGACCACTGGGGCTTTTTATAGCCACTAAGTGGACCTGGGAAATATTCGGCGGGGACCGGTCTGTTCTCAAGATGATTGTGACCGACGAGACCCAGCTGATAATGGACAGAAATGTTCCCGAACTGGCCGGCTGGCTGGAAAACGCCTTTCGCAGGGCCAGGAAAAAAAATATTTCCATGTGCAGCGCCACCCAGGGGTTTGAAGTTTTTTTGCGGGCGGAGCAGGGTATAGGTGTTCTTAAAAACTCCACCACCAAGATACTGCTTAAGCAGGACAGCGTGGACATAGAGGCGGTGCAGGAAAAATTCAACTTAAGCGAGGGGGAGTCCGCCTGCACTCTATTGTTTAAAAAGGGTCAGGGGATAATCAAGGTGGACAATGATTCCGCCCTCATCAACATAACCCACACCCCCAGGGAATATATGATGTTTACCAGCGACCCCAATGATGTGGTTGAAATACTGAGGGAGGCTGCGGCTGATGCTGGCTAAAAAGTTACCGGCGTTTTTTTTGTTTTTTTCCATTCTATTCTTTTGCGCCGCGGCCCGGGCGCAGGCCGGAAAGCCGGTTCATTCCCTATCTGTCAGTATTGTTCCGGACAAAAACATTGTAAAGGTTATGTGGGACCACCAGGAGGGAGTGGCGGAGTATTCGGTTGAGAGGTGGGAGGCCAGGGGAACCAACCACTGGCATTTTGAATTAAACAATAAGATGAAGCCCGAAGACACAGTATTGAAATTAGGCAAACTGGAACTGGCGCCCGTGGTATTCAGCCACCCCGCCAATTCAGGCAGGTACATGGAGCTCTACGATGAAAACGTCAAACCCTCCCATACTTATTTTTACAGGGTCAACAGGGGCAGGGTGGAAGCGGTGGAGACAAAAAGCTCCGAGGTTGTCCCGCTTTCTGAAAGCCAAAAGAAAGAGATAAGTGACAGGCAGGCGGCGGGAGACGGTCAGCAAAGCCCCCGGGATAATCATGGCGGCCCCAATACATGGAAAGAAAGGGCCAGGGAGCAGGAGAAAAAGGCGGACTATCCCGAAAGGATGGCCGCCGACCTGATCATGGCCATTCCTAAATGGCTTGTGGAAGTTATAGGACTTTATGACCCTCTGGAACTGGTATTTGGCTTTGAATTGGAAGGATCCCGCAAACCTTCCGGGGATAAGCCCATCCAAAAGGACCTTGTCTGGTACATATTTAATGAAAAGGAATTTTCGGTGATCAGCGGCTTTTACTCCAGCGCCAAAGACGCTGTTCCTGTTTTTATGGCCATTGGAGTGGTAATCGCCGGGGTTTTCATTCTTTTCAGATCAGCCATGCCCGATGCGCTGCACTCAGCCAAAGGTTATGTAATCGGTATTCTTTTGTGCGCCTCTTTGATAAAGCTGGGGCCCTACCTGCTGGGATTCTTTTTTGAGATCAACAGGGCGGTGGTGGCGCTGTGCCACGGGGTGATAGCCGGCGATATCCGGCAGTCCATGCTTCACACCATATACAACGGGGAAACAAGGTCCCTGGGCTCCGCCATCATGGCGCTGGTAGCCTGCCTCTCCATAGGGGTTATTAATTTTCAGTTTGCCATGCGCAAATTGTTTATAGCCATTTTGGTGGGGATACTGCCACTGGTGCTTATAAACGCAATTTATCCGGGCCGGAGAAACGCCCTGGCGGTATGGACAAGGGAATTCGCCTCTTATGTCTTTATGCCCGCCGGTTTTGCCATCGGGCTTGCTTTTTTCATCCGTTTTCTGCATGACGGGGATTTCTGGGTGACTTTGGTCTGCCTGCTTTCCCTGCCCGCAATCAACGGGCTTGCAAGAGGGGTAATGGGTTTGTCCGATGCCGGGCTGGCGGCCGGAATAGGATCGGCGCTGGGGATGGGGGCTTTCTTTTCGATGGGCGGGATGCTGAAGGGCGGAACAGGGGCAAAAGCGGGGGCGGCCGGGGCAGTTCAGGGGGGAGAGCCCGCAATAGACGCGGGGGGTTCATCAAATGGTAGTCCGGTACAGATTTTGGGAAGGGGGTCCCCCGGGATTGTGGGTTCAACTCTAAGGGGGGCGGCCCAACTTGGTGTGATGGGCACTGTGGCCCTTGCCGGAAGCATGCTGTCCGGAGCGGCGGCGGGGGACTCCCGGCCGGGGCTGGAAACCGGATTGAACTGGGGTGGGACTGCGGCGTCAAATATCACCGGTGCCGGTTACAGTATTAAAAATTTTATATCGGAAGTAAGGGAAAAGGGGTTTTCCGGGGCTACCGGCATAGTGGACAATTCCATGCTGATGGACCCGGGGGTGACGGCCAGCCTTGCCAGGAAGGCACTGGGAGAAAACGCGGTTGGTGATGCCGCCGCCAGAACCGCCGCCACCGCTTCAAGGGTGGCTTATGCCGTCTCCCCGGTGGTGGCGCCGGAGGCCAGGGAAAGGCTGGACAGGGTCACCGGGACTGAATGGCAGGAATACGGTAAAAATCCGGGGAGCGCAGCCCAGGCCGGTGTTTTGGGCGCGGAATTTGAAAGAGTCCGGCAGACCCAGCATTTCAGGCAGATGTTCAATAGAATAAAAGACTGCCGGCATACCGGCGGTACCGGCGGCATACAAGGCTCTGCCTGGAGATAGGTGAGCGGATATGGACATGCATACCATTTTCAGCGCGGCCAAAGGCTCTTTAAGGAGGGCTGCCGGGGCGGCGCTTAAATCTGCGCTGAGCCCCGGTAAAGTAATTTTGGCGTTACTGGTTAAAAGACTGGCTATCTTATTGGTCCCTTACCTGGTTCCATTGGTGGCCATATTTTTTATGTTCTTTTTTGTTTACGGAATTCTTTTTCTGATCCCCAGGTATATTGTGGAGGATGTAAAATCCTACGGAGGCAGTCTGACCGATAAAGTGGTGGCCATATTTTCCACCGGGCGGAGGGATAGCTGGACTCTGGGCGACGACCGGAAACTGTATGAAAAATATATAGAGCTTGACCGGAAATGGCTCAATAAATTCATGGACCAGGAAACTCTTGACAGCTCAATGGTTTCCCACAGGGAAGGAAATGCCGCGGAAGAGGACGTCACCGTAAAAAAAGTGTGGGGTCGTTTTTATGACAGCGACAGCGGGATACCCGCGGAAAGGCCCCAGGTAAAGCAGCACTCGGTGAGCTGGGCTTTGCTGGCTGCTGTAGACAGGGTTTTGGGAGATCCGGTGATAACCGGGCTCCCGGAGAGAAGGCCGGACCCCGGGGGGCATTTTAAAAGGCTGGAGCCGGTTTTGAAATGGCAGACTTTTGAGCTTTATTACCATTGTTCCTGGACGGAAAGGACCGGCAGCGGTGAAAACCGCAGTTCCGTGAGGTATACCAAAACATACAGGCACAGCATAAGGCTGCTCGCAGAGGTGCAGTCCTATGAGGCCGATAAAATGGTCTACAACTGGGAGTCAAAAAGGTATCATCACAGGGACCCCCACTCTGATTTTGTAGAGGAGGCGGTATACCCGGCGCTGGCTAATTCCCGTTCCCGGGGACCATACTTTCAAAAACTGAAGGATTTGCTGTCCGGGAGAGGGCTGTCAAAGGCCAGTAACCTGGAGCTGGTGCTGAACCTGGCCATGAACTACGACGACGAATTTAAATATAACACGGGCATTATTTCCGGTAATCTGGCCGAGCTATTGGTTGACACCGAGGGCGCCACGCATTTCCCGTCCGGCAATGCCGGAGGGTTTCAATGGCCTGCGGGTAAATACATGACTGTTACTTCGGGATACGGCTGGAGGACCCACCCTGTGCTGGGAGGGCTTAGATTCCATAAAGGTGTTGACATTGCCATGCCGAGAGGGACGCCGGTTTTGTCGGCCTGGCCCGGCAGGGTCATACTGGCGGGATGGGTAACGGGGTATGGACAGACTGTGATAATCGATCACGGTAAATACAGGACTCTTTACGCTCACCTGCTGTCCTGTTCCGTTGACCCCGGACGGGAGGTGGGCATGGGCGAGGAAATTGGAAAAGCTGACTCCACCGGGATGTCAACCGGCGATCACCTGCATTTCGAAATAAGATCCGGCGCCGGGCATACGGAATACCATGACCCGGTGGCTCTATTCAACTCTGCATCCGCGGGGGAGGGTGTAATTAAATGAAAGTGTACCTGATAGTGGGGTCGGAGCTGCATGACAGTCTTATGGAGGCACTGAAAAGGAACGGGTTTGAAGTGACAGGCCACCAGTACACCCTGGACGCCGCTGTAATAGCGCTGAGGAAAAAACCGCCGGAGCCGGACCTTTTTATAGTAAACGGACTGGCGCTGGCGTCGGGCGCTTCCGAGGGGGTAATCAACCGCGCCAGGTCAATGCTGTTTAAACTGAGGGAAATAAGGGTGCTGGCTCCCCGGAGCAGGGTATTGCTGATACTGCCCGGACAGGTTGCTCCCGGGATAATAAATAAAATAGTTTCTTTAGGGATTTATGATATACGCCAGGCCTCCCGTTTTGACGAGAGGACACTGTTGGGCTGGATTGAGAATCCCATGTCGCTGGCGGACTATACAGGCTATAACCCGGGCAGATTGTGTGACATTGAGCCCGAAGAAATCTGCTACGGCAGTGATCAAGACAACAAAGGCAGAGTGGGAAGGCTGCAGGGAGGTGTTCAGGCCGGAAGGGGCTTTGTATCAAAAATAGCCTCATCCATTGGGGAAATGAAAAAAAATATGCCCCCGGAAGCTGCCGGCGGGTTGAAGCCGGCGATTATACTGGGTATTGGCGATACCCGGATAGAAGAGTGGATAAAAAGCAATTTTTCCGATCAGATGACTGTACTGGAATCCCCGGTGGAGCCGGATGAGATCAAGGACAAGATAGACAGGCTGTCACCCGATATATGTATTTTCATGAGGCGGGGGGCCGGCGGGGGAATTGCCGATGCGGACAGCCTGGCCATATGGGCGGCCGAACGGGTTCCGGCAGTCCTTTTTATAGTGGGGGAACTGGATGAAAATGGCAGGCTGATGGCTGACCGCGCCAGGGATGCCGGCATACGCCATATAATCACGTGTGAGAGAGGCGGGCAGATTTACGGCGATGAACTGGTTTATGTATTGAACGCCATTGCCAGGGAAATAAAAGGCAGGGAACCCGGGGGAGATCCGGGAGGGGTCGGTCCATTTAACGGTGAAGTGGTGAAAGCGCTTGGCTCTTTGCTCCAGGGGGTTAAGATAAAAGCCCCCCTCAAAAAGCCACGGCCCAGGATCAACAGGTCTGAAGGGATATCCCTGGTTGAGACAACTGAAAAACCGGTAACAGTTGTAAAGAACCCCACCGCCATTGTTCCCGGCGGGGTTTTGGCCGTGGTGTCGCCCTGGCGGCCCAACCTTGCGGGCAGGCTGGCCGCCCAGGCCGTAAAAATATTAAGCGAAGTTGAAGGGAGCGAGGTGGCATATATAGGGACGTCTAAAAACAGCACCGGGGCCATGTGGCTGGATGTGCCGGATGAGGTTTTGATGATGTCGGACTGGCGGGTGCCCGGGTCTGATTACCCCGTTTCCCAGGGCAACCTTGTGATTTACGCCGTGGACCCTGCAAAAAACCTGTCTTTGGAATGTGAGGCCGGTCTCTGGAGTCTTTTAAAAGAGGCCAGAAAGACGTGCACTTATACTGTAATGGATTTTGCGGGGGATATGGCTTTGGCTGAAAAGGCGGTTCACCTGGGCCGTTCCGTACTGCTGGCGGTTGTGCCGGGAAATGACCCGGTGGAGTATAAGGTCTCATCCATATGGCTGAGAAACGTAATGGACGGCAAACAAAACATTGTAACCGGCATTGACCTCAGGGGGGCGCCTTCCACCATCCCGGAAGGTATAAGGCCAGGGGTGGTGATAAGGAACAACCCTGCCGACTCTCTGACCCTGGCCCTGAAAAAAATCAGCAATGATGAATTCATCTGGAACTGAGGTGTGAAATGTCCAGGCTGAAAAAGATATCGCATATATTGGTGGCCGTGCTGCTGGCATCAGCAGCCGGAGGGATTGTCTGGTACTATGTAAAAATAAACACCCCAAGCGTAAAGGTTGTGGTGGCTGCGGCAAGGCTTCCCATTGGTACAGTTGTGGGCCCGCAGCACGTAGTGTTAAAGGATTTTCCGGAGTCGGTGATGCCCAAGGATGCGGAAATCTCCATGCAGAATGTAATCGGCAGGACAGTAGTTTCCGGTACTGTATTTGAAGGGGAGGTAATACGCCGGGGCCATATCGCCGAAGATACGGGCAGCCTCAAGGCTGTCCTTGACTCGTTGGCCCCCGGCAGGGAGGCGGTGGACCTGCCGGTGGAAACCGCCCCCGGTTTAAAGGGGGTGGCCGTGGGAGACAGGGTAAATGTTTATACGGAAATTGCAGTGCAGGCTGGTAAAGAAGCTGCGACCATTGTTGACTGTGTGGCCAGAGAGGCTGTAATTCTTGCCACCCCGGCCACTACGGTATCAGAAAAACCAAATTCCCTGGCCTCTGCGATGGACAAGGGATCATATATTGTCGCCGTTATTCCGGAAGAATCAAAGAAAGTTGCTGAAGGCAAGGTAAGGGGGAAGAAATTCTCGTTCTCTTTCCTGCCCAGAGGGGGGCAGTAGGGTGAATTTCTTTAAGAAAAAAGAAAAGCCCAGGAAGCAGGAAGAAGGTATAGTCCTCTGGCAGGCCGGCCGGGGGGATGGTGTTCAGTCCGGTGAGGGGATAAAGGGGGAGGTAAAAAGGTTATTAAACCTGCCGGTATCTCCCGGTGCGCTGCCGGGCCATGGCAGGATATTCACTGTGCAAAGCGCGGTAAAGGGGGATGGCGCCAGCACCGTGGCGGTCAATCTGGCCGGGGTTCTGGCAATATCCAGTCCCGAAAGAGTGATTCTGGTGGACCTGGATGGCTACGGGGCCGTAAGGAGCAGGATGGGACTTCCCGCCGGCGAGTGCCTGGTGAACATACTGGACTGGGAAGACATACACAGCCCCAGGGATATGGTGAGAGGGCTTTACACCCACACCTCGGGGGTATTGGTGGTGCCCGGTGTCATTCATCTTGAGCATGTTGAGAAAGTCACTCCGGCCCTGGTATTTAAAATGCTGACACTGTTAAAGGAAAGCTATGACTACATAATACTGGACTGCCCCCCGGTGGGGATTCATAACAACACCTGGGCGGCGGCCCTGGTATCGGACGTTATTCTCACAGTGTTCAGGCCGGACAGGACAAGCATCGATCTTATTAATGAGAACAACGGGCTTATGTCCAGGCTGGGGTGCCAGGAGAGGGTGTATGCGGTATTAAACCAGGCCGGCATACCCGGGGGGATCAGGGCCGGGGAAGTGGAGAGCAGGCTGGGGATTGACATCATTGCCGTTTTGCCATATTCCATCGGGGTTGCTGAAGAAAACAACCGGCGGCAAATGATCATACACAACCGCCATAAAGATGAGTTTACAAAGGCGGTCCATGTCCTTGCCGATAAGTTTTCAGCCAGGGAAAGGGCGGTGTGATATGGACCGGGAACTGATAAAAAAACTCGCCCAAAGGTGCGGTGAATACACCATGGAAAGCCCTGAAGAGATAAAGCCCGACCAGTATTCAAAGATGGTCAGTGAGAGAATACAAGGGCTCAACGGGGAAAAATACGGGGAGATACGGGGCTATGTTCAGACGACTTTAAGCAACATATTAAAACCGGAGGAAAGAACAAGGAGCCGGGACCCCATAGTCCGGTCCAAGTTGAAAAGCATTGTGCTCAGGGGGCTTCTGGAAAAAGATATTCCCCTGGGGGAGGCGGCGTCTCAAATACTGGTGGAGGAACTGGGCAACGATTTACTGGGCTACGGCCCCATCGAGCCCTTTTTTTACGACCCGGAGGTAACCGAGATAAAGGCCAGTAAGGATATAATCAGGATTGAAAAGCAAGGCATCGAGAGGGAGGCCCCGGGGGTAAGGTTCCGGGATGAGGACCATATCCGGGATGTGCTGGAAAGGATGCTGGCCCCCACCGGCAGGAGGATTGACATGGCCAATCCCAAGGTTAACGCCAGGCTCATAGACGGCTCAAGAATGATTGCCCACATACCGCCGGTGGCGGTTAACGGCACAATGTTCACCATAAGGCGCTTCCGGAAGGACATGACGGTGGAAAACCTTATAAAAAGAAACGTAATCTCTCCGGAAGTGATGGAATTTCTTAAAGCAGCCGTGATATCAAAGCAAAATATCGTGATAAGCGGGGGCACCAGCTCGGGCAAGACAACTTTTCTAAACTGTCTTGCCTCATTTATTCCGGAGGATGAAAGCCTGGTCACCGTTGAGGACCCTGCGGAGCTGCAGCTCCAGCACACCAACGTAAGGAGCCTTGAGGCAAGGCCTGCCACGGCTGACACAAAAATTGAAATAACCATGCGGGACCTGGTGGTGGACGGGCTGCGAATGGCGCCCAAGAGAATAATTGTGGGGGAGTGCAGGGCGGGAGAAGCATTCGACATGCTCCAGGCTATGAACACAGGCCATAAGGGGTCGCTTACCACCGCCCACGCCAACTCCTCGCGACACTGCACAAAAAGGCTTGTCAATATGGTCCAGATGGCCAAGATGGATATTCCTTATGACGGGATTGTGGAGCAGGTGGCCGATGCGGTTGATATCTTCATTCACGTGCTGAAGGACAAAACGGGCAGGAGGCGCATGGACCACATCTGTGAAGTGGCGGGAACCGAACGGGTGGACGGAGGGGTTCTCAATGTAAAGCTTAACACCCTCTGGCAGTACAATCCCGGGAGGGATGCCTTTGAGCGGGTGGCGGAGCATTTTCAGCGCCGGGAGGCCCTTGTTGAAGAGGGGGGCTGGAATGCATGACGGGATTGGTGCTGTTGGCCTCTTTCTTAGCTGGCCTGGCGGTGTTCTGGGCAATCACGGGCGATAAGATAAAGCTTCAGGCCCGGTCGGTGAGGTTCAGCGACGAAAGGTTTGATACCAGGAAGGGGCCGGGGAAGTCCTATCAGGACATGCTGATTACCCTGGCCGGCGGCCTGGGGGTGGGCGCCGTGGCCTACGCCGTGACCGGGACCTGGTTTTTCATGTTGCTGGGGCTTTGCTGCGGCACCTTAGTATTGAAGTGGTGGAAGCAAAAGCAGGAAGAGGACCGCATGGAGCTTTTGCAGACCCAGTTCGTTGACGTGCTGGGGCAGCTGGAGAGCGCCCTTTACGGCGGGATGAACCCTTACCAGGCGCTGGAGGACGCTGTACCCAACATGCCCAGGCCGGCCAGGGATGTTTTTTACGAGGTGTTGAAAAGGGTAAGGACCGGCGACACCCTGGCCAAGGCGGTGGACGATGTGAGAAAGGAAACAGGGTGGGAGGATCTGAGAGCCCTTTCTGTGGCATTAAGTCTTTACAACCGGGTGGGCGGGGACCTTGGAGAAATCTGCCGGCACACCATGGAGCAGTATGAGGATAAGGAAAGCTTCCGCAGCATAGTCTCAGCCGCCGTCGCCCAGAACATGATGACAATGAAAGTGCTTACTGCTCTGCCTTTTGTTTTTGTGGGGATGGCCAGGCTGATGGCGCCGGGGTTTACCGAGCCCCTGTTCGGCAACACCACCGGCTGGATTGTGTTTATCACGGCCACTGCCTGGATTGTACTGGGCAACATATTAACCCGCAAGATGATTAAAAAGGCCCTTGGACAGGGGGTGTAGGTATTGACTGACTTTGTGAAGCAGCTCAACGTTCCCCTGGCGGCCGCCATGCTCACTGCTTCCTCGGTCCTTGTCATTGCGGCCGGAAACAGGCTTAAGCTCCCCGGCGGGGTTGAACTAAGGGGCAGGGCGGACGAACTCCTTGAGAAGACCGGCAGGAAAATGGGAAGCGATATATCCCGGACGGTGCTGCAGAAGAAAATTATCCAGGCTGACCTGAATATACAACCGGAATATTTTGCCGGGCTACAGTTTGCCCTTCCCATGATTATGCTGACGGCTTTTCTGCCGCCGGCGCTTTTGGGGCGGGCGGACTATTACTGGGGGGTGTTCTTTGCCGCTGTTTCCTATCTTGCGCCGGGTATGTGGCTAAACGGCAGGGTTAGGGCGCGGGTGGAGGCGGTAAAAAAAGATATGCCGGAATTCTGCATGCTCCTCGGCAACGCCCTTAAGGGGGCAGACCTGCTGCTGGCCCTTGAAATGGTGGCCCGGTCCATGCCCGGGGAGCTTTCCAGGGAAGTGAACAAGTCCCTTTTGGATATGGCCACAGGGGACAGCAGGGCAGCCGCCCTGAACAAAATGGCCCATAGGTGCGGCATACCGGAGCTTACCGGGCTGGTAAACAAAATTCAGCAGGCCATGCGTTATGGAAGCCCCCTGGAACCGGTAGTTGTGCATCACGCGGAAAAGATACTGACCAGGAGGAAGCAGGAAACCCAGAAGGTGGCCGGGGAGCTTACGATTAAGCTTCTCTTTCCCATCATAGCCTTTATCCTTCTGCCGCTGTTTTTAATGGTGGGCTTTCCCATACTCTGGAATATGCTGATTGTTTTCGGCGATTAATGCCTGTTTTATATATGAATAGAAGGCGGATGGCATCAGAACAGCTTGAATTAACAAAAGAGGGGGGTGAAAAAGAGTGTTTGAAAAATTCAAATCCCTGCACCGGGATCAGCGGGGCCAGGGGATGGCTGAGTATGGCCTCATTATCGCGCTGGTGGCCGTTGCGGCCATTATAGCCTTTAGCACCCTTGGCGGAGGGATAAGCAGCAAGATTGACAAAGTGAACGATGCGCTCAAATAACGTTTTTTAAAAAGAGCCTTACCCGGGACGGGGTAGGGTTTTCTTTTTTTAGGGGGGATTTTATCAGACTGGTAAGGATAAGGGACCAAAAGGTGATTGCTGAAAAGGTAATAATAGCCCACAGCTTTGTAAGCAGGCTTATAGGGCTTGTGGGAAAGAAAAGTTTACCGGAGGGGTCTGCCCTGGTGCTGAAGCCGTGCAACTCAATACATACCTGTTTAATGAGGACTCCCATTGATGTGGTGTTTTTGGACGGGCAAGGCACAGTTGTGCGCCTGATACCGGAAATGCCGCCGTACAAATACAGCGGAATTATAAGTGGTGCCCGGAAGGTGGCTGAGCTTCCCCCGGGGGCGATATCCCGTAATGACGTACGAATTCATGACGTTTTAAAATTGATGGGGGATTGAGTATGGATATAAACCTTATCCTGGCCATATCCCTGGTGGCCGCCTGCACCTGGACGGACTTAAAACACCGGATGATTTACAACCACTTCACATACCCGGCTGTGCTTGCCGGTCTTGTCTCAAGTATTGCAACCGGGCAGTACGCCAATATTTGGGGCTCACTGATTATATTTGCCGTATACCTTTTTTTCTTCACGACCGGGAAAATGGGCGGCGGCGACCTCAAGCTGGCTGTGGCGCTGTCGCTGTTTCTCGGGATGGAGGCCGTCCTTTTGGGCTCCATAATGGCAGGAGTGGTCATGATGATCTGGGGGTTTGCTTTTACCTGGGCCAGAACCGGGCAAATACAGGCGGCTGTGCTGGTGATGGCCGGCAAACTGCCCGGGGGGGAGGCGCCTTACGGGGCGCTACTGGGGCCAACATCCTTATTGATTGCTGTTCTCGCATAAATACAAAATCGCTGATGGTTCGGCAAATTATGGTATAATCATATCTGGGAACACCGGAATGCGGGCCTCACCTGCCGGGGATGGAAACGTCCGAGAAAGGGGGTGGGGCGGGATGATAACTGTAAGCGATACAGTTCAAATCGTTATAGCGATAATACTCCTGCTGACCCTCGTTGTTTATCTAACTGACCGGGGCAATTAACTAAAAACCCTTGAGCTGCTGGAACAGTTCAAGGGTCCTAAAGTAAAAACCCCGACAGGCGAGGCAACAGAGCCGTGTTACCAGTTTTCCCTTTATTTAAGAAAATAATATACTGTTGAAAACGAAATGTCAATTGCCGGGTTGCCACCCGGCTTTCGTATTATTAGGATGTTCGTCTCCACTTCTCCCAGTATGTCTGGGTAATTAATTATTTCCTGACTGGGCTTTTTGGGTAACAAATATTGACAGTAAGGAAGTTGGTGATATAATTAAAGTAAGAATTTATTACTGAGGTGTAAAGCATGGACGAATATTTTATTGCCAAAATAACTGCCAAGGGACAGGTGACAGTTCCGCTGGAATTGAGGAAGGCATTAAAGATTAAAGAAGGTGACTATATACTTTTTGAGAGAAAAGGTTCCAGGGTAGAAATAAAAAAAATGATAACACCCAATGATTTTGAAGAGTTTGCCAAACCTATCCGGGAAAGGTTCCAGAAGGAAGGGATTACCCTTGATGACGTGGAAGCTGCTATCGCATGGGCGCGTGGAGATAACAAAAAATGAGAATTACCGTTGATACCAATGTGCTTATTTCATCATTAAGCTGGAACGGTGCGGAGGCTGCCGTTATTGAAATGGTATTGGAATCCCGGCTGGAACTCTGTCTTTCAGCACAGATATTGAGTGAGTTTTATCGGGTAAGTATGTACCCAAAATTTGGGTTTACCAATAATGAAATTGATGGGTTTATAGGACGTTTGCTGCCCAATGTTGTTTTGGTAAATCCCTCGCAAAAGGTGAATGTTGTAACTGAAGATCCTGATGACAACAGAATTATTGAATGTGCCGTAGAAGGAAAGGCCAGTTATATTGTTGCCGGTGATAAGCATCTTTTGAGCTTATTTCATTATGAGGGCATTAAAATATTAAGGGCGCCTGAATTCTTGCAAATTATTCTAAAAGTATAGGTGTAGATTTATGAGGGGTTTTCTAAATACATAACAAGAACAATATGGTAAAATCAATAGCTAACTAACGGGCCTCACCTGCCGGGGATGGAAACATCCATGAAAGGGGGTGAGGCGGATGATAACTATAGCAGACACAACACAAATAATTAGAAAAGAGAGGTGGGAAGGATGAAAAAATTAATATTTTTCATCGGTTTAGTAATCGCCATGGCACTTGTAACGATAAATCTGCCTTTGGTAAAACAGGCCCATGCGGAACAGGCAAGAGTTGATGTTTTTGACCAGCAAAAACAGCTGATAAAAAGCGTGGTGTTCGCCGTCGGGGTGAACGAATACTACGTCAACGGCAAAACCCCCGGCGCCAGGATGGACGCCCGGCCCTTTATAAAGGACGGCAGGACGTTTGTTCCGGTCCGCTTCCTGGGGAATGCCCTGGGGGTGACCGACCACAATATCAGCTGGGACAATAGCCAGAAGAAAGCCGCCCTGAAGCTGGGGCAGAATACCGTGGAAATGGTTGTCGGGGTGCCCGGGATAACCGCCAATGGCCAGGCCAAAGACATAGATGTTGCCCCAATACTCAACGAGACTGAAGGCAGGACTTACCTCCCGGCCAGGTACATAGCCGAAGGCCTGGGGTTTGAGGTGGGATGGGACCCGGCCACCGAAACCGTGCTTTGCTGGCCCAGGGGGGAAGCAAAGCCTGACGTGAGCGCAGTCAAGCAGTACGTTGAGAATATAAAGAAGCCGGTATCGCCGCAGAATCCCCCGATGCCGCCCAACCTTCTGCCCACCGACAAAACTGAGGGTAAGCCCGAAGAAGTAAAGCAGTTGGAAGGTCTGTTGGGTGTGACAACGGGATTTTACAACCCCTCATGGAACTATCTTCCCGTCTGGGAGAAAACCACGTGGGATGAAGCTATGTGGAAACTGGCAAATCAAAATAACAGTCGGAGCTACTTCACCCTTAATTATGACCCTGAAGTTCCCGGAATGATTGTTGCAATAAAGTGGATTAGAAACCTCTCCGACATCCGGGGAGTGGAACTGGACCTGAGCCCCATGGAAAAGGTGCTCAACTGGCGCTTCCCGAACAACCCGGACAAAGTGCAGGAGATGATGGCCTGCGCCTGGCAGGTGGCTGAAAGAACCAAGTCCAGTAGAAGTGACCGGGCTCCGTGGAAGTATTATTATATTGACAGCTGGAAGGTATCCATCGGGTCAGTAGGGGGCTGTTTTGTTGAGGCCATAATCGGCAAAAATCAATAATGAGGAGGAAGCTTGGTGATAAAAAAGTTAATATCATTTCTTGTTGTAATAACCCTGTTTACCACAGGGTTATACTTTTCCCCGGCCCAAGCAGGAAGTGACTATAAGCTGGAACGTATTCTCAGGATTACAGGGATGGCACCAGAGCAAACAGACGTAATTGGTAAAGATGTTGTTACTCTAAAAGCCCGCCTTGACCGCGACCTCCTTGTATACGGCCTTCCCTCGGATATACCGGACAACCAGTGGAAGCCGGCCCCCACCTCCTGGGAAAAGGACAATGGAAACAAGTATAACCTCGGACACCCGGGGAACGAGGAGCCCCGTTATCTGGGCAAAACGTTTGACTGGAACGATTTCGCCAACGACTACTTCCCCGACGATGCGGAATATCATATTGCACCGGCCAGGAGGTCCATGATCGAAAAACCTTGGTATAGAAATTTAGAGATTGGCGATAATGGAGACATTTCCGAATACTCCTGGGGCCTCATAATCAAGGCTCTTGAGACTTATCACCAGCGTATAGGTTTCGAGGATAAAGACGGCTTTGCCAACAACCCGGCTTTTATCGGAGATTTTAACAATAACGTCAAGAACTATTTCAAGGTCCTGGCCGAGCCCAGGCCCGGTATGGCCGGGGCGGCCAGGCACTGGCACCACCGCAAAGACCTGGGCGGAGTCTGGTACGACCCAATATTCATACGGTGGGACATACTGCCCAACTTCATGGTGGAGAGCATAGACCCCGGCACCGATAAGGCCCAGCCGGGCCAGACGTACACAGGCAGGGTGGTGTTGAAGGCAAAGCCCGACGGATCTTTTGCCTCCGACCCGGTGACCAGCCAGTTGTTCAATGCCATGGGATTGAAGCTGGAGCTTCCCCAGGACTATGTGGTGCCCTTCGGAGTTGCGGTCAACGGCCGAATGGTCCCGATAAAGAACTTCCAGCCGGTATCCGGTCTGGAGAACATATACCAGTATAAAGTACCCGCAGGAACCAAAGAAGACATACTGCAGTTTACCTTTGAATGGACCGTACCGGCCGCCCACAGCGAAAGCATAATTATTGTGGCCACAGGCGTAAACGAGAGTATGGATGTACTCCCCAAAGACGTCTGGGGGTACATGGACTGGTCGGAAATAACGAACCTGGACAACGCAAAGGCTGTTGAAGTCCCGGTGGAACTGGGGCTGCCCGATTTAAAAATAGAATTATCATCGGACAGATACAACCTGACCAGGCTCCCCGGCGGAGGCGGTGACGGGGCAAACATAACGGCGGTAATAACCCGTAAGGACAATTTGCCGGGAGATGTCCCCGCCAATATCACCCTGCACAACCTGACCTCTGATCCCATTGTAATTCCATATACCTTCGGCCCGGGGGGGCAGCACGCAATCAACTTCCCGATGGCCCCTTTCTTTACCACCACCATAACCGGGGAGGTGTGGCCCGTCGGTAAAGATGACGCCTATCCACCGGACAACACCGGCAGCCTCACCCTTACAGTAACGGAATTGTCGGTGCCGCGGGGCGATTCCGGAGTGATACCATCCCAGATAAACACAACAAAATACTGAAAGCTAATAACAGCAATAATCCGGAGGGCAAAGCCCCATTATTTTTTTAGAGGAAGTTTTAAGAAAGGGGCTATTCAAAATTGAACGTGGTGAAGGATGAGCGGGGAGGAGTATTACTTATGTTCGCCGTGGTGATCACGGTGGTGTTCATGGCTGCGGCGGTGGCGGTGGATTTTGGCAGGTACGTTATAGCATCGGAAAAACTGCAGACAGCCGTTGACTCGGCATCCCTGGCGGGAGCAAAGACAGCCTGCAGGTATGTTAAAATTCAGATTTACTTCGGGGAGCAAACAATCCCATGAGGTCTTTCCATATGCTGCAGGTCTTGCGGCACTATAACAGTAACAGGCAGGGAGGATTTCCTGATTGACCGGGGCGGGTGGAGGTCCTATGTGGAAGACTGGGTCTGGGAAAGGTGTCAGTGCAGGAAACAGGGGTATACAATACTGGACCGGTGGGTGGAATATCCCAACCAGGCCGAAACGCTGAGTTCAAGCCAGGCATTGTTCAATTTGAACAAGCCAAAGGAAATGGACGGGGAAAACGGAGAGGCCGGCATTAAAAGCATCAGTATTTACGGTGACAGAAATGACCCGCGCTACCCGTCAGTGGCAGTGAGGGCCCAGGGGAAGATGAAGACCATCTGGATGAATTTTATGAACAAGCTTGACCCTTCAGTTGACCTGTCCTCCCTCAGATCGGAAAAGTGCGGCCAGAGTGAGAGCTTTTATGTTGACCTGCGGGGCAAGTACATAAGGGTGGCCCGGGACGCCTGCCGGTAAATGAGCGAAAACGGGGGGTTATGCATGTTTGGTTTGATAAAAGATAAAAGGGGATCAATAACACTTGAGTTTGCTCTTTGCGGGATTATGTTTATCGGCTTTGTGCTGGGTATGGTGGTAATGGGTCTTTGGATGTACAACGTGTCCCAGGCTAAACAGGCGTCAAGAATCGCAGCCCATACGATGGCTATTACGGGAAATCCGGTGCATTCTCATGACGAGTCAATGAAATACCTTGACAAAACCCTCATAGCCTGCACCAATAAGCAGGTAGGGGTTTACGGGGATAATGTAACGGGCTACGGTGTGGTGCAGGTTGAGATGGACCCACTTTTCCCGGGGTTTCAGAGGCTCATAGACCCAAAAGGCAGCTCAACGATAAACGGCAGGATACAGATAAGGAGGGAGGCGGCGGCATCCCGTGAGTTCTGGCTCAGGCTCAGTGAGTCACAAATTAATAAATGACCAAAGAGGGGCTATCCTTCTGGAGTTCACCTTTGCAGTATCAATGCTGGTGGTGATATTCCTGGCATCTGTCACCATGGCCTTTCTTTTTTCGGACAGCTTCGATGTGCAGAAGGCGGCCAGGGAAGGCGCCAAGGAGGCCAGCATAACCGGGGACGTGGGGCAGGGGATGGCCAAGGCATACCAATCAGCCCGGATGTGGGGCCTCGATCCCGCCAGGATATCGGTGGAGTTTTACAGTGACAACTTCACAATGACTAAAACCTGTGTGGTTCAGTATACTTCAAAGCCTTTCAGCAGAACATTTCCAAAACTCTTAAACCGGCCGCCCATGGACGATATCGCATTATACGGGCGGGCTACCTATAAACACTGACCACCCACTGCTCCCGGTACCGGGCTTCCGCCCGGATTCTTATTTTAGACAGGTTGTTTAAGATTAAGGAGGGATTATGAATGCGTAGAATCTTAGGCGGGGCTTTCTATGTGTCCGCCGGCGTATACCTGGCAGTGGCAAAGCCACCGGACATAATCGCTGTGATTGCCATAGTGGCCTGTGCTTTTCTCGCCGGGCTGTCCACCACAAGGCAGTCTCAGTGGTCAATCGTAGGCGGGGCTATACTCATAGCCGGTTCGTTATTCCTCCAGTCAATATTGTCATACAGGTGCACAGACTGCATGAAGGCCAACCTGCTAATTTTGGCCGGAATAATATGCCTTTCCGTGCTGGAAAGGGGAAAGATGAGGAAAGTGCTTAGGGTTATGGCCTCGGTAATGACAGTTATGGTTGCTTTTACAGTGTTTTTTTACAGTGGAGTGGCGGCAACAGCGGTAGCCGGAGCCGAAAAAAAGCCTAACGGCGTTATCGGCAATGAAAGGTACATAGCAGCAGCAGCCGGAGATGGAAGCGAGGTCATTATAGATACCTCTTCAAGGCCGGCTCTCTTCTTTTCCCCGGACTGCGGGGCCTGCGCCAGGGCGGTGGAGGCACTGGTTAAGGCTGACCCCGAGGGTAAGCTCTGGGCCCCGGTGCAGGTGCCCGGGGATCTGGCAAAGGGCAGGGAGTACCTTAAAGCAAAGGGATACAGCAAGGAAATGTTTACAGCGCCATGGAACGGACCGGTGCCGGCGCTGGTGGTAACCAGGGACGGTAAAACGGCAGTGGTGCATAGTCCGGTTGAGGATATGGTCAGTCTTGTAAAAACATATTAATCATGGTTCTTATTCTTCAACTAATTGTACTTGAAATAGGGGAGTGATGCTTTTGAACTTATGGTTAACCGTGGCGGGAGGGCTGGTTTTATTTATCCTGGGCCTTTTAGGGAAGGGATTTTACCCTCTGGTAAATGCCTTATGGCTTTTGTATACCCTGGGGCTGGTTGGGCTTCTAATTTTATGGGCTAGACACATCGATAAAAGCATTGAAAACCTGGCCATGGAGTCACCTGACCCGGAATTAACGAAAAATGGCTTTCCCGTTGCCTGCGACGAGTTCTCACGTGTTGACCGCAACATAGAAAAAGTGTACCGGAAATTGGAGGTAGCCGAATTCAACCTTATCAACCAGAAGGCCCGGCAGGCCGGAGAAAACTTCAACCTTATGCTTTCCAGCACCACCGGCAGGCTCACCTGTGTTCCCAACAGGGCTGAGTTGGACAGGCATATCAGCAAAGTAGCCGGGAGGATAACCCCCCTGTCGGTGATCATGATGGACATCGACCATTTTAAAAAGGTCAACGATACTTACGGCCATGATGCCGGCGACGTTGTCCTGAAGGAATTTGCCCGGACTGTAAAAAGCGCCATAAGGCCGATGGACTTCCTGGGGCGTTATGGAGGGGAGGAGTTCGTGGTCATATGCAACGCCTGCATAGATGAGGCGTCAGAAATAGCCGGAAGGGTCCGGCTGACGGTATCAGCTGCGCCGGTAAGCATTTCAGAGGGTCAGGCCCTTTCAATTACCGCAAGTTTTGGCGTGGCCGGGTACAGGCCCGGGGACAACCCGGAAACATTGATAAAAAGAGCTGACACAGCTCTTTACGAGGCCAAGAAAGCCGGAAGGAACCGGGTTGTGAGAGGGGGTGTACAGTCATTCGCAGGATAAAACTGCCGGCAAAGGACATGAGCTTCTGGGTGGCGGTCATACTGAGCATTGCCGCGGGTTTTTCCATACTGTTTGCGGCATATAAGCTTTACCTGCCGGAAAAAGTGCTGGTGCCCAAAGAGGATATAAAAGCCGGGTCTGTCATAGGGCAAAACGATATTGGATATATAACCGTTTCCCGCAGGGACAGACACGCCCTGGCCGTGACCGACCCGCGTCTGGTCATCGGCAGGTTTGCAAAGGAAAAGCTGTTCGCCATGGAACCTATACTCTCCGTAAAGCTCACAGCCGACCCAAAGGACCTTATCGGAGTGTCCGGCAGCCTCAAAAAAGATGAAACTTACATAACCTTTAAGCCCAACGAGGCCAAGTGGCCCAACGGACTTAAAAATGAAGACCTTGTTTCGGTGTTGGCTGTGGCTGACGGAGGAAACCCCAAGGTAATAGGGGAGAAGATCAAGGTCCTTAACATTTCCGGGGCAAAGACAGTCACCGGCCAGCTGGACCAGATAAAAAACGCCGTGACCACCAGCGAAAACAGCATTACATTATCCCTCAGATGGGACCAGGTGGGGCCGCTGCTTTACGGCAGGACTCTGGCAAAGGAGATCTGGATAATGCCGGAACACCCATTAAAGGAAGCAGGAGGGAAGTTATATGAGCCGGGACAACTTGAACGTATCAGACAGGAAATCTTTAGCCAGGATAGTGCAGGAAAACGTAATACAAAAACACAGAAGCCTGTTTCTCAGCCCTGACAGCCAGGAAACGCTGTTGCAGAGGGAAGAGGCCATCAGGCAGGAAGTGAGGCTTCTCCTTGAACGGGAGGACCATGAGACTGAAATATACGTTCTCGACCAGTTGGTAGGCTTCAAAGAATTGGGGCCCTTTTTCAGAGACCCGCAGGTGACCGACATATTCATTAACGGCCCGGACCAGGTTTATATCGAGAAGAACAACCAGCCTCCGCAGAAAACGGACATAAGGTTTGAGAACAGCGAAGAGGTAATGAAAATCCTCCTTATGGCGGTGCAGAGGGCCGGGAGGAAGATAGACTTCAACAACCCCCTGGTCAACGTAAGGCTGCCGGACGGGTCAAGGCTGAATTCGGTGATTGTTCCCAACTGCCCCTTCCCGGCCATCTCCATAAGGAAGTTTGTAAAGAAAAAATTCAGTGCAACAGAGCTCCTGGAACAGGGATACCTCAGCGAAGAAATGCTGGTTTTCTTCGAGTACGCCGTTAAAACCGGCTGCAACATTGTCATAGGCGGCGGCACCGGGTCCGGAAAATCAACATTCATGCGGTTTTTATGCTCATTTTTGCCAAAGCACGAACGCATAGTGACCATAGAGGACGTCTACGAACTTAATCTTGACGGCCACGTTATTCCCCTGCAGCAGTCGAACAAGGTCAGCATTAAGGACTTGATGGAAAACGCCCTGCGTATGAAGCCCAGCCGTATAATACTGGGCGAGTTCAGGGGTGATGAGACCTTTGAGCTTTTGCAGGCAATGGGCACCGGGCACATGGGGTCCATGACCACCGGCCACGCCAACAACGGCAGAGGCGACCTGGTGCAGAGGCTTATCCGGGCCATGTCCAGGTCCGGGCTCACAGATGACGAGCTGACAAGGCATATTGTAAGCTCCATCGACCTGACGGTGTTCATCAAGAGGTTTAAGGACGGAAAGTGGTGCATAAGCGAGGTCAACGGGGTGGCGGACAATAAGGGAAGGCCGAGGTTCGTGGAGATATACAGGTACAACCGGGCCAGCGACAGGCATGAAGCGGTGAACAGCCTCTCGGAGGAGCTTTTGGAAAGGATGCAGGACGAACTGGGAAGCCAGAAGCTGCCCAACATAAAGCCTTTCTCGGGACTATATAAACAAAGGGGCGTGGTGGTCCCGTTTGAGCAGTGATATAGCCGTAATGGCAAAAATGCCGGAAATATTTATTGCGGCCATACTTTTGCCGGCTGCAATAATTGCGGTATATGTATGCCGGAACCTGGAAAAATTTAAAAAGTCCCTTACAAGGCTTAAGGATGTGCTGGAGTACGAAGCAACCCAAAGGGATTCCCTGTTTGAAAAATACAGGTTGGCAAGGGATACGGCGTACAAACTTAAAAGGCTCGATGCCCCGCTTAACTACAACACGTTTGCTGTCTTTAATGTAGCAATAGCCCTTATACTTGTGCTGGCCAGCATCAAACTCCTTAACAACCCCTATCTGGCCGTTATATCGGCACCTTTATGGATAGTTTTTGCCCACCAGCTGGTGGACAGGCTATACCGCGCAAGGGTAAAGGCCAAAATCGACGCCCAGGCCCAGCTGGTGCTGCAGCTGCTGGCCGAGCTCTACCAGGTGTCGGACAATCTCCTGGAGGCTATAGAAAGGGTGATACCCTCAACCCCCCAGCCCCTTAAAAAGGAGCTGGAGATGCTTGTGCTAAAAGTAAGGACAAACCAGGACATGGACCGGTGCCTTATTGACTTTGCCGCCAACATCGACAACAGAGACATTGAGACCTTCGTACACGGCATTATACTGGCGGACCAGTACGGCACCGACACCCACGAGGTCATAACCGAAAATGCCAATGTAATCCGGGAAAGGATTGCGTTAAGGGAGGAGCTGGTTAATGAAACAAAAGGTAAGAAGGTAATCATCCACATGTTTATGGCGGCCCTGCCGGCGCTGTTTCTCTGGTTGTTTATCGTGTCGGAGGACGCCCGGCAGGTTTTCACACAAAGCCAAAAGGGGCAGTATCTGGTGGCCGTTCTGGGACTGGTGGAATACCTCTGCTGGCACTTCGACAGCAGGAAAGGGGTGGCGGAGGAACTGTGAATGTGTACATGGAGCTCCCCGCTTTGTTAACAGCCTTGGCTGTTCTGGCCTGGTGCATGAGGAGGGTCAGGCTGCCAAAGGCCCTTGAGATACTTGAAAAATTTGGCGGGGGCGATAAGGAAGACCTGAAATCTCTCGGCAAGCGCCTTGAGGCGCTGAAGGTCCCGGTATCGGCAGAATTATTTGTTGCAGGGAAAAAGGTCATAGTGATGATCCCCTTTTTGCTTGGGGTCATTCTTCTTTCAGACAGGCAATTCGAGGGGTTTCTTTTTATCTTTGCCACCCCCATGGCCGGGAAACTGCCTGAACTGTTTCTTTTATCCCTTGAGAAAAAAAGAAAGGAGGAGATACTGAGGAGCTTTCCATTGATGGTGGACCAGGTGAGGATATATGCAAAGGCGGTGGGACACTATACGGCCCTTAAAATAGTTGCCGGCCCCATGAAAGGGCCTCTGGGCCGTGAAATGAAGGTTATGTCGGCGGAGATGGAGCTAGTGGGACTGCTTGAGGCGGTCAATAACTTTGCCGCCCGGTGCGGTGTCCCGGAGGTGGTTGACTTCGCCAGAATAATCAAGGTTGAGCAGGCCACCGGGGCAGAGATAAGCCAGATACTGTTAAACTACTCCAGTATGGCCCGGCAGAGGATGACGTCAAACATTAAACGCAAAATCAAGGTCCAGCCCATACTTATGAGCATTCTCCCGGGAATTCTGGTGATCATCTTTATGATGATGTTTATAGTCCCTATGGTTACCAGTATAATTCAGCAAATCAATTCTATTAAATAAAAGGAGGAAACTGGAATGTTCAAAGAGGTTCAAATGTTTTTGGAGGCCCTTCACAGCGATCAGAAGGGGAGTTATTTCGTCGAAATGGCACTGGTGGTAATAGGGGTTGCCCTGACAGTTTTCGCAGCCGCCCAGGGGTTGGCCAATAACGGTATTACTCCCACGTACAACAGGATTTCAACCGAAATAGGCAACGCCACCGTGCCTAATATTCCTTAATGGTGAGGGGATGACTAATATGTATAACTTATTATTAAGGCTTTTAAAGGATCAGGGAGGCAGTATCTACATTGAGAGCGCCCTCTTGATAATCGGAATTGCCATGGCCGTGGCGCCCTTCATGATGTCCCTGGGCGCCACCCTGGGCGGCAAGGTGGAAGCCATCAAAGACCAGGTGGAACAGGTGGGTATCTGACTATGCTTTTAAAGCTGCACCGGGACAGGAGGGGGCAGGCCTTTGCGGAGTCGCTTTTCGTAATCCCCCTCCTGTTTATGCTTTTTATTTTTATCGTGGAAATCGGTTTTTTGATGTACAACTGGGCGATAATCAATTTCTATACCGGCAACATTGCAGTCACCGCCGCCACCAAGGGGCAGTTTACAGACGAAATCCGGCTGAGGCTGGCCCGGAACATAAACGACTGGACGGTGAACAGCCAGGGGTACAGCTACGATGTGTTCAGCACCGACCCTCCATTGACGCCGGCGGACGGTACAGTATATATCTTCGGCACCGACAGGAACACCCCGGTCCAAAGAGGGACCTACATAAACGTAAATGTAAACTACCCCTGGAAATTCAAATTCTTTATCATAGACAGCCTGGCCAGGTTTGCGGTCAATGAGGAAAAGCTCCGGCTGAAAACCCATGCATCGGTACCCAGTGAGGTGTTTATGGAATGATTGTTAAAGACCGGAGAGGGTCGGCTTCAGTGCCGGCCCTCTTTATGGTAATCTGCATATTTTCGGTGTGCGCACTGGTGGCTGATGTGGCCAAGCATTTCTGCGTTAAAATTGCTGTCAAGCAAAAGCTGAACATTGCATTAAGGAGCGCTGCGGCGCAGCTTGATGAGAACCAGCTAAAAAACGCAAGCCTTGTTATAGATGAAGCCAGAGCAACCCAGGCTTTTGCGGATGTATTGAAAGTAAACCTGGTGCTTGACGATGCCCTTACCCCCCAACCCGGCTCTATTCTGAACGCTGGTCCTGTCCGGATAGACTATTTAAAAGTGGTAAGGCCTGACGAGGTCCCCTTTACGTATAACTTTGGCGGTTATACTGAAACGGTAAATAAGGTTGCCGTGGTCGGCATAATCAGCTTCCCGGTTAAAAACGGCACGTTTTCAAGGCTGGCCGGTGCTCCGGAGGAAACCACCATGTACTGCCATGCCACCGCAGCACCGGAGCTGATCAGCAGGCCGGTTGATCAGATTTAATCGGTTGAAATCAGAGGTTATCAACCAGCGAAGGAGGTTTTTTATTAAATGGAGTTCCAAGCCGGAAATATCGGGGCATCTTCTATCTCGATAAGAGAACTTTAAGAGTAAATTTTAAACCTCCCCGGGGAGTTAACCGGGGATTTTGCTTTTTATAGGGAGGGATACGGTTGAAAAAGTTAATTGCATTTCTGACATGTCTACTTCTGACCGGGTGTTCACCAGGCAACAGCAACGAAGGACTGGGAAAGGAAGTATATCCAGTGGTGGATAGATACCTGGAATGCTCGGCTGCCGGCAAATGGCAAGAAGTATATGAGACCCTCTCAGGTGAGGCCCTGGCCGAGGCAAGGGCCAATTCAGGCAGGGTTAAGGCTGAAGAAAAGATTCTCAGAAAAAGTTTTGGATTAACTCCGGTTTGTGACGGCATAGCTGAGGTTGCGGCTGATTTTACCGTCGGCGCGGGCGGGGAATTTGACCGCCTGGCTTATAAATTTCGGCTTAAAAGGACCGGAGATAAATGGTTAATATACAAGACCGAGTATGGCGGGTATATTCATGGCGAACTGAGGCCTGGGCAGTTGCCCCCTGGTGTTGGTGATAACATTAGGGCGTATATAGAAATGCCCTTTAGGGACAAAAACTCGGTTGGACAGAAATTTCTAGCAGGAAAAACACTTCAAGAATCTCGCAAGGCCGGGCTGTTGCCCGTTGACCTCAAGATAGTCAAGGAACAGGAAAAGATATCGGTCAGGGTCAAGGCAATTCGGTGTCTTGGAGTATCCGATGGTTATACAGTTACTCTGGTCAGTTATGAAGTGACTAATGGGGAAACGGTATATGCGTTGGAGGCGTTGGTAGATGTACTGGACGTTAATGGGTCCTGGAAAATTTCAAGGCTGGACATTACCAGAACATAAGGAGGGGTTAATGTTGAAAAGGTTTGTACTTATTCTGTCTATTCTTGTTATAGGGCTGTTTTCATTCAGGGGAACTGGTGAAGCATATTCAATTTCAACCTACGGTGGCGGGTCTCACTACGGCCGGTTTACTCTGGATAGATCAGGTAATGTTTATTATGTCGGTTACTGGAGTCAATTTAACCCTGCAGACGATGGTATTAATATTTATAGCAGCAATGGCAGCTCCGGTTTGAGTTCGGTAAGAACTACCGGTGGGCTAGGACTTTTATATTGGAATAAAGAGTTTACGGGCTATGTTATTGATGGTAGCAATAATCATTGGTTCACAGCAAACGTTTGGTATGGTTCAAATCCAAAAACGGGTTGGTTGTACAGATACGATGGAACTAATTTGACAAGGGTATGGGATGCATATAATGTATCATTTAATGCATTAGGCGTAAATCCGGCCGATGGCTGCATGTGGATATATAGGACTGATTCCGGATTATATAGGAACAGTGGAGGATCGTTTTATCCCATGGTTGGGCCCGGTTGGGAAATAACTGCTTTTGGCGCGGATTACAGCAATGGTTTTTGGGCAGGTGGCAGTGCAGGACAAATTGCGGTATGGAATGGAACATCCTGGACAAGTAAAGGCACAATACCCGGGAGTCCAAAGGTGGCAAAGCTCCTTGTTAACCCTGCAACAAGGCTGATATGCGCCATCACTACCGGCGGGTTATATCAATATGATGGAAGCAATTGGACCTATCTTAGCGGAGTAAGTTACCCTGGAAGGTCCTCAATTACAGTTGATGGAAAAATATTTGATTATAACAATAAATATGGTGTAGATATGTATGACTCCATATTGTTAGGAGACGGCAGTATTTATGCTCTAAATGTCCATGAATACTGTGCTGAGGGTTGTACTATCTGGCCTGTACCGTCAAAGTATAGTTATAGCTTATCATCTTTTACAATGACTCCAAGTCCAAACGGCATGACCGGCCAGCTTAAATTAAATGGAACATTTGACGGAAGGTCTGTCGGCTGTGCAAAAATACAGTACAGCACTAACGGGTCAAGCTTTTCTGATCTGGGTAACATGGTCAACGGGGATGCCGGCAGTATAACCCCTACAGCTAACAACTACTGGTTTAGGATCAGGTGGGATTACAGGCCACACCCGCTAAACTCTTGGGCAACTAATTATACAAATTCATACGGGGCGGTACCGGCCATTACCTCGGCCCCCGGGGTGACCAATTCTACCGGGATAAAGGCCTGGGATGCTTCCCGGGGGCGTTCCTGGGTGCTGTTGTCCTGGGGGCCTCTGTCGGGGGCCTCTGGATACAAGCTGCAGGTTTTTGACGGTAACGCATACCGGTTAAGAGATATAGGGAACGTGACCTCATGGGACAGCCGTACAAAACTTATATTTCCCTTTGTGGCCAACCTGCCGGAAAACAATTCTGTAAGCAGTGACCCGTTCAGGTGGGACGCCACGGGTCTGGATTTCGAAGACACGGCGGTACGATTATACCGAAGCACGGTGGGAACCAGCTATGATTCAGTTACCGGGTATTATTTCAAGGTCTCTGCATACAACAGCTGGATGGAAACAACGGAGTCCCTTGTATACGTTATCCTACCGAACGCTACTGACCCCACGGCGCCCACGGGGACCATTTCTGTCACTGTTCCTGACGGGGCCACCGCTCCCGCCACTGTATCCATCAGCCTGTCATCGGTGGTTGATAACAGCGGCGGGTCCGGACTGAATCAGATGAGGTTTTCAAACGACAACGCCTCCTGGTCCGGGTGGGAGAGCTTTGGAGTAACGAAATCATGGACCACAAGCTCAGGCGAGGGAGAAAAAACCGTATACGCCCAAGTAAGAGACAATGTGGGAAATATTACAACCTTTACAGCCACCTTTTGGTTGGGTGCTACCCTGACCCAGATAAATAATGAGGCCATGGCTGCAAAGCAAAACTCTGAGGCTGCCAGGCAGGCATCGGTGGAAGCCAAGGCCAGTGCGGAAGAGGCAAAGACCGCCGCCCAGTCTGCGGCCACAAATTCCGGGATTGCGGCCACCAATGCCCAGTCTGCGGCCGACAGGAGTTATTACACGGGGAAATACGGCGGCAACACTGAAAGCGTTGCTGACATATCCGGATATGTACGTCATACGCAGCTGCCAGCAATAGATTCAAAGGTGGATAATATAAAAAGTGATATTGATAATCTCAATACCACGGTGACCAACATAAACAATGTGGTATCTGCCGATGTCATACCACCTTCGGTTAACCTCAAAACACTGTCTGGGGCAGTGGCTACCAGCGGCGGGTCAATTAACCTGATCGTTGCTGCCTCGGACAACAAGAGCACCGATTTTACATATAGCGTAAATGGAGGAGCCTACACGTCCTTGCCGGCCAACGGGGTTATAAATGTGCCGCTTGGCGGCCAGGGTCCCAATGTTATAACTATCAGGGTCAAGGATGAAGCTGGAAATTTAGGTATTGCCACTATTGTGATTAGAAAACTGTAATTTGGAAAGACCTCCTTAAATGGCGGTCTTTCTTTTTTATAGAGAGTAATTGAAAGGGGGTGGCGGGTCTGCCTTGAAAAAAATTTGGTTTCCATTAGTCGTCGCGGTTTTGTTCTTAACATTCAGTACACCGGCATTTGCAGAAATAGTTCTGGACGAGGGGTTTACCGATACAACATTGGTAGACCTGATGAAAACCACCGCCCGGGTTGATACGGTAAGTAACTACGTTCTTTTGCCATGGCAGTCCCTGGCCAGTTCATTAAGCATGATCGAAAACGGTTTAGGCTACGCCACTGCTTCAAAAGAAGGCATCGGTTTATATGAGTATGACGATGCGGCCGGCAGGGTGGTGCAAAACCCCATTTACTCCTGCTCCTGGGCAACGGACGCCACTGGCGTTTCCTTGCGCCAGGACAACCTCAATGTCTGGGCCATTACTCCAGACAGCATCGCGTATTACAAGTTTAACGGCGCCGGCATGAGCAACGACCCGGCACTCAAGGTAACAGGCCTGGTGGACGTGCTTTCGGTGGCCGCCTTTAAAACAAAGGACTCGGCCCTGCTACTGCAAAGCGAGGGGAATAAGGCAAAAATAACACTGTATGAAGCCGGGGCCAACCTTAACCCTTCCGTGGTATTCCAGCCGGACATCGAAAACCCCATAGCCATTTCAATGTTAAATGACTCACCGGACTTCAGGCTATTCACCAAAGACTCGGCATATTACTTTTCTTATGATGAGGCTGGCGGGACTTATATCGAGGACCCGGCAAGGAAAATAACCGGGCTTTCAGATAGTATATCCGGGAGCAGTGATGAGACGGGCAACACCGTTCTTACAAATACTGATTTAGGGTATTACATGAACAATGACACCGGGGGGGCCTCAAGGGTCGACGTCTTAAGCCCCGGGCCGGTGAGTAACCCGGTGGCCGTGTCGCTGAAACCGGGTGCCTATGAACAGGTTTTCCTGGATGAAAACGGCAATGTGCAGTGGTGGACCTATGATGATGCAGGGGTGAGAATGGTTCGCGATTCCAGAATGGAAATAAGCGGCCTGAACCTCAATAAGGGCTATGCCCATCCGAGGAGTTATTATTCGGTTGCCTTGAGCACAGCAAATTCATATGACGCGGCATATCTTTCCGTAACCGAGGATAAACCCGACGGCACGTCAATCAATTATTATGTCTCATCCGATGGAGGCAGTACATATACGGCAATTACTCCTGGAAGCTGGACTGCCGTTCCCAGGGGCAACAGCTTTGTTGTAAGGGCTGTTTTAGATACAAGCGATCCTCAAAAGACTCCAAAGCTTCTGCATGTGACACTTGAGGCAGAGGAGGACCTGGTGCTTGAGGGCAGCATCAGCCCACAGCCGGCTGAAAGGGGCAGGAATGCAACCATATCGGCCAGGGCGGTGAGGCTTACAACCGGTGAGCCGGTAACGCTGGATTCCTGCTCGGTGCGGTACCCCCTGGAGGCAAAGGCAAACGGAGAGCCTGCGCTCCCGGACGGGGAAGCGCCTGCGGCGGCCGCCATGGGTTATAATGCCGCCAGCGGCTATTGGGAGCATACATTCACTGTGCCTGAAAAAACAGTCGGTGAACGGTGGCCTGATGATGGCGTATATATTTTAAGGATAACCGGAACCGATGAATTGGTTCAAAAGCAGGCGGACTTCAATTTTGAAGTCCGCGGTAATATCATGGGAAGATTAATCCTCAGAACGTTAAGCTGGTAGCCAGAAAAGAGCGGATTATTGTTTTTTTACCAGTTCCACGGCAAAGGACTTAAGGTCGGTGGAAATGGCTTCCAGATTTTCAATAAAGGTCATAACGCTCTGGGAAGAGGCGGCCTGTTCCTCCGAGACTGCGGATATTTCAGAGATCTGGGTTGCCAGCTCTTCGATATGGCCCTTGATTAAACCTATTATCTCTTTAATGTCCTTTACCGATGTGTTTGTACGGCTGGCCAGCTTTCGTATCTCCTCGGCCACAACGTTGAACCCCCTGCCCTGGTCCCCGGCCCTGGCTGCCTCTATGGCGGCGTTGAGCCCCAGGAGGTGTGTCTGGGACGACACTTCGTTGATTAGCTGGAGTATGCCGTCGGTGTTATGTACGTCGTTCAGCATGGCGTGAGTGTTTGAATTAATGGTCTGAACAGTTGATGAAAGCTGTTCAGCCGAGGCTGACAGGTTGGTTGTATGGGAGGATATCTCAGTTACTGCCGATACCAGTTTTTCCGACAGTTCCTTTATTTTTTCCACCAGCGTTACAGGAAGCCAGAAGCCCAGTGTGCCCACAATGTTGTTTTGTTCATCCCTTATGCAGGTTATCCTTCCCATGTAGGGAAAACCGAATTTTTCACTGCCCGCCATAACCACTAACCGTTTTCCTTCCTTAAGGCAGCGGTAAGTTACGGTACCCGGGGTGATAGCATCACCGGATTTGATTTTATGGTCCAATTCCGTACCTGGTATGTAGACTATAAATTTTTCGGTGTCTGTTACCGTTATTGCGTATTCTTCACCCACTACCTCTTTCAGCAGGGGAGCCATTTTTACAATACTGTCCACATGATGGTTTTCCAACACGTTTTACACCTCCGCATATTTTTGAAGAAATTGAAAATTTATTCTTTTCTGTAAATGCCGTCATAACTTCCTAGCTTCCGAATTTCTGAACTTCCGGAATTTCCGCAAAATGCTCCCTGGGCAGGGAGGCCTTTTCTATTTATTTTGATATTAAATCTTAAAAACCTTTATTTCGATTCAAAATATACATTTTTTTTTACCAGGAAATTATCCACTGAATTAACCTCAATCGCAAACAAAAGGCTGCCGTCTCCTGATTTGACGGCAGCCTGTGGAATTGTATTTTTAAATTCCCTCCGCATACTTAGCTATGCCCTCTGAATAGACATCCCCGCCGTGTACGTCATATGCCACTGTCAGCGGGAAGTCCTCCACCTCCAGGCGGCGTATCGCCTCTGTCCCCAGGTCTTCATAGGCAACCACCTCTGACTTCTTAACCGCTTTGGCCAATAATGCGGAAGCACCCCCGATGCCCGCCAGATAGACAGCGCCGTATTTAGAACAGGCCTCCCTGACCATGCTTCGCCGTGGGCCCTTGCCTATAGTGCCCTTTATCCCGTACTCCAGCATTGACGGGGTGAACAGGTCCATCCGGTAAGCTGTGGTGGGACCTGCGGAGCCGATAACATGGCCGGGCTTGGCCGGGCAAGGGCCGACGTAATAAATAATCTGCCCCCTTAGATCCACAGGAAGCTCTTCTCCGTTTTTCAAAAGCTGAATCATTCTCTTATGGGCGGCGTCTCTGGCAGTGAAGATGATGCCGGACAACATCACCTCGTCTCCGCTCCTTAGCTTTCTTATAACTTCATCCGTCAGCGGTGTGTTGATACGGTGAAGCGCCATTCTTAAGCCGACCCCCCTAAATTGTGCGTGATTTTCTCCTGGCAGCGTGGCACTGTAAGTTTACAGCCACGGGAAGCGCCGTTATATGTGTTGCATATGCCTCCACCGCCACCCACAGGGCGGTTTTGGTTCCACCAAGTCCCATAGGGCCAATCCCCGTCCGGTTGATCAGGTCAAGCAATTCTTTTTCCAGCACGGCCAGGTGAGGTTGGGGATTATATACGCCTATTTCTCTTAACAGTGCCTTTTTGGCCAGATATGCCACATGATCAAAGGTTCCGCCCAGCCCAACCCCCACCACAATTGGGGGGCAGGCCTTTCCTCCCGCCTTTTTAACAGTATCCAGCACAAATTTCTTTACCCCTTCAGGGCCGTCTCCGGGGAGCAGAAAATCGAGCGCGCTCATATTTTCACTGCCTCCGCCCTTGGGTACAACGGTAAGCTTTACGCTGTTCCCTTCCACGATCTCGGTATGGATCACGGCTGGAGTATTATCGCCGGTGTTCACCCTGATAAGAGGGTCTCCCACCACCGATTTTCTCAAATACCCCTGATCATATCCTTTTCTGACGCCTGCCTGAATGGCCTCGTGCAGAGAGCCGCCGGAAAACTGTACATCCTGTCCCACTTCGACAAAGACAACGGCCAGCCCGGTATCGTGGCAGCAGGGCATTCTTTCCCTTGTGGCCAGTCCGGCGTTTTCCACCAGTTTGTTTAGTATGTTGCGGCCCAGCGGTGATTTTTCAGCTGCTGCGGCATCTTTTACGGCCTCGACAACATCGAAAGGCAGGTCATAACACGCCTCCTGGCATAATTGGGCTACTTCTTCAGCAACTCTTCCGACATGTATCTGGCGCATAAATCCCTCCGGATTTTTATTGTTTACTGGCAGGTTGTTTTGCTGACTGATAAGCGGCAGGGGGCGTTATTATCCCAGCGGGGGAATGTCAAGCTCCCCGGCCAGATTATTCAGCTCTTCCAGCAACCGGGGCGGAACCGGTATCCCGTCCCGGATACGGTCCTTGGCCTTGATAAATCGCCGCTCACCGGGAATGAAGATCTCGTCAACCCCCTTGGACCTGGGAGAATCTTTTATCTCACCCACCATGTGATCCAGCCTCGACAAGAAATCGGACAGTGGCATCAGCTTGCTTATGTCAATGGCCAGGAAAAAGTGTCCGATATTCACCGGATCGGTGCTTTCGTCATAGATCCAGCCCACCCGGGGCCCATAGGCGGAGCCGCTTAAGACCCCCGACAGTATTTCCACCGCCAGCGCCATGGCGTAACCCTTCGGGCCGGCCATGGGCAGTACGGCTCCCTCCAGGGCGGCCCTGGCATCGGTGGTGGGGCGCCCCTCGCTGTCAATGGCCCAGCCCTCGGGTATGGGGCGGCCTTCCTTGGCGGCCAATATTATATTGCCCCTGGCAACTGTGCTGGAGGACATGTCAATGACCACCGGCTGTTCTGTCCCGGGAAATGAGAATGCAATGGGATTCGTCCCGAAATAGGCCTGTTTTCCTCCCCACGGGGGGATCCCCGAAGGGGTGTTGGTAAAGGCCATCCCAACCATGCCGCTGGAACTGGCCATCTTGCAATAATATGACGAGGCTCCGAAATGGTTGCTGTGTTTTGTTGCCACAGCCCCTATGCCTGCTTCTTCAGCCAGCTTAATGGCCACCTGCATGGATCGGACACCCACCAGCTGCCCCAGTCCGTTGTCACCATCCACATTGGCCAAACCCGGGGACGTGCGGTCTACTTTGATATTCGGCCGGGCATTGATACGGCCGTTAAGTATTCTTGTAAGGTATACCGGCAACCTGCTTATGCCGTGGGTATCAATTCCCTCCAGGCTGGTGTCAATCAATACGTCTGCCACTATGGACGCGTCTTCCTGGGAGACACCGGCCCCCTGCAGCAGGCTTTGGCAAAAACTGAACAGCTTGTCTTTATCGAAATGTGACATTATGCTTATGTCCTCCCATTCATTAGGCTAGAACTTTACACAGCAGCTGGACGGCTGGCCGGTTATCACCTTGGATACCTCCCGGGCCACCAGAACTGAGGTGCGCACCTGGGCTTCTTCGGTCAGTCCGGCGATGTGGGGGCTCAGGATTATATTATCCAGATCCAGCAAGGGAGATGCCCCGGGCGGCTCCTTGGAAAGAACATCGAGGGCGGCTCCGGCTATTTGTCTGTTCTTAAGAGCCTCATACAGATCGGTTTCATTTATGATTCCGCCCCGGGACGTGTTAATGATTACCGAGTTGGGCCTCATGAGGGCCAGGGTACCCTTGTTTATTAAATCCCTGGTCTTGTCCGTCAGAGGCACGTGCAGGCTGATAAAGTCGGATCTCTTCAATACTTCCTCGAAATCAGCAAGCTGAACGCCGAAGTCTGTGCAGGCCAGCTCGTATGGCGGCAGAAAGGGGTCGTAACCCATGAGTACCATTCCGAAGGCCCTGGCGCGGCTTGCAAGCCGGGTGCTTATCTCTCCCACGCCGACAAGGCCCAGGGTTTTTCCGTTCAGCTCTGACAGTGTGAACTGCTTGCGGCTCCAGTTGCCTTTTTTTACATCGGCTGTGGCCTGTCCCAGCTGCCTCGAAAAAGCAAGCATGGCGGCGAATACATATTCCGCCACCGAAACGGCATTGGCGTTTCGGGCGAAAACAACCCTGACGCCTGCCTGCCTGCAGGCTTCCAGGTCAATATTGTCCAGGCCCACACCGAGCCTTCCAATCACTTTGATTTTGGGCCCGGCGGCCAAAAACTCCGCTGTTACCATGGTTTGGTTCCTTACAACTACTGCGTCGGCGTCCTGAATGGCTGAAAGCAGTTTTTCGGACTTCCAGAGGCCGGGGTCGTAGATTACTTCTCCCAGGGCTTCCAGTATTTCCAGCCCCTCACTCCAGATGAGTTCTGTAACCACGATTTTCAAGATGTTCACTCCTGACTATATTTGCTGCCTGCGATATTTATTATTTCCAATCCGGGAAAAATAAACTGGCGAAAGGTATGTGGTATGACCAATTTACAACATTGTACAGTCTGTATAAAGAGGTGTCAATTAAAATTTTGGTTGCGTTATAAGGCCGGATTATAAAAAAATATTGTATTTGAAACTGATGCGTAGTATATTTTTGATAGCGGTGGTACAGGTATTACCTCATACAACGGTGTTTGCAATCCGCTCTGCCAGGGCAAAGAGGCCTTTTCCATAATTTAACCTGTTCAGGTGTTTTGGGGGTGGTTGTCCGGCCTATGCCTGAAATCTGTTCAATTTAAGGTATAAAACCAATAATAAATGGTATTTACTTTATAATTATGATTGATTAAGTTGCGTAATCCATGAAATCAGTGGTTATTTGGGATAACGGCGGATTAAATCAAATAGCTAAGTTATGGGCTGGTTTTCATTATGAGTGGTATTTACAGTTTTCTATTGAAACTGTTGATGTGTTATGGTAAAATTTAAAGGTTATTTTAACCAATATTTGGAGGTATTATCGATGGTTAACAGGTTTCAGCCGGTTGTCACCGAGAATAGAAGCCGCTCAGAGAGGATAGTGTCACAGATAAAAAAACTCATGTATGATGGGAAGCTGCAACCGGGCGATAAGCTGCCGCCCGAGCGGGAACTGGCTGAAATCATGAATGTTAGCAGGACTTCGGTGCGTGAGGCTATAAAGACCCTGGCAGCGATGGGGCTTGTGATAATCAGAAAGGGTCACGGGGTGTTTGTTGTGGAGGCTAACCTCGGGACGGTCATAAACAATGTGGGCGATGCCCTTGTATTGAAAAAGGAAGAAGTCGAACAGCTCTTCGAAATACGTAAAGTACTTGAGACTCAGGCCGCGCACTGGGCGGCCGAAAGGGCCACCGACGAGGAGATAGAGTATTTATACAGGCTGGTTGCCGAGGCAAAGGCCGCATGTAAGGACCCGGACACCAATATGGAAATAATAACAACCCATGACACCACATTTCACAATGCAGTCATTGAGGCCTCCCACAACAATGTGCTGGGCATGGTGATGAGCGGGCTGCTGGGGGCCCTTGCCAAGGTGAGGGCAAGGACAATGAGCTTACCCGGAAGGGTTTCCCAGTCAATAATCGATCATGAGGAAATAGTTAAGGCCATTATGTCCAGGGAAGGTAAGAAAGCCAGCAAGGCAATGTTGAATCATTTGGAAAGCGTTGAGAAATCAATCAAGGAGCAGGCAATAGAAGCCGACAAGGGGAAAAATTAATAATTAAGCAAAGAGAGGGGAACCATACAATAGGTTCCCCTCTCTGTTGGCGTTATGAGCAAAAGGAAGAGCGCCCGGCTTTACGGTCCGGCGCTCTTCTTATGAAGGGAGTACCGGGTACGCTAAATCAGCCCTTAGTCCGGTTTATATCGATATTCCGGCATGTTGCTAATGACGCACAGTTAATATCACCCCGCTTATGAAAATCAGCAGGTTTACGTAGAGTATAAACTGCTGGTCGGTTATTCTGTTAATCAACTTGCTTCCCAGCCAGCTTCCCAGGAACAAAAGCGGTGTCAACTCCAGCCCGCTTATCAGCAGGGACTTGTTCAGCAGGTCCAGCTGGGTGTAGGTGATCATTTTAAGAATGTCGCTGAAGAACAGAATACCCACCAGTGTGGCCACGAAGGACCCTTTGCTAAGATTTTTTGTAGCCAGATAAATGGTTACAATTATTCCCCCGGAGTGGGCTATGGCCGATGAAACGCCTCCTATTACACTGATCACCACGCCAGCGGGGGTGCCCAGGTTTGCGCCGGAAAACAGGCCTGGATTTTTCAGTCTTATTATCTGATAGGCGCTGAAAACCATGGCGATTATTCCTATGGTCAGTTTGGTGAGGGAGGGGGAGGCCCAGGCCAGATAATAAGATCCGGCCAACACTCCGGCAAGGAACCCCGGCAGCAGTATGTATATGTATTTCAGGTCCCACTTGTTTCTATGAAGCCAGAGGGTGGAGATGTCGGTAATCAGCATCATAGGAGCCATCAGCGCCACTACCATTTTGGGTTCCAGCATAAGAGACAGCAGGGGGGTTAAAAAAACCCCCGCTCCAATTCCGAAAGTGGTTTTAATGATACCGGCCATTAGTGCGGCTGTTGTGGTAAAAAAGAGATCCATAATTTCGCCCCTGTTTAGAACTGGTGTTCCAAATATATATAAAAACCCAGGCTGAACTGGGTTTGTTCGCCAACCCCGGGAACGTATGGCAGCCCCCGGGGGGTTTATGGGATGGTGAGGTTTTAGCTAAATGCTCATACCTCATAGGTATGTGGTATTACCAATATAAATCCGTATAAATTTTTTGTCAATAGCTGATAGTAAATTTCCGGCATTTTTTAAATTTTACCGGTTTAATTCCTGGTTGGCTATTATTTTAATGAAATTTAGTTGACAATCTATATTGCGTCAGAAAAAAAATTGGTGCTATAATGTAAAAAATGTATGAGGTCAGAGGAAAGAGGTAATACCAATTCACGTCTTTGATTATGCCGCTGTATTTAAATCCGGAGGAGGTAAGAGAATTGTCTAAGACACCAGTATCGGATTCTTTTTACGATGTTGTGGAGGAGCTTTGTAAAGACCTGTACGTCAAGGCGCTGAAAGATCTACCGCCCGACGTCAGGGAGGCCCTCAGGGATGCCTGCGAAAAGGAGGAATCTGAAACGGGCCGGCAGGTACTTGCCACTATGATTGAAAACATTGGAGTGGCCGACGACAGAAACCGTCTGATTTGCCAGGACACAGGAATCCCCATATATTTCGTAAAAGTCGGCAACAGGCTGAGCGTTGACTTTGTGCGCCTGGAAGAAGCCATAATCAAGGGCTGCCAGAGGGCAACAGTGGAGCACCCCCTAAGGTCCAGCGTGGTTTCCCCCTTCAAGAGGCAAAACAATCAGAACAGCTCCGGCTACCGTATTCCGTCCATTAATTATGATGTTGTCCGGGATAATGACAAGGTAGAGATTCTTATGGTGCCCAAGGGGTCAGGGTCTGAAAACATGAGCTTCCTCAAAATGCTCATACCGGCCGAGGGAGTACGCGGGGTAAAAAGATTCATTCTGGAGACAGTTGTGAACAATATCGGTGCAAACCCGTGCCCTCCCTATGTTGTCGGGATTGGAATCGGAGGAACGGCGGATATGTGCATGAAGCTGGCCAAGATTGCAGCGGTTACCCGGCCACTGGGCTCAAAGAATCCGGACCCGGAGATGGCGGCCTTCGAGGAAGAAATGTTCAATGCCGTCAATGATCTTGGTATAGGCCCCATGGGGCTGGGCGGCGTAAAGACGGCCCTGGCCGTGAATGTGGAGCACGCCTACACCCACATCACCCAGAACCCTGTGGCCATTAACATACAGTGCTGGCCGGCGCGGCGCGCAAAAGCCACCATTTCTTCCGACGGGAAATATGAAATAGGTTACTAGAGAGGGAGGGGAAACAAATGGCTGAGTACACATTAAAAACTCCTTTAAGCGAAGAAAACGTAAGAAAGCTTAAGGTTGGCGACAAGGTTACACTGGAAGGCGTTATCTTCGGAATAAGGGATGCCAATTTAATAAGGATGTTTGACGGACAAGTCCCCTCTCCGGTGGACCTGACCGGCGCGGCCTGCATACATACCGCGCCGAACGTGAAGAAGGTCGGCGAAGGCAAATATGAACCGGTGTGTATAGGCACAACCACCAGCGCCCGCATGGACAGGTTTACCCCGGGGCTCATGCTGCAGTATGGAGTCAGGGCTGTAATAGGCAAGGCAGGAATGATGGAAGCCAGCATGGAGGCCATGAAAAAGCACGGAGGATGCTATCTGGCCATAGTTGGCGGTGCGGCGGCATGGGAGACCGAGAGGATAGTGGAGATCGAGGGCGTCTGGTGGGAAGACCTTATGCCTGAAGCTATTTGGAAATTCCAGACCAAAAATTTCGGCCCCCTGATCGTGGCGATGGACTCCCACGGCAACAATCTGTATTTTGACATCAAGGCCAAGGCGGCCTCCAAATTGCCGGAGATATTTAAAAAGATAGGCGCTGAGTAAAGCCATGCTTGCCCGTGGGCGCGAAAGCCCCCTGAGGTATGAATAACACTGTCTAGGAGGGAATTGATATGTCCAGCCGGGAGATGGCAGCCTCCCAGAGTTACAAAACACACAGCCAGGTCTGGACCGCGGTGGGAATGTGGGCGTGGATACTGCACCGCATTACAGGTATCGGCCTGGTGTTATACTTATTGCTTCACGCGACACTTATGTCAACCTCGCTTATCAGCGGGGCGCAGGCCTTTAACACAACCCTGACCACGCTTATGACCAATCCTGTGCTGCACTTCATGGAATTGCTTCTGGTCGGTGCGGTTATCTATCACGGACTGAATGGTATACGCCTTTTGCTTTTTGATATCGGGATAGGTTTTTCCAGGCAGAAGGAGATATTCTACGCCGCAATGGCACTGGGCGCGATTATGTGGATATATGTTGTGGCAATAAAACTTTCCTAAGAATAATAACGGGGGAAGGTGTACTCGTGAACGCTCTGACATGGTTGTTACAAAGAATCAGTGCCGCTGTTCTGGTTGTTGTGCTGGGAATACACGTATGGTCACTTTACGTGCTTAATACCGGTGTAATCAATTTCAGCGAGGCCAAGGCCAGACTGATCAGCGCTCCGTATATCACACTCTATGCTTTGCTGTTGTTCTTTGGTTTATTCCATGCCCTCAACGGGTTATACACCGTAATGGTCGACATGGGGCTTAAGACAAGAAAGACCACCATCGGGATACTGCTTGTCCTGGGAACGGCGCTTTTCGGAATAGGCCTGTACTCTGTTGTTCAATTCATTATGTAATTTTGGGAGGGCGGATAAGTTGTCTTCACAGGAAATCAATGCCAAGATATTCCGCTATGATCCGGAAACAGACACCGAGCCGAGATTTGACACATTTACCGTGCCGGTGATAAAAAACATGGCCGTACTGGATGTGGTTATGCATGTGCAGAATTACATCGATAAAACACTGGCCTTTCGCTGTTCCTGCAGGATAGGCATGTGCGGCTCCTGCGCCATGTATATCAACGGAAGGCCCAGGCTGGCATGCCGCACCCAGGTGTCCGGCCTCGGAACATCAAACATAACTATTATGCCCCTGCCCAATTTGCCCATTATAAGGGACCTGGCCACCGACATGGAGCCATTTTTCGAAAAATGGAAGAAGATAAAGCCCTTTTACGTTGGCAAGAGCGAGCTGAAAGATCCGGCTATTATCCGGCCGGACTCCGGAGAGAGGGAATTTATAGACCAGATGCTCGACTGCATAACATGCGGGTGCTGCTACGGGGCCTGTTCCATGGTGGCCACAAACGAGGAGTACCTCGGGCCGGCAGCCCTCAACAGGGCCTATACTCTCATCGCTGACAAGCGGGATGCCATAAGGGTCGAGAGGCTCAAAGTGGTGGGGAGGTCTTACGGCGTGTGGAGATGCCATGATCAGTTCAACTGCGCCGAAGTTTGCCCCAAAAAGCTTGTTCCCACCAAGTCCATTCAGCAGTTGAAGAAGCGCTGCGTGCTGCATAAGTTCGGAGTGTTCAAGTAATACAGCAATGTAAGGAGGGTGGCTTTTGTGAATGAGATCAAGACTGATGTATTGATCCTGGGCAGCGGCGGCGCCGGTTTGTTTGCCGCGCTGCACGTGTACGATTACAACCCCAGCCTGGAAGTGGTACTGGCCACCAAGGGACTGATTGGTAAGTGCGGGTGCAGCCGGATGGTGCAGGGCGGGCTGAACGTGGTGCTAAATCCTGCGGATTCTGTAGAAAAGCACTTTATGGATACAATCAAGGGCGGCGGATTTATCAACGACCAGGAGTTGGCATATACTCTGGTTAGCGATGCCCCCAAGGCCGTTCACGAGATGGAAGTCAAGGTGGGCTGCTACTTTGACAGGGCTGAGGACGGGACTATTCACCAGAAGGCCTTTGCCGGCCAGTCCTTTGACCGGACGGTTCACGTGGCGGACCTTAGCGGAATCCAGATAGTGGCCAGGCTGACCGACCAGATTTTCCGCAGGCAGGACAGGATAAAGGTTCTGGAGGAGACACGGGGACTGGACCTTTTAACCACCGGCGAGGGGGACCGGGTGGTGGGCGCCGTGATGGCCGATATGAGAACAGGCGAGTTCATTGTGGTAAACGCCAAGGTTGTTATTGTGGCAACGGGCGGGGCCTCCTCGATGTATAAAATCGCGGCACCTTCCTTTGATAAGACCGGTGACGGAATGGCCATGTGCTTCAGGGCCGGGGCTGTGTTCATGGATATGGAAATGATGCAGTTCCACCCGACGGGCCTGCTGGCGGGGCAGTCGAGGCTCAGCGGGAGCGTTCTTGAAGAGGGGCTGAGGGGCGCCGGCGGCTACCTCATAAACGGGCTGGGCGAAAGATTTATGGAGCGCTATGACCCTGAGCGCATGGAGCGGTCAACCCGCGACCGCGTGGCCAGGGCCGGCTACATGGAGATAATGGCCGGCAGGGGCACTGAAAGCGGCGGAGTTTACCTGGTTATGAGCCACCTGGGCCCCGAATTTGTGGAGAAAAAGTTCCCCGGAATGTGTGACCGGGTCAAGGATATAGGAAAGGACCTGGCCCGGGAGCCGGTTGAGATAAGCCCCACATCTCACTTTATGATGGGCGGTGTGAAAATAGACCCCGACTGCCGGTCGATAAACATGAAAGGACTTGTTGTGTCCGGCGAGGACTCCAGCGGGGTGCACGGGGCCAACCGGCTGGGAGGAAATGGTATCTGCGAGTCAACCACCTTTGGCCGCAGGGCGGGGGATACTGCGGCGGCCATTGCGGAGCAGGAAGTACTGAGGCCGTACAGGCAGGAGCAGGTTGAGGAAATCAGGAGGCGCTGGACAAAGTTCTTCAGGCGTACTGAAGGTGTGGATATTTACCCCATCAGGGACGAGATCAAAAACCTGATGTGGGAGAAGGTCGGAGTGGTACGGGAGGGCAAAAAGCTCCAGGAGGCCATGGCAAGGCTGGACGAGCTTCTGGAAATGGCTGATCAGGCATATGTGGCCAACAGGACACTCTCCAGGTATAACATGGAGTGGAACGATATACTGAACACTATCAACTGGATAACTGTGGCCCGCATGGTATCCAAGTCGGCGTCACTGAGGACCGAAAGCCGTGGTTCCCATTACAGGTCGGATTTCACCGGGACCGACAATGAGAACTGGCTGGTGAACATTTACCTGAAGAACAAGGGCGACATGGAAATAGAGAGCTTTATGAAGCCTGTCAACGCCACCCGCTTTTCAATAGAGGAAATACAGAAGGCCAACCTTAAGTACTAAATAAAAATGTTAAAGGCCCCCGGTCCGCATTATGGCGGCGCCGGGGGCCTTTTTGTCTTATCAGCTTGGCAGGTTGGCTACCAGTCAAACAATAATCCCACCGGGAGAGGCACATTGAACAAGTAATAGAAAACAGCATAGAAGCCTGTGCATACCAGTACGGCCAGTGTGACCGAACTCAACAGACTGCGGCTTTTGTCCGTTCCCCGGCTGAGGAACCAGAAGAAAAACGAAAGGAAGATCACACTGGATGGTACGAACCCTACCAGTATCATCAGGGCCAGGAATGACACGATGCCGGCTACCATGGCTAAAAGGCGCCGGGCTTCCACACCCTCGAAGGGCTTCTCCCTCTTCTTTTGAATAAGGCTCACAATCAGCTGCAGCATACTGAATATGCCAAGTATCACGGCAATAACCCTGGGAAAGAAACTGCCCATTTCGGTATAGTCCCCGGCCATATACCAGGATGCCACGGCGACCAGTAGAAAGGCCAGTGAAGATATCGCGGTGCTAGTGGGCAACGGCTTCTCCCCCTTTCTTTTTGCGTAATGCAGCGATTATCGGCAGGGCCACGGAAACAATGCACAGCAGTATCAATACTATTGAAATGGGCCGTGTGAAAAACACCTGGAACATGCTTCCCGCCGCCTTGCCCATGAGCATGCTCTGGACCAGTCCGTTTTCCGCAAAGGGGCCCAGAATAAGCCCCAGTACTATCGGGCCGGGCTGGAACCCTGTCTTTTTGGTTATATACCCAATCAGTCCGAAGAAGACCATTATGCCCACGTCCAGCATATTGTTGCGTATGGCATAGGACCCGATTATAGTCAGGAATACAATAAGCGGGGCCAGCATGCTGGCGGGGAGGTTGATGAACTTTGCCACGTGCCGGGAGCCGTAAAAGCCCAAAACGAACATAACAATATTGGCCAGCACGAAGGAAAACAGGAAAGTATAGGCTACATCGCCATATTTTGTGTACAGCTCCGGGCCGGGGCGCATGCCGTGAATCATGAGGGCCCCCAGCATTACTGCGGCAGGGGCGGCCCCGGGGATGCCCAGTGTGAGCAGAGGAACAAGGGAGCCGCCCACCTCGGCATTGTTGGAGGACTCGGAAGCTGCTACGCCGTCAATGATTCCGGTTCCGAATTTTTCCTTTTCCTTTGAGAAGCGCACCGCTTCATTATAGGCCATAAGCGAGGCTATATTGCCTCCCGCGCCCGGCACTATGCCCACGAATGTGCCGATGATGGCCGACCGGATAAGCAATACCGGCTTTTTTACCAGCTCCATGATCACCGACCTGGCCACGCCTTTCTGGGGCTTGAAACTTATAACATCCTGGCTGCTCAGCTTTTTTTCAACCATGTTTAATACTTCCGGGATGCAGAAGAAGCCGATAAGGACCACTATCAGCTCCAGCCCTGCCTGCAGCTGATAGAAGCCGAAGGTGTAGCGCATGTCCCCGCCGATGGGGGATATTCCCACAGTGCTTAGAAGCAGCCCCAGGGCCCCCCCCATGAGTCCTTTAAGCATTGAGCCGGTGGACAGTGTGGCGATTATGGTAAGCCCGAAAACAGCCAGCCAGAAGTATTCCGGGGGACCGAACTTGAGGGCCGCATCAGCCAGAGGGGGAGACAGAAAGAGCAGCACAAGGGCGCCGAAAACCCCTCCCACACCGGATGCGAAAGCAGCCGTTACCAGAGCGTGCTCGGCCTTCCCTTTCTTTGTCATGGGGTAGCCGTCAAATGTGGTGGCAATGGATGCGGGGGTGCCCGGGGTGTTGACCAGTATGGCGGAGATACATCCACCGTACATGGCGCCCACATACACTCCTCCCAGCACCATTAGGCTTACGCCGGCGTCCATCACAAAGGTGAAGGGGACCAGCAGGGCCAGGGCCATGGTGGCGGTAAGCCCCGGGAGGGCTCCCACAATGATTCCTCCCGCCACGCCCAGTGTCATTAAAAGGAAACTTACCGGGTTAAAGACATTCTGTAAGGCTATAATTAAATTTTCTGCCATAGGCTTCACCTTTCCGGGAAATAGTAGTGCG
The DNA here is from genome assembly GCA_049323915.1 of Bacillota bacterium. Lineage (GTDB taxonomy): Bacteria > Bacillota > Desulfotomaculia > Desulfotomaculales > Desulfocucumaceae > BRHc4a. The sequence goes on from JBMOPC010000059.1 coordinate 43,951, forward strand.
CGCTATCTTAATAAAGGCTTCCGGCCCCACACAGAGACCGGGCCGGAAGCTTTTACCAAAAACTAAGATTTACTATTGTTTCTTTTCTGCAGGGGCAACAGATTTGTACAGCTCTGAAAACACCTTGGCCCTGTCTTCAATATACTTCTTGGAGTCTGCTGCTCCCATGGCAACAGGCTCAAAGCCGTCCTTGAGCATCTGGGCCTTTATTGCCTCGTCATTGGCTATTTTCAGGAAGGCTTCTTCCAGTTTCTTGACGATGGCCGGGTCGGTACCGGGGGGAACGGCCACTCCGCGGTCTACACTGACGGAAATGTTAAGATTCTTCTCCTTGAAGGTGGGTGCATCGGGCAGTGCTTTGAAGCGCTGGTCCGAGGCCATTCCCAGGATCTTTATCTTATCGGTGTGCTTAACCAAATCGTCGGAGTTGCCGGCCATGGCCTTGGTATGGCCGCCCAGAAGGGCCTGGGTCGCCGGGGCCGCGCCTGTGAAAGGAACGTATTGCAGCTTTATTCCGGCCTCTTTTTCAAGGAGCAGGGTGAACAGGTGAGGGCCGGTATTGGTGCCGGAACCTCCTATGGTTATGGAGCCGGGCTTTTCCTTGGCTGCCTTGATGAAGTCCTCAAGCGTGTTGTAGGGGCTGTCCTTAGGTACGGCCAGACCTATAATGGTTTTCTGGAAGATTGCCACGGGGTTGATTTGTTCGGTTTTATACCCGGCTTCCTTCCTTTCAATGGGCTGCAGTATTATATGGGGAATGTTGAAGCCGGCCATGTAATAACCGTCGGGCTTCTGGTTGACCAGCTCGGCCCAGGCCACGGCCCCGCCGCCGCCGGGCTTGTAAGATATGGTGATGGGCTGCCCCAGATATTTCTCCAGCAGGGGCTGCTGCCTTCTGGCCTCGATGTCTGACTGTCCGCCGGCGTCAAAGGCGATTACATAATTAATCGGCTTTGTGGGGTACTGTGCGCCTTTATTGTCTTTTTTGTCCTTGGACCCCGCGCCGCACCCTGCAGCCAGAAGCGCTGCAATAAATATTACAACAGGCGCGATATACTTAAATTTTTTCATGTTTGTCCTCCTTTTCATGCTTTGGCAACAACAGCAGATTAAACTATGTTATCTTTTCCCTCCTTTAAATCGAGTATTCCCTTACTACATCCATATTCAGTTTAATTCCCAGTCCCGGCTTTTCTTCGGCCAGAACAAAACAACCGTCTTTGAATACGTAAAATGTCTCTTCCAGAAGGTCATTCCGCAGGGGGTTGGGGTTGGCGTCAACCTCCATGAAAAGACCCCCGGGTGTTGAGAAAAGGAGGTGCAGTGACGCAGCCACCCCAACGCCTGTCCCGAACATATGCGGGGCAAAGGGCAGCCTCCACGCACCGGCCATCTGGCAGATAATCTTTGACTCAGACAGTCCCCCGGTTTTGGTGATGTCCGGCTGAATTATGTCCAGGGCTTCACAAACCAGAACATCTTTAAAACCGTGCCGTGAGTAAATATTCTCACCTCCGGCGACCGGCGCTATTCCGCTGTCCCTTATCTTTTTATAGTCAGCCAGCTGATCGGCTGGGACCGGCTCCTCAATAAAGGAGATGTCATACTCCTTATACAGTTTTAAATTGGATATGGCCTCGGAGGCGTCCTTCCACCCCTGGTTGGCGTCCACCATGAGCATGCGCCCGCCGCCGATCATCCGGCGCATTGTTTTGACATTATGCAGGTCAAGGTCCCTGCCAAAGCCCACTTTAAGCTTGAAGGCGGAATAGCCTTCATTAATGCTGCACTCCACATATTCCTCGTAATCCCGGGGTCCAAGCCCGCTGGCGTAAGCCTTTGCCACTGAGCACGCCTTTCCTCCCAGCAGCTGGTAAACAGGAACACCAAGCTTCTTGCCCAGTATGTCCCAAAGGGCTATGTCCACACCGCTTATGGCCTGCATCAGCGGCCCCCTGGCCCCCCACTGCCTGCCGGCGCCCGAGTTCATCAGACTCCTGTACATCTTGTCCCACAGGTATGATATTTGGAGGGGGTTTTCATCCATGATGAGGGGCTTGATGCCTTTTTCAATTGTAATCTTTCTTTCCTCGGCTGCCCAGTGGGGAAAATTGGTCCAGGATTCTCCGATGCCGCTTATTCCTTCATCGGTGTCCACCCTGACCAGCACATTTGTCCTGCTGGGCATGACGCCGAAGGAAGTGGACACCGTTTTCTTAAGGGGACAGGACAGCGTAATAACTGTTACGTCAGTAATTCTCATTCACAAATCACCTGTCGGAAAAACTGTTTGAAGTTCAGACCGGTTAACTGATATAATACAAACATAATGACTGTGGTATTACCACAGTGGTATTACCAAGATTATAATTTTTTCCGGACTCAAATGTCAACCATATTAAGATCATTTTAAAAAATTGTTAAAACATGTTGTGCGGGGTGCTGTCATGGGTGAATTGGGCGGGGGCGGCGACACGCTTAAAAGCGATCTGGTAAAAAGAATAAAGGACCATATTATTGGTGGCAATTTAAAGCCGGGAGACAGGCTGCCTACCGAAAGGAAAATGTCGGAGCAATACGGGGTTAGCCGCACCGTTATCAGGGATGCGGTTAAAACCCTCTCCGGCCTGGGGCTGCTGGAGGTCAGGCACAGGGTGGGGACATTCGTCGCCGATGTGGACAGCCAGGCCATAGCCCGGCAGTTGTCCAGCCTTGTAATCTATAACAGGCATACCGTCAAGAGTCTGTACCAGGTCCGTATGGTGCTGGAGGCCGCCATGGCCGGATGGGCCGCCGAGTGCAGGAGCGAAGAGGGGCTGCAAAAGCTGCGATCGCTTATTGAGGAGACCAGGGCGTGCATAGAAGGACCGTCAAGTTATGTCTGCTTCAGGGAAATAGACCGCAGGTTTCACCTGGCAATGGCTGAGGTTTCGCAAAACCCCATCGTGTTTGAATTGATGAGCAGTTTGCTGACATACCTGGAGGCGTACAGCCGGTTTACACTGCTGATACCGGGCAGGGTCAGGAGTTCGGCGGCGGAACATGAGATTATATTTGAGGCGGTGCTGAACGGAGATCCGGAAACCGCCCGCGGGGCCATGTATCAACATATCCACAGTGTTTTCAGCTCAGTCAATGATTCCTGGGATGTGTTTGACCCCCGTATACTGTCCGGGGATAAGGGGGAATAAAAATAAACCATAATATAAAGGATCTAAAGATGTTGCCCGGCCGGGCGCGGGGTGTTATAATTAATGGTAAGAGGTATGTGGTAGTACCAAATCTGGTTAAACAATAGTATGATCTTTTAGAACAGGTGTGAACAAATGGACTTTTTGGGCTATATCCGTCCCGACGGCAGTGTCGGCGTCAGGAATAGAATATTGGTAATATCCACCGCGCCCCAGACTGACATGATGTGCCTCAATGTTACCAATACGGTTTTAAATACCGTCCCGGTTTTATGCGGTGTTTGCGGGGCTGAAATCAAAGACTATGCCGGACCGCTTATAAAAAACCCGAATGTGGCCGGTGCTGTGGTGTTGGAGTCCAACCCCGAAGGCATCGGTGAAAAGATTGTAAGCGAAGCGGCTGAAATGGGAAAGCCGGCCGCCCTTGTAGATATCAGCTGTCCGGGAGGGGTTATTGAAGCTGCCGCCAGGGCTACCCGGGCCGCCATGATCATGTCCAGGGAGGTCAGCGCACAGAGGAGGCAGCTCACCCCGGTTTTAAGAATGGTTTTGGGGTTGATCTACGGGGAACAGTCGGGCACCGGCGATTTACTGTATCACTGCATCGACATCATTGGGAAAAACCACGGCAGGGTAGTGATATCCAGGCCCAAGGTGGACAAAAAAAGTTTGATTGGAAGGCTGCCGGTGGTGAAACAAATTGACCCTGAAGGTAAGATTGACAAACAGCAGGGCTTGTACGAACTAAAGCCATCGCCTTATCCGGCCGGCACACTGACGGCCATGGCGTCACTGGGCGTGCAGCTGGTTGTTGACTCCACCGGGGGGCGGTATTCCGGATCGCACACGGTACTGCCCGTGATAAACATAACAGCGGACAAAGCTCTTTACGAGAGGTTTCAGGACGGTATAGAGCTTGATTTAAGCGATATTGACTCTAAAAACTATAGAATCGAGGACTTCAGCCTGCTTATTGTAAATGAAATAATCGCCACGGCCTCCGGTAAGCTTACCAAGGCTGAAGCTTTGAAATTTTAAAATCTTGTACCTGATTCTCCCGTTTGGCTGTTGAAAAAAATACAACAGCCGTTTTTTTTTTGAATATAACTCAATACCTCAAAGAGATAATCAAAGACAGAACAGGCTGCAGTGCAACTGCAGCCTGTTTTCAATTAAGGGAGTTATTCCGGGTACAACTCTAGTTACTTATACTGTTTTGGCGGCCTCCCGCGCATGTTTTTTCCTGGTCAGCATTTGGAACACAAAGATAGCTCCGGCCAGAATAAAACCGATGTAGTCTGTAAATGCTCCCGCATGCAGTAGGAAACCCGCGGCTATGGCCACCAAAATCCGCTCAAAAAGCATAAGCTTGCGCAGCATCCAGCTCTGGAAGAAGCATGCGGCCATTATAACGCCGATGGTCACTGACAGTACAGTACGCGCGATATCCGCCGGATCGCCCAGGAGCAGTATGGCGGGGGCATAGGCAAAGGTAAAGGGCATTATATAAAGGGGCTGTGCGAAAATAAGCGATGTCCAGCCGGTTTTCATAGGCTCGGCCTTGGCTATGGCGGCCGCCGCAAAGGCCGCCAGGCAAACCGGCGGGTTGACGTTGGCGATCAGTGATGCCCAGAATATAATCAGGTGCGCCGCCAGTACGGGAACTCCCAGTTCCTGAAGGGCCGGGGCCGCCAAAACAGCAAGTATGACATAGGAGGTGGTGGCGGTGATGCCCATTCCCAGAACGTAAGACGAAATGGCTATCAGAATAATCGCCAGGAACAGGTAGCCGCCCGAGAGAGAAAGCAGTATGTCCGAGAACTTCAGGCCAAGCCCTGTCAGATAGACAACCCCGATGATTATGCCGATGGACCCTACTGTGGCGCCCACCGTCAGGGATGTGACGGCAGACTTGACCAGAGCGTTGTAAATATCCTTGGGATACATCCTGGTCTCCTTGTGCACCCAGCTGGCAGCAATGGAAAGGACTATGGCGATGACGGCGGCCATGGGAGGAGAGTATCCCGCAATAAGCATGTAGACGATTACCACGATTGGTATAATGTAATGCCAGCCAGACTTCAGCACTTTCATGGGGTCAGGCAGCTCACTCTTGTCAAGGCCCTTTAAGCCCAGGTTGAGGGCCTGGAAGTCCACCATGAGGTACAGGTAGAAGTAATACAGAATGGCCGGGATAAAGGACACCTTAACAATGTCCCAGTATGGTATGCCTGTAAACTCCGCCATGACGAAGGCGCCGGCGCCCATTATGGGGGGCATGAGCATTCCGCCCGTTGAGGCAACGGTTTCGATGGCCCCAGCCATGTGGGGCTTGTAACCCACTTTTTTCATGAGCGGGATGGTGAATGTCCCGGTGGTGACCACGTTGGCAGTGGCGCTGCCGTTGATGCTGCCCATGAAGCCGCTGGCCAGCACCGCCACCTTGGCCGGGCCGCCCCTGGCCCTTCCCAGGAAGGAGTATGGGAAGTCTATGAAAAACTTGCCTGCGCCTGAGGCCTCAAGAAATGTGCCGAAGGTGATGAAGAGGAACACAAAGGAGGCGAAAATTGCCGCCACCGAACCGAAAAGGCCGTACAGCGACGAGAATGTGAAGCTGGATATCCTGGCGATGCTGAAGCCTTTATGGGCCAGCATGCCGGGGAAATAGCTGCCGAAATAGGCGTAAAGCAGGAATACCGCCGCTATTATGGCCAGCGTGTTTCCAGTTACACGCCTCACGGTTTCCAGCGCCAGAAGAATGGCGATGATTCCCATGACCAGGTCCATATCGGTAACAAAGCCTATACGGTTGGCCATCTGCGGGTACATGACGATAAAATATGCCGTGGTAACAATGGCAAGTATGGCCAAAATGGCGTCCAGCACGGTTATCTTTTTCCCGGGCGACTTTTTGGTTGCCGGGAATAGGATGAAGCACAGGAATGCCGTTATTCCCACGTAGATTCCCCGGTTTGCCTCGGGTGACATAACCCCGAAAGCACCCTGGTAAAGAAAGAAAAGGGTAAACAGCGCGGCCACCAATGATGTTATTTTGCCTATGGGCCCTTTTAGATTTCTTTTTTCAGTGTTGCCCTCGTACTGGTCTATCATTTTTTCCATTTCTTGTTCCGTTAAGGCCGTCTGATCCGGCTTAGGGTCCTTAGACAACTGCAGATACCTCCTTCTGAAAGGCGACTTGTTGCATAACTGGCACCCCTGTGGGTGCCAGTTATGCGATACAATCGTCAGTTATTTATCAAATGCTTACTTCTCGATTAGTTTTTCAGGAACGCTTACGTTCTGCTCCTTGAAGAACTTGACTGCGCCCGGATGCAGGGGGACTCCCAGTTCTGCAAGTCCGCTCATGGAGTTCTTGATGGTCATGTCCTCTGCAGCCTTGTTGGTTTGCAGCAGGCGCTTCTGGCCGGACTCGGAGTATATGGCCTTCAGCATGTCATATACCACCTGGTCGGGCACTTTCTTGTGTACCACCAGGTAAACGGGGTTGCCATACTTGGCGACATCCTTGTCCTGGCCCTTGTAAGCTCCCTTGGGTATTACGGTCTTGGTGTAGAACGGATATTTTTGCGAAAATCCGGCCTTTTCACCCTCCACGGTGGGGTCAAGCAATGTGATATCCGCAGTTGCGGTAATGTCCATCAGTGCGGACATGGGCACCCTCGAGAAATAACCGAAAAGCGCTACCTTTTTGTCCTTGAAGGAGGTGGCAGAGTCATCGGGGGGCAGGTACATGGGCTGAACCTTGTCCCACATGCCGACAGACTTCAGATAGGTCTCGGCGAACACGGCTGCTCCGGAGCCTTGGGGCCCTATAGCCACCTTTTTGCCCTTAAGGTCGGCAAAGCTCTTGATTCCGCTGTCTTTATGCACGGCCCAGTGGTAAATTGCGTTCCAGGAGAATGCCACCACACGGAAATCCTTAACGTTCTGTCCCTTGAAAAACTCCTGCCCGTTCCAGGCCCAGTAGATCTCGGAGGCATTGGCCCAGGCCATGTCGGTTTCACCGGACTGGATAAGCCTGAGGTTTTCGGCGGAACCGCCGCTGGTCTCCACGGCGATCTCAATTCCGGTTGCCTCTTTAACCACGCTGGCTACACCGCCGCCCATGGGATAATATGTTCCGCCCGTTCCGGCTGTGGCAAAGCTGTACTTGTTTTTAGCCTTGGGCGCATCTGCCTTTCCTTTGTCCTGACCTTTGTCTCCGCCGCAGCCTGCCAGTACGAGGGAAAGAGCCAACAGGGAAGCCATTAGAATGGTTGCTTTACTTTTAATCTTCAAAATCTAACCCCCCTTAAAAATGATTTCACTGTGTTCTTCCTTTTAAATTGGAATGCCCCTTTAGAGATATTCTTTGAATTCACCCCCAGTTGCAATTGTTGTTATCAAGAGATGTGGTGGTAATACCTCCAACCTCAGACATCATTACATAGATTATAGCAGTTTTGTCGATAACATGACAATCCCTTTTTGTAGATCTCAGAAAATTTACGCAATGCTTGCGCCGTGTGCTGTAAAGGTTTGAAATTACAACAGGAAGCTATTGTTGACCGTATCAAAAGCTGATATAGTATGTACCGTGATTTGGCATGACCACTGACCAAAAATATGGGGTAGTACGGACGAACTGACCACATGATTTTTCATAGAAAATTAAAAATAAATAAGATGATAGATTTTATTGGGAATCTAATTGACAGGTGAGAAAAAGGGGAGTAAAATATGAATGTGAATTGGTAGTACCACTGACCTCCTACCATAATAAAAAGAATGTAAGGGTGTTTTAGCGTGTCAGCTGGAGGTGAGAAATGCTCTTATTCCATCAGGTTACCTGGTTGATCAGTCAATTATAAATCTTTTACGAGAGGGGGACCATTAAATGACCAGATTTATCGTACATGACAAGAATGATTCCGTGGGAGTGGCCGTCACCGATATCAAGGCTGGGGAAACAGTGGAAGGATGGGTAATGGAAGACGACTCCACCATTACTGTAATCTCTAAGAGCGACATACCCCTGGGCCACAAAATTGCCCTGGTGCCCGTAAAAGCCGGTGAAAAAATCATCAAGTACAGCGTAAGCATTGGCAAGACAGTACAGGACATAGCGGTGGGCGAGCATGTACACATCCATAATTTAAAGACTGTGAGGTGGTAAAATTGACATTTCCGACTTTTTTAGGATATCGTCGTGAGAACGGCAGGGTTGGAATCCGCAACCATGTCGTCATACTTCCCCTGGACGACCTTTCCAACGCAGCTTGCGAAGCTGTGGCAAACAACATAAAAGGCACCCTGGCGCTGCCGCACGCGTACGGCCGTCTTCAGTTCGGCGAAGACCTGGATCTGTTCTTCAGGACACTGATCGGAACCGGAAGCAACCCCAACGTTGCCGCAGTGGTTGTAATCGGTATCGAGCCCCAGTGGACCAGCGTCGTGGTGGAAGGAATCGCCAAGACCGGCAAGCCGGTAACAGGATTTGCCATTGAGCGCAACGGCGACCTCAAGACCATCGAAATGGCATCCCGCAAGGCCAAGGAGTATGTACAGTGGGCAACCGAGCTGCAAAAAGTTACCTGCACCGTGGATGAGCTGTACGTATCCACCAAGTGCGGCGAGTCCGACACCACATCCGGACTGGCCGGCAACCCCACAGTGGGCCGTGCTTTTGAAAGACTGCTTGACGCCGGCGCAACCTTAAGCTTTGGTGAGACCTCCGAGATCACCGGCGGCGAAGATATTGTTAAAGCCCATGCCGCTACCCCCGAAGTGGGAGAAGCTTTCTACAAGATATGGAGCGAGTACAACGAGTTTATCCTCAGCCAGGGAGTAGACCTTTCCGGCTCACAGCCCACCAAGGGCAACATTACCGGCGGCCTCACCACCATCGAAGAAAAGGCCCTCGGAAACATCACCAAGATCGGAAGGTGCAAATATGTAGGAGTTCTGAAGCCTGCTGAGGCACCCGCCGGAAAAGGTCTCTGGTTTATGGACACATCATCGGCGGCTGCCGAGGCAGTAACACTGTGGGCGGCTTCCGGAGCAGTGGTTCACTTCTTCCCCACCGGGCAGGGCAATATCATAGGAAACCCCATCATCCCGGTTATCAAGCTTTCTGCCAACCCGCTGACAGTATCCACCATGTCCGAGCATATCGACGTCGACGTAAGCGGTGTTCTGCGCCGCGAGATGAACTTGGACCAGGCTGCGGACGCTCTCCTGGAAATGTTGATCCGCACCTGCAACGGCCGTTTTACTGCCAACGAGGCACTGGGACACAGGGAATTCGTTCTGACCAAGCTGTACCGCAGCGCATAATCCGAAATTTGTTGTTTCGGTTGATTTATATAAAACCTTTTCCCCGGGCTGCAGGCGTTACCCGCCGCAGCCTTTTTTTCTATATTAAAAAGGGGCTCCGCCCCTTCGGACGGTATAGACGTCCTACCCCAACTGAAGCAAGGGGGACGCCCCCCCTTGGTGTATTGTCAGACGGGCCACTTTATCTATAAAAGGGGCTGCCGCCCCTGGACGCACCGGTCCTTGAAAAACTATCCTTTGACAGGATTCACAAGCCGGTCCGGAAAAGTCCATATATGTCCTTTCAGTGCGATTACAGTTCCGAACAGCAGTCCCTTGTCCCTGTACTCAAAGAACTTTTTTTGCCCCGACAGAATTGCCCGCTGAATTGTTGCCTGGTCTAATCGGCCGATGCCGGCAGTCACCATCTGGCCGCTGATATCGGTAAGGGGGTCCAGGTGTTCTGCCGGGACACGGACAATTTCCGGATGGTCGGCGTTTACTGCGTTGGCTATCATGGTGGCGCAGGCATCGGCCAGGGCTGCGTTCCCGGCCAGGGCCACCACGGCGGAAGATATGCCCTTGGTGAAGCTCCTTCCCCCATATCCGCTGGTGGCTATACCACCCAATCCATAATCTTCCCTTAAATCAAGGAAATGAGTAATTTTTGCGCAAGCCAGGTCGGTTACAATCCCGACCCGCAGTGAGGAGCCAGGCTCTATGCGAAAGGCAATATCCCCGCCATTGTTTACAATAACCCTTGTGGCCCCCTGTGCGGCAGCGGCTTCCAGGACCCCGTCGGCGATGGCGCCCGCCACAGCCGCCATGGGGGTGATATCCGGCTGGCCGGTGGCCCGGGTTGCTTCAATCATTCTGTTCAGTACAGAAGGGCTGGCATGGTGGGTGGTGGCCCGGGAAGATAACTCCTTTGCCATGCCAATGGCGGAGGATAGCTCTTTCAGCTGCCGTATGGCCGTGTCAGCCCCCTTTATGGCAGCGCCGGTCATGGGCTTTCCCTCTGAGGATGCCTCTATGACCATGGATATGGGCCCGTGTTCCACCATAACTTTTCCGGGGGCTATTTCACGGTGCATAAACTGCCTCCAACTTGTCAGAATACAGAAGACAGGAGACAGGAGACAGAATGATAAGCTGCGTTCCAAATTATGGATTCTGGATTGCGACACTTAAGATCCGGCTCCTTGGGCTTAGTGTCACCTTAGCCCGTCCTCACCCTTGACTTCTTCCACCTTAAGCCCGCCGATCCTGGCCAGAGGCCGGCCGGAATCGGTCACCGCCACTACCAGGACCAGCTCGTCAGCCCTGGGGGCGTCAGGGACCCGCACTTCCATGGAGTCAAAGTGCGACCGGACAAAGGCCGCGTTTTTAAAATGCAGTGGCACATCTATGGCTACCCCGGGATAGCCGATCTTTTTGGAAGACGGTATGATGGCCTTTCCTCCGCCTACGTTTTCTCTCATAGGCTTGCCCAGTTTGGGGTGCATCAGAGCCGCGCAGTGCTCCAGCTCTCCCTGATCGCCGGCTATGGCCGCCTTGCCGTAGCTGTGGACGGCGAAAGGTTCAATTCCAAGGGCAGCCACCGCCTTTTTGGTAAGCATTTCTCCCAGTTCCTCGCTCCAGTCGTAGAGGAGAGACAGGTCCTCCTGGTATTTGCCTGCGTAAGGGTTTTTGAACACAGCCACAACCGCAGCCTTTCGGGTGGGCTTATCCAATTTTTTCAGCCCCTCAAGCCAGGTCTCTTCAATAACGGTGTGCAATTTTCTGATTTCAGCTTTTGCTTCCATTGATCAAGCTCTACCTCCCGGGAATAAATAGGGGGGAGAGGGCTGAAATGCCTACCTTCCCCCCGTGATTAAGATTGTTAAATGGCGTTCTTTTCTTTAAGCGCAGTGTTTATATATCCTATGAACTCCTCTGCCTTCTCCCTGGGGGGGGCGGTCAGCAGGCTGACGATGACAAAAAGTGAAGCCGAGACAATGCCGCTCCATACCCCCGGCCCCCAACCCAGGGGCTTAACGCCGCCGAACTGGAACCAGAAGGCGATTATACCTCCCACAATGATGCTGGTAATGGCCCCTGTCGCTGTTCCCCTCTTCCAGAAGAATGCGCCGATAATAGACGGCACGATTACCAGCAGCCCTGCTGAGGACGCCACTGAAAGCACAGCTATAAGTCCCAGCTTAAGTGAGGCGAATATGAACGCCACTATGGCAAATATGGGCACAAATATTTTTCCCACCGAAAGGAGTGTGCTTTCCTCCGCTCCGGGGTTCAGCTGCTTAACGACATCCTGGGAAACCATGGACGACAGTGTGAGAATGATTGAGTTAATGGTGGAGATGGCCGCCGCGGTTATTCCCACCATTACCAGAAGGGATATGCCCACTGGAATAATGTCCAGGGCCAGCAGGCTGGGAGTGGCAAGGTCCCCGCTCTTGAGGTTGGGAATGAGCGCCCTGGCGGATAATCCCCAGATGATGGAGATTGAAGTGTATACGAAGCCGAAGGCCAGGAATCCCATCAGCATGGTCCTCATGGCGCTCAGTGACTTGGGAATGAACAGCCTCTGGCTGACCTGCGGGTTGGACAGGCAGAAGAAAAACCAGGGCAGGGCCAGGGCCACGAACGCCTTATGGTTGAAGAATCCCGGCCCGGGGACCGTCAGCCACTTGGCATGTTTGGTCTCTAGGGTTTCGATAAGCCCTCCGAAGCCGCCGAAGGCGCCGTATACCACAAAGAGCACCGAGAGGGTGGACACGGTGATCATCACCAGGGCCTGAAGCGAGTCGGTCCATGCAACGGCCCTCATCCCTCCCATATAGGCCCATACTATGGCGACGAAGGTAGCTATAACTAAGCCTGCCGTAAATGGGATGGCCCCTTTTGACATCCCCTGCATCAGCGCTCCTATACCAATCAACTGGACGGCGCTGTATGGGATCAGGAACAGTATCGAGGCCAGCGCGGTTAGTATCTGCAGGGACTTGCTTTGGTACCTGTCCCCCAGCAGTTCGGAAGGTGTTATATAATTATACTTTTTACCGGCCAGCCAGAACCTGGGGCCGAAGAAGGCCACCAGCACAAGACCGGAAAGATAGATCAGTTCAAACCCCCAGGCGCCCACACCGCCGATGTACGTAAGGCCTGCCAGGCCCACCAGCATGAATGCGCTGTATGTTGTGGCGCTGTAAGTCAGTGCTGAAATAAAACCTCCAACGGCCCTGTTGGCCAGGAAAAAGTCCGTGACTCCCTGGGTCATGCCGCGCTTGGCGTATACAGCCACTATTGTGCCGACTATAAAATAAAGGGCTATGGCTGTATAAATGTAAGAAGCCTTCATATGTTAATCCCTCCATTTACTTGTAATAACACCGACACTGGCGATTGCCACTAAGGCGAATACTCCCCAGTAAAGGAATGCTCCGTAAAACTTTGCCACATTGGACAGGAAATAATAAGGCACGGTAAAAGCCGACATCACAAGGATGAAGAACCATATTACCCAACCGATTAACTGGCCTTGCATAGTTTTCACCTCCTTCACACTGGAATGGGCAAACTTGTTATTTATCGCTTCTACCGGACTCCAAGGCGGAGATAATCCTCTCCGGCGTCAGCGGAAGGTCGTAAAACCTGGCGGCCAGAGCGACACTTATGGCGTTGGCTATGGCCGCAGCGGTGGGGATCAGCGCCGGCTCGCCGACGCCTTTGGCCCCGAATGGGCCGGTAATCTCCGGGTCCTCTACGATGACTGTGTATATTTCGGGGATGTCCAGGCTCATTGGCACAAGGTACCCGGCGTAGCGGGGATTACGGATCACTCCTCCGGACAGTTTCACCTCCTCTAATAGAGCATAGCCCATACCCATCATACATCCCCCTTCTATTTGTCCCTCCACGGACTGGGGATTGATGGCCCGCCCGACGTCGTGGGCTGCGACCAGCCGGGTGACGGCAACTTTGCCGGTCTCCTCGTCTACTTTGACTTCGGCCACCTGGGTGGCGTAGCTATACGCGGCGTAAGGATTGCCCTGCCCGGCGCCGTCCAGCCCGGTGGCCGGGGGGTTGAACCAGCCGCTTCCCAGGGTGAGAATTCCCTTTTTGCGGCAGGCGGACAAAACTTCCCTCACCGTCAGGGATGTTTTTTCTCCGCATAGTAAGACTAGGCCGTTTTTCAGGGACAAACTGCCGGTGTCTGCCCCAAGGATTGCCCCTGCTTCCCGGATCAGGGTTTCCTTGACCTGGCGTGCCGCCATGCACACAGCATTGCCGGAAATGTATGTCTGCCGGCTGGCCGAGGTGGCCCCGGCATCGGGGCTTGCTCCTGTATCACCGGAGAATACTGTCACATCATTTATGTCCACACCAAGCTCTTCCGCCGCCATCTGGGCCAGTACCGTGTTTGATCCCTGCCCTATGTCGGCGCAGCCTGTCAACACCAGCACGGTGCCGTCATCCAGTAAATCCAGGAAGGCCCCCGACGGGTTCGGCGCCCCGGTGTTTCCTATGCCGTACCACATGCAGCCCACACCCACGCCGTGGTTTTTCGGCGGCTTATCCAGCATGCCCAGTTCACGTGCCCTGTCCCGGGCCTTTTCGATGGTTTCACTGATGCCCACGCTCTGGGTAAGACACTGCCCTGTAACCGTGGTATCACCTGGTCTCAGGCAGTTGCGCAGACGTATGGTGAAAGGGTCTACGCCAAGGGCTTCGGCCAGAAGGTCCATCTGTGTTTCGTGGGCGAAAGCCACCTGCGGCACGCCGAAGCCGCGCATGGCCCCGGCGGTGGGATTGTTTGTATAGACGCAGTATGACTCGATAAGTGCGTTGGGAACCCTGTAAGGGCCTGTGGCGTGCACCGCCGCCCTTTTTAATGTTGCCGGGCCGTATGAGGCGTAAGCCCCTGTGTCACCCGTAATTTTCACCTTTACCGCCAGGAGCCTGCCATCGGCGTCACAGGCGCTGGTGTAGTCTATAATGTATGGGTGCCGCTTGGGGGAGGACTGAAAGGACTCCTCGCGCCGGTACACCATGCGTGCCGGGCGGCCTGTCTTAAATGCCGCCAGCGCCAGAAGGCACTGCACCGAGATATCCAGTTTTCCTCCGAAGCCTCCGCCTGTGGAGGCCTGAACCACCCGGACCCTGTGCTGCCCTATTCCCAGAGTCCGGGCAACTTCTCGGCGGTCATAATGAGGGTTTTGGGTTGAAACCCAAATGGTGATTACGTCGTCTTCCATCAACGCCACACCCGCCTCTGGCTCCAGGTAGGCGTGCTCAACCATCTGTGTTGTATACCGCCGTGTTATTACAACGCTGGCTGCCGCCAGGGAGGCCTCCACATCTCCGGTGGCTATTCTGGTTGCAGACTGCATATTGCTTTCCCCGTGAATGGACGGGACCCCTTCGGCCATGGCCGAGAGCGGGCAAAAAATCCCGGGGAGGGGCTGGTAGTCTATATGTATTTTATCAAGGGCCTCTTCCAGAGCTTCTTCATTCTCACCCACCACCAGGGCGATGGCGTCACCCGCCCGGCGGATCCGGTCCTCAACCAGGACCGGCTCATCTTTTATTATAATGCCGACCCTGTTTTCTCCCGGGATATCAGCTGCCGTGTAAACCGCCACCACACCCGGGACCTCCAATGCCCGGGAGTAGTCTATGCGGTTTAGGAGGGCGTGGGAAATATTGCTGCGCAGCACCCTGCAGTACAGGGCTCCCTTAAGCCTGATGTCAGCGGCGAACTGCGCCTTTCCCTTAACTTTGGCCGTGCCGTCCACCCTGCGGCAGCTCCGGCCAACGGTAGGAATTCCTTCGATATTGTTCTTTTCTCCAGACACTGTCATTCGGTTACCTCCCCGTCAGCCAGTTTTGACGCAGCCAGCAGGATGGCGTCCACTATCTTGACATACCCCGTGCACCGGCAAAGGTTTCCGGATATGGCTGTTTTTACGGATTCCACATCGGGCTCGGGGTTCCTGTCCAAGAGGGCCTTGGCCGTCAGGACCATTCCCGGCGTACAGTACCCGCACTGAACCGCTCCTGCTTCAAGGAAGGCCTCCTGTATGGGGTGAAGTTTATCGTCCATGGTCATTCCTTCAATGGTTGTAATTTCCGCTCCGTTTGCGTCGGGTGCCAGCACCAGACAGGCATTTACCGGGGTCCCGTTGAGCAGTACGGTACAGGCGCCGCACTCCCCCTCGCCGCAGCCCTCTTTTGTGCCGGTAAGGCCCAGGTCTTCCCTCAGCACGTCCAGAAGCCGCCGGTTGGGGCTTACGGGTAGGTTTACCTCGCATCCGTTAACCTTTGCCGTTAAATTGAAGGGTTGCATTTTAACCATACACTTCACCTGTGAATATTTTGTATTATTCAACAAAATGGTCAGATAAATCAAACTATCTGCAATATTAAGTCATAATATGTCATAATTTCGCGAACAACTTACCTGAAGCGTAAATCCGCCCTGCACAGGGCTTGACGGGCCACCCCGCGCACAGCTGCTCTTTTATAGGGAGCAGAGGGGCGGTCTCCCAAAAGTGCGCCAACAGTGTTTCCAACCTCGGTAATAACCTCTTCCAGCAGATCCGGGCATGGGGTCTGACCTTTCAGCATAGCCTCGGCCGAAGGCATCCGGACGGGCTTCGGCGCCACCGAACCCAGAGCGAGGCGGGCTTCCCCGATGCGTTTTTTGGAGTCATATAAAATAAGCGCCGCCATGCTTATCCGGGCAATGGCCAGGCTGTTTCGCCGTCCAAGCTTGATAAAGCTGCTGACCGCGTTTTCCGGCAGGGCGGGAAAAGTGACCTCGGCCAGAACCTCGTCCGCTGTGATTATGGTCTGTCCCGCGCCGGTAAGGAAGTCAGCCAGGGGGACAATCCGTTCGCCCCGTTCACTTATAAGACGTACACCGGCATCAAGCGACACCAGGGGGGGGAGCATGTCACCGGCGGGGGATGCGTTGACAATGTTCCCGCCTATGGTTCCCTGATTGCGGATCTGGGGGCCTCCCACCTGGGATGCCGCCTCTGACACCAGCCTGTATCCCCCGGAGAGAATACCGGATGAGGCCAGATGGCTGAAAGTCAGCATAGCCCCTATCCGGACAACCCCGTTCTCAACATTTATTTTTTTCATTTCGGACAGTTTGCCTAGACTTATCACATTTGCCGGGAACAGGTCCCTCCGGCACAGGGCGGGAATGATGTCCGTGCCCCCGGCAATTATTTTTTTGGGTTGGGGCAGTGCCGCCAGAAGGGCCAGGGCCTCCGGCAGTGATCCCGGCTGGTGGTAGTTAAAGGGTGGCAACATTTCAAAACACCTCCCTGAAAATAGCTGTCAGCAATCAGCCATCAGCTCTCAGCTTTAATTAGCCACAGAGGACACAGAGATCACAGAGAATTAGCTCACAGGCACTACTTTAAAGTAAAAAGTCGATAATTCGAGAACCTCTGTCAGCCGTCTCCAGTTTATTTAATAAAAGTTTTTTAAGCATTCAAGCAGGGCTAAAAATCTTTGTGTCCTCTGTGGCTCTAAAAGGACCAGAATTTTCATTTTCCTTGGTGGCTGCTTTGGGCAGCCCGGGTGAATTCTGAGTACTGAGTTCTGAGTTCTGAAGCTCCCTGTCAGGGCGGTTATTATTGCTTTTCCTGTCCTTCCTGCCTCTTCTTTACTGCCTTGTCAATATGTCCGCCTATTTCACGGTATTTTTCCAGTGTCATGGTATATTCAACCGGCGCAACGGTTGCCGGCGTAGGAACCCAGGTGAAGGCCCCGGGCACCATTTTTTCAACATCCACCCGGAAATTTATGCCCCCTCCCGGCAGTATATACGTGGGCGCCCCGCCTATGGTAAGATTGGCCTCACCTTCATGAACGGCGCGGGTCAGCTTGATGGGGTAATTGCTCACCCCGGCCCTGGCGCTGCCTCCGGTTCCCCCTGTATAAACCGCTGAAACCCTGGCCTCCTCGCAGTTGGATCTGATCAGCTCCACCACTTTTGCGGCCTCTGCGGTAAGAGGTATCTCTTCCACTCTGCCGTCTCCCGCCAAAGTAAACAAGGCGGCCTTTTGCCCGGTGGTTTCGGTGACCAGTATCTTGATCCCTGGAGAGGCCACGTTCATTTCCACCCTCAGTATTGCATCTTTTGGGTTTTCTATGCTTGTGCCGCCCCAGCCGTTTCCATGCTCGCCAAAATAACGGCCTCTGGTGCTTTTGCGGGCGTTGGGAACAACCCCGCTCCACTTGAGACCCACCTCTTCTCCGGCCAGGTGTTCTGAGAGAAGCCCCACCACGTGGTGGTCCAGTATGATGGCCTCATCCACCGCCGCTGCCAGCTGGCGGGCAAACATTCCTATGGTGGCGCTACCGCAGCCCACCCGCATCTTGGTGTCGGCCTTTCCGTTTATTACCGGTGGCTTACCAACCTGGACCTCAAGCCCGGCCCCTTTTTCCACCTTGAGGGCAACCCTTTCGCCGTTGCAGATCTCTACCACGGTCCTGGCAACTATAAATCCCGACTCCCCTGTCAGAAGGTTTGCGCCGCCGACCGAGATCATTTTTGACCCATACTCCTCGGTTTCCACCATTCCCACCACCTGGCCGTCCCTGAGTACCCTGGCCCCTTCTTCCCCTATGTAAAAATTGGTGTCGATCTTCACTTTCACACCGCTGTAGCTTAAGGGGGCCTCGGTCACAACGGTCACCACATCTATTCCGCCCACCGTGTCCATCATTATATAAGGGGCGGGCCGGCAGCAGGGGTATTCCGTCCCGGCCCCGACTCCGGTTGTAAGGGGCCTTGTGATTTGCGGGATCAACTCCGGGGCCGGAACCGGGCTGGTTACCAGCTGTCTTCCTCTGACCAGAATTCCATCCACATTTACATAGCGCCTGCACGCCCCGAAAAAGCCGGGTTTTATCTCGCACTGCACAGGGCAGTGGGCGCACTTTACCGCCCCTTTGGCCGTCAGATCAGTGCGGATCAGGCTGTCAAACCTGCACACCCGTATGCATACACCGCATTTCACGCATTTTTCATCTATTGCCGCCTTGCGGTCAATTACGCTGATGGCGCCGGCGGGGCAGTTCTTTTCACATATTCCGCAGCCCCGGCATTTTTCAGCGTCCACCTCGATCATATCATGTCCCCCCCGGAACCGGCTTTTACCTTAACTCCACCTGGCGCTTGGACGGGGGGGTGTTCCTGCTCACCTTCACCCTTATCGCCCCGTCTATGATAACCATGGAAACCCCGGGGAGGTCGCCTGCCTCCATAGCCTTCAACGCATCCGGCCCCACTGAACCCAGTGGGGCGTCTATAATTACCAGATCGGCCTCTTTGCCGGGCTCAATCACTGAGGTGTTCAGTCCGAACACACGGGCGGTGTTGCCGGTGGCCATGGCCACTGCCTTTTCGGCGGGGATTCCGGACATGGAGGACAGCTGAACGATGGTCCTGAGAATCCCCAGGGGGATGACGCCGGTTCCCGACGGGGAGTCGTTTCCGATGATAATCCTGTGCAGCTGTCCCTTTTCGATCAGCTTTCTGGCCGTATAGTCAGCCACCCTGGGGTTGCCGCACTGCACAATCTCCAGCGGCAGGTCGGACTCATCAATCAGCCTTTGCACTTCCTCAACAGGGATGGCCGTGGTGCCGCCGTTGATGTGGGACACCACCGTGGGGTTTGTTTTAAGGACCATATCGGCTGTAACCGTTGAGCTTCCCGGAATGGAGGTGCCCCCTGTGTGCATGGCCACCTTCATTCCGTATTTCTTTGCCCACCGGACCATGGGCGCCGCTTCCTCCGGAGACTTCACGCCGCCCAGACCCACTTCGCCCACCAGCCACACACCGGCGGCGGCAAGCTCTGCAAAGTCCTTTTCTTCCAGGCCCTTCTCGAGGATCACCGCGCCGCCATGCACCTTCAGCCCGGTGGGCCTGAAGTTTTTGTAACATTTATGGACCAGTACCGCCAGGGCCTTTGTCCCCGCCGGATCTTTGGGACGCCCGGGTGTATGTGGCTCGCCTGCCGATATCATGGTAGTGACTCCGCCGTGGACAGAGCTGTCCAGATAGTCAAGGGTCTTCTGGCGTGGTGTGAAATCACCCAGTACCGGGTGGGCGTGGGAGTCTATAAGCCCCGGTATGACCGTGGTTCCCCCGGCGTCTACCACCTGGCCTGCCCTGACGCTGCCCAGCAGGCCCTGGCCCCCTATTTCCTGTATCTTTCCTTCTGCAATGATGATTGTGTCTCCTTCAAGGATGGGACTGTCTATATTGCCGCTTACGATGGTGCCAATGTTGGTAA
Organism: Bacillota bacterium; assembly: GCA_049323915.1. Classification (GTDB taxonomy): domain Bacteria; phylum Bacillota; class Desulfotomaculia; order Desulfotomaculales; family Desulfocucumaceae; genus BRHc4a. Next base: position 63,782 of record JBMOPC010000059.1, read on the forward strand.
CTGCCAGAACCGACAATTTAAACATCTCCTTTTTAAGCTGTCAGCTTTCGGCTGTCAGCCGAAAGCATTACTACCAGACAAAACTCTCGTCGTCCCCCAGGTTGATGGGCTTTAGCCACTGGGAAACAACCACTTTTTTGTCGGTGTAAAAGTCAACCGCATCGGCCGCCCGGCCTCTGGTGGACCCGTAGCCCGATATTTTCCTGCCGCCCACCGGGTAAAATGCTATGGGAGCCGGTGTGCCGATATTTACCCCCACCTGGCCCACGTTGGTCCTGCGTATGAACTCCCTGGCATACTTGCCGGTTTCGGTGTATATAACGGCGGTGTGGCCGAACGGGTTCTGTTCAATTATCGAAATGGCTTCCTTCAGATCTTTTACTTTTTTAAGGCACCTTACCGGGCCGAATACCTCTTCGGTGAAAATGCGCATTCCGGGCTCGGCCTCAAATACTGTGGGGCCCAGGAAACAGCCGTTGGGATATCCCTCAACCCTGACATTCCTTCCGTCCAGCAAAAGCTTTGCCCCCTCTTGGACGCCATGATCAATTTCTTTGAGGATCTGGTTAAGGTGCTCTCTGTCCACCACCGGTCCAAGGGTTACGCCCTCATCTAGTCCGCAGCCCACCTTGAGAGCCTTTGCTGCCTCTAAAAATTTTTCCTTGAATACTTCGTATATTGACTCCACAACCAGAACGTTTGACCCGGCAAAGCACCTTTCTCCCACATGGCCGAAGCAGGAGTTTATGATATTGCGCACTACGCCCTCATCAAGCCTGGCGTCCTCCATGACCACCAGGTGATTTTTCGCCCCGCCCTGGCACTGGGCCCTTTTGCCGTGCGCGCAGGCAGTTTCATATATCTTCAGTCCGGCCCCCGACGATCCCACAAATGTCACACCGGCCACATCCGGGTGGGTAATCAGCCTGTTTCCTGCCACCGATCCGCTGCCGTTCAAAACATTGACCACACCCTTGGGGAAGCCGCACTCCTCCACCAGCCTGGCAATTTCTATCATTGTATTGGGACAGTATTTGCTGGGCTTTACCACCACTGTATTGCCGCAGGCTATGGGCCAGACAAAATAAGAGGAAATCATGGCGGGGAAGTTGAAGGGGGGGAGTATGATAAAAACTCCCAGCGGCTCCCTTATGTAGTACTCGTCCACACCCCTGGCGATGTCCTCGGTATAGTCCCCTCTCATGGTTTCCGGCACGGCGCAGGCGTCTTCAACATACTGCAGGCAGCGCTCGATCTCCTGGAGTCCCTCGGCGAATGTTTTCCCGTGCTCCAGAGAGATTGTCCTGGCAAGGTGGTTTCTGGACTCTTCCAGTTTGTAGCGAAGTTTGTACATCAGCTGCACACGCTTTGGAACAGGTGTGGACCTCCATCCCCAGAAGGCCTTTTTGGCGGCGGCCACCGCATCGTCAACCTCATCAGGGGTGGACAGGGGGTAAAGGGACAGTATCTCATCGGTGGCAGGGTTCCTTATCTCAAGGAACTCCTTTGTTTTAGACTCTACCCACTCTCCCCCTATGTAGTTCTTCAGTACCGGAATGCTGGACTGCACTTTTGACCCACTCCTTTTTGCTTATGTTCTTTAATTTTTGAATAGTTTTTTAATTTTGCTGCTGAATTTCTTTACATAAAACAATTAGCAAATCAGATGCCAGTAAAAAAATAAAAGCTACCTGTGAACGCGGCGCACAATATAGCTTATATACAATAAAAAAATATCATATTTGACACATTCTTGCATCGTTTTTGACACAATGCATCATAAGTGACACAATCAGCGCCTTCCCATACCATATTTACGCATCTTCCTGGCAAGGGTCGCCCTGCTTATTCCCAGGCTCCTGGCTGCAATGGTGGTATTCCGGCTCTTCTGAAGCACCTCGGCAATAACCTGCTTTTCGGTTTCCTCAACCGCTTCCTGTATATTCGCCCCTTTGGGGAGGTATTCACAGCCCGGCTGGCTGGCTTTCGGCGCGGAAGTGTCCAGGGGAAACTCCTCGGCCCCCAGTATGTTCCCCTTGCTGGTCACAACCATTCTTTCCACCACGTTTATCAGTTCCCTTACATTACCAGGCCAGGTATGGTTTTCCATGACATCTATCAGCTCGGCCGACAGAACCTTTTCAAGTCCGTACTTGCGGTTGAAGCTCCGGACATAGTGCTGGGCCAGGGCCACGATATCCTCCATCCGCTCGCGCAGGGGGGGGACTTTAATGGGGACCACATTCAGGCGGTAGTACAGGTCCTCCCGGAATCTCCCAGCGCCCAACAAATCGGACAGGTTTTTGTTGCTGGCTGCAATCACCCGCACGTCGACCTTTACCACTCTGGAGCCGCCTATCCTGCTGAATTCCCTTTCCTGGAGAACCCTTAAGAGCTTGACCTGTAAATCAAGAGGGAGCTCGCCCACCTCGTCAAGGAAAATGCTTCCCCCGTCGGCCAGTTCGAACAGGCCGGACCTTCCGTCCCTGGCCGCGCCGGTAAAGGCGCCGTGCTCGTATCCGAAAAGCTCGGACTCCAGCAAATCCCGTGGTATCGCCCCGCAGTTCACTTTTATGTAAGGCTTTTCCGACCGGCGGGGGCTGGCCCTGTGCAGCAGGGTGGCCACCAGCTCTTTCCCCGTGCCCGACTCACCAACTATCAGCACCGTGGTGTCGACGGCCGCCAGCCTTCGGGCCAAATCAAGTATGTCCAGCATTTTTTTGCTTCTTACCACTATATCCTCTTTTTGCATCTGGGCTATGCGCATGTCCGTCAGCTCGGCCTGATAGCCGCCGGCCAGCTTTTGCGACTGCCTAAGACTTTCTTTCAGGGAATAGAGCTCGGTTACATCGTAGCTGTTGACTACCACCATTTCCAGCTGTCCTTCTTCATTGAAAACAGGAACCCCGGTTGTCAGGCACCTTGTCCCCGATCTGACTTCCTGCAGTATGGTTACCGTCCGCCCCGAGGCGATTACCTGGGCTGAAACGCTGTTGTTGAATGTTCCTTCCATAACCAGATCGTTTACATTTTTGCCGACATAATCCTCGGCGGCTATCTTGTACAGGCGCTGCATGGCCGGGTTGGAGGACAGTATTTTTCCGTATCTGTCCACAATGCTTATCCCGTCGTGGCAGTGTTCAAACACCGCCTCCAGCTGGCGCAGGCGTTTTTTAACATGGTCCGGATCATCCAATTCAGGTTGATAACTCTTATCTTCCCTTGCCATGAGGCTCTCCTCCAGGATAATTTGTTGGCTGGCCGGATACCGGCGCAGGCTGCGGGATCTGATAAAATATGCTGGCCCTGTTTGGCAGGATAGTCTATACTTATTTTCGACAGCAATCTATATTTCCCTTTTCCCGTGATATAGCCCATTATTGGAAGAATATCGTTATATTGACTAATAACTGAAAGCCGGTGGTTGATTGCTGGGATACGCGCACTACGCCAGTATAGGTTTGACCCTTTTGGCGATCAGCCTGGTGGGGTTGTATTCCACCAGACTGGTTAAATCATCGGGGGATTTTATCGTTGGCGGAAGAAAACTGGGGTCCATGATGGTTTTTGCCGGTATAGTGGGGGCCTTTGCCGGTGGTACTGTAACCATCGGCACGGCCCAGATGGCGTACAGGTATGGTATAAGCGGCCTGTGGTTCACTCTGGGGGCGGGCGCCGCCTGCCTTTTGCTTTCCCTTTTCTTGGCCCGGCCGCTGCGGGAAAAGGGAGTGGAGACAATATCGCAGTACCTGTCGGTTTTTTTCGGGGCCGGGGTGGCTCCCTGGGTGGCGGTTTTCACCGCGCTGGGCATGTTTATACAGATGACCGTTCAGATGCTGGCTTCTGTGCCTCTGCTGACCTCCATGTCTCCTCTGCCGCCTCTGGGAGGGCTTGTGCTTTTCGCTTTATTGTCAGTATTGCTTGTTGTGGGCGGGGGCTACATGGGGGCGGCGCTGGTCGGGATAATCAAGCTGCTGCTGCTGGCCGTTACCCTTTTTGTCGCTGGTTCGGCAAGCATTTCTTTAATGGGCGGGGTTGAGGGGATGTGGGCTTACTATCCGGAGTTTCCCTGGTTCAGCATGTTTCCCAGGGGAGTGCTGTACGAACTGGCGGGGGGGGCCTCAGTGGTTGTGGGCTTTACGTCAACCCAGTCCTTTTTACAGCCGCTGTTTGCAGGGAAAAGCGTGAAGGCGGCCCGGCGGGGAGCATTTCTGGCGGCTCTGTCGCTTCCCTGCTTTGGGGCTGCGGGGGTTGCGGTGGGCATGTACATGCGATCAGCTTACCCTGATATCGACCCGGCGGCTGCGCTGCCCCTTTTTATGATTCTTCACCAGCCGGCGTGGCTGGGCGGGCTGGGGGTGGCGACCCTGCTGGTCTCACTTCTCCTTACGGCCAGCGCGCTGGCTTTGGGCGTTGCCACACTTATCAGCAGGGACATATATCTTATGTTAAGGCCCGGGGCCGGGGACAGAGAGCAGATTGCCGTGGCCAGGCTGGTGGTTGTTGCGGCGGCGGGCCTATCCTGCGTATTTGCCTTCAATATATTGGGGGACCTGATACTTGACTGGACTTACCTTTCCAATGCGCTAAGGGGGGTTACGGTTTTTCTACCACTGATGGCCGCCATATTTTTGCCGGGAAGGACTCCTGCCCGGACAGGCATATGGGCGGTTACCGTTCCCCCGGTGCTTGCAATGGCCTGGACGGTAATGTTTCCTGGCGTACTCCACCCGCTGTATATAGGTATGGCCGCGGGCGCACTGATAATGGCGGCTGGCATACTGATCCCCGGGTTATTTGACAGAGAGGGGAAAATGTTTAACGGTTGAACTTTGCCCGGGATTATTACTGGAAAGGCGTGGAAAAACAAAAAAGGCCTGGGTCGGGTTGGCCTTTTTTGTTTGCAGGTTGGAGGCGCCTGCAAGTTAAACGGGAAGTGGATAGATGAACATATTCTCTTTATAAACTTAATTATACCTTAAAATGGTATATTAACAACCTTTTTCAGACGCGAAATAGAGCCAGTTGGACATCAAATAGACGGTTTTGGGATTTGCATAATGATTTTGCTAAAACTGTTGCTCCCGGAAGTGGCCGGGGTCAAAGCCGTCCTCTTTCTTGTAGCGTCCCATGAGGTAATGGCGGTACATAATATAAGCCTGCATGTTGCACTCCAGGCCTTCTTCCTTCAGGGCGGCTGTGAAGTCATCCAGATTTGGCGGGCAGCCCTTTACCGGTATTGCCTTTTTAATATTGGGGTGGTCTTTGTTGAGGGAGCAGGAGCACTTTCCAAACAGCACCGTTTTTTCAAATCCGGGTGATGCGGTCTGCCTCTTGCCGCTCAGCACTTCAATGCCGGGGAATGGCTGTCCGCTAAAGGCCGACATCATCAGTATAAGCATGGGGTTGTACTGTGCCGAACAGCCAGTGCAGAGGGAGCTGTCATACTTTCTTATGGCCAGCCCGGTTATGCCCCGCTTGGCAAATCCCACGGGGCCGGTGTCTTCAGGCGTCCATTCCCAGTCATAGTCCACGTACCGGCGGTGTTTTTCCAGGCTTTCTCCTGTTATCTCAATTTCGCTGAGTCCGAGGCTTCTGCACCGCCTTTCAGCGAAGAACCTCAGGTGTTCGATTTCCCCGGCCCTGTAATCCATTATTTCGGCGCCCACTGCATCACAGGCCAGTACATCGGTGGAGGCGATAATAATGTTTTTTCTGAACGCTTTCCCGGTGTTGCTGGGCCCCTTTTCCAGTGTATAAACGCCGTCAGTTACAGTAAGGGCAACAGGCAGCCTTTCGGCCAGATAGGGGAAAGTGTGGTCCAGGTCCACATCCTTTCCGTGGCAGTGCATCTTTGACTTTCTGTCCAGGCATCCTTTCAGGTTTTTTATTCCCAGGGAAACCCTGCACTGGTTATGGGTTTTTAGCACCGGCACATTGATGATTCTGTCTGCCTCCAGCGCCTTTGCGGCCACAGAAAGCCTGAAGCCGCCAAAGTCCACCTGCTCAAAACTGCCCTCATTGAAGTCAACCAGCTTGACCCCGTACCTTTCTTTTAATCTTTCATATCCCAGTACACCAAAAATGGCGTTTCCCATGGTCTTTGGCAGCATAAGCGGTCCCTCGCCTATGGTTATGTCAGTATAGCCTCCCTCGGCCAGTATTTGCACCAGGGCGAACATTACGGCGCTGGTGGTGACCACCCCGAAGGGGGGGAAAGGAAGTTCGAAGTCCCAGGCCACCAGGTTTGGTTTGATTAAAATTTTATCCTGCCTGCGGAGATTATTCAGGCCCCCGCAGAGGTCCAGCGCCTGCCTGACTGACTGGTATGGGTCCAGGAATTCAACGATTGATACCACGGGCTTTTTCACAATAATCCTCCTTTCAGCCTCTTTTATTTTAATCAGTTGAAGACAGAATAAGCATACCGGCCCACATTTGGAAATAAGGGACTGGCGTTATGCCAGTCCCCCTGGTTGTTATCTTTTCGGCTTGAAGGTATCACATTTTGTTTCATCCGAACTCGCCGACCTGTCGGACCCGTTGTGGTTGACCTGAATCATCGGCGCGTCGCACATTACGTCTGAGTTGTACTGGCATTCGGTAACGGTGCACTTTATTTGCGGCATGGTATCACCTCCTTGACAGAGGTTAGTATTTACCATGGCAAAAAATTGTATTCATCAATTCACTGCTTTAAGACAGGCGGATAGGGAATGTGGCCGCCTTCCTTTGAAAGTGCCCGGGCCAGTGCGCCGTATACCTGCCCGGCCATTTCCAGCAGGTTGTAATTGTGGCCTGACAGTACCCAGCATGTGGCAACCTCGTCCATGCTTCCGAAAATGACCTTGCGGGCGATTTTGGGATCCAGGTCCGCAGTGAAGTAACCCCTGTCGATGCCGTCCTGTACAATCCTTTCTATCAGCAGGTAGTACTCCTTTATTACTTCGGAGATCCCTTTTCTTATGGATTTGTCCGACTGCCGCAGCTCAATCTGTAAAACATGGGCGAGTTTGCGGTTGTTCTGAAGACGGTAAAAATGAAGGTAAATCAGGTTGGCCAGCTGTTCAAAGGAGTTTTCAATGCCGTTCAGCTTTTCCGGCGCTGTGGAGATAAATTCACCCAGCTTGTTCCTGAATATGGATATCAGTATGTCTTCCTTGTTTTCAAAGTAAAGGTATATGGTCCCCTCGGCAACGCCCGCTTCCTTGGCGATTTTGGACACCTTGGACCCGTGATAACCGTTGTCGGCAATGATACTTATCGCCGCTTCGATAATGACATTGAATTTTTCTCCTGTTTTTTTCGCCACAGGCGGCCTCCTCGATTCAGCTGCGGGCCTCCAGATGTAAGACGTCAGATATTGGTTGACACGGACGGATGCCCACTGTCAAGGAACCTGACGTCTTACAACGGCTGACCGCTGGTATTACCTTTGGCTTACGGCTGACGACCGGCTACCGGCGGCTGAATCAGCAGATATAGTCTTCTTTTTCGATGATTTGGGCGGCAATCTTCCTGCGCAGGCTGATCATGTCGATGGGGACATACCTGGCCATACGTTTTACGATGCCGATCTGGGTGGCAAGCATATCGCCGGTTGCCATGTAGCACAGCGCTTCCTTGCCCAGCATTTCGAATACCGGCCATTTGTCATAGATGTACGCCATAGTCAGGTCAATTTTCAGCTGGGCGCCGGCCGGGTCTTGCTCCCAGGCCTTCAGCGCGCGCAGCACGCTGGATTCCATCACGTAAATCTCAATGGCTATGTCAGCCATGATCTGTATCAGTTCCTGCTCGTTGACCAGGTTTTGCATGTATTTCTGGGCCGCCGTACCGGCAACCATCACGAAGAGCTTCTTGGCCATGTGCAGCATGCAGCGCTCGGTGTACATCGGCTTTTCGTCGTCGGCGGGCAGTGTGGCGCCCAGGTTCATGATTTCCTTCTGCAGCCCCATGGCGGCCTGCATGAAGGGAATCTCGCCCTTCATGGCCTTTCTCATGAGGGTGGCCGGTATGATCAGCCGGTTGATTTCGTTGGTTCCCTCAAAGATCCGGTTGATGCGGGAGTCGCGGTAGTAGCGCTCGGCCGGATATTCCTGGGTGTAGCCGTAACCTCCGTGGATCTGAACGCACTCGTCCACAACATGGTCCAGGCACTCGGAGCCCACGATCTTGCTGATGGAGCACTCAATGGCGTATTCTTCAATGGCCTTGCCCATTTCGGGGCCTGATTTCACGTCTGCCAGGGCTTCTTCAATCAGTCCGGCCAGGCGGTACTGCACCGACTCGGAAGCGTAGGCATAGGCGTTCATCTTGGCCAGCTTGGTCTGGATCATTCCGAAGGAGGATATGGGCTTTTTGAACTGAACGCGCTGGTTTGCGTACTTAACGGCCTCCCGAAGGGCCTTTTTGGCCGATCCCGTGGTGCCGGCGCCCAGCTTGAAGCGGCCGATATTCAGAATGTTGAAGGCGATTACGTGACCTTTTCCTATTTCCCCCAGCACATTTTCCACCGGAACCCTGGCGTCTTCAAATATCAGGCTGCGGGTGGAGGAACCCTTGATGCCGAGTTTCTTTTCCTCCGCGCCGGTGCTGAAGCCCGGAGTGTCCTTTTCAACTATGAAGGCGGTGAATTTTTCCCCGTCAATTTTTGCGTAGGTGATAAACAAATCGGCAAAGCCGGCGTTGGTTATGAATATCTTTTCCCCGTTCAGCACGTAATACTTGCCGTCTTCGGACAGAACGGCCTTTGTCTTGGCGTTCAGGGCGTCGGACCCCGCGCCGGGCTCGGTGAGAGCGTATGCCGCTATCCACTCGCCGGTGGCCAGCTTGGGCAGGTACTTCTGCTTCTGGTCCTCATTGCCGAACATCACGATGGGCAGTGATCCGATACCTGTGTGGGCCAGCATTCCGGTGGCGAAGGAACCGCCCACGCACACGTTTTCGGTGATGATAATGGATGCAATCTTACCCAGGTCCGCGCCGTCGTACTTCTCTTCGATATCGGCCGAAAGCAGGCCCAAATCGCCGGCCTGGGTAAGCAGTTCCTTCATCAGACCCTCTTTTTGGTGGTCTAAATCTTCTATTTGGGGGAGGACCTCTTTTTGAATGAAGTCCTCACATGTGCTGGCGATCATCTTGTGCTCGTCGGTAAAATCCTCCGGGGTGAAGACATCTTTGGGGTTGATGCTTTCAAGCAGGTAAGCTCCGCCTTTTTGAAGCATTTGAATATCTCCTTTCATATTGTTTTTATCATTTTTTTACCATAGGAGGGTGCAGGGGTTATAAAATATGACATCGGCTATTGGCTATAAGCGATAAGCAATAAGCATTATGTGTTGGGTATTTGTAATTGGCAATGACCGGTAGCTAAAAGCTTACAGCTTACAGCCTATAGCTATTTAATTAACCATCTCAAACACGCCGGCAGCGCCCATGCCGCCGCCGATGCACATGCTGACCACACCGTAGCGGCCGTTCCTGCGCTTCATCTCATGCAGCAGGGTGGTGGTCAGCTTGGACCCGGTGCAGCCCAGGGGGTGTCCCAGTGCGATGGCCCCGCCGTTTACGTTAATCTTGTTGATGTCCAACTCCAGAGTCTTGACGCAGGCCAGGGCCTGGGAGGCAAAGGCCTCGTTCAGCTCGAGAAGGTCCACCTGGTCCTTGGTGATACCGGCCACCTTCAGAGCCTTGGGAATGGCCACTATGGGGCCGATGCCCATCAGCTCGGGGGGACATCCTCCCACCGCGTACCCGCGGAACACCGCGATGGGCTTTAAGCCCAGGGATTCGGCTTTGCTGCGGCTCATCAGGACCACGCAGGCGGCGCCGTCGCTGGTCTGGGACGAGTTGCCCGCAGTAACGCTTCCACCGGCGCGGAATACCGGCTTAAGCTTGGCCAGTGCTTCCATGGTGGTTCCGGGGCGGGGGCCTTCATCGGTGTCGAACACGAAGCTCGTTTCCTTGATCCTGTCGCCAACCCACTGCTTTTCAACAACGGTCAGGGGTACTATTTCCTCCTTGAACCTGCCTTCCTCGATTGCCTGCAGCGCCTTGGCGTGGCTGGCCACCGCAAAGCTGTCCTGTTCCTCACGTGTTATGTTGTATTTTTCGGCCACGTTTTCCGCGGTCAGGCCCATGCCCATGTAAGCCTCGGGGCAAATCCTGAGAAGTTCGGGGTCCGGCATAAGCTTGTTTCCGCCCATGGGGACGACGCTCATGCTCTCCACGCCGCCTGCCACGAACACATCCACGAAACCGGCCATGATCCGGGTTGCGCCCACTGCTATGGACTCTATTCCCGAGGAGCAGAAACGGTTTATGGTGGCGCCGGATACATCCTGGGGCAGCCCGGCCAGAAGGTTGATCATGCGTCCCACGTTCATTCCCTGCTCGGCCTCGGGAAAGGAGCAGCCAAACAGAACATCGTCTATTTCCACCGGGTCCAGGGCAGGCACCCGGGCAAGGGCTTCTTTTAAGGCGGCGGCGGCCATGTGCTCCGGGCGGAAATTTTTGAGTTTGCCCTTGGGAGCTTTTCCCACCGCAGTGCGCACCGCGCTGACTATTACGGCTTCTTGCATTTCTCTTAAAACCCCCCAGTTAATAGTGGTTTATTTGTTATCCGGTATTTTTTTGATGTTTTTTCCGTCTGTCTTAGTTCCTCAGCGGCTTGTTGGTGATCAGCATGTGGCGGATACGGTCGATGGTCTTCCGCTCGCCTAAGAGGCTTAAGAAGGCCTCGCGCTCGAGGTCCAGCAGGTTTTGCTCGGTCAGCGGCGTTCCCGGTGTTACCCCGCCGCCGGTCAGTATGTTGGCCACCTTCTTGGCTATAAGCCCGTCGTGTTTGCTTATAAAGCGTCCCCACTTCATTGTTTCGATGCCCACCTCGATGGCGGCGGCTCCGGGCGCTCCCAGCGCGCTGATGGTCTTCGGGATGGGAGGCCTGAAACCGGGGGCCGTTTCGAGGACCATGTTTTTGGCCTCACCTATGAGCTGGTCCCTGTTGGTTACAATCCTTGTGTCCGTTGCCCGCAGAATACCGAGGGCTATAGCTTCGGGCCCGCTGGTGGCCACCTTGGCCATGGCTATGTTTTCGAAGGCCCTGTTGATCATTGGCTGGTAGGAGTTGGTGCCGCCGGTCTTGACGCTGGCCGGCGCGGGGGGCTCCAGCTCGGCAGCCCTGAAGGCATATTCCTTCACGCCGCCGCCGCCGGGCACCAGGCCCACTCCGACCTCCACAAGTCCCATATAGGACTCGGCGAAGGCAGCCACCTTGTTGCAGTGCAGCACAATCTCGCAGCCTCCGCCCAGGGCCATGCCGTGAGGGGCGGCCACAACAGGCTTTTTGCAGTATTTCATTCTCATGTTGGCGTTCTGGAATTCCCTTACCATTATGTCAAGCTCGACCCACTCGTGGGCCTCGGCGTACATCATCACCAGCATGATGTTGGCGCCCACCGAGAAGTGCTGGCCGTAGTTGGCTATTACCAGGCCCTCATAATTCTTTTCCACTTCCTTGACGGCGAAATTCATCATTTCCACGATGTCTCCGCCTATGGCGTTGGCCTTGCAGTGGAACTCGAGGCAGGCCACTCCGTCTCCGATGTCGATAAGGCTTGCGCCGTCGTTTGACTTGATGACCTTGTTCTGCTTCTTGAGTGGCTCAAGGAAAATTACATTTTCCCCAAATTTTTCGGGTGCGCTTTCCCTGGTGTTCTGGTCGAATATGTGGCGGATGCCGTCTTTTTCCTGGTAGAAGGAGGTCCTGCCGCTGGCAAGCAAGTCTTCCACCACCTTTGGAACTGTGTCCCCTTCGGCCTTCAGGCGGTCCACAACCGCCGGCACGCCGAGAATGTCCCAGATTTCGAAGGGGCCGAAGTCCCAGTTAAAGCCCCACTTCATAGCCTGGTCCACGGACTGTATGTCGTCGGCTATTTCCCCCAGCAGGTTGGCGGCGTAAAGCAGCTGCTGCTTGGTGATTTTCCAGGCGAACCTGGCGGCCTTGTCATTGCCGTTCACCAGTGTCTTGAACTGCTTGGCGGGCTTTTTGGACATTTTGGCCGAGGAAAGTGATCCGTAGCTGGCCTTGACCTTGGGGCGGTATTCCATGGTGTTGTAGTCCAGCACCAGTATTTCCTTGCCCTTTTCGGATTTGACCTTCTTGTAGAATCCCTGGCCGGTCTTGTCGCCCAGCCACTTGTTTTCCAGCATCTTCTGGAGGAATTCAACCGGTGCGAAAACTTCCTTTTCAACCGGGTCATCTGTGATGTCGTATACGGTTTTGGCAACGTGCAGCATAACGTCAAGCCCCACCAGGTCAAGGGTGCGGAAAGAGGCGCTCTTGGGGTGGCCCATCACGCGGCCGGTAAGGTCGTCAACCTCGTCCACCCCCAGGCCGAATTCCAGCATGGCCTTGATGGTGGCGCACATTCCGAAAACGCCTATGCGGTTTGCCACAAAGTTGGGGGTGTCTTTGCATATTACTACTCCCTTGCCCAGCACCCTCTCAGAGAAGTCAACCATGAAATCCCTGATGTCCGGAAGGGTGCCGTCGGCGGGTATTATTTCCAGAAGGCGCATGTACCTGGGGGGGTTGAAGAAGTGCATGCCTAGGAAATGCTGCTTGAATTCACTGGAGCGGCCTTCAATCATTTTATTGATGGAGAGTCCGGAGGTGTTTGAGGCTACTATGGTTCCGGGCTTCCAGTTCTTTTCGACCTTCTCGAACAGGCTTTGCTTGATATCCAGCCTTTCCACGACCACTTCAATAATCAGGTCGCACTGGGCCAGCCAGTCCATATTGTCTTCAAAGTTACCCGGGGTTAGCAGTTTGGCGTTATCCGGCACATAGAGGGGGGCCGGCTTCGCCTTGATCAGGGCGGCTATTCCATTGACGGCAAACCTGTTCCTAACCTTGGGGTTGTCCAGGTTTAACCCTGCTTTTACCTCTTCGGGAGTTAAAGCTCCCGGCACGATGTCCAGAAGGTAGGTGGGGATTCCCACGTTGGCCAGGTGTCCGGCGATAGTGGCACCCATAACCCCTGCTCCCAGCACGGCAGCTTTGTTTATGCTGCGCTTCATCTTCTACGTTTCCTCCTTTATCCTGTTATTTTTTAATTACTCAGTTTGAGAGGATGGTATGACTGAGTCCTCACTCATTTTAATATAAATTTATTGTATTTTTTGAAAAAGGTCAATAGGTGAGAAGGCTTTTCAAAAAATTTAAAATAGAAGAGAAACGCCATTCAAATATAAAAAAGGATATATTCAGGCTGATACAGAAATAATACCCCGGTGATGTCCTTGAGAAAAAAAGCAGCTATAATTCTATTAGTTGTCGCAGCTATACTGGGTACGTCAAATTACTGGCTCTCCGTTTACGGGCATTACCTGGTGGTGGACGAAGCCCCTCAAAAAAGCGACGCTATTGTCATTCTGGGCGGGGAAACTGTCCCCAGGGTGGCAAAAGGAGTTGAGTTATACAGGGAAGGTTTTGCCAGTCTATTGATTATGTCAGGCGGGGGGAATCTTACCTCCAGGTATGCGGAGGCCGATCTGATGCTTATTGAGGCAATGGACCTGGGGGTGCCTCAGTCCTCGGTGGTCCTGGAGAGAGAGTCCGAAAGCACCTATGAAAATGCGGTGTTTGTAAAACGCATAGTACAGGAAAAAGAGATAAAGTCAATCCTTCTGGTGACATCTTCGTATCATACCAGAAGGGCCAGAAACATTTTCACCAAGGTGTTCAGGGACACCGGGGTCAGGATTATCACTGTGTCGGCGCCGGACCGCAAGTTTTCCCCCTCTTCCTGGTGGAAAAAACACGAAGGACAGCAGAAGGCGCTGGTGGAAGCGGCAAACATGCTTGTTTACTGGATAAAGTACTAAAGTGCTACTGCCTGAAAGGCAGGCCATTCCCGGGGACTAAAAAAATAAGACAGGCGCATAATAATCATGAGGTGATGATTATGCGCCTGATCGCGCTGATGCCGGACGAGGGGCAGGTGGGCTTCCTGGTGGACAGCCTGCGCAATGAGGGTTTCGACCGCAAAGACATGATAATTTCCGACCTGGCCAAGGCAAGGGGGGAGCGCCTCCGGGACCCTGAGGAGGTGGCGGAGGAACTGGCATTCATAAAGACCGAAAGGGATGAACTCTGGGAGACCGCGCCCTCCGCCTACGGTGTAGAGGGGCTGAACGCCGGCAGGGGAATACTGGTGGCAGTTGAGTGCCCCAAGCACGCGGCGTCCCGGGTAAGAAACATTATGGAGCAAAACGGCGCATCTAAAATTATTCAGGATTAAAATCACCCTGCGGGGTGAGGACGGGATAGTCCGTGTAAAAAAATTGAAATTTCAGCCAGCTTAAGAATCAGGAAGGAGAATGTAAGGTAAGTCCCGAAGAAGTAATACCACATCCTAAAGATTGGTTGTGGTTCAGATGGATATTGAGCGCAAGGTATTTGTACTGGATGATGGTGACAAAAAGATTATCAGACAGGCGGGGCTGGCCATAAGGTATCCCAGGGGGCAGATCATTTTCGCCTCCGGGGAATACTCAGAGCACGTATACTTTGTGGAGAGCGGGTGGGTAAAGATTTACCGGCTTGCCGGCGACGGCCGCAAGGTGACCGTGGCCATCCGGCATCCCGGAGAGATGGTGGGCCTTGCCGAAACTATCTGCAACTCAAACCGGTCCTGCTTCGCCGAGGCCATGGAAGATGTCAGGGTGGTGGTGTTGAAAAGGGAGGGGTTCCTTGATCTGCTGAAGGGCAACGCCGACCTTGCCATCAGGGTTGCCGAGACCCTGGGGGGCAGGCTCAGGGAGGCACAGGCCACCATACACGAGATGGTATCCTGGCCTGTGCACGGCCGGCTGGCACTTTTGCTGCTCAAGCTGGCAGAGCGCTCGGGTGTCGACACGGGCACGGGGATAGAGCTGAATTTAAGGCTTACCCATGAAGAAATAGCCTGCATGATCGGTACCTCGAGGCCCACGGTGACATCGGCGTTCAATGCCATGAAAAGCGAAAAGGCAATAGTGATGGAAGGGCGGGACATCAAAATAATTTATCCCGAAAAATTGAGAAAATGGGTGCAATGACGGGCTGCGCGAGAGCAGCCTTTTCTTTTTAACCGGTATCAGGCGGATAAAAAAAAATTATGCCATGGATAAGCCAAACTTTGAGACAAGCCCCGTGATTTACGGGGTTTTTGCCGTCTATTGAGAAATAAACGGCATCTTTTTGGCTGAATTGTAAGGAATATTACAATAGTTTTGTTTCCCCTGTAACATACAGTTTTTGAGGTTTTTGATATTTTGTTGTCAGGTGGCTGACAGCTTTTTTAAAGACATAGGAAATTATGCTCCAGCGGGATTCTGTAAAATAATTTCCTGTGCCCGGGGAGGGGGGTGAATGAAACAAAAAGCCACCAGGAATTTTAAAGAAAGGAAAGGAGGACGCTGATGCGCGACAGCACAGAATTGAAATGGTACGCAAGGTGGGTACCGGAGGGAATGGTTAACAATGCCCGCAAGGCGGGACTAAACCCCAACTCGGCATTTATAGGCTTTATTCTGGCCTGGGCAGCCTTTTTCATTATTTTGAATTCCAAACCCCCGGCGGGACTTTCTCCCCAGGGGATGGCCACGGCGGCGGTGGCGGTGTGGGCGGTTATTATCTGGATTACTGAGGCCATTCCGGTGGGAGTGTCTGGTTTAGTCATACCTTTGTTATTGGTTCTGACCAAGGCTGAGCCTCAGATAGGGAGGGCTTTCGGCGGCTATACCCAGGATGTAACCTTCCTTGTGCTGGGGTCCTTTATTTTTGCTGCCATAATGCAGTGCATAGGGCTTGACCGCAGGATTGCCATGGCCATTTTATCCAGGGTGAAGCCCCAGGTGGACCAGGTGGTCAAGGGATTTATGGTGGTTAATACCGTACTGGGACTGTTTATACCGGCGGCGGTTTCCAGGGCGGCCATACTGCTGCCCATCGTCAAGGGAATCAACAACCTGTTTGCCGATGATGAAAAGGGCAAAAAGGCGGTGGGCGCCATGGCCATCACGGGAATATGCTATTTTCCAATGGTGGCCGGAATACTGCTCCTGACGGCGCATATGCCCAACGTAATAATGGCGGGGCTGTTTGAGAAACAGCTGGGATTCAAGATGAGCTATGCCCAGTGGTTTTGGCTACACTGGCCCATACTGGGACTTTACCCCATCATGTTCATTATGGTGAGAAAGCTCTTTGGCATACAGAACATTGCTGTTCCCGGCGGGGTTGAATTCATAAAGGAAGAAAAACAGAAGACGGGCAAGATGACTGCGGTGGAGTGGTTTATTCTGGTGGTGTTCACTCTGGCTGTGGTCCTCTGGATTACCGAGCCGTACCACAAAATACAGACCGGCATGGCCACCTTAATAGCGCTGGGGGTGTTCTTCATCCCGGGACTACTGCCGGTATCCTGGCAGGCCGTGCAGGGCAAAACCATCTGGGGCACCTTCCTGCTTCTTGGCGGGGCGCTGTCCATGGCCAACGCCATCAGCAGCTCAGGGTTGGCCAAGTGGATTGCAGAGGCCGCCCACCCCATTTTCAAAGGGCAGCCCTTCCTGGTAATCGTGGTGGGGGTCATATTGGTAACCGCATTCATCAGGATATTCATGCTGAGCAACGTGGCGGCGGTGTCAATGCTGGCCCCGATACTGATATCGCTTTCCAAGTCGCTTAACCTTAACCCTGTGGCCTTCACTCTTCTGGCGGCAAACTTCGATACCTTTTCATTCATTATCCCCACCCAGGTGACCGCCTGCGTAATCGCTTACGGCACCAACACGTTCAATACCGGCACCTATGCGCGTGTGGGAATACCAATAATGCTGGTCACACTTGTTTACTTTTTGGTGATTATGATGCCCTGGTACGCCTTTAACGGCCTGCCGGTATGGGGCGGCTACGTCACCTGGAAATAAGTAAAGTATTTTAGGAGGTTGTCAGACATGGGTAAAAGTTTTCCGGTGATACCCCAGGAGGTCGAAGAGGTTTACCTTGAGACCGACATTCTGATAATAGGGGCCGGCAACGCCGGCTGCTACGCGGCCATTGAGGCCAAGAGGCAGGACCCGTCGCTTAAGGTAACCCTGATGGAAAAGGCTCACATAGACCGCAGCGGCTGCCTGGCGGGCGGCATGGACGCCATCAACACGTATATTAAGAAAGGGGAAACTGTGGAGAGCCTTGTCCGCTGGAGCAGGGACCAGGCAGGGGGACTGCAGCGGGATGACCTGTACAAGACCATGGCCGAGCTGCTCAATCAGTCAATCGAGGAATGGGAAAGCTGGGGACTGCCCATTAAAAAGGATGAAAATGGGGAGTATATTGCCCGCGGGCGCTGGGATATCGCCATCTACGGCTCCGAAATGAAGGTGATACTGGCCGAAAAAGTGAGGGAGTACGGCTGCGAGATACTGAACCGGGTGGTGGCAACCAATTTCATTGTTGACGGTGACCGCGTTGCCGGGGCCATGGGATTCAATCTGAGAGAAGGAAAGTTTTACGTGATCAAGGCAGGCGCCACCATAGTGGCCACCGGGGGCGCGGGGGGGATCTATAAGCCCTACACCAACGACGGCAATGACTCCCACCACCAGATCTGGTACTGCCCCTTCAATGTTGGCACCGGTTACGCCATGGGCATAAGGGCGGGCGCCGAGATGACCACCTTTGAGATGCGCTGGTGCGCCGTAAGGACAAAAGATTTCAACGGCCCCATCGACACCATTTCAGTGGGCTACAATGCCGCCATGATCAACGGCAGGGGGGAAAAGATTCTGGCCGAGCGCTATGCCCACCTGGGCGGCGACAAGGCTCCCCGCTTTATAAGGGCCAACGCCCCCATGGAGGAGTGGCTGGCCGGCCGCGGGCCGTGCTATGTGGATACCACGCACATGACTCCGGAACAGATAAAGGACCTCAAGACCGATTATCTGAATGAGAGGCCCAGTTTCGTTCTCTTCCTGGCTTCCCGCAACCAGGATATATCAAAGGACCCGATAGAAATCTACGGAAGCGACCCCTATATAGTGGGCGGCCACACCGCCAGCGGCTACTGGATCGATGTCAAGAGGGCAACCACCATTCCGGGGCTGTTTGCCTGCGGCGATGTGGCCGGGGGCACTCCCAACAAGTTTGTGGGTGGCTGTGCCGCCGAGGGTATGCTTTCTGCCCGCGGAGCGGTGGAGTATTTGAAATCGGGCGCCGCCGGACAGCTCAATGCTGACAGTGCGCTGGTGGAGAAAGAAAAGAACAGGGTATTCCAGCCCTTTGTAAGGCAGATAAACGTTGGTGAGGGTGTTAGCCCGTGGGAAATGGAGGAGAGGCTCCAAAGGCTTATGGATGAATACGCCGGCGGGGTGCACCAGTTCTACCGCATGAACCGTGAGCGTCTGGAGTATGCTCTGAAAAATATTGCCATTCTGAAAGACCAGACCAAGTTCCTTGTGGCCGGTGATATGCATGAGCTGATGAAATGCCATGAGGTCACCGACATGGTTGACGTGGCCGAGGTTCTGGTGCACCACCTTCTGTACCGGGAGGAAACCCGCTGGCCGGGCTGGCAGACCAGGGTCGACTTCCCCGAGCGCAACGATGATAAGTTCAACTGCTTTATAAACTCTAAGAGGAACACTGAGACCGGGGAAATTGAAATGTTCACCAGGCCGGATGAAAAACTGTTTGACTAAAAAGCCGGTATCCGGCTAAAAAAGGTGTTTTCGAAAAAAGCAGGTATTTTTCGAGGAGGTTTGTGCTATGCCACCAAAAGTTGACTTAAAAAAATGTGACGGCTGCAAAGGAGAAAAAGAAGCCCTCTGCGTTGCCATATGCCCTGGAGATCTTATGCTGATCAAAGAGGACGCAATAAAGGCCGCCTGCCGTTCTCCCCGGGACTGCTGGGACTGCATGTCCTGCGTGAAGGTCTGTCCCCAGGGGGCCATTGAGACCAGGCTTCCCTACCAGCTGGGATATTACCCGGCAAAGCTGATACCTTTGATGGGGGGCAAAAGGGTAAGCTGGACCTGCATTGGCCAGGACGGCAAGGTGGAGAGATTCAATTACAAAAACAGAAACGATTAGATGGTTTTTTAACGGGGGCCGGAAGTCTTTTCGGCCCCTCACCGCTATAATGTCACCCGGAGGGGAGGCTGAAGGTAAATTGTCAAAAGGGAAGATATTGGTGGCGGGTGGCGGCATAGCCGGTCTTACGGCGGCCGAAAGGCTGGGCCGGGCGGGAGTGAATGTGATACTGGCGGAAAAGTCCGCTGTCCCCGGGGGCAGGGTGGGAGACCTTCACCGCTATTACCCCAGGCTGTGTCCTCCCCGCTGCGGCCTTGAGGTGCTGCTGAACAATATTTACGGCCTGCACAATGTTGAATTGCTCCTGCATACAGAAATGACGGGAGTGGAGAAAAATTCTCCGGGCGTCTATACTGTGACGCTGCGGGATTTAAAACAGGAAACGGAAGAATGCCGGACTGAGGTTGACGGGATTATACTGGCCACCGGCGCGGACCTTTACGACGCCTCCGCTGTCAGGGAGTACGGCTACGGGAATTTGCCGGGGGTTGTTACCTCCATGGAATTTGAATCTCTTTTCCGGCCCGACGGACCAACCGGCGGAAGGCCCGTTCATCCTGTCACAGGAAAGCCTCTCAGCAGGGTTGCTTTCATACAGTGCGCCGGAAGCAGGGATAAAAACCACCTTCCCTACTGCTCGGGATACTGCTGCACCGTTACCCTGAAGCAGATTGAGTATCTTCACCAGTGGTACAGGGATATAGGCGCGTGGGTTTTCTACAGGGACATCAGGACGCCGGGAAGCAGGGAGGAATACTTAAGGCATGTGAGGGAGGAGTACCGCCCGGTGTTTGTGCGGGGCACCCCTTCCTCCGTTGAGTGCAGTGGCGAAAAGCTGGTTGTAAGGGCCGAAGACACCCTGAGCGGAAAGAGAGTCGAGGGGGTTTTTGATCTGGTGGTCCTGGCTACTGGCATGATTCCGCCTGTTTTACCGGTTATTGAGGGGCTGGAAAAGGACCGCCACGGGTTTTTCCCGGGGCACACACCCTGCGATCCCACTGAGATCAGGAGGTCGGGCATCTGGGCGGCAGGATGCGCACAGCAGCCCATGGATGTGGAGGACAGCGTCAGGAGCGCCCTTTCGGCGGTGGCCCAGTGCCTGGTCAGGCTGCATCAGCAGCCTTCGGCCTGCCCGGAGGTCAATAAGAAGAAGTGCGATCACTGCGGGAGGTGCGTCAAGGAGTGCCCCTACGGGGCATGTGTGCTGGGACCGGACGGTTTTCCGCAGGTTCACCCCGGGGACTGCCGGGGCTGCGGCACCTGCCAGGGGGGATGTCCCCTTATGTGCATCAACCTTCCCGGACAGGGTATCAGTAAGATTGAAAATATCGTGGACAGGGTTTTATCGGGAGATGTCCCCGAACCGGCGGTGCTGCTTTTCCTTTGCAGCAACGACGCCTATCCGGCCTGGAAAAAATTGAACCGGAGCGGGGAAGTAAAAGGGCTGGAAGGGGTTATCCCCATTCCGGTGCCGTGTATCGGTTCAGTTAACATGTCCTGGTTAAACGAGGCCCTGATAGGCGGGCTTGATGGAGTGATGCTGGCCGGCTGCAGGCCGGATCAGTGCCACCACGGGGCCGGAGCCACACTGGCTGAAACAAGGCTGCAGAACCTCAAAGAGACCCTGGGCAGAATGAGGATCGAGCCGGAAAGGATTTATCTGACCGGGATAACCATAGACGATTCAGAGCGGCTTTTCAGTGAGGTCCGGAAATTCAGCGAGCTGCTGGCGTCACTGGGCCCCAGCCCGTTCAAATAAACCAAAAACGGTGGTATTTTATGAATCGGTATCTTGACATAACAGACCTTAGGGAAACGGACATACTGGACACCGCTGCCGCCAGAACGGCTTTGGCCTGTGAGCAGTGCGGCAAGTGCGGGGCGGTATGCCCGGCCCTTTTCAAAAAGCCGAACCCCACATCCCTGATTAGGATAGTGCAGTTGGGCCGGGTGGGCGAGGCCCTTCACGCACCTCTTTTGTGGAGCTGTATAGGCTGTGAGCAGTGCAGCATGGTCTGCCCCAACAGGCTGGACGCCGCCCGGGTGGTGCGGAGCCTGCGCCGCCTTGCCGCCAGGGAAAAGTATGTCTGTTTCCCCAAATATATTATGGACTTTCTGCATGAATGACCGGTGCCGGACTTAAACTTTCTTGCATTTCCAAGTTGCTTGGAATATAATTGTCTAAAAGTTCATGGGGGTTGAGTGGGTTAAAGAGGGCAGTATCTGTTGTGGACTATAATTCAAAAGGCCAACTGGAAGATCAGATTTCGAAGAGGCTTATGCAGTTTGAGCGTGAATTTCTTGGCAGAGGCCCCATTAATGTCAAGACCGACATAATTCGGGATATGATTTTGGTCAGGCTTGAAGGTGTGCTGACCAGGGCAGAAATAGAGCTCGCCAAAGATGTTGACGGCATATTAATGGTAAAGTCGATGCGCTCAAAATTGCTGGAAAACGGCAAGCATCATATTAAAAAGATTATATTCGAAATCACTGGTTGTGATATTGTCAGCTTGCATACCGACATTAGCACAAAAAGTGGTGAGAGAGTAATATTAATTACTTTAGATAAGGCTTTATTTGGTTGATTGCTAAAAGGGCATTTTAATGTCAGTTTGGAATAAACCAGCTCTTATTCATCAGATGTAAGGGTTGGTTTATTCTTTTTTTTATAAATCTATATAATGAGGTGAAAAAATTGGCAATGTGCAAGAATTTCGTAATAATGTGCATGGATTACCGTTTTCAGTCTGCAACACATTCATGGCTGAAACAGAGAGGTTTTCACGGGCAATATGACGTTTTGTCAATTGCCGGGTCGTCATTGAGCCTTCTCAGCGATACAGAGCACCGCACATTTATTTTAAATCAAATTGATTTTGCCCGTAAAAACCATGGTATTGAAAGGATAATCATCTTTCATCATGAAGATTGTGCCGCCATGGGAGACATTTCAAAGGATACACGGGAACAAATTAAATTGCATCATGAGAAAATGAGCCAGGCCGAAAGAGTTATGGTTAATTATTTCCCCAATGTTAAAGTAGAGAAATACTTTATCAGTCATAAAATGGTATTCTATCCTGCAGGCAATAATATCTGTTGAAACGGGGAGCGAAATGCTTAATAGAAGGACGGCCTCGCAATAATATTTCATATATTGCGAGGCCACAGTCCAATATGTATATTTGTTCAGTCAACCGGCTTAAAATCCAGTGGCCTCCTTGGGAATACGGCCAGTCCTGATGCTCTCGCTTCTAAGCCGGCGGCCCACTATTTTTTCCACCATTCTGCCTATTTCAAGAACCCTGTCCACGTCCACTCCGGTGTCTATTCCCATTTCGTCCATCATTACCACCATGTCCTCGGTGGAGACCAGTCCCACTATGTTGGGGTCCTGGTAGTAGTAGGCCCCTGTTCCGGACACCGGTGTCCCGTCCACAAAGTTGGCAGGCTGCCCGCCGATGCCCCCCATGGTGCTCTCGAAGTGGGTGATGCCGGCCTGGAGCGCCGCCAGCACATTGGCCTGCCCCCAGCCCCTGGTGACGTGGAAGTGGGCTATATGAAGGTCGGGGTTGGGAATGGCGTCCAGTA
>JBMOPC010000060.1:0-9406 GCA_049323915.1 Bacillota bacterium
GTTATTGGTTGTTGGTTATTAGAAATACAGCTTATAACCTACAGCCTATTACCTATTACATATTACATGCCACTTATTACCATTAATTGCCATTTTAACCGTGGTTCCAACTGTGTATGTACCGGTCCTGTTCCGGAGAAAGGGTATCTATTTTTATTCCCAGGGATTCCAGCTTCAGCCCGGCCACCCGCCTGTCCAGCTCCGGGGGCACGTCGTAGACCCGGTTTTCCAGCCGGCTTCCGTTTTCAAGAATGTACCGCGCCGACAGCGCCTGAAGGGCGAAGGACATGTCCATAATCTCCGCCGGGTGGCCGTCGCCGGCCGCCAGGTTGACCAGCCTTCCCTCGCCAAGGAGATAAAGCCTTCTTCCATCAGGGAGCATGAACTCCTCTATATCCTTTCTGACCACCCTCCTGCTCACCGACGCCGACAAGAGATCGGTCTTGTTTATCTCCACATCGAAATGGCCGGCGTTTGCCAGTATGGCGCCGCCTTTCATGCGGTGGAAGTGGCGGCCGGTAAGTATGTCCCTGCACCCGGTGACGGTGATGAAAACGTCCCCCACTGCGGCGGCATCGTCGCTGTGCATAACCTGATATCCGTCCATGTAAGCCTCGATTGCCCTTACCGGGTCAACCTCGCATATTATCACCCTGGCGCCCAGTCCCTTGGCCTTCATGGCCACTCCCCTGCCGCACCAGCCATAACCCATTACAACCACGTTTTTGCCGGCCACTATAAGGTTTGTGGTGCGCATGATGCCCGACCACACCGACTCGCCGGTTCCATACCTGTTGTCGAAAAGGTACTTGCACAGTGCGTCGTTCACCGCCACCATCGGGAATAAAAGCTTGCCGGCCTTTTCCAGCGCCCTCAGCCTCAGCACCCCGGTGGTGGTCTCCTCGGAGCCCCCTATTATATCCGGGGCCAGGTCGGTCCTTTCATTATGCAGAGCGTTCACCAGATCCCCGCCGTCGTCAATGATAATCCTGGGCCTTGTCTCCAGGGTCTCCAGAATGTGTTCCCGGTACTCCCCGGGGGTGGCGTTGTACCAGGAGTACACATTTATGCCTTCCACAGCCAGCGCCGCCGCTACATCGTCCTGGGTGGACAGCGGGTTTGATCCCGTTATGGCCACCTCGGCCCCTCCCGCCCTCAGCACCTCGGCCAGGTATGCCGTCTTGGCCTCCAGGTGTATGCTCATTGCCAGCCGTATGCCCTTGAAGGGCTTTTCCTTTTCAAATTCGCTCCTTATGACGTTGAGCACAGGCATGTGGGCACTGACCCAGTCTATCTTCAGCCTGCCTCCAGGGGCAAGGCCGATGTCCCTTACGGTGTATTGTTTCATTGGTTACTCTCCCATTCAGTATAATTCTTTTATTGATATGTCGTACGGAGGCCTCAACACTCCTCTTTCGGTGATAATGGCGCTTACCAGCCTTGCCGGCGTGACGTCAAAGGCGGGGTTCCATACATTTACTCCTTCCGGAGCCACCCTTACCCCTCCCACATGGGTCACCTCTTCCGGGCTTCTCTCTTCTATCGGGATCTCCGTGCCGGACTTAAGACTTATATCTATGGTGGAAAAAGGAGCCGCCACATAAAAAGGCAGCCCGTGCTCCCTGGCCAGCACCGCCACCCCGTACGTGCCGATCTTATTGGCCACATCCCCGTTGGCGGCTATCCTGTCTGACCCCACAATCACCAGATCAACCAATCCCCTGGCCATCAGGTATCCGGCCATGTTGTCGGTGAGCAGCGTCACCGGTATTCCCTCCTGCACCATTTCCCAGGCGGTAAGCCTGGCGCCCTGGAGAAGCGGCCTGGTCTCATCGGCATATACGCTCACATTTTTACCTGCCTCCCGGGCCGCCCTTATAACCCCCAGGGCGGTGCCGTAGCCAGCCGTTGCCAGCGCCCCGGCATTGCAGTGCGTAAGTATCCTGGCCCCGTCGGGAATCAACTCCTGCCCGAACCGGCCCATTTCCCTGTTGCCTTCAAAATCCTCCCGGTATATGGCGTGGGCTTCCCGGAGCATTAGCCCGATAAGATCCTGGGGTTCCATTGGCATTGCCGCCCTGGCCCTGGCCAGCATCCTTTCCAGAGCCCAGTTGAGGTTTACCGCAGTGGGGCGGGTTGCCGATAGACGCCTGGCAATCTCCTCAACCCCGTTAAAAAACTCGGCCGGGTCCTTGCTGTCCAGACTGGCGGACCCCAGCACAAGCCCGTAAGCGGCAGCGGCCCCAATAGCGGGGGCTCCCCTCACCGACAGCCTCTTGATGGCCTCGGCCACCGTCATATAGTCCCGGCAGCAAATGTATTCAGTGGAACCGGGCAGCTTTGTCTGGTCCAGCAAAAAAAACTCCCCGTCCTGCCACCGCATGGTTTCCAAAATAAATCCCCCCAATATCAATGTCGGCCCCTATTTTAAAGATCTTCTTCTCCGGCGTCTGACGTTTTGCCGCTGACATCCGGATTAACCGGCCCTTCCTCCAGCGCCCTTTGGCAGTCGCACGGCTCATCGGCATCCAGGCTTGATATGGCCTGCATTATAAGTTTTCTCAGGTTGGCCGCGTTCTGGGCCATTACCTCCACCACTTCCTGGTGGGTAAGCTTGTTTGGTGATATGCCAGCCGCAAAATTTGTAACCATGGCGATGGCGGCGTAACACATTTCCTTTTCCCTGGCCAGCACCACTTCCGGCACACTGGTCATGCCCACCAGGTCCCCTCCCAGCTGCCTGAACATCCTTATCTCGGCGGCTGTCTCAAACCTGGGACCCTCGGTGCAGACATAATTTCCTTTTCCGTGAAACTCCATTCCCAAACCTCCGGCGGTGGCTGTAAGCAGCTTTCTCAACCTGGGGCAGTACGGGTCGGTCATATCCAGGTGCACCACACCTTCCTCCACGAAGGTGGACGGCCTTCCCTTGGTAAAGTCCAGGAACTGGTCGGCAAACACAAACTGCCCGGGCTTCATGTCCGGGTTCAGCGAGCCCACGGCGGCGGTGGCGAATATGCTCCTGACCCCCAGCTCTTTCAGCGCGGCGATGTTGCCGCGGTAGTTGACAAGGTGCGGCGGGA
Organism: Bacillota bacterium; assembly: GCA_049323915.1. GTDB lineage: Bacteria > Bacillota > Desulfotomaculia > Desulfotomaculales > Desulfocucumaceae > BRHc4a. The sequence continues at coordinate 3,084 of JBMOPC010000060.1, forward strand.
CCGAATGGTCGGCGCCGTGCCTTGCCATAAAAGCTATTTCCCTGTCCTGGTAACTTCCTATCACCGCCCGCACTGTTCCGAAGGGCGTGGCGATTCTTTCTTCCTTTATCCCCGACAGTATCTGGGGGTCGTATACCCCTGTTCCTCCGATGATGGCTATTTTCACGGTCATAGCGGTTCCTCCTGACTTGCCAGCCTCTTTTCTGGGGGACATTCCTGTCTTAAGAGGATGACCCAGACTTCAGCAGGTGTGTCCCCATTCCTTGTTTGGTGTGTCCCCATTCCTTTATCTTGCTTAGCAACCCTACCTAATATTCGCCTTAATTACCATCCTTTCCTTTGCGGCAACGACAAAAAGGAATATTTTGCGATAAAGGCAGCGCCGAAAAAATGTTTTACCATACGGGTTGAAAATAAAAATGCCTGCAACAGTGCAGGCTCCAAAGAATTATAAGCATGACCTTGAAACTTAAACAAACCTTCGGCATTTGAGTTCCGGATACCTGAAATAGCTTAAGCCTTTTTCTTAGTTTTTGTATTACATCCCTTATTTGAAGTGGTCGAACCCCCTTGCCGTTATAATTGCCCCCCTGTCCACCAGTCTCACCCCGGCCTCCCTTTCGGTTATCACTCCCACCACCGTTACGGGCCCCAGCCCTTCTGCGGCGAATGATGCTTTAACCTCGTCCTCCCTGCCGGGTGAAACGGTGAATAACAGCTCGTAATCCTCTCCACCGTTCAGCGCCCAATCAACAGCATTTTTGCCCGCAAGATCGGCCAGCATTGCGGCGCTCTCCGAGTATGGAAGCCTTTCCAGGAAAATATCCGCCCCCACGCCGCTGCTTTCGCAAATGCGCCTGATATCGCCGCCCAGCCCGTCGCTCAGGTCCATCATTGCCGTAACACACCCCATGCCGGCCAGCATCCGGGACTGATCCAGCCTGGGAACGGGCTGCAGGTGGGCCTTTAATAATACTTCCCGGTCCTCCCCGGAGATCTGCGTAAAAAGTTCTTCATTCATCAGAATCTCCAGCCCGGCCGCCGAGTCTCCCAGGTGCCCGGTAACCATTACAACATCCCCCGGCCTGGCCCCGTCCCGCGTCAGCACCTGTCCCGGCCCGGCCTCACCCAGTATGGTGACGTCAATGGTTAAAACCTCCGATTTCACGGTATCCCCGCCCACCAGATTAACCGACCAGCGGGAAAGCAGGGACTTCATACCGGAATATATTTCCTCCACCTCTTCCACGGTAATGGATGGAGTAAGGGCCATGGATACAAGCACGTGCCGGGGAATTCCCCCCATGGCGGCGATATCGCTGAGGTTGACGGCCACGGCCTTGTGGCCCAACTGAAACGGGGAAATTTTTCCCCTGATAAAATGCACCCCGTCCACCAGCATATCGCAGGAAACCAGCAGCAGCATACCCCGGCTCACCGAAAGCACGGCGGCGTCATCGCCAATGCCCTTTATTACGTTGCCCCGGCTGAAGACGGTTCCTTCGGCCAGCCTCCTGATAAGGCCGAACTCGCCTATTTCTGATACATTCATACACATCTCCCCGGATCAGACTAAAGACAATGCTGCTGGCTATTGGTTGTTGGCTATTGGCTATTGGCTATTAGCTGTCAGCCGCTAGTCATTATGCAAAAAGGGCTTCGACAAATTCTGCCGAATTAAAGGGCCTCAGGTCATCGATGCCCTCCCCTATGCCTATAAATTTGACAGGTATTTTGAGGGCCTGCTTGATACCTATAACAACCCCGCCCTTGGCAGTCCCGTCAAGCTTGGTCAGCACAATGCCGGTGACTCCAGTGGCCTCTCCGAATATCCGGGCCTGGTTGATGGCGTTCTGGCCGGTGGTTGCGTCCAGCACCAAAAGAACCTCGTGGGGAGCGCCGGGGCTCTCCCTTGACAGTACCCGGCCCACTTTTTTCAGTTCCTCCATCAGGTTGCTTTTTGTATGAAGCCTCCCGGCGGTGTCCACCACCAGCACGTCGGCGTTCCTGGCCCTGGCCGCCTGCAGGGCGTCAAACACTACAGCGGCGGGGTCGGCCCCCTCCTTGTGCCTTATCACGTCAACACCGACCCGGTTCCCCCATATCTGAAGCTGGTCGATGGCCGCGGCCCTGAAGGTGTCTCCGGCGGCCAGCATCACCTTTTTCCCTTCCTGCTTGAGATTGTGCGCCAGCTTGCCTATGGTGGTGGTCTTCCCCACCCCGTTAACCCCCACCACCAGTATCACCGTCGGACTTCCCTCACCGGACAGGGGAGAATAATCCTGGTCCATTATTTCCTTTATTAATTCCTTCAGTACGGGCTTTAACTCCTGAGCGTCGCTGATCCGGCGCTCCTTTACAAACCCTCGCAGGTCTTCCACAAGGTTTAAGGCCGTATCGGTACCCACATCCCCCTGAATGAGGACTTCCTCCAATTCCTCGTACAGATCTTCATCAATATTTTTCCTGCCAGTTATAATGCTGTCTATTTTCTCGACGAAATTCTGCCGGGTCCTGGCAAGGGATTCCTTCAGCCTGCTGAAAACACCCATTTTATTTCCCCCGTTGCTACAGTTGGATGTAACAATTACCTATTACCAATCAGTCTTCCAAATACTCCAGGGCATGCCTGGCGGCATGCTGCTCGGCCTCCTTTTTGGAATGCCCGGTGCCGGTGCCCATCTGCCTTCCCATGCAAACAACCCCGGCAGTGAAAAACCTGTCGTGAGCAGGGCCCTCTTCTTTGAGAATGATGTAATTTACAGGCCCACCGGATTTCTTTTGTAATATTTCCTGCAACTCGGTTTTATAGTCCCTGTCCACCCGGCCTTCCAGAACATCGGCTATTATTTCCCCCAGCTGTTCCAGGGCGAACCTTCCGGCAGCATCCAGGCTGTTGTCCAGATATATTGCGCCCAGAATGGACTCAAAGGCGTCCGCCAGTATGGAGGGCCGCTCCCTCCCCCCGGACCTTTCCTCTCCCTTTCCCATGTAAAGGCAGTGACCGATGTTGAGGTTCCTTGCCACCCTTGCCAGCGATGGCTCACAGACAATCGCGGCCCTCAGCTTGGTCAGTTCGCCCTCGGTGTGACACGGAAACCTGCTGAAAAGATACTGGCTTATCAACAGCTCCAGCACCGCATCTCCAAGGAATTCCAGTCTCTGGTTATTCCTGTGCTTGTCCTTCTTTTCAAAAGAAAAGGAGCTGTGAGTAAGGGCGGTATGCAGCAAATCAATGTTTTTCCAGCGTATTCCTATTTTTTCGCACAGTGCTGAAATGGCATCCTGCTGATTCATTACGGCACACCCCGATTTTTTATTGTTTACCAGGAAATTATTCTCCAGAGGAATTATGTGGATAATTTCCTGTGCACGGGGGCTCCAGGGGGGTGCGCCCCCTTGCTTTAGTAGGGGTAGGACGTCTATACCGTCCGAAGGGGCGTAGCCCCTTATTTTTCGTTATATTTCTTAAAAATCAGGGTCGCATTGTGCCCCCCGAAACCAAACGCATTGGACAGCGCAACGCCGACCCGGGTCTCCCTGGACTTGTTGGGCACATAATCCAGGTCACAATCCGGGTCCGGGTTTTCCAGATTTATGGTGGGCGGTATTACGCCTTTATCAATTGCCATCAGGCAGGCCACGGCCTCCAGTCCGCCGGCCGCCCCCAGCAGGTGCCCGGTCATTGATTTTGTTGAGCTTACCGCCAGTTTATACGCATGATCACCGAATACCTGTTTTATGGCCATGGTTTCCAGTTTGTCTCCAAGGGGGGTGGAAGTCCCGTGGGCATTTATATAATCCACGTCCCCGGGCTTAAGGGCGGCATCCTCCAGCGCCATTTTCATGGCCATGGCAGCCCCTCTGCCCTCGGGATCGGGGGCGGCGACATGGTATGCGTCACAGCTGGCGCCGTAGCCAGCCACCTCCCCGTATATTTTAGCCCCCCTCTTTTGGGCGTGTTCCAGTCTTTCCAGCACTAAAAGAGCGGCGCCCTCCCCTATCAGAAAGCCGTCCCTTTCCATGTCGAAGGGCCTGCTGGCCTTTTCCGGCTCGTCATTTCTGGTGGACATGGCCTTCATTACGCAAAATCCGGCCATGGACATAGGCGTTATCGGAGCTTCGGTGCCGCCGCAAATCATTACGTCCGCCTGGCTCCGCTGCAGCAGCCGGAAGGAGTCGCCTATAGCGTTGTTGCTTGACGCGCAGGCGCTGGTGGTTATTAAGTTGCACCCCCTGAGACCGTACAAAATCGCAATCTGGGCAGCCCCCATATTGGCGATCATCATGGGTATAAAAAACGGGCTTATCCTGCCTGGCCCCCTGCTCATCAGCACCTTGTGCTGTTCTTCCAGTGTCTCCAGCCCGCCTATGCCGGACCCCAGTATCACCCCCACCCGGTCCCTGTCAATGGTATCCAGGTCAAGGGCGGCGTCCTCCAAAACCATCCTGGCCGCGGCCGCGGCAAACTGGGTAAAGCGGTCCATGCGCCTGGCCTCTTTTTTTTCTATATATTTTTCAGGCACGAAGTCCTTTACCTCAGCAGCTATCTTCGTGGTATACCCCTCGGTGTCAAATCTTGTAACGGGCCCGGCACCCGACTTTCCCTCCACCAGGCTTGACCAGAAGGCTTCAAGTCCCGTGCCGACGGGAGAGATAACACTCATACCCGTAACAACTATCCTGGGCAACAAATCAACACCTCCAGCACCGAAAAAATGTTGTATTAAATAAAGGGGCTACGCCCCTTCGGACGGTATAGACGTCCTACCCCCGCTAAAGCAAGGGGGCACACCCCCTTGGAACCCCCCGTGCACATGAAATTATCCACAGAATTCCTCTGGAGCATAATTTCCCGTGTCTTTTTAAAAAGTCCCGCAGCTGGTGCGGGACCATTGGTCTTCTCTACTTGTGCTCCTGAATATATTTAACTGCCTCTCCGACAGTACGAATCTTCTCCGCATCTTCATCCGGGATGACGATATCAAATTCTTCCTCCAGGGCCATCACCAGTTCCACGATGTCAAGAGAATCGGCGCCCAGATCCTCAATAAATGATGATTCCATCGTTACGTCGGCTTCATCCACTCCGAGCTGTTCCGCGATAATCTTCTTAACCTTTTCAAACACTCTGTCTCACCCCCTTCCGGATACTTATACTATTTACATTACCATTCCGCCGTCCACAGTAATCACCTGTCCGGTTATATATGACGCACCTTCCCCGGCCAGAAACACCACCAGCGCCGCCACCTCTCCGGCTGATCCCAGCCTCCCCAGCGGTATTCCGGCCAGCATCCTGTTTCTTGCCTCCTCGGGCAGTTTTTCGGTCATTTCTGTTTCTATAAAGCCCGGGGCCACTGCGTTGACGGTTATATTCCTCGACCCGTATTCCTTGGCCGCCGATTTGGTCAGACCTATCAGCCCGGCCTTGCTGGCTGCATAATTGGCCTGCCCTGCGTTTCCCATAACCCCCACCACGGATGTTATGTTTATAATCCTTCCCCACCTGGCTTTAAGCATTGGCCTTATGGCTGATTTTAAGCAGTTGAAGGCCCCTTTCAAATTCACCGACAGCACCGCGTCCCAGTCATCTTCCTTAATCCTGGGAATAAGATTGTCCCTTGTAATACCGGCATTATTAACCAGAATATCCAGCCTGCCAAAAGCCTCCATGGCGGCCTCCACCATCCTGGCCGCCTGGGCCGGGTCCGAAACATCGGCCCGGAAATTAAGCGCCTGCCTTCCCATGGCCCTGATCTCCCCGGCCACCGCATTGGCCTCGGCCTCCCTGCCGGCATAATTTACCAGCACGTCGGCTCCTTCCCGGGCCACGGCCAGGGCTATGGCGCGCCCTATGCCCCTGGACGATCCGGTTACTATGGCCACCCTGCCATTAAGATACATTTTAGCTAACCTCCCCAAACCTGGCAAGGACTTTTTCCAGCGACTCCCCGTCTTCCACATTGAGTATTTCCACGTCTTTGTTGATTTTCCTGACCAGGCCGGAAAGCACCCTGCCGGGGCCCACCTCCACAAAGGGGCCGAAGCCGTCCCGGATTATCAGTTGAACGCACTCTTCCCAGCGGACCGGGCTGTACACCTGCCTTACCAGCAGATCCTTTATCCTGTCGCCCCCTCCGTGATAGTCCGCCGTAACATTGGACAGAACGGGTATCTCCGGGTCTTTTACCCTTACACCGGCAAGGCTGTCAGCAAGCCTCTCCCCGGCGGGCCTCATCAGTGAGGAATGAAAAGGGGCGCTTACCGAAAGGGGCAGGCATTTTCTGCCCCCCTTTTGCTTTAAAAGCTCAGCCGCCCTG
>JBMOPC010000061.1:0-9396 GCA_049323915.1 Bacillota bacterium
AGAAAATCACTTCGCCGGCGTTTGAGGTAGGCAGTGTGTTGCTGCTTGCCCTGAGGGGGGGAGGGGTGAGGCCGGATCATGCTGCCCAGGGGGAAATTTTGTATGAATAGGGGTGAGGGAGTGCACCACAGGTTTTACCTCGGTGATGCCCTTGACGTGTTGACCGGACTTGAGACCGGGAGCGCAGACTGCATGGTCACATCTCCCCCGTACTGGAATCTCCGGGACTACGGCACCGCCACCTGGGCAGGCGGTGATCCAGCCTGTGACCATAGGCCTGGAAAGAGTCCCGGGATGTTCACGTCGGCCCCCGGGGGAGGGGGGTCTGATTTTGAAAACCTGCGAGAGGTTTTCAGCAGCTGGTGCGAGGTTTGTGGCGCCCGGCGCCTGGACAGGCAGGTGGGGATTGAAGCCACCCCGGAAATGTACGTGACTAGACTTGTCGGGGTGTTCCGGGAAGCCAGGCGAGTGCTCAGGCCCGGGAGAACCTTCTGGCTGGTTGTAGACGACTGCTACGCCAGGAACGGGGGAACGGCCGGGGGCGGAAACCGCCGCCTGATCCAACTTGAGGGGGTACAGAAAAGAATGTGCGGAATTCCTGAACTTCACAGGTACAAGCCCAAGGATCTCCTGGGCATCCCCTGGCTTTTGGCCCTTTCTCTCCGCAACGACGGGTGGTACTTGCGGTCCGACATAATCTGGAGGAAAACCAACTGTCTGCCGGAAAGCGTCACCGACCGCCCCACCAGGGAACATGAATATCTTTTCCGGTTCAGCAAGTCCGAACGCTACTATTACGACGCGGATTCCATCCGGGAGCCATACGCCGCTGACAGCCTGGCCCGGACCAGGCGGGGGCGGGGCAAAAAACACAAATACTCCGACGGAGGCCCCGGAAACCAGTCCATTGCCAGCGACCTGTCAAGTGCCTGCAGCAATCCCCTGGGACGGAACAGGCGCACGGTCTGGACTGTTGAAACAAGGCCCTTCAGCGACGATCACTTTGCCACTTACCCGCCGGATCTGATCAAGCCGTGCGTGCTGGCCGGGTGCCCTCCCGGGGGTACTGTGCTGGACCCTTTCGGCGGTTCGGGAACCACCACCCTGGTGGCCATGGCGCTGGGGCGGCACAGCATTTACATCGATCTCAATCCACATTACCTTGAGATGGCGCTTAAACGCACGGGCTTTAAGAGTGGGAGGCTCATTGACTGTCACACCTTTGAGGTGATCGGCCATTCAGCCTGATTTCAGTGGTTCTTAGGTATTAAATCTGAAAATGGACAAGGCACTAAGAAACAACAAAATTCCCTGATGAAGGCACACTTAAACAGACCTGTAAGTCAGGTCAAAAAAGAATCAGTGGCAATGAGAGTCTAGGCAGACTCAGGTGTTTTGACAACCGAATAACCTAAACGCTGTAATAGTTTGACTGCTTGTTCCTCTGACGAAGCTACGAAGCCGGGTTTGCACTGTGACTTTTCGTAGAGTTCTGGATTGAAAAGTTCCCCAGTTGAAAGCATGTTGTAAATTGCTGTCAACATCATTCGGGCAATGGCGATAATGGCTCTTTTGTGGCCGCGACGGCGCTTAATCGCTTCATAGCGGGTACGATAGTGAGGGAAGTCTTTATCCTTGATAGCTGCATTGGCACACTGAACGAGTATGGGCTTGATGTAAACGCCAGCACGACTGATGCGAACCGATTTTTTCTTGCCGGCGCTCTGATCGTTGGAGGGAGCAAGTCCCGCCCATGAACAAAGATGCTTGGCTGAGTGAAAAGCGGCCATATTGGCCCCGATTTCAGAGAGAATGACAAGTGCCGAAAGCTGGCTAATACCAGGAACAGATTGGATAATTTCTATAGCACCGGAGTAAGAGGTGGCCAACCGCATGGCAATTGCTTCTATCTGAGCGATATAGTTTTTAACAACATTCATATGGCTCAAACATAGGGTGATTTTACCAGCCTGAACTTCGTTAATGGTGCCGTCAATGGCTAAGGCGATATCGTCTTGCTTCTTAAGCATCGAGCCGTGTAAAAGCGGCCGAAAATTAAAGTCCTGATCATCAGGATATTTCAACAGATGCGAAAGAATAGCCGAAGCACTTTTGCCAAAGGTATCGGACACCACATTGGAAAGCATTATATTGGAAACTGTCAGAGAGTTTTGCACCCGGTTCTTTTCGCTGGACTCAAAGGAAACCAGTTTGGAACGGTAGCGCAGCAGGTCGCGAATTTCGCGAATATCTGCCGGGGGAATAAAGCTACCGGGAACCAGACCGTGCTTGTGAAGGTCTGCGATCCAAATGGAATCCTTTTTGTCAGTCTTCTTGCCGCGGATCGCCTTGACATACTTGGGATGTGCCAAAGTGATCTGGCAGGAAGGTTCCAGAATGTTGTAGACAGGAATCCAGTACTTTCCTGTAGACTCCATGCAGACATGAACACACTGATGGTTTGAGAGCCACAGCGCTAAGTCTCTCAGATCTTTGGTAAAGGTGGAAAAGCGTTTGGTTTTGTAGGTTGTGATGTTTTCGCGATCGGTGGTCGCGATGGTAGCAACGACGAAGGTATTGTGAACGTCGATGCCGCAGCAGATAGGGTACACAATTTTGAGCATAAACACTCCCTCTCTCAGGTGGTATGGTGGTCACACAAGCATTGACTGCTTGCCCTCTACAAACAAAGGAGTTGTTTATACAAAGATAAATCTACGTGTTCTATGCCAACACTTATTTGTGCTTGGTGCGAGCTGCGAACGCGGCGGGTCAAATAGCCCGCAAGCGCTCCACTTGCTTTCGAATATAATACGAAGGCAATTGTAAGCTTCTGAATCACAGTGGAAATATCCACCAGGTAAAGCCCAACCAGCAATCTGTACCCAGTCCTTGGATGCGAAACGGTAACGTCAACATTAAGCGTAGGGCGGGAAGTATACCGAGCCGAAAGCGTAAGCTGAAGTGATTGAGCCACGAAATAAATAAAATGACGAAGAGGCCGATGTCGTCAAGCAGGCAGCAGGCAGTATCAGCACATGCGTAATGGTGAGTATGCGCTGGCTCTTCCGGGGTCTAAGAACTCGGCGAGGATACAGAGGGATTCAGGAGAACAGCTGAGACCCTGATGGGTCTGCAACCGGCAGTATGGAAAAGCAAATCCGACAAAGATAAGCCAACCAGAAGCCCAACAGGGAGTCCGACCACCTCATAGTACTGTAGAAGTCCGTGAAAGCGGAGGGAGGGAAGGGGGTGGCAACAACTGCACTGTGCAATGAAATGTTATTCCAGACAGGAGCTGAGCAAGACTGACAACAGAACTGCACAGGATAAGCGAAATTGCAAACAGGAACGTAAAAGTACAAAATCTGGCACACCTCATAGACGAAACAAGCCTGAAACAAATTCATCTAAAGATGGATGGCAAGAAGGCCAAGGGTGTCGACAAAGTAAGTAAGGATGAGTACGCAGAGAATCTGGACGAGAATATTGGACGACTGGTTCTGCGGATGAAAAGACAGGCATATCAGCCGCAACCCTCACGGAGAGTCTATATAGACAAGCCGGGCAGCAGGAAAAAGAGGCCATTGGGAATCTCTTGCTACGAGGATAAGTTGGTGGAAAACCGGGTTGCCGAAATTCTAACCGCAATATATGAGCCAAAGTTCCACGAATTCTCCTATGGATTTCGACCGGGAAAGAACTGCCATCAGGCGGTACAGAAGCTGATAGAATGTGTCCGTAAGAACGTCACGTATGTAGTAGAAGCGGACATTCGGTCATTCTTTGACACCATTGACCACGAGTGGATGATTCGATTTCTCGAACACGACATAGCTGACAGGAAGTTTATCGACCTTATCAGGAAGATGCTGAAAGCGGATGTGTTAGACGGGGGAAAGTTATTAGAACATGAGGTCGGCAGCCCACAGGGTTCGGCTGCATCCCCGACCTTTGCGAACATCTATTTACACTATGTTCTTGACACGTGGTTTGCTATAAAGGTGAAGAACGAATGTCGCGGGGACGCATACGCTATCCGCTACTGCGATGATTTTGTATGTTGCTTCCAATACAAAGAGGATGCAGAAAAGTTCTATCAGGAGCTACCGAAACGATTTGCGAAGTTTGGCCTTGAATTAGCAGATGAAAAGACGCGTATATTGGAATTCGGCAGATTTGCGGTAAAGAACCGAGCGGCGCGGGGAAAGGGAAAACCTGAAACGTTTGATTTTCTAGGCTTCACTCTCTACTGCAGCATGGATACAAAAAAGAGATTTTTCCGCGTCAAGGTAAAATCGTGTCACAAGAAGACTGCAGCAAAATTGAAAAAGCTGAATCTGTGGCTAAAAGAGCATCGGAATTGGGCAGTTAAAGACATAATTGACAGAGTCAACCAATCGTTGCTCGGTCACTATCATTATTATGGTGTCACAGATAACTTTAAAAGCATTGCTGGATTCCAATTTATGGTGGTTAAGCTATTGTTTAAGTGGCTGAATCGCAGGAGCGAGAGGAAAAGCTACACGTGGGACGCATTTCGAGACGGACTGCTGAAAACCTTACCGATAGTTAAGCCGAGAATTTACGTAAGCCTAATTGCAAATTATTCGTAAAGTTGTTGGAGAGCCGTATGCGCTAATTGCGCACGTACGGTTCGAAGAGGAGCAAGGTCGGTGACGGCTTTGTTTACTCGCGACCGGGTAGAGCGACACATATATTCATGCGGTCTCCCCAAACAAAGGTAGGGTGACGCACTCACCTCCCCGTGCTCTGTAGTATACTTGTACGACCAATTAAAGAATAGCGCTCAGGCAGCCATTTTCATAGCGTTTTGTGCCTGAGCGCAGCGAAAGGAATGGTTATATTCATGACAGGGGGTGTTCGCCGCATGAACAGCAGATCCACGCTGTTGCTTGTAGTTACTCTTGCTGTTACGGGGCTGGCGGCAGGATACTTTTTTCCGCTGCTGCTGCCGGTAATGGCCGTCAGCCTGCTGGCCGGGTGGCTGGGGGCACGGTCGGGGCGGGGCGCTCCCGCCGCCGTGGCGGTTGTCCTCATGGCGGTGGCGCTGGCCTGGGGGGCCTGGGCGGCGTTCACCGTAAGGGACCGGAACCGGGGCCGGGAGGTCCGGCCAAATATCGTCATGTGGGTGAAGGCCGGGGAGGCCGAACCGGCCGACCTGGCCGCCCGGTTCGGCCTGGTCCTGGGGGCGCTGGCCGGATTGGCAATGAGCCTGGCGGCTGGAAGATACGCTGATATCGGTCTAAGGCAGCACGGGGTGAAGGTGGTGCAGGGCCGCCAAGTGGTTAAGGGGGGCTGGGCGGACGACCGGAACATTGCCCCGGTGTGCGAGTTCGGGCCTCCAAAGCCCGGCAAGTACGGCGGGGGCATTGTTCTGGGCAGGCTTGAGGGACGGATCGTGCGAGTGCCGGTTGGAAAAAAGGGCATGGCGGCGCACACAGCCGCCTTTGGTACCTCGGGCAGCGGCAAGACATTCGGTTTTGTGCTTCCCAACATTGTGAGCGCCGCCCACGAGGGCTGGTCTATGGTAATTAGCGATCCAAAAGGAGAGCTGGTGGCCGGCAAGTGGAACGCCCGGGGGGAGTACGAGCCGGGCATCGCGGAGTGGCTGAAACGACAGGGATACCGGGTGCTGGTGCTGAACTTCAAAAACCCCGCCCAGGGATCGCACCTCTGGAATCCCCTGTGCGAGGCCAGGGACGACGCAGAATTCCGTCGGGTCTGCGAGGCCATGATCAATTGCGCCGGGAAGGAGAACCCCTTTTTTGCCGGCGGGGAGTCCAATCTCTTCACCTCCCTGGTGGGCCTGACCAGGTACAATTCGGACTTTCTTGACAACTGGAGGCACATGCGGACGGTGCTGTCCCTCCTGGCCTGGCCGGTGGAGGCCCTGGAAGGTGAATTTGACAGGGAGTTCCGTGAGGGGCGGCTGCCCACCTTTTTTTACGAGAAGTGGCAGTCCAGCAAGGGGATGTTCAACAACTTCGCCACCGGGGTGGCCAACAAGGTGGCAGTGATGACCGACGGTCCCCTGGCCGCGGTTACGGCAGGGCATGACATCGACCTGGTCAGTATCGCCCGGGAGAAAACCGCCCTGTTCGTCATCCTGCCCACCCAGGGCGACCTCAGGCCACTGCTGACGGCGTTCTATTTCCTTCTGTTCAAGCGCCTGGTGGACTTCGCCGAGGTCAACCACAACCGGCTGCCCATCCCGTGCCGTTTTTTGCTCGACGAAGTCGCCAATATCGGCCGGATTCCGGACTTCAATCAGCGCGTGTCCTTCGACCGGGGTCTGGGGATCAACTACGTCTGCATACTGCAGTCCCTCACACAGCTGGGCAGCCTTTACGGCGCCGCCGACGCCGAGACCATACTGGGCAACATGGACGTCAGGATTGCCTTAAGGGTCAACGACATGAGGACGGCCCGGTACTTCGCCGGCATGCTGGGCAGGGCCAGGGTGAGGGACATATCCGAGCGCAGGGACATTACAATGCCCCTCAAATCGGCCTTTGAAATGACAAAAAGGTCCGAGTTGGTTAAGGACATGCCCCTGATGGATGACTGGCAGTTCCTGGAGATGCCCTTTTTCCAGGCGGTGGCCAGGATACCCACGTGCCGGCCCCTGTACCTGCACACCCTGGCATTTTCGGAAATGAAGGAGTTTCAGGAACTGAGCCGGGAGCCCAGAACGGTGGCCGACTTTGCGCCGCAGGTTTCCACCGGGGTACCTACTCCCCCCATTCCGGAAATGGACCGAGACCAGGCCGAGCCGAAACGAAGGCAGCAAAGACCAAGACACAGTGAACCGGCCGGAGATGTGGACGTACTGGAACTATTCAATCAGTCGTAATATAGATTCCGCGGCTGGTGCCGGGTCACTGCGGGATGAACCGGAAGGCCCTCCGGAACATCGGGAAGGTAGGATCCTGCACCATGGGCAGGATTATGGGGGTGGATTGGTTTGCGCGGTACAACTCATGCTGCGGCCGGGGTATTTCTGGGCGGCCTGGCCGGGTCCGCCGGCGGAGGGGAATCTGCCGGAATAATCTGGGGGATGGCCCTCGGCGGAATAGCGGCGCTGCTCCCGGACATGGACCACCCTGGCAGTATGGTGGGGAGGCTGATCAGGCCTGTCGGGGTGTACCTGGAGGAAAGGTGGGGCCACAGGGACAGCCCCACCCACACGGCCATGTTTGTCCTGCTGTCATCCCTGCCTTTGGCCGCGGCCTGGATCATTTATGGCCTTTCGGCAGCGCCGTTTGCGGCGGCTCTGACGGGTGGAGCCTCGCACATCATCCTGGACGCCCTTACCAGAAGTGGCGTGAGGCCGTGGCGCTACCTGTATTTTTTCCCCCGGAGGTGGCGGGAAAAGAAGTACGGGTGGAGACTGGAAACCGGCAACTCACCCCTTGAATGGGTTCTGACCGCCGGTTTTCTAGTGGCCACCCTAATCTTTGTGATTTTAAATTTGCGCTGAAATTAAATTTTAGACTGGAGGGTTGTAAAGATGCTCAGACCGGAAGGACTGGAGTACCGGGGCGGATCGTGGGACAGGCTGTACGACGCCATGCAGAAGGGGTATCCCATTGAGGCCAGGATTACGCGGGTAACCTGGGAGAATGACTCACCCGTCTGGGAGCTGGACCTGGAGGTGGCCAGGGGGCAGGTGCCGGCGTCGCAAACCGGACTTGATGATTGGACCCTGATGCAGAAATTCACGGGGCAGAAGGTCCTCGTCAAGATCCGGGGTATTGACAGGAACGCCGGCATTGCGGCCTGCAGCCGTCGGGAGGCCGTGGCCGACGCCAGGGAGAAACTGTTCAAGTACCTGAAAGTGGGCCATGATGTGGACGCGGTTGTGAGGGTGGTTACTCCCAAACAGATCATGGTGGATATAGGGGGCGGGGTCCTGGTGGAGGTGCCGCGGGCGGTCGCCACCAGGAGAAAGGCCTTCAGGCTGAATGATCTTTTCGAGCCGGGCCGCCAGGTGAGCGTTAAGGTAAACGCCCTGGACCAGGAGAAGGACATTATTTCCGTATCCATGGTTGACAGTGCCGACCCGTGGGAAAGGGCGCCCGAGTTCCGGCGGGGGGACTGCGTGGCCGGGGTGGTTACCCACGCCAACGCAAGATTTGTAATGATTGAAATGCTGGCGGTTCCCGGACTGGTGGGCCTGGCGCCGCCCCCTTTAAGGGGGAGCCTGAACAGGGGCGACCGGGTTACCTGCATGGTGGCCAGCTTCAGCAGGGAAAAGAAAAAGCTCAGCCTAAGGCTGCGCGGCACCATGGCCTAAGGGGACGCCGTTATGGTTACAGGTCGCGTAATTGTGGATTACACCCGTGCCGGCCCGGGAATGGTTACCTCCGGACACGCCCTGGCCCTGCTGGAGTTTATCGAGTCGTGCGGCGGCGCCCCGGAAGGGGCGCTGGCACTTCTGTTCCGCCAGAGCCGGCTGCTGACTGGAAAACTCAGGGGGGCGGGAATGATATACCGGGTGAGGGCCGGGAAAATGGCCCTGTGGTTGCCCGCACATATACCTCCCCCTTCAAACGTGGAGCTTTCCCTGCGCAGGGCCGCCGTGGGCTGGCTGGCCGCGCGGCTGAAGGAATCCGGCGGGCGGTACGAAAAGGGAAACGCCGTTTTCCCCAATGGCGCAGTTTTCCCGGTGGAACTGGTTCCGCCGGCGCCACCTGGACCCTGCCTGGCGGTGGTCATGAAACCCGAAAAGGTGTTTTTGCAGAAGGGCTCAGTGTGGCTTTTATGGGAGGACCTGCGGGATAAGAGCATCCGGGAGTGTTTAAAATCAGTTTAAACATACGGTCAGGGTGGTTCCGGTAAACCTTTTTTAAGGCAGGGGTTTATTGTATTTTTAAAGTCATCCCGGAAGAAAGGTCGCTGATCTCATGGTTTACGAAAACCCATATAACCAGGAGAGTGGAAAAGAGGTTATTCTGAGGGACGAACGCCGGAAGAACTGGTTCTGGGATTATAACTCCGTGTTCAGATCTAACCTGACCGCCCACGCTAAGCTGGTCAGGCTTTACCTGGCCCAGTGCGCGAACAGGGACAGGATGGCCTGGCCGTCGATGAAGACAATAGCTGATGCGTGCGGAATAAGCAGGGCCACGGCCAAGAGGGCGGTCAACGAACTGGTGGAGGAAGGCTGGCTGAAAAAGATGATCAGGCAGAAAGAAAGCGGGGAATATATTTCGAACGTTTTTGAACTGTGTGATCCGCCGGATCAGGATGAAAGGGAGAAGAAAACTGACCAGCAGGGGAGCAGGGTCAGACAGAACCCACCCTGTAATAATCTGACACAGGGGGGTGGGGTCACACAGACCCTACCATGTCACGATTTGACAGGGGGGG
>JBMOPC010000062.1:0-9336 GCA_049323915.1 Bacillota bacterium
GTTCTTGTACCGCAGTTTCCATGTTTCGTCCTCCTTTTCTTTGGTCCCCTCCCGTCGGCTATTTATAGCTTACATGAGCTTGCGGGAGTTGTCTAACCTCGTTTTGGGAGGACAAATGTCCTTATTTTTTTACCCTTAAAATTAACAAAAAGCAACTTAGAACGACGTTCTGCATAGTGAACCGATATTTGAAAGAGGCGGAACACTGATGAGAGACATTAAATTGTACTGGAACCCGGTGCTTGAAATAATGCCTTTGGAAAAGCTTAAAGACCTGCAGTTAAAAAAATTTAAAAGGATTCTAAGGTGGGGCTACGAGAATTCCAGGCTTTACAGGAGGCTTTACAATGAAGCCGGCCTGACGCCGGAGGACGTGAATACCTGGGACGATGTGCGCAAGGTGCCGATGCTGGAGAAAGAGCATTACCGGAACGCCCAGGCCAGGGAACCCTGGCCCTACGGGGACTCGCTGTGCGTTCCCCCGGAAAAGGTGACGGTCTATCACCAGACCAGCGGCACCACGGGGCAGCCGGTATTCCAGCCCGACACCTGGCAGGACTGGGAGTGGTGGACCGAGTGCTGGTCTTACATCCTCTGGGCCCAGGGGTTCAGGAGCACCGACCGGGTGTACATCCCCTTCGGGTATAACGTGTTCGTGGCATACTGGGCCGGTCACTACGCCTGCGAAAAGATAGGCTGCGAGGTTGTCTCCGGGGCATTGCTCAACACAGAGGAGCGCATTTTAAAGATGCGGGAGCTGAAGGCAACGGCCTTCATGGCCACACCCACCTATGTGCTGGGGATGGCCGAGACCTGCCGCGGCAAGCTGGGCATTGACCCCAGAAGTCTGGGCATTAAAAGAATACTGTGCGCCGGGGAGCCCGGCGCCAGCGTCCAGTCCACCAAAAAAAGGATGGAGGAGGCATGGGGGGCCGATGTGTTTGACCACGTGGGCGCCACCGAGATAGGCGGCTGGAGCTATGAATGCTCTTATAAGCCGGGGGGAATACACGTAAACGAGGGCATGTTCCTGGTGGAGCTTTTTGACATTGAGACCGGGGAGCCCATCGAGGAGCCGGGAAAACTCGGGAAAATAGTCATTACCGCCTTTGACCGACTGGCCCAGCCGTGCATACGTTTTGACAGCAAAGACCTGGGCATGTGGGGGGAACCCTGCGGGTGCGGAAGGACGTTCCGTGTGCTGAAGGGCGGTGTGCAGGGCAGAATTGACCATATCACAAAGGTCAAGGGCGTTTTATTCAGCCCGGTGACGGTTGAGGAAGTGGTGCGGAGTATGCCGGGGCTGGGCGACGAATATCTGCTGGTTGTCACCAATGAAAACGATATTGACAGGATAGATCTCAAGGTTGAGTTAAACTGCGGTTATGAACGCAAAGAGAACGAGATAAAAAGGGATCTTTCCATGCTGCTGAAATTAAAAACAAATTTAAATTACAACATAGAGTGCTACCCCATGGGAAGCCTGCAGAGATTCCAGCTGAAGGCCCGAAGATTTGAAGACAGAAGAAAAAAGGCCGGTGGTGAATGCCATGTTTGATAGCGAAAAGGTATTGGAAATGGCCCGCACCATAAAAGAGATTAGGCAGCTTTTTGACAGGCTGCTTGAACAGGGAAAAGAAATAAACTGCGTGGAGAGAAACGTGGAGAGAATGTCAGCCTGCCTGAAAATGCTGGAGCTGAACATAAACGACGCGGCGGATCTTCATTCCGGGTGATGAAAACCGGCATTTTCCAGACATGGGGGTGATCGGGGGCCAAATAGTTTGAAAATAGTCAATCTTCTTGCATTAACCCTCAAAGTGGATGCGCAAACGGGCCGAGTTTTGGATATGGACCGGGTATCGCGAAGAAAGGAGAGGTCAAATGCCACAGATTTCATTAACCGGAAGAAAGATGCTTTTCTTCCTTATGGCGCTGCTGCTGGCAGCATCCCTGGCAATAGGGGGATGCTCCTCAAAACAGGACTCCGCTCCCGCTTCGGGCGGAGCCAAGCCAATTGAGCTCAAGCTGGCGCACTTCTGGCCAAGCACCCACTGGGTAGAGGCACAGGCTGTAAAGGAATGGGCAAAGGCCGTTGAGAGCGCCACCGGAGGCAGCGTCAAAATAACCAGCTATCCGGCTGAAACACTGCTGAAATCCACAGAGACATATGACGGGGTGGTGAAGGGCGTCGCCGATATAGGCATGTCCTGTTACGCGTACAACAGGGGGCGTTTCCCGGTAATGGAGACCTTCATGGTCCCCGGCATTATATACAACAACTCAAAGGTGGCCAGCATGGTGGCGTCAGACGGCGCAATGCGGCTTAACCCCAAGGAGCTCCAGGACACCAAGCACCTTATGATTTTCTCCACAGGCCCGGGGGACCTTTTTATGAAGGCGCCAGTCAAATCCCGGGCAGACCTCAAGGGAGTGGAAATTGGCGTAACCGGAGGCCCCCGGGCCGAAGCCCTCAAGCTTCTGGGGGCCACCCCGGTGGTGCTGGCCATGCCGGAGTGCTACGAGGCCCAGTCCAAGGGCGTAATAAAGGGAACCCTGGGACCGGTGGAGGTGTTAAAAGGGTTTAAGCTGGGGGAAGTCACCAGCAGCATAACCAGGACTCCCTTCCTCTACAACCAGGTGTTCTACATGGTGATGAACAAGGAAAAGTGGGAGTCTCTGCCTCCGGATATAAAAGAGGCTATAACCAGGACCACGGAAAAGTTCCACAAGGACGTCATGATAGGAATGTGGGACAAGATAAACGACGCCGGCATGAAATGGACCGAGGAGAAGAAAAAGGTGGAAATCTACACCCTGCCGGAAGCTGAAACCAAGGCCTGGCTGGAGGCCGTCAGGCCGGTTATGGACGAACATGTCAAGATGCTGAACGGCAAGGGGATTCCGGGTGATGAAGTGCTCAAGACGGCCCGGGAACTGGCGGATAAATACAACAAGGATCTGAAGTAACGACAATATATCTGCGGCGCCCAGGGGAAGTCACCTGCCCCGGGGCGCCGCGGTTTCCCCGGGCATGACTTTATTAAGGAGGCCGGTAAATGGAAAGAGTTACAAAAATGGCCTTTAAAATAAGCCAGTTTCTTGATCACATGGCCGGGTGGGCCATTGCCGCCACAATGCTGCTGGTTGTAGGCAACGTAATATTGCGCCTCTTCGGGTACCCGCTGGGAGGGACCTACGAGTGGGTGGGGTTCCTTACGGCCGTGGCCGTAGGCCTGTCCCTGGCATACTGCGCCGCCCTGGGGGGACACGTGGCGGTGACACTGTTTGTTGAAAAACTCCCTACGAAAGCACAGGCCGCCATTGATGTATTAACGGCTTCAATCGTTCTGCTGTTCCTGGCCATGACCTCCTGGGAGCTGGCCGCCTACGGGACCTCGGTGGCCGCCAGCGGCGAGGTGGCTTCCACCACCAAGGTGCCCATTTATCCCTTTATCTATCTGATAGCGCTGGGATTCCTGGTGTTCGGCCTGGTGCTGCTTAGTGTGGTTATTGAATCCATAAGAAAGGTGGCCCGTAAGTGAGTGCTTTAATGGCAGGAATAGTGGGAATCGCAGCCTTTTTGGCGCTGATGGCGCTGAGGGTGCCCATTGCCGTCGGCATGGCAGTGGTGGGCTTCTTCGGCTTCAGCTACGTTGTCTCCCCCGAGGCCGCCCTAAGGGTTGTGGCCAAGGATTTTTACAGCGTCTTCTCCTCGTACTCCCTCAGTGTGATACCAATGTTCGCGTGGATGGGCTACCTGGCGTTTTACGCCGGAATAGGATCACAGCTGTTTTCTTTTGCCTACAAATTGCTGGGGCGCCTCCCCGGCGGTCTGGCCATAGCCACCCAGGCCGCCTGCGCTGTTTTCGGCGCGGTATGCGGGTCCAGCACGGCCACCGCGGCCACCATAGGAGCCATATCCCTCCCGGAGATGAAGAAATACAGGTACGACCCGTCGCTGGCAACCGCCAGCGTTGCCTCGGGCGGGGCCATAGGAATAATGATACCTCCCAGTGTCATTTTCGTGGTCTACGGGATAGCCACCGAACAGTCCATAGGCCGGCTTTTTATAGCCGGGATAACACCCGGAGTTGTCCTCACCCTAGCCTATATAATCGCCATTCTGGCCGTTACGGCCCGCAACCCCTCCCTGGGCCCCCCCGCCCCGCCGGAGAAGGTGAAAGAAATACCTGTAACGCTGGCGGGAGGCGTTCTGGATATTTTTTTAATATTTGTCATATCGCTGGGGGGTCTTTTCGCCGGACTTTTCACCCCCACCGAGGCCGGGGCGGTAGGCACCGCCTGCGTTTTCCTGGTCTCCCTGGCCCGGGGCAGGATTAACCGTGATGTTATTGCCCGCTCCCTGTCGGATACTACCAGGACCACCGCCATGATAATGTTCCTGATTGCAGGCGCCACCATTTTCGGCCGCTTTATAGCCGTGACCCGTATACCCTTCGAGCTGGCCAACTGGGCCGGGAGCCTTCCCCTGCCTCCCTTTGTTGTGCTCGGAATAGTATTAATGATTTACCTCATACTGGGCTGTTTTATAGACGCCCTGGCCATGATACTGCTGACGGTGCCCATATTCTACCCGGTGGTGGTGGAAACCCTGGGCTACGACCCCATATGGTTCGGGGTAATGATTGTGATGGTGGTGGCCATAGGGGTGATCACGCCCCCTGTGGGCATGAATGTGTACGTCATAAAGGGGGTGGCCAAGGACGTCCCCCTGGAGACAATATTCAGGGGAGTATGGCCATTTCTTATCGCCGCCGTGGTTTGCTGCGTATTATTCACCGCGTTCCCCGGAATAGTCACATTCCTGCCCGACTTGCTCATGCCCTAAGCTTGGAATTATGTCAGCCTTCACGTGTGAAAGGAGGGGTTTTAAATGAAAGGTGACAAAATTGATTGTTTTATCCACTGCCTGCCCCGCATACATGAGCTGATCGGCACAAACGGGACCATAGCGGTAACGGACCGGGAAAAATATATCAAGAACATAAACGGCACTGAAATCAGCATACCTGTAAAGGAAGGGGACCCGGTGGTGGGAGCGGGAATAGCCGCTTTGGCCATGAAGGAAGGCCACAAAGTAACCCGGAGGGTGGGCCGGGAGGTATTGGGAGTTCCATACCTGGGAATAGGCGTCCCCTTAAAGGATGATAATGACCAAGTAATAGGATCGCTTGTGGTGGCCTTGCCGGTAACCTTGCAGGAGGACATAGAAAGCCGCATCGGAGAAATGAGCACAGCCATGGAGACACTGGAACAAAGCGCTGCCAATTTGGCCGCCTCGTCCCAGCAGTACGCAGCCACCGTCTCGGCCCTGGCGCAGGGAACCGAGGAAATAAAGCATAAAATGAATGTGATGGACACAATACTGGGACTCATTAAAGAAATATCAGATCAGACACATCTTCTGGGGCTGAACGCCGCCATTGAGGCTGCCAGGGCGGGAAACGAGGGCAAGGGCTTCAATGTGGTGGCCGGCGAAATAAGGAAACTGGCAGGCAGGACCAGGGAATCCCTTAGGCAAATAAATGAGGAAATGAGAAAAATGACAGAGTCCATGGAGGAAATGGCCGACGTGATTCACCAGATCGCCAGTGCCACCGAGGACCAGACCGGCAGCATTTCCGGGTTAAGCCAGGCCACCGTTCAACTAAAAGAGGAGTCGGCAAAAATTCACCAGTTGACAAGAAAGCTGGTGATAGCATAGAACAAAGTCGCCCTGCGGGCGGTCTGGAATTAAGAAGCCAGGAGCCAGAAACCCGGGATGTTCAAAGCAATCACCACTTGCAGATGAAAGTTAGGGTCCTTTTAAAGCCACAGAGGTCACAGAGGTTCATAGCCCTGCTTGAATGCTTAAAAACAATTTATTAAATAACGCTGCTGCACAAAAGGTTCTATAATTAAAGACTTATTACTTCAAATAGTGCCTGTGAGCTAATTCTCTGTGATCTCTGTGGCTAATTAAAGCTGAGGGCTGTTGCTGATTTTGACAGCTACCTTCAGGGCAGCGGCCGGTAAGCGGCCCCGATGGCAGACAGCAGGCTTTCAGGCTCCCCGTCCGGCGATGGGCGATACAATAAAACACTTTCTGAACTTATACCGGCTGCTTCCAGTATCTCTCCGGCCCTTGCCAGGGTGCCGCCGAGGGATGTCTCGCAGCCCGCAAAATGACACCGCCCTTCACCGCAGGCCATCACCACCACCCGTTCGGCTCCCCTTTCAAAGGCCTTTAAAACCCACTCCAGGCGGAGGGCAGCCGCCGCAGGCAACTCCACCAAACGGGCCCGCCCCAGGGGAGTGTTTTTAAGCCTTCCGGCGCCCGGTACACCCGTGCGTACACCCCGGCAGGCAAATACCGCAATGGCCGGGTCCGGCGAAGGCAGCCCGGAAAAGTCCAGCATATCCTCAATCCTTTGTTCATCCAGGACCTCCATGGTAATAGCCCCGGCCGGGCAGGCCGCCGCACAGATGCCGCAGGCCTGGCACCCCTCCGCCGGCATACTGGCGCGCCCCTCCACCACAGGCACTTCATAAGGGCAAACCCTGCGGCAGGTGAGGCAGGCGGCGCACTTTTCCGCTATGACACGGGCCCCCAGCCCGCAGCTAAGGCACCGGCCGGCTTCACCCAGGGCCATATTTTCACTGAAGCCCAGTTCGTACGGCAGTAAATTTCCAACCCTCTCCGGGGGAGGCAGTACCGGCATTACCTGCCGGGGATGGCTGGGCACCCTGTCCGCCACCCGGGGAGGCAGTGTGCCTATAACCGCAGCTCTCCCCTCCGGCTTTGTTTCCCGGCCTCCCAGGAAGGCGTCGGCGGCCGCAGCCGCCCTGTGTCCCGAGGCCACGGCCATTATGGCCGGGCCCGGTCCGGTGACAATTTCTCCGCAGAAGAATACCCCCGGCACCCCGGCCGCCATGTTGCTCCCGCCAACGGCAGGCCTTCCCCCGGCACCGGTGGAGACCCCGCTCCCCTCCAGGAAGGAGTACTCAGGGGACTGGCCGATGGCCAGTATCACGGTGTCCCCCATAATGGTTTCGAAAATACCCGGGCAATAGGCGGGGTTGAACCTGCCTTCACTGTCAAACACCGATTTTACCTTCTGGAACTTAAGTCCGGTTATATTCCCGCCCTCAGCCGTTATCTCCAGCGGCCCGAAGCCAGGCATGAGGTGCACTCCCTCGGCCACCGCATCCTCAATCTCCCATTTATGGGCCGGCATCTGATCCCCGGGCTCCAGGCAGGCGGCCACCACCCGCGAAGCCCCAAGCCTCAGGGCGGTGCGGGCCACATCCATGGCCACGTCCCCTCCCCCTATCACTATCACCCGCCGCCCCATCTCCGGCCTGCCGCCGGAATTGGCCTCCTTTAAGAAGGGCAGCGCCGTCAGCACTGCGGGGCTGTCAAAACCGGGCAACTTAAGGGTTTTGCCAGCCCACAGCCCGGTGCTTACTATTACGGCGCCGTATTCTCTTCTAAGTTCTTCCAGAGTTATGTCCCTTCCCGCCTCAACACCGGCGCGGACCTCGATCCCGGCCGAAAGTATGGCCCTGATGTCACGGTCCAGCACATCCCTGGGAAGGCGGTATGTCGGCAGCGATGCAAAGAGGTGACCTCCCGGAGACCGGTGGCGCTCGTATACAACAACACTGTGGCCCAGCCGCGCCAGGTCGTAGGCGGCGGTGAGCCCTCCAGGGCCTGCCCCCAGTACGGCCACCTTCCTCCCGGTATCCGGGGCCCTGGTTATTTCCAGTCCTTCCTCCCCGGCGGCCTCCACGGCAAACCTTTTCAGGTCCCTGATGGCCAGGGGGGCCTCCACGTCGGCCCGCCGGCAGGCGTCCTCGCAGGGATGGGGGCAGACCCAGGCGCAGACCGAGGGAAAGGGGTTGTTCTCACGTATCAGCCTGTAGGCTTTTGCATAATCCCGCCTCGCTATGGCGGCCAGATAGCCGCGCACATCGGTTTTCACCGGGCAGGCGCCGGTGCAGGGGGGAAGTATCAGGGACATGGCGTTACCTCCAATCATAATGCTAATACTGAATGAAATTTCTGTCAGAATACAGAATCCAGAAGTCCGACTCCAGAATGGCTTGGCCTCCTGTCTCCTGTATTCCGACCCGCAATTCCGTCCCTCAAAGGTTATTTAGCATGCCAAATGTACCGCTGCTTTAATGTTATCAGCAAAACCAATGTTTAAAAAGCTCATTCCAAAAAGAAAAAAATGACGGGGGATGAAAAAATTCCCCGCCATTCGGATTCTGGATTCTGGCTCCTGGATTCTGTATTCTGACCCGGAAGCTCTTCAGAATAAGCTGTTTGCTACATTTTTCCTGCAAACTCCTCCCCGAAGGCCTCGCAGTTCCGGAGGTCCCCGGGGGTGGGGTCGTACTGCATTTTAATCCCTTCCATCGCCACTTCAAACCCTGACTCCTTATAAGTAAGATAGGAATTATAGGTGGAACCCCGGTGGGTGGAGTATTCTTCCCCGTGGAACCTCTTTATCTCCCAGTCCTTTATCCCGACCCAGTAAATATTGTCTTTGATTTTGATCATGTTGACCGGCTCCTTTTCTATTAATACCCATTTAATCTTTACGTAGTAATTTTTCCCCGATAACGAATTATATGCCCCCGGGGGGACTTTATCCTGCCGTATCATTGTATTAAAATCAATTACAGCGCATGATTAGGTAGGCATCATTTCCCGGTACGGCAACAGGCCAGGGACTTTTTAAGGAGGAAGAGCGTTGAGTTTGCAAGAGGATTTTAAAAACAACCGGTACTGGAACCTCCTGGGCATCCGAATGAAGGAGATAAGCCCCGGACGCGTAAAGCTTGCTATGAAGGTCAAGGATGAGCTTGTACAGCTTGCCGGGGTCCTGCACGGCGGTGCCACCGCCTCGCTTTTAGACTCGGCCATGGGGGTGTCGGTATTAAGTTTGAACACGCCCGAGGCCAGAGGGGCCACCGTTGAAATGAAGGTCAATTATCTTTTGCCGGTAATGCCGGGAGACGAACTGGAGGCCGAGGCGAAAGTGATCCACAACGGCAACACCCTTGCGGTCAGTTCGGCCGAGGTGCGGAACCGGGAGGGGCAGCTGGTAAGCTATGGAACGGCGACGTTTATATTGATTAAAAACGGGTAAACAAAGTCTCCCTGTGGGCGGTCTGGAACTCAGAACACAGAATTTATTGCCTTGTACCCGGTTTGATGGACACGCAGAACTGAAGTAAAATGTAATTCAGCAGGAGGTGTCCATCATGGAAACAAAAGGAAAAAGATACGACAAAGATTTCAAACTTGGTGCTGTTAAGATG
>JBMOPC010000063.1:0-9240 GCA_049323915.1 Bacillota bacterium
TAGCCTATATCGCTCTGTCCTATTACCGAGCCGGCTTTGATGTCTTCCCTGGGCGCAAGCACCTTTACCGGCATGTACAGCTGGTAAAAGGCAATCATTACCGAAAGGCCGGCGGCGAGACTCAATAAAACCGCCACCCACAGGCTCATGTCCCTTGCCGGCAGCTTTATCCCGCGCATAACTCTTCAATCCCCCTTTCCACCCTGTTTCTGCTTTTCTGCTTGGCGGCATACAGGGCGCTGTCGGCCCTTTTGACCAGTGATGTAACGTCTTCCCCGGGGATATACTCCGCCACGCCGAAGCTCGCGGTGATGGAAATACTGCGGCCGCCGGACACCTTCACCTGTACCGCTGACACCGCCCGGCGGGCCCGCTCGGCAATCTCAGCGGCCTCCTCCAGGCCGGCGCCACACAGGACCATGAACTCCTCCCCCCCGTACCGCCCGAAAAAGTCCGCCGGGCGCACCGTGCCCCTGACGATGGAGGCAAACTGTTGCAGCACCAGGTCGCCGGCATCGTGGCCGCAGGTGTCGTTCACCCTCTTGAAATGGTCTATGTCCGCCATGATTACCGACAGCGGGATCATCTTGCCCACAACCCTTTCCAGCTGCCGGTCCAGCTCTCTCCGGTTCGGCACACCGGTCAGGGGGTCGGTGGTGCTGGACAGCATGAGGTTGAAATTCTCACCCGCCTGGCGGGCCTTCTGGTTCAGGAGAGTGAACTCAGCAAGCTGAAGTCTCCGGTGCAGCCTGGCAAGGTTTCTGTCAACCCTGGACAGTCCGGGGGCTTTAACGGGAAAGGCCCTTTCGGCCAGCGCCGGGTCGGGGGTCTCCAGGAGCAGGTTTTCCATTTGGGCGTTCAGATGCTTTAACCACAGGGAAAATATGACCAGCAGCCCGGCTGTGTAGATAAGCCATGCCAGATGAATCACTGTATAATATTTCCCCGCGGTTAATCCGAGAAGGAACAGTGATATCCCTCCAGCCATCGCCAGTAAAAATATCAACCGTCATCACCCCCGACTACTCTCAGCATTTCCTCCGGGATACCGGTCTTGTATATCCCTTTCTTTCCCGATGAGAGCAACGTGGGTACCGGGCCGTGCCACCGGCCCAGGAAGATTGATCCCCGGTATCCCTTTTCAGCCAGGTATGCCTTGCCCCTTGAAATCTCTCCCCCGGTTTGAACCGGAACCCATCGCCTACCTTCCGGGTCGAGACTCACCAGGGTCTCCACGGCCCTCAGGCAGGCGCCGCAGGAAGGTGAGAAGAACAGTACCGGCCTCGCACCCGCGTCCAGGGTCACGCTGCTGCCTTCTTCAGTCACAGCCGAAACGTATCTCTCCTGATTCGGCGGCGGAATAGGGCTGTTGTCCGGGACTGCAGCCCGGGCCGGAGCTGTATCTAGCTGCTCAATTAAAGGTCCTTCTGGCTTAACCTCAGTAACACTTTTCCTTTCCGGAACTGCCGGCGGGGACTCATCAGCCGGAGTAGCATGCACTTCTTTTGCCGGCAAGGCACTGTTCACAATGACCGGGGGATCGTAACGGAGAACAATGACTGCCGCAAGTATAACCGCCAGGATTGAGGCCAGTACCCTCAAGACCAATTTGTATCTCCCCTCATCCACGACGGACAGCGCAATCACCCCGGCCAGGATCATGAGGTCGGCCCTGATGCAGTCCAGACACCAGTATGACCAAATGGATTGTAAAAGCAGCGACCCGGCTATAAGCATCCCTCCTCCCACCACTGACCAGTCGGAATACCTGGTGAGCGCCAGCCCGGCCAGCACCCCGCAGGCCGTCACCGCGAAAAGCGTTATCAGGTCCAGGGGTTTCGTTGCCACCAGGTATGACGCCGCCGCTGCGAAAAAAATCCCCCCGGGGAGTTTTTTCAGGTAAAGGCCCTCCATTTCTCAATCACATCCTTCCATGGCCGCACGGTGCCATTTTCCATCGAGGTCGTAATAGAACGACCCGCCCTGGGCGCACCTGAAGGCGTCCAGGGTGGACAGTCCGCCTGAAGGGTAAAACCTGTCCATAAATCCCAGCATCAGTGTCCTAAGTCTCCCGTGGGTTTTTACTATGACTGAGGGATAGAGGGGATCCCCCTCCTCACCCCTGACGTTTATGGAGCTTATGTAGGAGTCCCCGCCGACGCCGGCATCCATCTCACCGGGCTTGTTGATGTCGAAAAACACTTCGGCCGCCATTCTTGCCCCGGCCCCGTTGTTTTCGTACTCCACCCACCTGCGCACTATATTTACCCCCTCACAGCCACAGGAACAGCAGTATCTTTTGTAGCCCCCCTTTTCATACAAGGTGTCTTCCCTGCCGGAAACGTAGACGGGGTCGTCCCCGTCACAGCTCACACAGCACGGGCTGCAGCCGGTAGGGCTGCAGCAGATGGACTCCCGGTTCCCCCGATAGATTTCCAGTAAAACATATCTTTTGGCGCTCATGGCCGCCGCTGTGGCCGCGGCGTCTGCGGCGGTCTGGAGTTTTTCACCAGCCAGCACGTATCTGGCGAAATCCACGGCCACTGCGGCCACCATCATGGAAAGCACCAGGACCCCGGCAAACATGGGCAGGATGCTTCCCCTCTGGTCTGAAAGTTTCGGTTTCAGCGCCTGTCACCCCCTATCTTTCCAGCCAGACGAACGTGGCGCCGGCGTTCATGGTTACATCGGTTAAAGGACTGCCACCGATAAGCTTTGGAAACGTTTTGTGGAACGGGGAAACTGTGTAGGTAACCTGACAGGTAACCGCAGTCCCGTCCCGGAAGAAATCCACCGAAAACCTGTCCGGGTCCAGCCCCCAGAGCCAGGCCGACTGCTCAGCCTTTACCCTCGCCCAGTCCACGTTCCCGGTTATGCTGGCCTCCCTCGCCCCTTCCCTGGCCACTTTTTGAACACCGTAGTAGTCGGCGAAGAGAAAGGAGAAGGTTACGGTGAATATGAAAATGACCAGGAGGACAGAGATGGAAAAGATGAATTCCAGGAGAACGGATCCCTTTTGGTTTCCGGCCATTTCAGTTGTATAAAGGTCTGTTCTCCGGCCTGAGCTTGTGAGCACGGGCTGTCAGCGCCTCCTTCCGGATTAAGATTCTTCCGTTTACCGTTGAGGCGCCCTTCGGGTCGATCAGCCTTTGAAACCCTGGGAACAGGGGATTCATCTGGGCTTCAGCCACGCCATACCCGGTGTCGCCGGTACTGTGGGCAACGGCGTTTTTCACGGGGCAGGCCACCAGGGTGTTGTTAAGGTGTTTCAGTGCCCTGTCACTGGCTTCAGCCGGGTTATCCGTCACGGCAACGTTCAGGGCGGCAATCCGGGCTGCCTGCTTGACCTGGGACGTGTTGTATATCCACAATCCCATTGCCACCATACCCAAAACGAAACCGACAAACAGGATCCCGCAGATGGCAAACTCAAGCATGATAGATCCCCTCTGGTTTTTAACGAGATCTTTCAATTGTAATTCACCTCTAAAAAATTAGGGCCCACCTGTGTCAAGGTGAGCCATGAGGAGAATTCCGTTTAATTATCCAGGAGGTCCGAACGGATTTTGCTGTCAAACTTTAAAGTTTTGTTTTCAACGGTGACGGTGACCGCGTCCCGGTTGTCACCAGGGAACTGGTCCGTTACCCCGTCCGGCCAGGCCTCGGCTTCCACCGTGTAGCTGCCGGGAGTTCCTGAAAAACCATAGTCCCATTCTTCATATCCCCCCGGTCCCAGTTTAAGGCTAAAGGGGTGTGTTCCGGTGAAGCCCTGAACAAATCCTGTTATATCTATTTCACCCGGGAGGCTGTCCTTCCTGGTAACCCTGATTTTAAAACTAACTGACGTCTTTCCACCGTCTATGGCCGTGAATACCGGTTTAACAGGGATTATCTCCACTGTTACGTCATGGAGGCCTTCCAGGGAAACGTCCACGACCCTGACGTTGTCATTGTTTGTTATCTCCGACCAGTCCATATATCCCCATACGTCTTTCGGAAGAACCCTGACGCTTTCGTTGACTCCCGCGGCCAGGGTTATCCTGTCACCGTCAGGGCTGGCCGGCACGGTCCAGTCGAAGGTGAATTCCAGCCTGTCCTCCGTACTCCCGGCCGGGACCCTGTATTGGAATATGTTGTCCAGGCCGGCCACGGGCTGGACATTTTTCACCGGCGCCAGTCGGCCGTTCACCGCAATACCGAAAGGCACCACATAGTCCTGGGTCAGCTCCGTCTTCAGGCCCATGGCCTCGAACAGCTGGCCGGTCACCGGGTCGGACATGAAGGATGCGTCCGGCTTGGCTTTTAAAACCACCTTGCCGGTGTACGTTTCCCCCGGCCGGGCTGTATCCGTACCCGGATCTATGCTCTCAACAATGAAGTTCGGAAGGATGTCCCAGCGTATAAAGATGACGTCATACCAGATCCCGCCCAGGTCGTGGCGGTTGTGCCAGTGCCTGACCGCCCCGGCCAGCCCGGGCCTGGGTTCTGCAAGAACCTTGAAATAATTCTTAACCGTTTCTTGACTGAAATCTCCCCAGAAGGCTGGGTTGTTGGCAAAGCCGTTTTCATTACCCTCAAAACCCTGAATTCTCTTATGGTAAGAAGCCAATGCCTTGATTATCAGTCCCCAGGAATAATCAGAGATATTTCCGTTACCACTTTCTGTATGACCCTTTCCCCATGGGAACTCAATGATATCACGTTTTGCCGGGGCAACATGGTTTGGTGCATCATCAGGAAAATAGTCGCTGGCAAAGTCATTCCAGTCAAAAGTTTTCCCCAGGTAGCGCGGCTCCTGATTACCCGGATGCCCTAGAGAGATGTTGTTGTCAGTCTCCCAGGATGTCGGAGAAGGCTTCCATTCGTTGTTTGGTATATCCGTGGGTAAACCGTATACCAGTAGGTCCCGATCCAGTCGAGCTTTAAAAGTTTTTGCTTCTACTCCAACTAACTCAGTCCGTTCAGGAGGCAATCCAGTTACTTCTAAAATACGCTGGAGCTTATAATTGTCGCCCGCCTGTGCTGGGAAAAAGTAAAACCCTGTTAACAGGGTTAAAGTAAGGGCAAACACCAATATTCTTTTTAACATACTGGTCAGGCTCCTTCCTTGGTTATTATGGCTTCTACAAAACATCCGCCTATTGAGCCAATGGACACCTTCCAACCATCAACATAATATTCCTTCCATGGGGCACGATCGCTTAAACTAGCCCTGGCCCTTTTAGCCACTTCCAAGGAATAGGACATTATCTCCTGAACCTTATCGGGATGGCCTGGAAACTTCCAATTGAGTACTTTTTCTATAGGGCTCAAGTCCAGTTCCACACCCCGGATGTCAGATAGATTCCTTACCCATTTAATTGCAACAATAGTGAAGCCACCTTTAGAGTTATAATCAAGGGTAAAATAGCTACGGCTATTATTTTGGTTGGCTAATTCCCACATGGCCTTGTCCCACGTGCTTTTTTCCCATACGGGAAGGTATACCCAGGATGGACTGTACCACCCAGTTGTTACCCCCAGCAATCCTTCCAGTTGCCTGACGTCTTCGGGCTTGTCCCCGGTTTTATTCGTGGTGATAAGATTTGGCGGAGTAACAGTATTCTGGGTTGCAACCGGTTTATTTATGGTCTCTATATACTTTATAACCTCATTTACGTCAGGTTTGGCTTCCCCTTTCGGCCAACAAAGGACAGTCTGGGAAGCCTCGTCCCAGTCCACCTCAAAACCCAGCCCCTCGGCTATGTACCGGGCCGGCAGGTAGGTCCTTCCCTCGCTTTCGCTTAAGACGGGAGCCACGTCGATGTCCCTGTCCCGGCCGTTGACGGTAATCCTAGCCACCCCGATGATCATGTCAACGGAATTGCCGCCAAGTTTTAATCCGGCTTTATTCAGGTCTCCATTCCAGGTAATGTTGTCGTTGGTTACCCCCAGGGCGTTTCCCATATAACGCACCGGCACGAAGGTCCTTCCGTCTTTTATAAATGGCCGCGCATCCATGGTTACCCCTTCGATCTTGCCGTCCACGAAATACTTATTTAATCCGATGACAAACACGACGCTCCTGACCGGCTTTTTCTCCTGGTATACATCAACCCTGGTTTCCTGCGCGGAGTGGGCCGGGGTTATGTGTTTAAGATTTATGGTAAATATGGCCAGGGCAAGCACAAAAACAATAAACAAAAGAAACCTTCTCAAGAAATCATCTCCTTCTTAGTTACCATATTTATACTATTATATTGTAATAGATGGGCGAACGGGTGTTTTTGTTCCATGGATTTCCTTTTTTCCACCACTCCCGAATCAAGAGGTTTGATTTAATCCCTGATATAACAATAAAAAACCGGAGTTACCCGGTTTAAAAAAGTTTTTCCCTACTTATCAGTTCGGTATCAGTTCCTTCATGTCCGCCTCAAAATCCTCTATGCTCTTTACCTTAATGGCCCGGCGATGAAGATTTTTTAGTATGTCCACATCTTCAATTGTTTTTAGTTTTTCTGCAAGACTTCCGGGACAGTGGCCCGTGTTTTCTTTCAAAGCCACAATAATGGCATCTACTGTCCCTTGATGAACTCCTCGCTGTATCCCTTTTTGCACTCCCTGGTCAATCCATTTTTCCCTGACGCCGTCAAAAAGAGGGAAAGTATCCAACTTGTTCACCTCCATCAATTTCAGTATTAAATCCTTAGACAATTTAAGTGATGCGAAAGCGCCGAGGGCGAGGTACAGGATGGATCTGTCTTCATCCCCGGGAATTTCGTCTTTCAGCCGGCTTACACACTTCCCCAGAACTGCCTCAAGGGGTTCATCCTGCCGCATCAGGGGTACAAGCGGCAGCAGGCCCACCGGTCCCCGGTAGAGGAAGTCCCTTCCAGCAACATCCTGCAGGTTAATCTGGCGGTAATTAAAGTTTACCACGGTCAGGTCCAGGCACTCAAGTGCGTACCGGCCTTCCTGCCGGCCGCCGCAGGAAGAGAGTCACGGCTCAGACAAAAACAAGCAATACTGCCGACATCAGCATTGTGGCCGGCCCCAGAACGGCGCCGTAAGGAACCTCTCCCCCGGGCAGCCTTCCCGCGGCTACCAGTACCCCCTGTTTTAACTGTCCAGTCCTATACCAGGTACGGACGAAACCCCAGGCCATCAGGACCAAACCGGCTAGAATGGAACCGCAGAGAACCGGCTCATGGCCCAGGAAAAGCGACATCGCCACGGCCAGCTTCAAATCCCCCCCACCCATTTTCCCGGATAAAAAGAAAAAGAGGTAAATAGATAAAATAACTAGGCTTCCATAGAGGTGGGACCATTGCGCCGTCGCGATACTGTAAACAAGCCCGGTAACTGCCGCCGGGTAGGTATGGCGGTTGTAAATGGTCATTGATTTTATGTCCGTATAAGTGCAGATGGCGGTCAGGATCCCGGCAAGAATAAGATTCACGTGAGGAATCAATCTGCCTTACCCCTCCTTCACTCTGCGATTTTTAAAATATCCCCCGGCCAAAGCCTGTTACGTACCGTACCCCCGGGGAGTTCCACCACCAGACTGGCCCTCCTCACTAAAGGGCTTATCCTGAAGGGTGGCATATCCCTTATCAGGTGTACCACCATACCCCGCAGGTCAAGAAAGACCAGGTCGATATTGAAACACATAAAAAAGGTGTGAACTGACCGGCAGGGCCTAAGGACAAGGGCGGATCCTTCAGCCATGGTCTTTCTCCCCATCAACCCGATCAGCCGGCTTAAAAAATCCTCCGTAACCTTTACCTGTTCAGCTAATACTTCCCCGGTCATACAATTTATCAGCTTCATAAAACATCCTTATAAAAAAGAAAAACCCCACCCGGGATGGCAGGGTCTATCAGGGTCACCCCTCAATTGGGGTTTTGAATGGTGTCGGCCACATCCTGAACCTTGCTGCCAAGGTTTCTACCCAGCAAGCGGAAGCCGGCAATGGCCAGCACCGCTACCAGGGCTATGATCAGGCCGTACTCGGCCATGCCCTGTCCCCGCTGGTCCCTGTGGATTTTCACAGCTTGGGCAGCCAGATGTTTAAACATTCCGTTCACCCCCTTCATAATTTCATAGAATCTTTGCGTAGTAGCCTCTCAACCACCAATAATTCAGGGCCTGGAAACGGACGGTTAATCTCCGAACACCATGAGTATGTTCCACACAATCGGAAACCCTATGAGAACCAGGAAAGGCAGCAGAACAAAGGCTACAATGGGGAATAACAGCTTTATGGTGAGCTCTCCGGCCACCTTCTGGGTTTCCTGCTTCCTTCTGGCCAGAATCTTTTCGGCGTGGTGCTTTACCACCGGCTCCAGGGGGCTGCCGTACCTCATGGCCTGCTGGATTTTGCCCACCAGTCCCGTAAGTTCGGGTATCCCGCAGCGCAGGGCCATCTTGTTCAGGGCCGCCGCCCGGCTGTCCCCGGTGGCCATGTCCATCAGTGCCCGGTTGATTTCCCCGGCCAGCTCTCCCTTCATGGTCCCGGCCACCTCATCCAGGGCCGTAAGTAAGTCCGCCCCCTTGAGGGCGTTGCCGAGAAGCAGGCAGAAGTCCGGAATGTCCCTTTTGATGGAATCCACCCGGGCCCTGACCTTCCTGTTCAGCCACACCCCGGGAGCCAGATACAGAATAATGGCCATCAGAACACCCCAGTATATATCAACCCACCCCAGCAGGGCCGGGGGCATGAAGGCCGCCAGGCTCATTACGGGCAGGGCGAACTGGAGGCCGGCAAAGTACTCCGTACCGATGTCCAGGTCGGCCTGGCCGATCTTTTTCTGGAGCACCGTCCGGGAGACCTCATTACTCATCCTTCTGCCGGTATTCTCCAGGATCCGGTCGGCCCCGTCCCTCAGCTCCACCCCGCCGGGCAGCTTCAACCTGTTGCCGCCAGCCAGAACCAGAACCGATGAGGCCGCCAGCGCCCCGGCCAGAACGGAAACGTCCACTCCTTTAATAAGGGTATTCAGGTTCTCAAGCACTCCTACACCCCCTGCCCCAGGGTGTTTTTGATCATCCTGCGGGTAATGACATTGCCTGCCATGATCCAGGCAGTAGCTACAATAAATATGAAGGCACCCTCCAGGGTTTGAAAAAGAGGAGCGGTGAACCCCGGGGCCATTACCCTGGCCAGGCCCACGAACACGAAGGGCAGGGCGGTCAGCACCTTGAGGGTCATCATGTTCTGGGCCACGGCCGCCGAAACTATGCCGCGGAAGCTCTCCCTGT
>JBMOPC010000064.1:0-9160 GCA_049323915.1 Bacillota bacterium
ACCGTGCTTTGTAGTGTGTCTTCTTCTCAGACTGATTGTACCGCAATCCAGGGTGGGTGCGTACCCCCGTTTTCATTACTATTTGTGTCGCCCGCACTGGCGGCGCGAGATGGAGGTTAATATGAAACGACTTTTTATCAAAGATCAGCGGGGGCAAGCACTGGTGGAACTGGCACTGGTCCTCCCGGTGCTGCTGGTGCTCTTCATGGGGACAGTGGAATTCGGCAGGGTATTTCATTCCTACCTGGTAATCACCAACGCCTCCAGGGAGGGAGCGAGGGTAGCGGTGCTGGGGGGCGCGGACAGCGCCATTTCCAGCAGGGTGGGCCAGGTAACCGGAAGCCTGGACTCAGCCAGACTGCAAACCACCGTCACACCGGCCCCCGCCGACAGAAAATCAGGGGCCTTGGCCACAGTGGAGGTACGCTACCGGGTCAATCTGGTATTTCCCCTTTTCGACGTTTTTATTCCGGACCCGCTGCCAATCAGGTCAAGTACAACCATGCGGGTTGAATGAAGGGAGGTCAGGTCTGTGCTGAGTTTTATCGCCGGGCTTTACAAAGACCAGCGTGGATTTTCACTGTTTATGGTGGGCATGGGCATAATGGCGCTATTCGGCATGGCGTCGCTGGTAACCGATTTCGGGCGGATCGCCCTGTCCAGGCAGCGCCTGGTGAACGCTGTGGACAGCGCGGCGCTGGCGGCGGCCCGGGACCTCTCCCTGATGCCGGACCCTTATACCCGTGAAATGGCGGCCCGCCAGAGGGCGATTGACATCGCCTCGGCTAACGGCGCCCCCCCGGCGGGCATCACTGTGAATATATCAAATAACAGGATTTCGGTAGACGCTGTGGAGACGGTGGAACTCATCATGTCCAGGGCCTTCGGCGTAAGCCGGAGGACAGTGCGCGCCCACGCGGCGGCCCAGGTGGGAAGCATCACATCATACCGGGGGGTTGCCCCCCTTACCATAAGGGAACAGCCTCTGGTATACGGCCAGCTGGTTACACTTAAATACGGATCCCCGGACTCGCCCGGCAATTTCGGAGCCCTGGCCCTGGCCGGCAGAGGAAGCAGGAATTACAAGTACAACCTGATCAACGGCTTCCAGCACCCCGTAGGAATAGGAGATGTACTGAACACCGAGCCGGGAAACATGAACGGCCCCACCGACGGGATAGACGAGAGGCTCAGCCGCTGCACCAGCGGGTGCACATTTGACAACTTTGAGCCTAATTGCCCCAAGATACTGGTGCTGCCAACCCATACAAACGACCTGCGGGGCAGGGATCAAATAGAGGTAACCGGTTTCGCAGCCTTTTTCGTGGACAGGGAAGCCACCGGCAGCGCAGACGACGAGATAACGGGATATTTTGTGCGCATGGCCGCCGGGGGAGATCCGGATTTCTCACGGCCCATAACCAGCCTTTACGGCGCAAAACTGGTCGAATGACCAAAAGAATAACCGGGAGATGAAACAATGAAGGGAAAAGTAAACATAATCCTCATAGTGGCAGTAATATTCGGCCTTCTGGCCGCATGGGGGACATACCAGTATTTAAAGTACCTGGAGAAAACCTACAAGTCGTCCGGAAATTTTGTCAATGTAGCAATAGCCAAGGTAAAAATACCGGCCAGGGAGGTAATTAACGAACAGATGGTGGAATTCACCGAGATGCCCTCCAATTATGTGAACCCCACCGCCCTGGGCAGCCCCGGCGAAGTGCTGGGCAAGATAACCAAGTCTGAAATTTACCCGGGCGAGCAGATAATTAAAAACAAGATAGCCAGCACCAACGATCCCGGAGAGGGGCTGGCCATGATGGTGGAGCCGGGACGCAGGGCCATGACCGTGGCGGTAAACGACGTCACAGGCATCGCCGGAATGCTGAGGCCCGGGGACAAGGTGGACGTACTTGGCACCGTGGTGGTGGGCAAGGACACCATCACCTCCACCATTGTGCAAAATATTAAAATACTGGCGGTAAACAGGGCCACCGCCAATTCATCCAACGACAACAAGCAGCCCCAGACCGGAACCTTAACCCTCTCCCTCTCCCCCTACGAGGCCCAGCATGTAACACTGGCATCCGAAAAGGGCACTATCAGGGTCCTGCTCCGCACCCCGGCGGACACGGAAAAAGTCAATGTCCCGTCTACAAATATCAACCACCTGGTCAGGTAATACGGAGGTGAAATAATGAGCACCATCACAGTACTTATCGCGGACGACATTCCGGGGACAAGGGAAGACATTAAAAGGCTCCTGTACTTCGAAGACGACATAAAGATAGTGGGTGAGGCCGGAGACGGCGACGAGGCGGTAAAGCTCTCCGAGTCCCTCAAGCCGGACGTTATTCTTATGGATGTCAACATGCCCCGAATGGACGGCATCAAGGCATCCGAGCTGATTACAGTCAAAAACCCCGAGTCCGCCATAGTCATAGTTTCAATACAGGGGGAGCAGGAATACCTTCGCAAGGCCATGGCCGCCGGGGCCAGGGACTACCTGGTGAAGCCATTTAGCAGCGGAGAGCTGGCCGAAACAATCCGCAAGGTCAGCGATTACTCCAGAAGGCGCCGCCTCCGCCTGGTGGACGGCAGCGGCGCTGCACCGGCGGCGCCGGCAAGAGAGCCCGGAAGGATAATAACCCTTTTCTCGACCAAGGGGGGGGTGGGCAAAACCACCGCCGCCTGCAACCTGGCCATAAGCCTGGTGCAAAAATCCAGGAAAAAGGTGGCCCTGGTGGACATGGACCTGCAGGGCGGCGACGTGTCCATATTCATGAACATTTCCAGCAAGGGCGGGCTGGCCGAGGTGGTGCAGGAATCCGAGTACTCCGATCCCTCCCTGCTGGAGACCTATTTCTGCCCCCACATGTCCGGCGTAAGGGTCATGCCCGCCCCCGGGTCCCCGGAGCAGGCCGAGTTGATCACGGCCGCCCACGCCGAAGGCATACTTACCGCGCTGAAAGACTCCTACGACTATATTGTGGTGGACACTCCGGCAGCCTTAAACGAGATTACCCTTACCTGCCTGGAAGTATCAGACCAGATACTTGTCATGCTGAACCAGGAACTCCCCACACTGAGACACGCCAGGGTTAATATGGAAATAATGGAAAAGCTGGGCCTTACCTTCAAGACCAAACTTATTTTGAACAGGTTCAGGAGCGACGGCATCAAGCTAAAGGACCTGGAAAAAAACATAAGCACCTCCATATCCGGTACAATTCCCGAAGACACGGAGACTGTCACGGTATCCGTCAACAAAGGGCATCCTTTTGTGCTGACCCGCCCATCTGCGGAAATAGCCAGGTCCGTCAACGACCTCGCCTCCTCCCTTATGGCCGCCTCGGACCTGCCCGGAGAGGTAAAAGAGGGTCAGCCCCGCAAGTCCATAATAGGGAAACTGTTCAGCTTTTAATAAAGTGGAGGTAGCAACAGATGTCACTGTTAAAAAGACTGGAACAACAGGCCGCTGTAAAAAAAGAGTTCCCGGCGATCAAAAGCCTGCCCGAGAGGTCCCAGGCCCAGTCCTCCCAATGGCCGAAAAAGGACCCGTACCAGGACCTTAAAAACAACCTGCATAAAAAAGTAATCGCTGAGCTCGCCCCGGACAGCAAAGACACCGACACCGAAAAGACTTCCCAGAAAATAGCCGCCCTGGTCAACGAGCTGCTGGACAGGGAGGGCGGGCACCTCCCCCGCCACGAAAAGCAGCGCATCGCGGCCGAAATAGTGGACGAGGCCATTGGGTTCGGCCCCATCACTCCTCTTTTGAGAGACCCATCCATAAGCGAGGTGATGGTAAACGGCCCTCACCTGGTCTATATAGAGAGGAACGGAAAGATTGAAAAGACCGAAGTGTGCTTCCGGGACAACAACCATGTGCTGCACATCATAGAAAAAATAGTGGCCCCCATAGGAAGGCGTATCGACGAAAGCATGCCCATGGTTGACGCAAGGCTTCCGGACGGCTCCAGGGTGAACGCCATTATCCCTCCCCTGGCCCTGAACGGCCCAACCATAACAATACGGAAATTCTTCAGGGACCCCTTGTCCATAGACGACCTGGTAAACTTCGGAAGCCTGACCGGCACAATGGCCACATTCATGGAGTCCTGCGTAAGGGGCCGCATGAACATAGTGGTCTCGGGGGGAACCGGAAGCGGAAAGACCACCACGCTGAACATACTGTCTGGCTTTATACCGGCTGATGAGAGAATCGTCACAATTGAGGACGCAGCCGAACTGCAGCTCCGGCAGGAACACCTGGTGACACTGGAAAGCCGCCCTCCCAACCTGGAGGGAAAAGGCGCCATCACAATCAGGGACCTGGTCAGGAACTCCCTGCGCATGAGGCCGGACCGTATAATAGTGGGCGAGGTCCGCTCCGGGGAGGCCCTGGACATGCTCCAGGCCATGAACACAGGCCACGACGGCTCCCTCACCACCGGCCACGCCAATACGCCCAGGGATATGCTGTCAAGGCTGGAGACCATGGTTCTCATGGCAGGAATGGACCTGCCGGTGCGGGCCATAAGGGACCAGATATCATCGGCCATCGACCTTATCATACAGCAAAACCGCTTCCGGGACGGCAGCAGGAAAATAACGCACATAACCGAAGTTCAGGGCATGGAGGGAGATGTGATAGTGCTACAGGACATATTTGTGTTCAGACAGACAGGGGTGGACGAAAATGGAAAAGTGCAGGGCAACTACATGGCCACCGGAATACGTCCCAAGTTCTACTCCCGGCTGGAGGAAATGGGAATCAGCCTGGACCACACCATATTCATTCCATCAATGGTTTAGTTAACCACAGAGCTCTCAGAGAGTACAAGGGTTAGGAGCTAGGGGTTAGCGACTAGCGACTAGCGGCCAGAAGATAGGAGCTGGGAACTGGGAGCTGGAAGCTAGAAGCTAACAGACGGAAAGTATTACAGTTTTCCATAAAGTAGAGGTGCTGCCAATGTTTTCAGAGCTTGCAAGCCTCCTGCTGCTTATTTTCGGGGCCTGCAGCCTTCTGGTCATCGGAATTCACTACTCGGCCAACGGACAGGCCAGGGACATGGCCAGGCGGCTCAAGAGCATGAACAAGGATAAAACACAACAGGAAATAATGGCATCCAGCCCCCTTTCCCAATCCCAAAAACTCCTGGCCACAGTTTCCCGGTCAGCCGTCAGATTTGGATTTTTTAACAGGCTGGCCAGGATGGTGGACAAAAACCTGACGGGGGCCGATATACCTTTAAAGAGCGAGGAATACATAATAATGACCGCCGGGGGCGCGCTGGCGGCAGGATTTTTGGGAAGCATCGCCTTCATGACGGTCTACCACGGCATACTGATGGGGATAATAGCCGTGTCTTTTTCCGCAATGTGGGTTAAAACAGCCAAAAACAGGCGGCTGGCCAAATTCAACGCCCAGATAGGCGACGCCCTGGTGATAATGTCAAACTCACTGCGGTCAGGCTTCAGCTTCCTTCAGGCCATGGACATGGTCAGAAAGGAGCTGCCCAACCCCATCGCCAGGGAATTCGGGAGGACCTTCCAGGAGATGAACCTGGGCACACCCACCGAGGATGCGCTGGAAAACTTAAACGCCCGGGTGGGCAGCGAGGACCTGGAGCTGGTCATCACGGCAGTTCTCATCCAGCGCCAGGTGGGTGGAAACCTGGCCGAAATACTGGACAACATAGCCAACACCATACGGGAAAGGATCCGCATCAAGGGAGAGATAAAGACACTGACCGCCCAGGGGAAGGTTTCAGGGATAGTGATCGGAGTGCTTCCCCTGGTACTGGCCGGGGTGCTGTCGGTAATGTCCCCGGATTACCTGAAGCCTCTTTTCACCACCCCCATGGGCATGGCCATGCTGGCTTCGGCGCTGGTGCTGGAAGCCATAGGCATATTACTGATCCGTAAGATTGTCAGCATAAATGTTTAACGGAGGTGAGATTATGCACCTGGTAGCCGTTTCCACCTTTCTGTCCATATTTTTCCTGTTTTTGGCATTATACCTGCTGCTATTCGGAAGCAAGATCGAGATTACCAAAAGAGCCGTCGAGGTGATGGGTAAAAAGAACATCTCCATCAGGGAAAAGGAGCTGAGCGAGCCCATCGTCAAAAGGGTGCTCCGTCCCCTACTGAACAAGATTACCAGGCTGGCCTCCCGTCTCCTGCCCTCGGAAAAGGAGGCGGCGCTGGCAAAAAAACTGGTCATGGCCGGAAGGCCCGGGGGCCACGGCCCCAGGGAATTCATGGCGGTCAAGCTTATACTGGCGGTAACTTTGCCGGGCATCCTCATTCTGGCTGAGCCTCTCCTGGGACTGGACTACATTAACTGGCTTCTCTTTACGGCAGCCGCCGCCATTGCAGGCTGGAGCATCCCGGACTTCTACCTCCGCCAGAAAATATTTGAAAGGAAAAACGAAGTGGAAAAAACGCTCCCGGACGTGCTGGACCTGATAACGGTCAGTGTGGAAGCCGGCACAGGCTTTGACGGCGCACTGCTCAAGGTGGTGGAAAAAGGCAAGGGAGTCCTGGCCTCGGAGTTCTACATCGTGCTGCAGGAGTGCAAAATGGGCAAAAGCAGGAAGGACGCACTGAGGGATATGGCCAACAGGGTGGATGTTGACGACCTCTCCACCTTCGCAGGCTCTATAATAATGGCCGATCAGCTTGGGATAGGCATAGGCAATGTGATGCGGCTGCAGTCTGACCAGATGAGGCGCAAGAGGAGGCAGCGGGCCGAGGAAAGGGCCATGAAGGCCCCGGTGAAGATGATGATACCGATGGTTACCTGCATATTTCCCACAATTTTCGTGGTGCTTTTGGGACCGGCCGCCATAAGCCTTTACCAGGCATTCATGATATGAGGTGAGAAAGCTGTGAAGGTATACAACGCCACAAAAAAACAGTGCCTGGCCGATACCGCCATAATGGCGGAC
Organism: Bacillota bacterium; assembly: GCA_049323915.1. Taxonomy (GTDB): domain Bacteria; phylum Bacillota; class Desulfotomaculia; order Desulfotomaculales; family Desulfocucumaceae; genus BRHc4a. The sequence continues at coordinate 6,960 of JBMOPC010000064.1, forward strand.
ACCTTCATAAAAAGGCTGAAGGGGCTTTTAGGGCAGCCCGGGCTGCCCGCCGGGTGGTGCATGGTGCTGAAACCCTGCAGTTCAATACACACAATGTTTATGAGGTTTTCCCTGGATGTGCTGTTTGTGGACAGGCATAGCAGGGTTAGCGCCGTGGTCAGGGACATGCCCCCTTACAGCTTCTCGGGAGTGGTAAAAGACTCCCGCCTGGTCATAGAGTTTCCCGCCGGAACCCTGGCGTCAACCGGGACCGCACCCGGGGATATCATAGAAATTGGTTAATAAATAAAAACAGCGAGGTGACTGGTCAAATGGGTAAAAGGATGGGGTCAAGATCGATAACATTCAAAATGAGCTTTAACATGGCGCTGCTGATAACTTTCCTCATGGCCGCGGTGGGCTACGGCAATTACTACAGCACCCGTGAAACAGTCAGAATACAGTCCATGGAAAAGGGATGGAGCATTGTCAGGTCCGGAACCGCCTTTGCGGCGGAGCACCTCCAGGCCGGCAACCCGGATCTTCTCAGGGAACACCTGGAAAACATACAGGCGAACGAAGACGTCACCTACGCCGCCATAATAAGCGCCGGCGGCAAAATAGTGGCCCATACCGACCCTAAGCAAGCGGGAAAAACAGTCGCCTTCAAGAACGGCCCCCCCACCGAAAAAACCGTAAGCCACTATACCGACTCAAAAGGCAAGCCAATAGGGAATAATTTCCTGTCACCCATAGTCACAAAGGGCGGAAGCGTCATCGGATATTTCCAGCTTGGCCTTGACAACTCCAGGTACCAGACCCTGCTTACAGATATTATAGTAAATATGCTGCTTATTTCATTCGCAGCTGTTGTGGCCGGAATTATGCTGGCCAGAGTCATGGCGGGGCGGATACTGAAACAGCCCATAAATGACCTTAAGGCGGCAACCGAACACATAGCAGCGGGTGATTTCGCCCACCAGGTGCCGGTCCGCCAGATGGACGAACTGGGAACCCTGGCGTCGGCCTTCAATTCCATGACCGGCCACCTGGCCAACCTCTTCATGTCGGTAAGGACCAGCGCCACCGAACTTACCAGATCCAGCCAGGTAATCTTATCCAGGTCCGAGGACTTCAGGCTGGCGGCGGAAAAATACCGCCAGGGAGCGGAAAAAGAGGCCCAGGACTCCCCGGATACCGAACTGAACAGCAAAAAGCAGATGGAGGCTCTTCAGGAAATCACCTCCTCGGCCAGGAGAATGGCCAGGCTGGTGGACCGGCTCAACAGCCTCTCACTGCAGTTCAAGTTGTGATAACCGGGATTGGCTATTGGCTAAAAAGGCTGAGGATAATTTTCCTGCAGCCTTTTTATCTTTTTGTTCAGGTCTTAAAACTGATCGCTACTCCCGATCCTGAATAAAAACTCCTTTTGGAATGCGGTCTTCACAGGGCACCCCCACCTGGCAGAGGCCGCAGCCGGTCTTTTCGACGCCAAACCTTTTTCGCCTTTCCGCCGCCTCCTCGCTTTCATATGTCATTCGGCTGCAGGCGTCCTTGTCGTGCCCCGACTCCGATATGGCCCCCACAGGGCACCTCTTTATACAGGCCCCGCACCCCTTTGCCGACAGGCAGTAATCCATGTGACCCCGGTAGGGACGGACGGCCTCCGGCAAAACAGCCATTACCACCACGCTGCCAAGGCGGTGGGCGATCCCCCTTTCGGTAATCAGCGCGTCATTGAGGCTGAAGGTGCCCAGGCCGCAGGCATAAGCGTTATGCCTTTCGGACCAGGTGGAGGTAAAATTCCTCCGGGCGGGGTCATTTTTGATTATACTGAACTGGGGCAGCAGCATCGGAGCCGCTGCAAGATAGCCCCTGCTTTCAAACCACCCCACCACCCTGCGCCTCAGGTCGTTGTTGAAGTCCTCCCCGTAAGCCCTGGTATAAGCCCATTCCACAGCGGGCTCGGTCTTTTGCAGGCGGTTCTTTTCCCTTACCGCACCGCTTATGGGCAACACCCAGGAAACCACGCTGACCTCCCCTGGCTTTATCCGGCCTTCAAAACCCCTGGCCTGCAGGGAAAAAGTCACTGCGTTGCGTATTCCGATGAAAACCAACACCTGTTCCGATTTTTTCCGGACAGTTATTCCAATTTTATTCGGACAGCGATTCCGATTTAATCCGGACAGTACCGGAGCGAAGCGACGCTGGTAAACTCTTAA
>JBMOPC010000065.1:0-9119 GCA_049323915.1 Bacillota bacterium
AAAATCACCGCCGGACAGCGCCAGGGCAACACTGTTCATCTGTATAAGAGGCCTGGACAGCGACCGGGAAAAGAGCAGGCTTAAAAAAGTGGCCAGCATTATGCCGCCCATGCCTACATTTACTATTACCGCTTGAAAGTCGGACATCTGGCTTTCAATGTCAGCCATTGAATGGCTCACTATAACCGCGCCGGTGACGGCCTCCCCTGCCTTTACCGGGACGGCCACCGAAAGAAGCTCGGTTTTGACCGCCTCGTTTATACCTCTGAATACCCGGGACTCTCCCTCCAGCACTTTTCTAATATCCCCGGCAGTTATCAAATCCCCGTGATGGTCAAGCACACTGACCCTCTGGCTGTGGCCGCCGGAAAGGGACATCTCCATACCCATGCCGTGGCACTCCTCAATCATGCCTTCCCGGTCCACCAGCATTATATTGGTGTTGGTCATGCCTGAAAGGAGTATAATTTTTTCACGGATATTGTCGCCGGAGCTTATGGCCCTGGCGATATCCTGGCCCTGGCGCGAAATATGGTCTATTTGCTGCTTGTAGTATATCTTTTTAATGAAATTGGTCTGTGCCATCCCGGTGACCCAGGATATAATCAGCACCAGTATCACCATGGCCAGCCACAGCTTGGCGACCACGCTCTTTCTAAAGAAATTCATTCCGCCACCTCGAACTTGTAGCCCACTCCCCAAACCGTCCGGATTATCTCGGGGCAGCCGGGCACCTTGTTAAGCTTGTCCCTCAGCCTGTTGATGTGTGTGTCCACCGTTCTTGTGTCTCCAAAGTAGTCAAAGCCCCATACTCCCTGAAGAAGGTCGTCCCTGGTATATACACGTCCCGGGTGCCTGGCCAGAAACTGCAGCAGGTCAAATTCCTTCGCCGTAAGGTTTACCGGCTGCCCCAAAATGTTTACGCTCCGGGCCTCGGGGTTTATATCTATCAGTTTACTAGCCTGGAGGCTCTCCTTTTGTCCCGGCGCCGCCTGGACATGTCCGGCGGACCCGCCCGTCCGCCGCAGGACGGCTTTTATCCGGGCAATGAGCTCCCTGGGACTGAAGGGCTTTACAACGTAATCATCGGCCCCCATCTCCAGTCCCACCACGCGGTCCACCTCATCCTCCCTGGCCGTCAGCATTATTATGGGAACAGCCGACCTGGCGCGCACTTCCCGGCAGACAGCCCATCCGTCAACCTCGGGCATCATTATATCCAGAACTATAAGGTCAAACTGATCGGTGTTGATTATATTCAGGGCCTCTTTGCCGTTATGGGCCTCCGTTATGGCAAACCCCTCCCGGGCAAGGTACATTCTCACTATATTGCGAATCTGGTCCTCGTCGTCCACTAAAAGTATTTTCACGGCTTACACCCGCCTTTGCCAAATAAAAGCAACCCCAGGACAGTCGCCTGGGGGGCTGTATATTCATGCTACCGTATATTGTCGGCTTTTGTCAAGCTATTGGCCGCCGGAATCGAATATCTGATCCGGGGATGCCAGCGGAAGGGTAACTGTAAACACGCTTCCCTTTCCCAAAAGGCTGTCAACGGTAATGTCGCCGCCATGCCTTTCAATAATGGTCTTTACTATGTGAAGCCCGATCCCGGTGCCGCCCACTTTCCTGGTTACATCGTTGCCGGCCCGGTAAAACTGGTCAAATATACGCTCCCGGTCATCAGCGGAAATGCCTATCCCGGAGTCGCGGACCGAAATCAGGGCCTTTTTGTCCAATAGCCCTGCAAAAATGCTGACAAATCCCTTTTCGGTGTATTTTATGGCATTGCTCAGCAAATTAACAAACGCCTGGTAAAGTCTGTCCCTGTCCCCCAGCACAAAAATGTTTTCCGGCACGTTGAAGCCCATTTCGATATTCTTTTTAGCCGCTTCCGGCCCCAGCACCACCGCCGCCTGCCCCAGCAGGAGCGACAGGTCAACCGGCCGGGAACTGAAGGACATTTCCGTGGCCTCGAAATGGGCCATGTCCAGCAGGTCTCCCAAAATCTTTTTAAGCCGGTCACCTTCCTCCATGGCGCTGGTTAAAAACTCCCTCTGGAGCTGGTTTATTTCCCCGGTGTCTCCCGACAGCACCAGCTCGATAAATCCCTGCATAATTGTCAGGGGATTCTTTAGTTCATGGGTAACTGCCGAAAGGAATCTGGACTTCATTTCGGCCAGCTCATGTTTTTCCGTGACGTCCCTGAAAACCTCGACGCCGCCAATTACCTCCCCGTTTTCCCCGAAGAGGGGAGCCACGCTGACCTCCACCACAACCCGCGATCCGTCCCGCCGCCTGGCTCTCACCACCGCCGGTTTTTCTCCCGGAACGCCTTTCTGCATGGACTGGAACAGGGGGCACAGGCTGCTGTCGCAAAGAGGTTTTCCGTTTATATCAATATGGTTTAAAATGTTGTCCGAGCACCTGCGCCCAAGCACTTCAACGGCGGAATAGCCTGTTATTCTCTCGCAGGCGCTGTTCCAAAAGATTATCTTTCTCTCCCTGTCGGTCATATAAACCCCGTCATTTACGCTTAGCAGGGTATGCTTGAAATTTTCCGCATTGGAGAGGAAGCTGTCCTCCAGTATATAAAGCTCTCTGCCGCCAGACAATCCTCACCACCCCCAGACATACCGGAAAATACAACACAAAACATATCTCCTTGAAGGTAAACGGTAGCATAATATTTTCTTTTTGTCACGAATTATTTTCGTTCCGTAAAAACCGCCTTTTTGTCACCGGAAGGCCCCCCGGCATATATTAAATAAGACTTAGCGCCGTGCGGATAGCTTTCAGGTCAGCGCCGCCCGGCGGCTTACACAAGAAGGAGGTCAAGGATTCATGATCATGGGCAGGCTCAAAAAGGTTTTCCCCGGAGGCAACACCAGCAAGGGCTTTCATTCCTTCTACGACTACATAATCGAGCCCGACGCCACCAGGATATTCGTGATCAAAGGGGGGCCGGGGGTAGGGAAATCGACATTCATGAGGAAGATCGGCGAGGCAATGCTGGAGAAGGGGTATGACGTGGAATTCCACTGCTGCTCCTCGGACAACGGGTCCCTGGACGGAGTTGTGATACCGGCCATACGGGTGGCCCTGCTGGACGGCACCGCCCCCCACGTGGTAGACCCCCGGAACCCCGGCGCGGTGGACGAGATAATCCACCTTGGCGACCACTGGAACGCCAGCGGACTGGTTAAAAACAAAACAGAGATACTGGACTCCAACCGGGAGGTGGGCAGGCTTTTCCGCCGAGCTTACGGCTATCTGGCCAGCGCCAAGATATTCCTGGACCAGGTGGAGTCCTATTACCAGGACACCAGGGCGCTGGACGTGGGAGCCCTTGACAACATGTGCCTGGAGCTGACCCACGAGATATTCGAGGGTAAAGAAAGACAGACCGACAAGCCCAGGGCCCGCCGCCTTTTCATCACCGCCATCACCCCGGACGGTTCGGTAAGCCACCTGGACACAGTGGTGGGCCACCTGGGCAAAAGGTACATCATCAGCGGGGACGACGGCACCGGCAAAAGTACACTGGTAAAGAGGCTCATGGACTCCGCCATGATGAGGGGGTTCAACGTGGAGGCATACCACTGCGCCCTTACCCCGGAAAACATAGACCACCTGGTTATTCCCTCCCTGGACGTAGCCGTGATCAATTCGGTGGAGCCCCACTTCTACAAGCCAAGGGAGAGCGACAGGGTCATCGACACCATGCAATTTGTCAACCCGGTGCTGAACGACCAGTACCTGGCCGAAAAGACCACCGCCCGGGAAATGTACCGCCGCAGCATGGAGCTGGCCATCGAGTTCATATCCAAGGCCAAGGCCGAGCACGACCGCATGGAGACCTTCTATGTACCTTATATGAATTTTGACGAGATAAACGCCAGGAGGGAGAAGACCCTGGCCAGGATACTGGAGATGGCGGACGAGTATAAATAAATAATATAACGATATTAAGCCTCAGAAAAATCAAGGCTGTTGAAAAACCGTCAACAGCCTTGTGCTTTTCTGAGCGATCTAATTTTTTAGTTGTACGCCCGATAAACCTAGGTCACTTAAACTCCCTCTATTGGACTATATATAGACTCAGCATTTCAATATCTCCGCTGATTTTTCTTTCCACGTTCTCAAGGTGAACCTGCATGTAATGGGCTGCTTGGTCGGGGTTGCGGCTGCAGATGGCGTTTAATATCTCTTCATGCTCCTTTAATATTGCCTGTGGCCTGCCGGGTATTTGCAGCGACTGGGCCCTGCTCTGAATTAATGCCTGCCTGTACAGGTCGGTTATGGCGGAAAAAACCTTTATTATTGCCTGGTTATGGGTGGCCATGGCCACGGCATAGTGAAACAGGTAGTCTTCAGAAGCACCCACTTTTTCGTTTTTTACTTGAGTTTCCAGGCGGCTATATGCCTCTTTTAAATGGCTTATATCGGAGCCGGTGGCCCTTTCGGCGGCCAGCCGGGCGGCCCCAACCTCTAAAACCATGCGCAGCTCCAAAAGGCTGACTATGTCGTTCTTGCCCACGATAAGGGAGAAAACCATTGACTGCTGCTCTCCCATATCCTGCTGTTCCCTTACGTATATTCCGCTTCCCGGCCTGATTTCCAAAAGGCCCACGGCATCAAGTATTTTAAGCGCCTCCCTGACAGCAGGACGGCCTACGCCGAAAGCAGCGGCCAATTCGCGTTCAGTAGGCAGCCGTGTTCCGGGAGAATAATCCCCATTGTTGACCATTTCCCTGATTTGATCTATAACTTCCTCATATACTCTGAACTTTTTTATGGGGCGCAATGTCATGGTTTTCACTCCATAGTCATTTAGTTTATATTTTTTCCGGCATTTCACTGCCTGCACCATATGATGCCTCAAGCAGCTCCACCGGGTGCGCCACCCGGATTATGCCGTGGTTTTCCATCTGAAACGCCGCCTTAAGCTGCATTATACAACCTGGACACCCCGATGTTACAACACTTGCGCCTGTAGAAAGAATTGATTTAATCTTTTCTTTCCCCACCTTGCCGGACAGATACGGATGTGTGAGCGCAAACAGCCCTGAACCTCCGCAGCATGTTTCCGGACCATCCGTCTCCTCTAAAACAACCCCGGGCACGGCTTTCAATATGGATCGGGGCTGCTGGCGAATACCCTGGCTTCTGAACAGGTGGCAGGGGTCATGATAGGCAACGGCGGTTTGTTTCCGAAAGTATGCTTTCTCCGGCGGCAAAAACCCCGTTTCGGTTAAAAACTCGCTGATATCACGGACTTTGGCGGAAAAAGCGGCCGCTTTCTGGCCGTAAGCGCTGTCACCGGCCAGCAAGGCTGCATAGGACTTGAGAGCCGACCCGCATGTGGCGCAGTCGGTTACTATGGCCTCATGGTCAATGAAGAGATCGATGTTCCGGCGGGCCAGCCGGCGGGCAAATTCCACACAGCCATATGCCTGTTGGGGCATGCCGCAGCAGCCGTTGCTCGGTATAAGCACCTTCCAGCCATTCCGAAGCAGCACCCGGCGGGTGGCCCGGGCTATTTCAGGGAAAAACCCCGCCACCGCGCAGCCGGTGAAATAAGCCACGGCACCTCTGCTGTGGGCCGGCTCCAATACTGTACCCACCGGCAGCTGACCGGTCCGGGCGGGGAAAAGCCGCATTTCCGCCAACCGCAAGGACTCAGGCAGAATGCGCCGCAAACCGGTTTTTTTGAAAAGCCGCTGCATTCCGGACAGCCGGTAAAGATCTATTGTTCCAACCACGCACCTGAACCGGCCTGGCCCGGTAAGAATTCCATTCAGCATCACCCGCTGGGGCCACGGTAAAATTCCGGATTCGGCCAGCATCCGCCGGGCATGTAAAAATATCTCCGTTGTAGGCACCCCGCTGGCGCAGTTGGCAGAACATGCCTGGCAGAGCAGGCAGGTGTACAAACGATCGGCGTATCCTTTTCCCGGGTTCAGCCTTCCCGAAAGCACAGCGTCAACAAGTGCCAGCTTGCCCCGGGCAGACATGGACTCATCTGTGGTGTGGCGATACAGGGGGCACACACTGGTGCAGGCCCCGCACCGGTTGCATTTATTAAGCGCCTGGAGCGTGTCCTTGCCGGTTAAAAGGTTTTTCAATCAGAAACACCGCCGAATATCTTATTGGGATTTAATATGCCGAGGGGGTCCAGGGTCCGTTTTATGCTGCCCATAAGATTAATAGTCTCCGGGGAAAGGTCCATTTTAAGGTAGGGCTTTTTAGTCAGCCCGATGCCGTGCTCGCCGGAGAGTGTTCCACCCAGCCTTACCGCCGACTCAAAAAGGTCGTGGATGGCCCTGTTTACCTTTAACATTTCTTCATGGTCCCTCTTGTCTGTCAGAATATTGGGGTGCAGGTTCCCGTCTCCGGCGTGTCCAAAAATTACTATGGGCAGCCCGTATCTTTCCCCTATTTTTTGAATTTCCCGCACCATGGCGGGTATGGCGCTGCGGGGAACACAGATATCCTCTCCTATCTTTGTGGGGCGGACCCGGGATATTGCCGGAGAAACGGCCTGCCTGGCCCTGCGAAGCTGTTCGGCTTCCGCCCCATGGCGGGCTATTGTAAATGATTCCGCGTTCATCTCCCGGCAAATCCGGGCAATTCTGCTCATTTCCGCCGTTACCGCCTCATCCATGCCGTCCACCTCGATTAGGAGCATGGCCTCGGCGTGGCGGGACAATCCAAGGCCCAGGAAATCCTCCACATAATTAATGCTTTTTTGATCCATCAACTCCAGTGTGCTTGGCACTATGCCGCTGTTAAGAATGGCGGTGACGGTTTCCGCCGCCTGTTCCAGGCGGTTGAATGCGGCTGATGCGGTCCTGCGGGCGGGAGGAAGCGGTATGAGCCTGAGTATGGCTTCGGTAATCACCCCCAGGGTGCCCTCGGAACCGATAAAAAGCTGCACAAGGTTGTAGCCTGTAACATTCTTGACCTGTTTTCCACCCAGGCGGACAATATCTCCGCTGGCGAGAACCACTTCCAAACCCATGACATAGTCTTTGGTCACGCCGTACTTTATCCCGTGGGGACCTCCCGCATTTTCGGCAATGTTGCCCCCGATAGTTGAGTAGTTAAGGCTTGACGGATCCGGAGGGTAAAACAGGCCGCGGTGTTCAGCCGCTTTTTTCAGGTCCGCGGTGATTACTCCCGGCTCGCAGACCGCCACCATGTTTTCCGCGTCAACTTCCTTTATGTTCCTCATACCTGTCAGCACCAGTGCAATTCCCCCGCCATCCGGCACCGATCCGCCGGATAATCCGGTGCCGGCCCCACGGGGCACAACGGGAACCTTTAAACTGCCGGCCAGCTTTAAGACTGCGGAAACATCCCTGGCCGATCCTGCTTTAACCACCACGTCCGGCAGGCACTGCAGCGTGGTGGCGTCAAAGGCGTACACAACCCGGTCCTCCATGCTGTCCAATACCTGCCGGGGAGAAAGAATTTTTCTGAGATCCCTGGATAAAGCCCGGGAACTGTCGCCAGTACTCAAGGTTATTTTCCTCCCTAGATTATTCTCCCTTCAGAATCAAATTGCATGGGGCCGGGGTTGGAAATTAGAATGCATTTGTTATCTCCCAATACTTCCGGAAGCAGATTTTCCGACACCTGGATATGTTCCAGGTGCAGGGTATTGGCAATACGTACAACACGGGGCCTCCGTCCTTTATCCAGGCTCAGGCTGTACAGCGCTATGCTGATGGCTTCCCGGTCATCCTTCAATATCATGGGAACTGCCGCCCTGCGGACAAAGGTGGTCGTCAGGCAGTTTAAATACGTTGCCTTGTAATCTATTTTCTCCAGCAGCCTTTTGGTGACAAAGTCGGCGAACCCTATGCCCGTGGCGTTGCCGTGAGACTCGGCGGAAAGATCCAGCGCCGCCAGGCGCTTTATTTTCGGCGTCTCAGGTTCCGGAATTCCATTTATGTAAAGGCGGCCGATGACATTGGTGTCCATGCCGGTTCCACTGTAATTTTTACCCATTTCCTCAACTATTAAAAGGTCTATTTCATCAACCGGCAGCCTTGGCAGCAAAGCCTTCGCCTCCCGCAGGAGCATTTGCTCCCCCGGTTCCATCTCTTCGGGGGGCAACGCCGCTATTTTTGCGGTCTCCTCCCGGGCGTTCTCCAGTATGGCCAGTCCCCCGACAATCTTTTTACTGCCGGCAAAATACCGGTATATCTCGCGGATAGTCCGCTCAGTGTTTTCCGGGCCCAGGGCATGAACGGACCTGGCTCCGGGGTGTTTGCCCAGACCAACAGCCACTATTTTTTGCAGTCCGCTCTCTATGCTGCCGCGGAAAGAAGTATGGGGCTTCACCCGGTTGACCGGGAAGACGGCATCGGCCCCGGCGGCATGCCGGTCGCAGTAAACTGTATGGCCGGACGGGGTTTCTCCCAGAACAACCGTATCCGAGGTTATATGTAAAGGCGCTCCCATAGCTTCAGACGTGATTCCCAGGCTTTTCAACACCTCTTCCTGCCCCTCCGGGCTGCCGCCGCCATGGCTTCCCATGGCCGATACAAGGTAGGGTCTGGCGCCAATGTCCAGGAAAAACCTGACGGTTTCAATCAGAATTGCAGTTATATTGGCGATACCCCGGCTGCCGGCGGTTATGGCCACCGTTTGACCGGGAGCAATGCGCTGATCCAGTTTTAATTTTTTAAGCTCCTGCCTGACGGTGGAGGCGATATCGGATACGCGTGGCATCGACCAGCGTTGTTGCACCTTTGCCATTGGCGGAAATTGAATTTCGTTTGCCAAATCCATAACCGGTACCCCTTCATGACTTAGTTTCTTAATGAAATTCAACACTCTACAGGCACAATCACATTTCCGAAGACGGGGAAGCCGTCAATTTACCGACACGCCGTTTTTGCATAATTATTACCGGGATCAGGAAGGATAAGCCTGCTATGTCCGTTACCAGACCCGGCTTGATTAAACATAGCGCCCCGATAAAGAGAAGGACCTGCTCCAGACGGGTTGTGTTGGTGAACAAATACCGCGCTCCCGCCGCTCCAAGGCCGATAACTCCTATGGTGGCCGTAACTATGGCCAGAATGATCTGCAGCGGTGTCCCCTGC
>JBMOPC010000066.1:0-8967 GCA_049323915.1 Bacillota bacterium
ATATACAGGACCGGTATTCCGGAGGAAATGCTGAGAGCAGTAGGGGGTGATGCCGGTTGATACTTTTTTTGGCGATGGCTGGAGGGGTATCACTGTTCCTTCTCGGTGTAACCGCGGGGAAATATTATGCAGTGATTCATCTGGCGTGGCTTATCTACACGGCCGGGCTGCTGGTTATGTTTTTCCTGTGGCTGAAGCACCTGAACGTCCGGGTGGAAAACCTGCTCCTGGAGACCCCGGACCCGGCGCTGGCTCAAAAGACGTTTCCCGTTAAAGCCCCCGGACTGTCCAGGGTTGACAGAAATCTTGCCAGACTGTACCGGAGGCTTCAACTTGTAGAGTTCACTATTTTAAACCAGAAGGCCCGTCAGGCAGGTGAGAATTTCAACCTCATGCTGTCCAGCACCACCGACCCCCTGACCGGTGTGCCGAACCGCAGAGAGCTTGACCGGCAGCTGGATAGGGTTGTGGGCAGGATGGTCCCGCTGTCGGTAATCATGGCCGACATAGACTATTTCAAGAGGGTTAACGACACCTACGGCCACGATACCGGCGATCTGGTGCTGCGACAGTTCGCCTCCATCGTCAGGGGCACGGTGCGCCCGGCGGACTTTTTCGGGCGCTACGGGGGTGAGGAGTTCATGGTCCTGTGCGGCGCCGGCCTGGAGGAGGCCGCTGAAATCGCCGAGCGGGCCCGCCGGGCGGTATCAGTGGCACAGGTAAAGGTGCCCGGCGGCCGGAGTATTTCCATCACCGCGAGCTTCGGTGTGGCGGAGTATATCCCCGGGGAAGATGCAGCAGCGTTGATTAAAAGGGCTGACAGCGCCCTTTATGCTGCCAAGCAGAAAAGCAGAAACAGGGTGGAAAGGGGGTTTGAAGAGTTATGCGCGGGATAAAGCTGCCGGTAAGGGACATGAGCCTGTGGGTGGCGGTTTTGTTGAGCCTCGCCGCCGGCCTTTCGGTAATGATTGCCTTTTACCAGCTGTACATGCCGGTAAAGGTGCTTGCGCCCAGGGAAGACATCAAAGCCGGCTCGGTGATAGGGCAGAACGATATAGGCTATATAACTGTTACCCGCAGGGACCGTCACTCAATGGCCCTGTCCGATCCCGGGCAGGTGGTCGGGAAGTACGCCGGGGAAAAACTGTACACCGGGGAGCCCATACTCTCTAAAAAGCTTTCTTCCGATCAGAAAGAGATAATGGGCATATCAGGCAGCCTGGCACCGGACGAGACTTACATATCCCTCAAGCCCAACGAGGCCCGGTGGCCAAACGGACTGAAGGCCGGGGACAGCGTTACGGTGGTGGGAGCTATCGAAGGCGGGAAGCCCCAGGTAATCGGCGAGGGAATCAGGGTTTTAAGCGTCACCGGCCCGAGGGTGGCAGCGGGCCAGATTGACCAGCTGAAGAATGTTGTGACCGGGAGCGAGAGCAGTATAACCCTGGCCATGAAGTGGTCACAGGTGGGCCCGCTTTTTTACGGCAAGACCCTGGCCAGGGAAATCTGGATCATGCCGGAGCACCCGGCCAGAGAGCCTGGAGGAAAGATCTATGAACAGTCGGATCTCGAACGAATCAGAAAGGAAGCTGTTAGTCAAAACGGTTCAGGAAGGAGTGATCCAAAAGCACAGAGACCTGTTCCTTGATCCTGACAGTCAAAAATCCCTGGACCGGCAGGAGGAGGTGATCAGGCAGGAGGTAAGGTCCCTGCTGGGCCGGGAGGATCCGGAAACCGAAACTTATGCAATTGACCAGCTCATCGGCTACAAGGATTTAGGGCCCTTTTTCAGGGACCCGGAGGTTACCGACATACTGATTAACGGTCCGGATCAGGTTTACATTGAAAAGAATAACCGGCCCATCAGGACAGACATCAAATTCGGGAGCAGCGAGGAGGTGATGAAGGTCCTCCAGATGGTGGTGCAAAAGGCGAACAGGAAGATAGACTACAACAGCCCCCTGGTGGACGTCAGGCTCCCGGACGGGTCCAGGCTGAACGCGGTCATAGTCCCCAACTGCCCGTTCCCGGCCATATCCATAAGAAAATTCGTCCGCAGGAGCTTTACCGGGGGAGAGCTGGTGGCCCAGGGGTTTTTAAGCGGGGAAATGCTGACTTTTTTCAGGTATGCCGTCAGGGCCGGGTGCAACATGGTCGTCTCGGGCGCCACCGGGTGCGGCAAGACCACATTCTTAAGGTTTCTCTGCTCGTTCATACCCGGGGATGAGAGGATAGTAACCATTGAGGACACCTTCGAGCTGAACCTTACCGGCCATGTCGTTCCCCTGCAGAGTTCAAGGCAGGTGGACATCGGCAGCCTGATGGTGAATGCTCTCCGCATGTATCCCCGGCGGATCATACTGGGGGAGTTCAGGGGACCAGAAACATTCGAACTGCTGCAGGCCATGGGTACCGGGCACATGGGGTCCATGACCACCGGCCATGCCAACAACGGAAGAAACGACCTGGTACAGAGGCTGATCCGGGCCATGATCAGATCCGGCATGTCCGACGGGGAATTAACCCGCCACATCGTCAGCGCCATCGACCTGACAGTGTTTATAAAAAAGTACAGGGACGGCGCCTGGTGTGTCAGCGAGGTCAACGAGGTCAGCGACAACCAGGGCAGGCCGGAATTTACCGAGATTTACAGGTTTAACCGGATCAGCAGACGGCACGAGGCCGTCAACAGCCTCAGCCCGGCTCTTCTGGAAAGGCTGCGGGACGAGTTGGGGGATGAGAAGCTGCCGGAAATAAGACCATTCTCCGGAATAAAAAGTCCCAGGGGCGTGGTGGGAGTATGATAGGCGAAATCAAGTCCATGCTGAAAATACCCGAGGTGGTGGTCCCCGCCGGGCTGGTCACGGTTGCCATAATGTCGGTGTCCATTCACCGTAATATCGACAGGTTCAGGAGGTCGGCCACAAGGCTTAAGGAGATCCTGGAGTATGAGGCCACACAGCCGAATTCGGTTTTCGACAGGTACAGGGTCTCCCGGGACACGGCCTACAAGCTGGGGAGGCTGGGGGCGCCCTTAAATTACAATACCTTTCTGGCCGCCGGTGCGGCCATTTCCCTGATGCTGTCCCTGGTGAGCTTCAAGGCACTGTCAAACCCCTACCTGGGTGTGATATCCCCGGTCCTGTGGCTGATCTTTGCGCACCAGATGGTGGACAGGCTCTACCGGACCCGGGTCAGGGCCAGAATCGACGCCCAGGCACAGCTGGCGCTCCAGCTTTTGGCTGAGGTGTACAGCGTGTCGGACAACCTGCCCCAGGCCATCGAGAGAATTATCCCCTCCACTCCCCAGCCCCTGCGGGGGGAACTGGAAAAGCTGGTCCTAAAGTTCAGGACCAATCAGGACCTCAGCCAGTGCCTGGTGGATTTCGCGGGGAATATTGACAACAGGGACATGGAGACCTTCGTCCACGGGATTATACTGTCCGACCAGTTCGGCAGCGACGCCCACGAGGTGATCACCAAAAATGCCGAGGTGATCCGGGAAAGACTGGCATTGAGGGAGGAGTTGATTAACGAGATCAGGGGTAAAAAAGCAGTCACCGGGATTTTCATGGTCCTTTTGCCGGTGGTGTTCCTCTGGCTTCTTATCGGCAATGATGAAGCCCGGGAGATATTCACCGGCACGGTGAAGGGTCAGTGCCTGGTTACCTTCCTGGTGCTGGTGGAATACCTCTGCTGGTACCTGGACAGCAGGAGGGAGGTGACTGAAGAGCTGTGATTTCGCATGCGGGGCTGTCCGCGCTGCTGGTGGCCGGGGCGGTGTTTGCCTGGTGTGTGAGGAGGGTCAGGCTGCCGGAGCTCCTCGAAGCAGTTAAGAAACTGGGAAGTCTGGCTATCGACAGGGATGAAATGAAAGCCCTGGGCAAGCGCCTTGAGGCACTGAAGATTCCGGTCACCCCGGAGCTGTTCTCGGCCGGGAGGATGGTAATTACAGTCCTCCCGGCCATTTCAGGCCTGTTTCTTATCTTTGACAGGCGGATGGAAGGAGCCTTTTTACTGCTGGCCACCCCCATGGTCCGGAGGCTGCCGGACCTTTTTCTTAACTTCATGGAGAAAAAGAGGAAGGAGGAATTGCTGAGGGATTTCCCGCTGCTGATGGACCAGGTGAAGATTTACGCCAGGGCGGCCGGCTACTACCACGCCATCAAAATAGTGTCCAGGTCATTTAAGGGGGCGCTGGGCGGGGAGTTGGCCGTACTGTCGGCGGAGATGGAGCTGGTGGGGCTTATCGAGGCCGTCAACAACTTCGCAGCCAGGTGCGGGATACCGGAAATCAGGGACTTTGCCAGGATAATGGCGGTGGCGGAAACAACCGGCGCGGATATCAGCAACATACTGGTCAATTACTCGACAATGGCCCGGCAAAGGCAGGTCTCCAGAATTAAACGGAAGATCAAGATCCAGCCGGTGCTGATGAGCATACTGCCGGGGGTGCTGCTGATCATCTTCATCCTCATGTTCATCATACCCATGGTTACCAGCATCATTCAGCAGATCAATACCATTAAATGAAGGAGGGGCAAACAGATGTTCCAAAAGGCGAAGAGGATTCTGGCGGGTATTCACGGGAACCAGAGCGGGAGCTACATGGTGGAAATGGCCCTGGTGCTCATAGGGGTGGCACTGACGGTGTACGGGGCGGCCAGCGGGCTTTCAAACAACGCCATAGTGCCCAAGTACAACTCCATCTCCCAGGAGATCCAGACCGTCACGGTTCCCGATCTCACACCTTGAGTGGTGGGGGTGTTCGTAGTGCGGAAATTTATTCGGAAGCTGCACTATGACCAGGGAGGAAGCGTGTACATCGAAATGGCCCTGCTGATTATCGGGGTGGCCATGGCGGTGGCGCCCTACATGTTGTCCCTGGGATCCACCCTGGGCGACAAGGTCCAGGATATAAAGACAGAGGTTGAACAGGTGGGAGTATAAATGCTGAACGGATTTCACCGGAATAGAAGGGGGCAGGCCTTTGTCGAGTCGCTGTTCGTCATCCCCCTTCTATTCATGCTTTTTATCTTTATCGTGGAAATGGGCTTTCTGATGTACAACTGGTCCGTGCTGAATTTCTACACCTGCAGCACGGCGGCGGTGGCCGCCACAAAGGGCCAGTTCACCGACGAGATCAGGCTCAGGCTGGCCCGGAATATCGATGACTGGACGGTCAACAGCCAGGGGTATATCTATGACGTCACGGGGGCCGATCCGCCGGCCACACCAGCCGATGGTACCGTGTACATTTACGGCACCGACAGGAACACCCCGGTACAGAGGGGCTCCTATATCCAGGTGAACGTCAATTATCCCTGGCGTTTCAAGTTCTTCCTGGTGGACGGCGCGGCCAGGTTTATCGTCAGCGAGGAGAGCCTGAGGCTTAAAGTGAATGCATCGGTTCCCAGTGAGATTTTTTTGGAATGAAGGGGTGGCCTGGAAAAGGAAGGATAGGGAAAGGGACTGCTTTGAAGAAACTATTGAAGGTTTTTTATGCAATCTCACTGGTTCTTTTAGATGCTGGTTCCTGCAACCGGGGAATCGTAAAATGATGGCTTTTTGTAACCGGATATTATTTCCTTGCCTGACCGCATCAAAAGTTGAGTTATTAATTTTGGCACTTTTAGTTTGTACAGAAGTTCAGAGTAACGGTAAATCATTATCAGTTTTGTAATAAATATACTGGCATAGTTACATCAAACCGGTTAAATAATAACAAAAAATACCCCGGGTAGGAGGTTTTTTTTTGAAACTTAAAAAACTGCTCCCCTTTATCCAGGCCGGGACCAAAAAGCCCCTGCACGCCGGTGAAATATACTTCCTGTGGGAAACACTGACCTCCAGCTATAACCTTATTACCTTGACCGAGACCTATATGATGAATACCGAAGACAAGGAATTGCACCTCCTCTTAAAAGGTATAATTGCGGGGGCATATCAGACCCGGATCAATCGCCTGGAAAAAACCTTAAAGGAAGAAGGGTTTACCGTTCCGCCCCAGCCCTCGCCAAAAAGCCTGCAGGGCAAGCCGGGGGCGGGGCAGGAGGTAAAGCTGGATGACGATGAGGTGATCAGGGATTTAACGGCCTGGGGACAGGTCCTTATGCAGCATGACGTCAGGGCTGTGGGGGTCGCCACCAGGGAATCGGTGCGCAAGGTGTTTACCGACATATTAAATGATGATATAAAGGCATACGCTGCGATACTTGGCCTTGGCAAAAGAAGGAAGGTATACAGCCCCCCGCCCCCCGCCACCGCCAGGGACAACAGCCTTGACTTCGGTGAGGTGTTCACTCTGTGGGATCAATTGGGCGCCAGGCACAAGAGTGTAGTAAACCTGGAGGTATTTATCGCCAACAGCAATGACCCGGAACTGGTCATGCTCCTTAAAGACGGACTTGAAAAAGTGGTTATCCCTCAAATGGAACAACTGGAGAATAAGCTTAAGGAAGAGGGTTTTACCATTCCCTCCCGCCCGGTGAGGCGTCTTAAGCAGGGGCCGCCCGGCCAGGTCAATAAAATTGTAATGAGTGACAGCGAAGTTATAAGACTGGTCATAGCCGCGCTGCAGGTGGCCATCAGCCAGCACGTAAGGTCATTTACCATAGCCGGCCGGGAAGATGTCAGCGACATGTTCAAACATTTTCTTTCCACCGAGATAGAGTACTATCAAAGGATTATGTCCATTGCCTCCGCCCGGAACGCTCTGAGCAACCCGCCGGTGGTAACATCCAAGAGAGGATAATTTATTACAAGGGATGATAAAATGGACGTATTTAAAAAATTGCTGCCTTTTGCCCGGACGGAGAGTGACAAGCCCCTGCACGCCGGCGAGATATACTACCTGTGGGAATCTTTAACCTCCGGGTACAACGTCATTTCCATTATTGAAAACTACCGGATGAATACCGAGGACAGTGAACTGCACCTGTTACTCCAGGGTATTGTCAAGGGAAACACGCTTACCCGCATTAACCCCCTTGAAAAGCTATTAAAACAGGAAGGGTTTACCGTCCCTCCGCAGCCCCCCTCCAAAATTCTGCAGGGCAAGCCGGGGGCTGGGCAGGAAGTGAAATTGGATGATGACGAGGTTCTAAGGGATCTGGTAGCCCTGACCCAGGTAATGTTAATTCAGGACGCCCGGGCGGTGGGGGCGGCCACCAGGGAATCGGTGCGAAAAGTTTATACGGATTTGCTTTTTAATGATATGAAAATTTATGAGCTTATAGATCTTTTAGCCAATAAAAGGCGGGTTAAAAGGCCGCCCCCGCCCGCAACGGCCAAAGAAAATGGCCTCAACATGGGAGAGGTGGCTATACTATGGGATCACATCAACGCGAGGCACATTAGCATGTCTAATCTTGAAATCTTTATCGCCAACACCACAGACCAGGAATTGATAAAATTATTGAATAGCGGCCTGAATAATATGGTTATTCTTCACCTTGAGAAACTGGAAAACAAGCTTAAGGAGGAAGATTTCACAGTTCCAGCCCGCCCGGTCAGGCGGGTAAAGCAGGGGCCGCCCGGGGTTGTCAATAAAATCAAAATGAATGATGGAGAGATTATCAAATATTTAATCAGTGCCGCACAGGTGGCTGTAGATTATCATGTCAGGTCGTTTTTTTCGGCGGCCAGGGAAGATATCAGAGATATGTTCAAGGGCTTCCTGTCAAGTGAAATTGAATTTTACCAAAAAACCATGTCCCTGGCTTCAACACGCCACGCATTAATCAACCCTCCCCAGGTGGCTTCCAGGAAGGGATGATCAAAGAAAATAGACAAGCCCCCCATTTGATGGGAAGGCTTGCAAATGTTTGAGTGCAGGGGATGGATGGATGAATGTTGCTATAGTTGGCGCTGGGCCGTCAGGGCTGTCCTGCGCCCTTGAACTTGAAAGATATGGTATTTCGCCAGTCATCTTCGAGCAGAGACACAGGCCGGGGGAGCTTTTTGAACATATTGCGGCGTATTTGAACCTGTACACCAGGCCGTATGACCTTCTTTCATTACTCCGGGGAAAATTTAACCTGGATGTGCTTCCTCTCAACAGGATAAAAACCATTACCCATTATTCGCCCCAAAAGAGAGTTGACGTTACCGGAAGCCTGGGGTACTTTTTCATGCGCGGGCAAGACGCTGCCTCGGTCGAGAGTCAACTTTTCAAAAAACTGAAAGCCGAAATTGTTACTAATACACAAGTAAACGATTATTCCGAACTATCCGGTCAATTTGATTATATAGTGGTGGCTAATGGCAGCTATAACATGAGCCGTATGGCCGGAGTCTGGTCGTTGGTTTATCCTACCAAACTGATTGGGGGAACGGTCCTCGGGAATTTTGACAGGACCAAAATGATTGTGTGGTTGGACACCCGATATTGCAAGACGGCATATGCCTATCTGTGCCCGTTTGATAAAAAGAAGGCTTTTCTGGGCTTAGTGGTGCCGGAAGCAACGGTTGAAGAAGCCAGGGAAAAATGGAAACTTTTCTGGCAAATAGAACGGCTAACCTTTGAACAGATTAACGAGGTTGTAGTGGAGCACAATGCCGGTTTCGTTTACCCTCACCAGGTGGGGAATGTTATGTTTGCAGGTATAGCCGGTGGGATGTTGGATCCCTTCCTTGGATTCGGCCTGTTACCTGCATTAGAAAGCGGAGTGCTGGCCGCTCGGGCTATTGCCACAGGTCTGTATTATGAGGATTTGCTTTTTCGACTTAAGCAGGAAATGCTGCACGCCCTGGTTTTACGGGAACTCTTTAATAACGCGGCAAAAAATGAGTTCTATGACAGGCTCATTACTCTCATAGGTGTGCCGGGATTGAAGCATTTGGTATATAACACAAATATTGATGTAATACGAATCGGTGCTTCCGCCTACAGAAGTTATAAGGAAATTCTCAATGGATTGAAAAGGTATTAAC
This sequence comes from Bacillota bacterium, assembly GCA_049323915.1. Taxonomy (GTDB): domain Bacteria; phylum Bacillota; class Desulfotomaculia; order Desulfotomaculales; family Desulfocucumaceae; genus BRHc4a. The sequence goes on from JBMOPC010000066.1 coordinate 8,935, forward strand.
CCCTTGCTTTCTTGAAATAATTAAATAGCCCGG
>JBMOPC010000067.1:0-8807 GCA_049323915.1 Bacillota bacterium
TATATGCCGTTCAGGTCACCTGTATAAGTTATAGTATCCCCTATCCTTTTAAATGGTGGCGAGCTGTTTTTTGTGCCGGCGTATATGTACCTGCCGCCCACACTGGAATTGGCCAGGTCCACCACGTGGTCTATCATTTTATCTACTTGCTCTCCCAAAGCGGCCATATCTTCCCTTGTCATAGTCCCGTTCGCACCCTGTACCGCCATTTCCGCCGATTGATTCAAAATGTCCCCCAGAGTCTGCATGGAGCTGTCGTTGAGGTTAAGGTAGCTCAGTCCGTCGTCCAGGTTGCGGTCGTACTGCACCATGTACGAGAGAGTGGCTTTTATGGAAAGAAGCTGACTGAGATTCTCCGGGCGGTCGCTGGGACGCAGCATGCTTTTGCCTGTAGCCAACTGCTCCTGGGATCTGGCCACCTGGCTCAGGTTCCTCTGGATGCCCCTGTTAAGGTTGTTGGCGATCATTCTGTTGGTTATTCTCACTTATAACACACCCCTATATGGCCATTCTGTTAATGATCACATCCAGCAGTTCGTCCACCATGCTTACCACCCTGGCCGAGGCCTGGAATCCGTACTGAAATTGCACCATTTTTGTCAGCTCTTCGTCCACCGACACCCCTGATACAGACTCCCTGAGATTGCGCAGCTGCTCCTGTATCGCCTGCTGGCTGGCCGCCATTCCGTCAGTGCCGCTGGCCTTGTTGCCCACGTCGGTAATAAGCATCGCGTAGCTTTCCTCAAGGGTGTATTTCCTGGATCCGTCCATGTCTTCCTTACGTATACCGGCAATCAAAGCAGCCTTGGTCCCGTCGATAACGTCCGGGTTGCTGACCACCGCGTTGTTGACCGCAAAGTTTCCAGTTTCAAGAGATCCCATGAAAAAGTCCTTTATTGCCGCAGGGGGAGGAGAATTGTTTTTGCTTTTAATCTTATCCCTGAGATTGACCGCCATATCATTCAGCGCTTTCTTAAAGCTGATAATGCTCTGCCTTGCGTTTTCCAGTCCCAGCAGCGACCCGCCCTTGTAAATGTTGTTCGCCTCGGCGGTAAGGTCGACTATCCTTCCCAGGGAGGCTTCATGCAGTTCGATATGGCCGTATTCAGGCCCGGCCTGGTCGTTGATCTTTAATGAAAACGAGGTGTTCATCCGGGGAACGGTTGTTATGGTGGCGCCCAGGAAGGTCATGGTTATCTCGCCTGTAGGCTTTCCATCGGCTGTCTTGTTTGTCACAGTCAATGGACCTAATTTGGACAGCTCATCCAGCAGGAGATCACGCTTGTCCACAAGGTCGTTGGGCTGCTGCCCCACCCTGTATATTCTCATGATATCATTTGTCAGGTTCTGAATCTGCACCATCAGGTCATTGACCCGCGCCACCTGGTCTTTCAGCATGCCGCTTTCCACTTCCGGCAGGGTTCCCGGCCTTGCAATGCTTTCCTGCAAGTCGGTCAGCTGGTTGTATGTATAGGTCATAAGGGAGGCCATCTGCACTCCCATTTCTTTGACCGAGGCCTTGACGCCGGGGTCCTGGGGATTGTTGTTCAGGTTCTGCCATCCCTTGAAAAACTCCACCAACTGATCCCCGATGCCGGAGGACGCCGGCTCGGCGAAGCTGGCCTCAACCCTTTTGAATATGCCTATCTGGTCCTCCCAGTAATACCGGTCGGTATTGGCCCTGCGCATCTGGGGGTCCAGATATTCATCCCGTATTCTTCTTATCAGGCTGGTGGTTATGCCGGTGCCCAGCTGCCCGGGACTTCCCGGGCTGTTCAGGTCGGGCGCGGTATAGGGGGTTGTCTGTGAAAACACCGCCTCCTGCCTGGTATAGCCCTCGGTGCTGGCATTGGCCAGGTTATGGCCGGTAACATCCAGCGCCCTCTGGTGTGTCTGAATTCCTCTCCTGCCTGTTTCCAGTGAAAAAAATGTGCCCGGCATGGCAATATAACCACCTTTTAAAACAGAATACAGAATTCAGAAGTCAGACGACAAATTTATTTGTGTTTTCGATGACCTCCGCGAATTCTGTCATTTAATTATGAATAACCGGCTAATTACTACTGACTACTGGATTCTGGCTCCCGGCTTCTGACTCCTTCCGTCACGCCTTTTTATCCAGCAGCGACACCTGTATACTCTCTTTGGCCACGCCTTGCGGCGAATAAGTTTTCTTTCTCCCGGGGGCCAGCGCATTGAGCATCATCTCGTTAACCCGCATGGCCTGCTTTGTCAGCATGCCGTTCTGATCGTTCAATTCCCTCAACTGTGAGACAATACTTTTCATCTCATCTGAAATTTCTCCGATGTCTTTTTCCAGGTGGGCGGGAGCCCTGCCTGCCAGCAGGCCCAGTGTGGCATCTCCAGGCAAAAAGGCCGCCTCCGACAGACCGGCCGCAATTTTTTCCCTTACCTTATCCTGCCTGTTTAAGGCGGCTGTCAGCTCCTCTTCCCTGCGCAGCACCGTGTTTAGCAATTCCATGTCTAATTGACGCAAAGCCCGGTTGTGTTCCCGGGCTGTGTTCAGCAGCTGTTTCATTGTCTCTTTCTGCACTTCCAGTATTGCTTTTAATTCAAGGAATAAAGACTCCATTAACTACTCTCCTCACACCTGCTTATCAAGGAGCCTCTCCATTATCATCTCCCCGGCTATTTTTCCGGCATCCACCCTGTATGTGCCGGACTTTATCTCTCTTTTAAGCTGCTCCACCTTCTCATCCCGGACCCCGGCCAAATCCCTGAGTCCGGCCTTGATCTCCTGCAGTTCCCTGGCCCGGTCGGAAAGCTCAAGGGCATCCTTCCCCGGGTTAACGGGAAAATCCTTCCTGGAATCCGCCCGGTCCTTCCTCTGGGAATTGTAGGCCTTCATAATATCCGGGATGCTGCCGTAGTTGTTTATTTTCACAGTTATCACCCTGCCAAAACCATTTCTTATACTCTATATCGTCATCAATCAAAATAACTTTAATTCTTTTTATCCCTCATTATGACTTCTGACTTCTGACTTCTGACTCCTGTCTCCTTCTCCATATCACACCGATCTTATAATCTCTCCCGCAATCTCATTAAGCGGCAAAACCTTCCCGGCGCCGCCCATCTCTATTGCCGCCCTGGGCATGCCGTACACCACACAGGTGCTTTTGGACTCCGCCACCGTATGCCCGTTTTGCTTTTTTATGGCCACCATCCCCTGGGCGCCGTCCTTTCCCATTCCGGTAAGCAGCACCCCCATGGCATGACAGCCCAGTGTCTCCGCAGCCGATTTCATCACCACATCCACCGACGGCCTGAACCCTCCGGGCGAAACCGGTCCCCTGCCGGGGTCAAGGTAAACTGTAGCGGAACCGGGCCCACCCCTGAAATAAAGGTCATAGCCGGCCGGAGACACCAGCACCTGCCCCGGGGCCACCCTGTCGCCCTGCTCCGCGTGCTTTACCTTTACCTTTGATTTCCGGTCCAGGTGGTCCGCCAGCGGCCCCGAAAAACCCACCGGTATATGCTGGACAATCACCACTCCCGCCGGAAGGTTTTCCGGAAGCAGGGGAATAATCTGCTGGAGGGCGGCGGGTCCTCCGGTGGACGACCCGATAACCACCAGCTCAATTTTCCCGCCCCCTGTACCGGCAACAGAAGCATAGCCACTCTTCGGCTCGGCCGCTTCAATGGGGGGCCTGGGCCTGACCAGCGGACGGGCGGGAGTAGCCGGAGCCCTTCTCAGGCTTGCCTGGGCCGCGGCCTTGATCTTGAACTTCAAATCGGCCACCATGGCGGCCATATCCCCCGGCCTGGTGGGCTTTGCCACAAAATCCACCGCTCCAAGGGCCAGCGCCTGAAGTGTGGCCCTGGCGCCCTCGGTTGTATGTGCGCTCAACATAACCACCGGCGCCGGGGAAATCCTCATAAGCCTGCCCAGAGTGGCCAGTCCGTCCAGTACCGGCATTTCAACATCCAGTGTGACCACATCGGGTCTTAGATTCTGTACCTTTCTTATGGCCTCCTCACCATCGGCTGCGGTGTCAATTACCTTTATGTTTATGTCCTCTTCCAGAAATCTGACGATTAGACGCCTCATCAGTGAAGAGTCGTCAACCACCAAAACCCTAATTGGCATATGCTATATCCTCTTTGCCTGTATCCTTGACGATCCCCTTGGCGTCAATTATGAGGGCCACCCTGCCGTCACCCAGTATGGTTGCGCCGGAAAGTCCGGTCATCTGCCCCAGGTAGCTGCCCAGGGTCTTTATCACTATTTCCTGCTCCCCAATAAGCTTCTCCACAACAACACCTATTCTTCTTTCACCTGAACCCAGCACCACCACATAAAGCTTATCGCTGCCTTCCCCGTTCTCCATCTGGAAAAGGTGGGCCAGGCGGACCAGGGGAAGAACCCTTCCCCTTACCACTATGACCTCGCTGTGGCGTATCATTTTTATGTCCGATTTCTTTATGGCGAGGGTTTCCATAACATTGGAGAGGGGGAAGGCGAATACCTGGTCGCCCATTCCCACCATCAGCGCCCTGACGATTACAAGCGTAAGGGGAAGCTTTATGCTGAACATTGTGCCCAAACCAAGCTCCGAGTTAAACTCCAGCGTGCCGTTGATCTGCTCAATCTGGTTCCTGACGATATCCATCCCGACACCCCTGCCGGAAACATCGCTGACCTCCCCGGCGGTGGAGAAACCCGGGATAAAAATAAGGTCCAGCGCCTCCCTGTCGCTCATCCTGTCCAGGGCGTCCTGCCTGATTAGACCTTTTTTAAGGGCTGATTCCTTGAGTTTCCCGGGGTTGATGCCCTTTCCGTCATCCGACAGAGTTATCACTATATGGCTCTCCACATAGGAGGCCTTTAAAAACACCCGGCCCTTTCTGGGCTTGCCAAGCCGCTGGCGCTCTTCAGGGGACTCAATGCCGTGGTCTATGGCATTTCTGATCAGGTGAATGAGGGGATCCCCTATAACCTCTATGACATTCCTGTCCAGCTCGGTTTCCTTGCCCTCCACTATAAAATCAATCTCTTTGTTCAGCTTCTGGGCAATGTCCCGGACCATCCTGGGCAGCCTGTTAAATACTGTGGCCACGGGAAGCATCCGTGCCTTCATAATCTCGTCCTGCAAATCCGTGGTTATCTGTCCAAGGTGATTGGATATCTCCACGATATCCTCCACCAGCTCTTCCGATCCATACTTGTTTTCAAAGATCTCCACAAAACGGTCAAGCCTTGTGCGGTCGATTACCAGCTCACTTACCAGATTCATCAGATTGTCCAGTTTCTGCACATCCACCCTGACGGTTTTAATGGTATTCTTTTCAGTCCCGGCGGACAGCCGCTGGGCATTATCATCCCTCTTGACCTCTTCCGGGTGCCCATCCTCTTCGTCAGCCTCGGAATATCCGTTTTCCTCCACGGAGTCCAGAAGGACAATTTCAGCTGAATCTATCTCGGCTATGGACATGATCAGGTTCTTTACATGCCCTATATCTTCCTTTGTGACAAAAAACAAAGCAAAGGACAGGTCATACCTACCCTCCTGAAGGTCGTCTGCGGCAGGCTCGCTTTTTATTATTTCACCTGCCTGCTGCAAAGTTTCAAAAACCAGGAAGGCCCTGACGTTTTTCATCTGGCATCCCGGGTCGACACTCACTTTGATCCAGTATACCTGAAAGCCCCTGACCTCGGCCTCCCTGATCATATTCATCATCAAGTCGTCTACAACCGGGCCCTCAACCGGCTGTCCGGGGCCAGGGCCGCCGACTGTCTCCTTCGCTGGGGCCTGTTCTCCGCCCGGGCTCTCCTGGCAGGCCCGTATCTTTAAAATAACATCCTCGGCATGGACCTCCCGGCCGTCCCCGGTTATCTCATCTTTCAACATCTTAAGGGTGTCCAGGGCTTCAAACAAAACATCCACCAGATGGGTGGTAACCTCCATGGTACCCTGTCGCAGCCTGTCAAAAAGGTTCTCGATCTCATGGGTAAGCCGGGCCATTTTCTCATACCCCATAACCCCGGACGAACCCTTTATTGTGTGGGCGGCACGAAATATTTCCTGAATTACTTCCGGGCTTCCTCCATCTCTTTCAAGCAGCAGCACATTATCATTGATGGACTGAATTTTTTCCTCCAGTTCTTCCAAGAAGACCGTCATTTCGACATCGCTAAACACTATCGGCACCACCCTTTTTTACTTAGTGATTTAACAGCGAAAACCCCTCAACTCATTCTTTTCATGATCATAGAGCAATTTTCCCAAATCCAGTATAATAATCATGCGCCTGTCCACCAGGGCCACACCTTTCAGGGCTTCCATCCCCGACTCCGCTATTATGGCTGGCACGGGCTCAAGACTGGACGACGGCAGGCGGAGAACTTCGGACACCGAGTCCACAATCATACCCGTGGTGACACCTCCTGCCTCCACGATTATAACTCTGGTGCTGTCCGATATTTTGGACTGCTGCAGTCCGAACCTTAAACCAAGGTCCATTACGGGCACAACCTTACCCCTGAGATTTATTATGCCTTCGATAAAGTGAGGGGCGCCGGGAACCCTGGTTACAGTATCCACTTTAATAATTTCAAGAACCGAGGCGATATTGACTCCGTATAACTGGTCATGAAGTTTGAAAACCACAATCTGATCTTCTGAAAGCCCTTGTTTCATGTCATGCATATTTATCACCGTTCCTTTTTGGTGTCCTTATTACTCCTCCTCGCCCCTTCTGTCCCGGACGCGGTTCTCAGGGTTGAGGAATGCCGAAAGCCTTTCCCTGATCAGCATCGGGTTGTAACCGGCCTGTAAAGACACTATCCCTTCAATCATCAACATGCGAAGGGTCGATTCCTTTTTGCTGAGGTTAGCCAGCTTCGCCCCCAGCGGCAGAAAAAGAACATTTGCGCTTCCCACACCGTAAAGAGTTGCCATAAAGGCAACGGCTATGGCCGGGCCCAGTGAGTTGGGGTCACTCATGTTGCCCAGCACGTGCACAAGTCCCATAACAGTGCCTATGATGCCCATGGTGGGAGCGTATCCCCCGGCTGTTTCAAAAATAGAGCTGCCCACGTGGTGTCTCTCTTCAATGGCGTAAAGCTCCACCTCCATAATGCTGCGGACCAGCTCGGGATCAGTGCCGTCCACAACAAGCTGCACGCCTTTTCTGAGAAATTGGTCGTCTATTTCATCCAGCCTGTTTTCAAGATATAAAAGCCCTTCACGCCGGGCCTCGTCGGCAAGGCTCACAATAAGGTCTATAATCTGTGCAGGCTCCTGCTGCTTTGGAAAGAGGGCTATCTTAAACAACTTTGGTATGTTTTTCAGCTCCGCCATGCTGTAGCTGATGGCGGTGGCGCCAAAGGTGCCCCCAAATACTATTATGGCGGCGGTGTACTGGAGCAGCGACCCAAGGTGGCCGCCTTCCAGGAGATAGCCCCCCGCCAGAGACAATACGCCAAAAAGTAAGCCTAAAACCAGTGGCAGATCCATGTGTAAAAACCTATCTTCCTTTCAGACTTTCAGACTTTCAGACTTTCAGAAAAGGCTGTTACTGGCCGCCTGAAGCTCCGGCCGGCGCTGCGAAAGACCCTGCCCCGGCCTCGGCCTGACCGAACTTGCTTCGCAGTATCACGATGTTTACCCGCCGGTTCATCTGCCTGTGGGCGTCGGAATCATTTTTAACCAGCGGCCTGTATTCACCGTACGCAACAGCCGACATCCTCTGCGGATGAATGCCGAAATTGTTTATAAATTCTTTTAATACATTTGTGGCTCTCGCCGCCGAAAGCTCCCAGTTGGAAGGATACTGGACGGTATTTATGGGAAGGTTGTCGGTATGGCCCTCGATCCTCATGTAGTTAGGCACCGCAGCCAGCATTGGGCCTACCTTGCTGATAATATCCCTTGCCTGGGGGGTTAATTCCGCTGATCCGAGGTGGAAAAGCAATTCTCCCTGGAAGGAGAGAACCACCCCCCGCTCCTCGGAGGTTACCGAAACCTTAGCCTGAAGGTTTGAGTCTTTAATATATTTCTCCATTTCCCTTTTGATATTGTCCAGTTGTATAGTCTCAATGCTGTGAACCGGATTTTCCGTACCGGCCAGTCCCGGCACCACCGACGGCCCGGGGCTGTTCAGCATCAGGCTGCCCGCCCCCATGGCCTTGGTAAGGGATGTGGACAGTGCCTGAAATTTTTTTACATCGATCCTGCTGAGAGTGTACATCACAATGAAAAAAATGAGCAAAAGGGTAATCATGTCAGCGTACGTGATCAACCACCGCTCGTGACTGCCTTTTTTTTCGGGCTGACGGCGTTTCAAAATGATATTGCCCCCTGCTCATGGTATCAGCTCATGTCGAAAAAAATAAAACCCTGATAATGGATATTCGCCCTTCCCAGAAAACTTCCTTCTTTGTTGTTTTGCAAAATTCTTGCAGTTAACTGTTTTTTATCATTTTTTCACCATAATACTCTTTCTCCTGCAGCCCTGCTTCGAGGGCTGCAGTTTTCCTGGAACATATTTTACATAACCTCCGCACCACGTCTCAGGAGAGCCGGAATATATTTCTCTCACCAAAAAACTTGCCAAGCGGTAACGGTTGTGATAAAATGTTTTTTGCACACAACAAGTGAACATTTCGGGGGTGTAGCTCAGCGGGAGAGCGCTTGACTCACATTCAAGAGGCCACTGGTTCGAAACCAGTCATCCCCACCAGAAAAATCAAGACTCCGGGAAGCCGGAGTCTTTTGCTTTTACCCTGTTTACTACAATCTTGCTGCAATCTATTCAATCGAAAACACCAGCAATCTTCCACC
>JBMOPC010000068.1:0-8357 GCA_049323915.1 Bacillota bacterium
GGTGGGTAAACACCAGCGGATGATGATTTCCATGCAGTTGCGGCACATCGACTATCTCGATCAAGAGATCGCCAGGCTTGACAAGGAAGTAGAGGAGCAGATGCGCCCTTTTGAGCAGGAGATCATACTTCTTGATGGTATCCCCGGTATTGGGGTGAGAAGCGCCCAGGTCGTCCTGGCCTGCATTGGCACGGATATGTCTCGTTTCCCCAGCACGTCACACATCGCCTCGTGGGCGGGACTCTCTCCAGGGAATAACGAGAGCGCCGGCAAGCGCAAGAAAGCTAAATGCAAAAAGGGGAATCCGCTCTTGCGCACTACGTTGATCCAGGCCGCCAAATCAGCTTCACATACCAAGGATACGTATCTTTCTGCTCAGTACCGCCGGATAGCTGCCAGGCGCGGCGCCAACAAAGCCGCTGTTGCTGTTGCCCATACCATTCTGGTCATCATCTATTGTATGTTGAAGAATCCCCTGCCTTGCCAGGAAATGGGCGCCGATTACTTTGCTAAAGTTAATTCCAAGGCCATTGCCAAGCGTGCTATCAAACAGCTTGAGATGTTTGGTTGCCAGGTCAAGATCGAAGCTGCTTAAGGTTTTTCTTAGTTGTTTTGTCTTAAAGAGCTACGCTGTTGAACCCTTTGTGAAGGGCTTGGTTAGGTGTTGCCTTTTCGGAACTGAGGACAGAAGATCTAATTTTGGCAGTCAAGCAAGATTAAAACCCCCTTCACTTAAGGGGGTTGTGAAAACTGTTTTATACCGGTGCACTCAGACCTTGGGAACTATTATTATTCCCTGCTCTCCAAATCCGGTCTCCCTGGAAACAATGTCAATCACCCTGCTTTCTTCGGCCGGGGTGAGGCCGCGGCTTTCGATAACCACCGTTGCCCCCTTCTGGTCCACGCATACAACCGCCTCCCGGTATCCTTTGGCCTTTAGCAGATTTTCGACCCGGGCTTCTTTGGAAACGTTCCTGCTGAGGTTCAGAAGCTGCTCCTGGGCCGCCTTGCAGGTGTCCTGCGTGGAAGAGGGGCTCTCTATTATATCTTTCAGTATCTCCACCTGCTGGCTTCTTGCTCTGTCTCTATGAAGCCTGTACTCAACGAAGAAACCGTCCGGCCCACCTGCGGCCGGCTCCGGGCGGGACTGCCCCACCCCGGTTTTGCCGCCGCCGGGATTAATGCCGGTGACGGCAGGCTGAGGACTGGTTATCTGGCTGTCCACCGGGGCCTGCCCTCCGGAAAAAAGCAGTCCGGCGACCCCGCTATAGCCCAATAAAAGTGTTGCCGCCCCGGCGATGAACATAAGGGTAATAAAGAGATTCCTGAAGTTGATGAACATCATCTTTTGACACCGCCCTCTCCCGGCAGGACCAGTATTTTGTGCGGGTCGGCATTCAGAGATACCCGTACGGCGTTAAACAGATTTTCCTTCACCCGGGGGTTTGAGGCACCGCCGGCCACCACCAGGACTCCGGCAATCCTGGAGGCGGTTTCCATTTCAACAACCGGTAAATCGCCCTTTCCGTTCTTGGCTATAACAATCTGGGTGGAGTCGGTGTTTTCGTTAATTGTCCTGGTCCCCCCGCCCTGGTCCTTCTCCAGAGTGTTTTTCCTTCCCGCCGTTGTGTTTGTGGCGAAGGTCTCCCTGGCGGAGGAGGCCAGCCTTACTGTAACCTTTACCTCCCCCGATCCTTCTATCCTTTCCAGCATGGCCTGCAGTTTTGCGGCCAGGGCCTCTTCCTCTCCGGCCATCATCGTACTGTGCCGGCCGGTCTGTTCCACGGCAGCCCCGGCGGAGTCCGATCTTTTGTCGCCGACGGGCGGCGGAGTCTCCCTCCCGTCGCCGCCCCCCAGTATGATAAGGCTTACTCCCAGCAGTACGGCCGCTGCCAGCCCATAAAACTTTTTCCTGCTTATTTTGCCGGGACCTTCACCTCCGCTGCCGGCCCTGCCGAACCATTCGCTGAATACTGACATCCTTATCCCTCCCATCAATTAAACCTGACCTTGATCTGTTCCGGTGAAAGGTTGTAAAAATTGGCCACCCTGGCCGCCGCGCTTTTAGCGGCCTCGGCGTATTCCGGGGGAGGCTTCCCGCCTCCCGGGGATGTTGATTTTTCCTGGCCCACAGCAACGGAAACAGTCTCCACCGGCTTTATATCGCTGTCCTTTTGTCCCTCCCCGCCGGACAAGACCAGCTCCACCTCTGTTATCCTGCCGAAATCCTTTTTGGAGGGGTCATTCTGTATTCTTACATCAACGGCCGCCAGCCTGACCCTGCTATCCATTCCCGCCAGCGCCGACACCTGTCTTTCTATTCCCTTCCGGTACTGGTCCAGCGCCTTTATTTTACCGGCGGCCTCCAGCTCACGGCCCTTTTCCAGTATGTCCAACCTCTGGGCGGCATCGGGCCCGCTGCGCCAGGCGTACTCCTCAACCTCCCTGAACAGCCCTCCGCCGGTTATCCCGCTGGCGGCCTGAATTACGGCTACTATAACCATGAGTCCCAAAACCATCCTGGAGTATCTTCTCATCTCTCCGCCGGGCAGCAGCATTTCCAGCAAAACTGAAAGCACCACTATTATAATGAGATTTTGTACCAGCACCCGCAGCGTGTCCAAGCTATGACCCTCCCCGCCCCGTTCACCTCAGCATAACCGTTAGATTTCCCACCGCCACCAGTATTGTAAGTGTGAAAAAGAAAAGCAACCCGGCCGTCGCCACCACGGCAAACACCAGCAGGAGGCTGTTGCCCAGGTCGTTTAGGCAGTCCACCATCTGGCCGTCCTCAACCGGCTGTATCATGGCGCCGGCCAGCTTGTATATCAGGGCCAGGCACAGTATTTTCAGAAGGGGCATGAGCATAATGGCCAGCACAACCGCCACCCCGGCGATCCCGACGGCGTTTTTTATCAGCAGGGACGAGCTTACTATGGCCTCAAGGGCGTCTGAAAACATTCCCCCCACCACGGGAATGAAGGCGTCGGTGGCGAATTTGGCCGTGCGGAGCACCACACTGTCCCCCACCGCCCCGGCCACTCCCTGTATTGAAATAACGCCTAGAAAAATGGTGCTCATGGCCCCCAAAAGTCCCATGGCAATATTCCTTAAAAGAGCTGCCAGATTTGAAACCTTGAATTTGGGTGAAAGATTGCTTACCAGCACCAGTATGGCTGAAAAAAGTATGAGCGGGAGTATTACATTTCGTATAATCGTTGCGATCAGGGCGATGCTTACAAATACCACAGGCTGGTAAATGGCTGCCGCAGTAAAGCCTCCCACCGCCACCAGAAGGGTCAGCAGCACCGGCAGAATGGCCTGCATAAAGACCACCATGCGGTCCACCACTTCCCGGCCCGCGTCAACAGCCACGGTAAAGGAACCTATGGCCAGGGTGGCCAGTACCAGGTAGGTTACCATGTAGGATAGCTGGCCGGTGGAGCTTCTGTCGAAGGCCGAGGCCAGGTTTTGCAGCACCGCGCATATTACCGCCAGTATGACCAGCTTTCCCAGCAGGGACCAGTTGGCCACAACCTCCCTGAACAGGTATGAGGCTGTGCTTTGCGCAATGTCTTTGGGATGAAGGCTTATTTCGTTCCGGGCGATTTTATGCACCAGATGCCTGAAATTTATGTCGGGAGTTGCTTTTTTTATTTCCGAGTCAAGCTGTGCCACATACCTGTTTATCTCCTGAAGGTCCAGCTCGGTGCCCTGTTTTTCATCTCTTCCGGCTGCAACTTCGGCCCAGGCGGCGGCCACAGGAAGAAAGACCATGTACACAAGCAGCGCAATACTGAATAAAACGCGCATTTCATCACCTCAAGGCACTACCTTAAGCAGCGAATTAAGCACCGCCACAACTACGGGCACCGCAAGCACCAGCACCAGAATTTTTGCCGCGAACTCTATTTTTGAGGCAACGGCCCCTTCTCCGGCGTCCCGGCAGATCTGAGCGCCAAAGTCGGCTATATAGGCGATGCCCACTATCTTCAGGATTGTTCCCAGATAAACCATGCTGAGATTGGCCCTGGCGGAGAGGTCCTTTAAAACCTCCAGCACTGATCCTATCTTTGCAAGCATGACCACAAAAATGATTATGCCCAGTGCTATGCTGAGAAACATGGCCATTTCAGGCTTGTTGTGCCTTAATACCACCGCCAGCACGGCTGCCACCAGGCCCAGTCCGACTATCTGCATGATGTCCACCGGCAAAAACCCCTTTGCGTCAGAATAGCTTGAAGACTGATTTCACCTGATCAAACAGATTGCCGAGCTGGTAGATGACCCACACCAGCACCACCGCAACCCCCCCCAGTGTTGTGATAAAGGCATAGTCCTCTTTGCCCGCGCTTTTGAGCACCCAGTGGGCCGCCGCCACCAGTATGCCGACCCCGGCGATTTTAAAGATAAGATTTATATCTGATCCCATTGCCGCCACCTCCGGTTAATAAAGTATTATCGCCGCCGCCAGGGCGCCGCAGAAACCCAGGTAATTCCACATTCTTGAGTTTTTCGCAGCCTCTTCCTCCGCCCTGGATATCTCCATTTTAAGTTGTTCGCAGGCCAGCCTCAGATGTTTCGCCTGGTCATCCCGGTCGGAAATGCCCAGCGCCCTGCCAAGGCTTCCCAGTATGGCCATGTCCCTTTTTGAAAGTGAGCTGGCGGCGTACAGTTCGCCCATCGCCCTTTCCCACGCTTCACCGGCGGTGCGCCCGTTTACCGGGAGCAGGTCGCGGGACGCTCTCCGGAAAAAATCCGCCACAACACGGTCTGATCCGGCGGCAGCCCTTTCCAGCGCCTCGGCCAGTGGTGTGGCCGCAAATATTATTTCGGTTTCCAGCATCTGTATGGACGACAGCACTGATTTCAATTCGCCCGGCCTTCTGGCGTACTGGCGCGCCACCATCATCCCGGCCGCGCCTCCGGCCGCCACCAGCAGCAGTGTGCCCATAAGCTTGATCATGACGCCACCCCCTTTTTCGACACATCCCCGGCGTCAAACACCCTCCTCACCGCTCCCGCCTTTGGGTCCCTTCCCAGAAGAACGTAGCGGTCAACCATTCCCAGTTTTATCAGATAATTAAGAGCCGGCCTGGCGGCCAACTCCTCCAGTGACGATCCGTGCACAGTAAATATCACCCTGACGCCGGCATTCAAAACCTCTTCTATGGCCCTGACGTCCTCAATCCTGCCTATCTCATCGGTGGCAATGACCGAGGGGCCCATGGACCTGAGCAGCATGGTCATGCCCTCGGCCTTGGGGCAGCCGTCAAGCACATCGGTGCGGGTGCCTATGTTGCGGCTGGGGACTCCCCTGTAGCACCCTGCTATTTCGGACCTTTCGTCCACCAGCCCCACGGTCTGGCCGGTGAGGCCGTACTGAGGGGCCCCATCGCTGATCAGCCTGACTGCGTCTCTCAATACGGTGGTTTTACCGCACCTTGGCGGTGAAAAGAGCATTGTATGGAATACCGTGCCCTTTTCCCGGTCCACGATCAGGGGCATCAGGGAGGCGGCAGCCCCGATAACCTCCCTTGAGATCCTTATGTTGATGCCGGAGAAGTACTTGAGGGTTTTGACCTTTCCCCCGTCCAGCACCGCCTTTCCGGTAAGCCCCACCCGGTGGCCCCCCGGTATGGTTATAAAGCCGTTTCTTATCTCTTCCTCCAGCGCGTAGATGGAAGATCCGCTGATCAGGTGAAGGCACCTTTCAACATCCTCCACGCTGGCCCTGTATGCCTTAAGGCTGCTTTCCGCCACCTCCCCGGTTTCGGTCAGCATCACGTCTGCGCAGTCGAGGCCCAGCATTACCGGCCTGGATGTGCGTATCCTTATTTCCTCCACCCGGCAAAGCATCTCGGGCCTGACCCCCAAAATCAGTTTCCTCAGATTAGGGGGCAGTAAAGGCGCTATTTCGGGCCAAGGCTGGCCGTGCTCTGTAAAATGGCTGCTGTTTATGTTTTTTACGGACATGCCTTCCCCCTCCTAAAGCTATCTATATTGCCATACATGGCAAATTATGACGTTAATGGTATGGTATGGAATTTTAAAAATACAAAAAAAAGGTGCGCCGGCCCCTTTTTTAAATTTAAAAGCCGCTGACCAAAAATCAGCGGCTCCCCAATTCTATGCATTCTTTTTTAATCCAGCTCGTAGGGCCAGGCCTGAAGGCCCCCTTCCATGTACTTGATGTCCTTGAACCCCGCCCCGTGCAGTATTCTCAATGCCTCATAGCTTCTGACTCCCATTGCGCACAGAAGGACTATCTCCTTGTCCCTGGGGATGTCGTCTATCCGGTCCCTTATGTCCCCCAGGGTAACCAGCATCACCCGGTCGTCTTCAATGTGCTTGGGAGCGAACTGCTGGGCGGTGCGGACGTCCACCACAATAAAATCCCCCCCGCCGTCCAGCTTGGCCTTCAGCTCTTCGGCCGTAACGGTCAGGGCCACTCCCTCCATCTTGTTCCGGACAATGTTAGCGGTGTGATGGACAAGGTCGATGGGGGTGGAGAAGGGGGGCGCGTAGCCAAGGTCCACTCCCGCCAGGTCCTCAACAGTGGCCCCGAAGTGGATGGCTGTAGCCGCAACATCTATCCTCTTGGATACATCGCCCGGGCCTATGGCCTGGGCACCCAGTATTTTGCCGCTCTCCTGATCAACAATCATTTTCATTATGACCAAACCGTGGGTGGGGTGATAATGGGTCTTGTCATGGGCCGAGTTAACGGCGGATATAACCTTGAACCCCAGTTCCTCCGCCTGCTGCTGCCCCAGGCCGGTTTTGCCCGCGTTCCAGTTAAGCACTCTCAGCACCGCGGTGCCCAGAATTCCACTGAAAATGCTTTTTCCTCCCACAACATTGTCGCCGGCAACCCTGCCCTGGCGGTTGGCTGTGGACGCCAGTGGTATGTATACCTTCCTGCCGGAAACAAGATGAAGGTTCTCAACGCAGTCCCCCACGGCGTAAATGTCGGGGTCGCTGGTCTGGAGGTGCTGGTTGACCTCAATTGCTCCGGTCTGACCCAGCCTGAGGCCGCATTTTACGGCCAGCTCCACATTGGGCCTTACTCCCACCGCCACGATGACCATCCCGGCGTCAAGCCTTTCATTTTCCGTGATCACACCGGAAACTCCGCCCTCTTCGTCCCCCTCTATCTTCAATACCTTCTCTCCAAGGCGGAATTCCATTCCCTGTTCCTCCAGCCTTTGCCTGAGAACGTCCGCCATGTCCTTGTCCAGCAGGCCCGGCAGTATCTGGTCCTTCAGCTCAACCACCGTTACAAATATCTTCTTTTCCCTGAGCGCGTCGGCCGCCTCCATGCCAATAAGTCCGGCGCCGATGACCACGGCCTCGCTTAGGTCGTCGATGATCTCCTTTATATTTTTGGCGTCTTCCGGGTGATTTAGGCGGAACACCCTCTTTAGGCCAATGCCTTCAAGGGGAGGTATGAAGGGAGTGGAACCTGTGGCTATGACCAGTTTGTCATAAGGTATGCGGGACATTTCACCGGAAGACAGATTTTTGACCAGGACTTCCTTTTTGTCCCGGTCGATGTCAACGGCCTCGTTTCCGGTCAGTACATTTACTCCCTTTTCCTTCCGGAAATACTGCTCGTCCCGGGTTACTCCGTAAGAAGTGGTGAACAGGTGGCCGAATTCCCGCACCGACCCCGCAAGGTAGAAGGGCATGCCGCACCCGGCGTATGATATATATCTGTCCTTTTCAATGATGGTTATGTCGGCGTTTGGCGCAAGCCTGCGCGATCTGGCGGCAACCTTGGGACCTGCGGCCACTCCGCCTATAATCACAATTCTGGGTTCACTCATCTTTTTTACCCCCTTAATCATATAAACCCCGCACGAACATTGTAACACTGGGGATATTGTAAGACCACCGGGTTAATAAGTCAATACCATGTAGAACAAAAAAAACCATACCCTTTGGGGGTAATGGTCGTGTGCAAGCCGCCACAGGCAGGCGTTTGCCTTTGGCCGGTTTAATTGTGGCGGCTGGATCTGTAAAAAATAGTTATATTGATTGAATCGTTCCTGCATTTCATGTCCGTGGGCCCTGTCTAAAAACGGGCACAGTACCCCGTGGGGTACTGTGCGATTCTTTAAAGATCATCATCGGCTGTGCGTCTTCCCTCAATCTGTTCGGGCTCGTCAGCAGCCTGAAAGTTGTCGTCGTTTATAAACACAACCTCGTCACAGTTGGGGCAGGTAACCTCGATGGTATCGTTATCCTCCAGAATGTCGGAATCGAAGCAAACCACCTCCCCGCAGCGGGGGCAGTCAACCTCGAGGTATTCCTCTACGTCGTCCCCGGCTTCCTGCTCTTTGTATATATCCTCC